>NZ_JAJCIC010000005.1 GCF_020554865.1 Lacrimispora sp. 210928-DFI.3.58
GCATCTCTGCTTTTTAATTATTCAGTTGTAACACATGTATTGTAATCCTACAGAACGGAAACTCAAGGGTTTTCTTTGTTCTGGACGAATAAGTCCGAATATGCTATACTTATTAAGATAGGCGTATTCCAGTTTCGGATATGATTGGAGGCAAACCATGAGAGATAAAGGAAGGGTGCGGGGAACCTTCAGGACTTACCTGCAGTGGCCGCTTATGATGTCGGTCTTTATGATCCTGCTGACGGCTTTGGTAGCGGCGGTATCCTTAAAGGCGGGGATCATTGTATCGGTTTTCACCCTGATCTATATAGGGATCGCGTTGTGGCTCTACTTTTCCAGAAAAAGGGGGATATTGGCGGGGCTGATCTCATTTTCCTCTGCCTACGGACAGAGCAGCCAGATCCTGATGGAGGAAATGCTGATCCCCTATGCAGTGACAGACAGCAGCGGCCGTCTGCTATGGATGAACCGGGAATTCCGGGAGGTTCTGGCAGTGGATAAGAGCGCTGCGAAAAATATCACAGCCATTTTCCCGGAGGTGACAAAGGAGCTTCTTGCCACAGGCGGGGAGATGATGAGCGTTCACACTACCTATGGTGAGAGGAAGTTCAGAGTAGATCTGAAAGAGATCATGCTGGACCATATGGGATCGGCGGCAGTGGAGTTTGGCGTGGAGGGCAAAGGCGCTTCAGTCACAGCCGTGTATCTGATAGACGAGACCCAGACCTTAAAGTATATGCAGCAGATCCATGACCAGAAGCTGGTGGCAGGCCTTATTTATCTGGACAATTATGATGAGGCCTTAGAGAGCGTGGAGGAGGTCCGCCGCTCTTTGCTCACGGCTCTCATAGACCGTAAGATCAGCAAATATATTTCCGGCATGAACGGTATTGTGAAGAAGATGGAGAAGGACAAATATTTCTTTGTGATCAAGCAGCAGTATATGGCAAGGATCCAGGAGGAGCGCTTCTCTATTCTTGAAGATGTAAAGACAGTCAACATCGGCAATGACATGGCAGTCACCTTAAGTATCGGAATTGGTATGAACGGGGACAGCTACAGCCAGAATTACGACTATGCCAGAACCTCCATTGACATGGCCCTGGGGCGCGGCGGTGATCAGGCAGTTGTAAAGGATGCTGACAAGATACAGTATTACGGCGGCAAGGCCCAGCAGATGGAAAAGACCACCCGCGTGAAGGCCCGTGTGAAAGCCCACGCCCTCCGCGAGCTGATGGAGAACAAGGACCGCCTTCTGATCATGGGACACAGACTGGCGGATATTGACTCCTTTGGAGCAGCGATCGGTATTTACCGCATTGCCATGTCCATGAACAAGAAAGCCAACATTGTTGTAAATGAGGTAACCTCCTCTGTGCGCCCCATGATGGACCGTTTTATCGGAAATGGGGAGTACCCTGAGGATATGTTCCTAAAAGGGCCCCAGGCCCAGGAGCTTGTGGATCCCGGTACCATGCTGGTGGTGGTGGATGTGAACAGGCCCAGTATCACAGATGAACCTTCCCTCCTTCGTATGGTGAAGACCATCGTTGTGCTGGATCACCACAGGACCAGCAGTGAGATCATTGATAATGCAGTGCTTTCCTATGTGGAGCCCTATGCGTCCTCTGCCTGCGAGATGGTGGCGGAGGTGCTGCAGTATATTGCTGACGGCATCCGCGTAAGGCCGGCAGAGGCAGATGCCATGTATGCCGGCATTGTGATCGATACGCAGAACTTTACCAACCAGACAGGAGTCCGCACCTTTGAGGCCGCAGCTTTCCTGAGGAGGAACGGAGCAGACATTACCAGGGTCCGCAAGCTGTTCAGGGAGAACATGCGGGATTATCAGGCAAAGGCCGAGGCCGTCCGGGCTGCAGAGGTTTATATGGATGCCTTTGCCATCAGCGTGTGTCCGGCTGAGGGACTTGACAGCCCCACCATCATTGGAGCCCAGGCAGCCAATGAGCTGCTGGAGATCCGGGGCATTAAGGCTTCCGTGGTTCTGACAGATTATAATGGCACGATTTATTTCAGCGCCCGCTCCATTGACGAGGTCAATGTGCAGGTTATGATGGAAAAGCTGGGAGGCGGAGGCCACCGGACCATCGCAGGCGCCCAGATGCAGAAGGTCTCCATAGAGGAGGCCAAAGAACGGCTGAAAGAGGTTATCCGCCAGATGGTGGAGGAAGGCCAGGTTTCTTAAGAAGTTCAGACCGCGTTTTGGGTGATAAGTTAAGGCAGAGGTAACTGTGGGGGTACTGAACAGTTAAGATAGAGACAGAAAGGAAGAGATCAAAATGGAAATCGTATTATTAGAAGATGTAAAAGCATTAGGAAAAAAGGGACAGATCGTGAAGGTAAACGACGGCTATGCCAGGAACTTCATTCTTCCGAAGAAGCTGGGCGTAGAGGCTACAGCAAAGAACTTAAATGACTTAAAGCTTCAGAAGGCAAATGATGCGAAGATCGCAGCAGAGCAGCTGGCAGCGGCAAAGGCCCTGGGAGAGAAGCTGGAGAAGTCCTCTGTTACCGTTTCCATCAAGGCCGGAGAGGGCGGAAGGGCCTTCGGTTCCGTATCCTCCAAAGAGATCGGCAAGGCCATAAGCGACCAGCTGGGCCTGGAGGTAGATAAGAAGAAGATTGTACTGAATGACCCGATCAAATCCATCGGCAGCTTCGAGGTTCCTGTGAAGCTTCACAAGGATGTGACTGCGAAGCTGGCAGTAAAGGTAGTCGAGGCGTAAGAAATTATGGAAGAAGCTCTGATAAAACGTGTGCTTCCCCACAGTCTGGAAGCAGAGCAGTCTGTGATCGGCTCCATGCTGATGGACCGGGAGGCGGTGATCGCCGCATCGGAGATCATTACAGGCAGTGATTTTTACCAGCAGCAGTACGGGATCATGTTTGATGCCATGGTGGAGCTCTTTAATGAGGGGAAGCCTGTGGATCTTGTGACACTCCAGGACCGCTTAAAGGAAAAGGATGTGCCGCCGGAGGTCAGCAGCCTGGATTTTGTCCGGGATATTGTCACCATAGTCCCCACATCGGCAAATGTGAGATCCTACGCCAATATTGTCAGCGAGAAGGCTGTGCTGCGCAGGCTCATAAGGACAACGGAGGACATTGCCAACACCTGCTATGCAGGCAAGGAGCCTTTGGACAATATTCTGGCAGATACAGAAAAGTCCATTTTTAACCTGCTCCAGAACCGCGGGGGCCAGGAATTTGTGCCCATCAAGCAGGTTGCCATCAATGTGCTGGAAAAGATCGAGGAGGCCTACAAGAACCAGGGAACGGTCACAGGGATCCCCTCCGGGTTTATTGACCTGGATTATAAGCTTTCCGGCTTCCAGCCCTCTGACTTTATCCTGATCGCCGCCCGTCCTTCCATGGGCAAGACGGCCTTTGTGCTGAATGTAGTGGATCATGTGGCAGTGCGCAAGGGCCTGCCCTGTATGATATTCAGTCTTGAGATGTCAAAGGAGCAGCTGGTTAACCGTATGCTTTCCATGGAGTCCAATGTGGATTCCCAGAAGCTGCGCACGGGTACTCTGACTGATTCGGACTGGGATGCAGTGGTAGAGGGAGTGGGGGTCATTGGAAATTCTAAGCTCATCATCGATGACACCCCAGGCATTTCCGTATCAGAGCTCCGCTCCAAGTGCAGGAAGATGAAGCTGGAATACGGCTTAAGTGTGGTGATCATCGACTACCTGCAGCTCATGAGCGGCAGCCGCAAGGGCGGAAACGATAACCGCCAGCAGGAGATCTCCGACATTTCGCGCTCCTTAAAGGCGCTGGCAAGGGAGCTTCACGCTCCGGTGATCGCACTGTCCCAGCTCTCCAGAGCCTGCGAGACGAGAACAGACCACAGGCCTATGCTTTCTGACCTGCGTGAGTCGGGAGCCATTGAGCAGGATGCGGACGTTGTCATGTTCCTCTACCGTGATGATTACTATAATAAGGATACGGAGCATCCCAATGAGGCTGAGGTCATCATTGCGAAGCAGCGTAATGGCCCTATCGGCACAGTGAACCTGATATGGAAGCCGGAGTACACAAAGTTTGTGAATGCGGCAAGGCCTCAGGGAGGCGGCCAGTAAAAATAAATGTCATAATAGCCATTCTCAACGCATACATTAATAGTAAGGCAGGACATGCCTGTTTTAGATGTGAAGGAGAGAATGGCTATGGATGAAGTACATTATCTGATATCGGATGCATCCAAAAAGGTGGATGTGGAGGCCCATGTATTAAGGTACTGGGAAGAGGAGCTGGAGCTTGATATTCCCCGCAATGAAATGGGACACCGGTATTATACGGATCTGCATATCCGTCTGTTTAAGCAGGTGAAGAACCTGAAGGAAAAGGGGTATCAGCTGAAGGCGATCAAGCATGCCTTAGAGCAGGTCTTAGAAAAGGACGGCAAGGCCCAGGGGGAGCTGTCAGATGAGATCCTGGAGCGGGATATGGATGCGGCCTTAAAGGAGTTTAAGGAGGAAGAACGTGGAGGCAGCCTGGCTGCGGTCAAGAGCGATGAGGTGACAGTCCTTTCCATGGAGGATAAGATGGCCCAGTTCCAGCAGATCATGAATCTGATCATTGGAAGAGCTCTGGAGGTCAACAATGAAAAGCTGAGCCAGGATATCAGCAGTCTTGTGAACGAAAAGATGGCAAAGGAGCTGGAATTTCTCCTCCAGGCTTCCGATCAGAAGGAGGAGGAGCGTTTCAGGCAGCTGGATGAGACCATCCGGTCCTATCAGAAGGGCGGACAGGCTGAGGCTGCCGCTGCAAAGGTTCCCTTTTTTAAGCGCAGAAAATTTGGACGCAGCGGAAAAAAGCTGCGGGATGGAAAGAAGTAAAAGGACAGGCCGGAAGGAAAATAATTCCTCCGGCCTTTCAATTTTCTTAAGACCTTAAAATCATATCGCAATCAAACTTAAAATGTGTTAATATGTTGAAGTAAGAGCTGAAAGATACGGAAAGAAGAAGTAAGGAAAGGTACATACTTCAATGGACAGAAAGAAGAGATATAACATACATGCCGTGTGCCGTCTGGCCTTTCAGATGACGGCAGTGGCTGTGATGCTGGGGGGCTGCGGCAGCAGCAAAGAGGCGGAGCCTGTAATGCAGGAGGAGGTATCCTCTGAGCCGGTGGTGATCCAGGCTGTGCCGGAAACGATTGCCCAGCTGGGGTTAGACGGGCAGATACTGCCGGGGTTAAATGATGTGGACCTGCCGGATGCGGAGCCTGCTCCCCAGTACCTGCGCATCGGTGTCCGCCATGAGATCGTAAAAAAGCTCCAGGAAAGACTGATGGAGCTGGGCTTTATGGACAACGATGAGCCCACGGAATATTATGGGGAAGTGACCCAGCAGGCAGTGAAGCATTTTCAGAGACAGAACGAACTGCCCATGGATGGAATCGTAGGAGATACCACCTGGGACGCGATCATGTCTACTGACGCCAAATATTATGCTGTTTCAAAGGGGACACAGGGCGATGATATCCAGAGGATACAGCAGCGTCTCTACGAGCTGGGCTATCTGGCCACGGCAGATCTGGTGACAGGCAACTTTGGAGACTCCACCGAGGCAGCTGTGCTGAAGCTGCAGGAGGTCAATGGCTTAAGCCGGGACGGCAAGGTGGGACAGCAGACATTTAACCTGCTTTACAGTGATGAGATCAAGCCCAATTTCCTCTCATACGGAGAGAAGAGCGATGTGGTCCTGGCATGTCAGGAGCGCTTGAAAGAGCTGGGCTATCTGACTACCACCCCTGACGGCGCTTACGGACAGGACACCGTGGTGGCAGTAAAACAGTTCCAGGCCCGCAACGACCAGGTGGTGGACGGCTATCTGGGCCCATCCACCCGCATGGTGCTAAACAGTTCAGAGGCACGTCCCAACGGCCTCATGTTAGGTGAGCGGGGAGATTCTGTTACCAGGATACAGCAGCTGTTAAGCAAATACGGATACCTTTCTTCTGCCAACGTGACAGGATACTACGGAGAGGTAACAGAGAATGCAGTAAAGAATTTCCAGAACCGCAACGGCCTTACGGCAGACGGACTGGTAGGCGTGCAGACCATGGCAAAGCTGACCGGCGACAATGTAAAGCGCCCGGCAGCGGGGACAGGAGGAAACGCAGGAGGAAGCACCGGAGGCGGGACTGCCGGAAGGAATCCGGGCACAACCGGCGGCGGAAGTACGGGAGGAGCTGCGGGAGGCGGCCAGACCACCTCTCCTTCTGTCAATATACCGGCCAGCGGAGGTGCTTCCACCCTCATATCTATTGCCTCCTCCAAGATCGGAAGCCCCTATGTGTGGGGTTCAAAGGGACCAAACTCCTTTGACTGCTCCGGTTTTGTATACTGGTGTCTGAACCAGGCTGGCGTGAGCCAGAGCTATATGACCTCCTCCGGCTGGCGCAATGCAGGAAGATATACAAAAATTTCTAATTTTGGCGATATCAGAGCCGGGGATATCGTAGTGGTAAGAGGACATGTGGGAATTGCTGCCGGCGGCGGTATGGTGATCGATGCTTCCTCCAGTAATGGCAAGGTAGTGCACAGAAGCTTAAGCCAGTGGTGGGCAAACAACTTTATCTGTGCATGGAGGATATTCTAAGCAATACAAATGAGAAGGTATGAGAGAAGGAGGTTCCTATGCAGACAATACTTGTATGTGATGATGACAGGCAGATCGTAGAAGCGATCGATATTTATCTTACAGGCGAAGGGTACAAGGTAATCAAGGCCTACGACGGCTTTGAGGCTTTGGAAAATCTGGAAAAAAATGAGGTCGATCTGCTGATCGTAGATGTGATGATGCCAGGGCTTGACGGGATCCGCACGACCCTTAAGGTAAGGGAAAACAGCAGTATCCCGATCATTATCCTTTCAGCAAAGTCAGAGGACGCGGATAAGATCCTGGGCCTTAACATAGGGGCAGATGACTATATCACAAAGCCCTTTAATCCCTTAGAGCTGGTGGCAAGAGTGAAGTCCCAGCTCCGCCGCTATACCCAGCTGGGCAATATGAACCAGCAGATGGAGGGACAGGTTTATAAATGCGGCGGGCTTCAGATCAATGATGACAATAAGGAAGTGACAGTGGACGGTGATCCCATTAAGCTGACTCCCATTGAGTACAATATCCTCCTTCTTCTTGTGAAGAATGCGGGAAAGGTATTCTCCATTGATGAGATCTATGAGCAGATATGGAATGAGGAGGCCATCGGTGCAGACAATACGGTGGCTGTCCACATTCGTCACATACGTGAGAAGATCGAGATCAATCCCAGGGAGCCCAAATACCTGAAGGTTGTTTGGGGCGTGGGATACAAGATTGAAAAACAGTAGGTGATGTTATGGAGAGATCCAGGATAAAAATCTACAGGAAGAAAACGACATTGACAGTCATCCATATCCTATTTCTCATTATGGTGGTGGCAGGCATCAGCGTCATGTATTTTAATGCCAATTACGGAAAAGGGATCAAGTGGATCTTCGATGATTCCTATGAGGATTCGGATGCCTTCAGCATCCAGCTGGGAAAGGATATTGAGTATATTTTTTCCTATGTGGGATACAGGGATATGTTTGAGACAGACGGGAAGCTGGATATGCACAAGAAGATCGTGGGTATCACAGACGGCCCCGGCCGCCAGGAGGACTATACCCTGGACTGGATGGTGCGCTACGCGAAGACAAGAGGATATTATCTGGATGAGAATTTTGTCCTTCAGGGCATTCCCACCTCCATGGAGGAGGATGAGAGGGAGGTCGTTATTGATTATCAGATGTACAATCCCCGCCTGCCCAATGACGGCTTTCTGGAAAACAGGATGACAATGGAGGAGCTGTCTCTGGACATATTGGAGCATCTGGGAGAGTATTCCTTCATTTACTACAACTATATTGAAAAACCGGCCAACATGCGGTTCCGCATCGTCTACTGCAGCGACAGCGGGGAAGAGACCGTATACACCAACGCGCCGGATATGAGCCTGGAGGAGTTTAAGACAACAGGAAAATACGTATATATTCCGGGCAATACCATCAAAATGGAAACCAATCTTGCTGCGGTCCCGGTCAACATGGCCCCTTTGCTGGAGTGGTGGAATCCCTATGATAATGACCAGAATTATATGATCATTTCCATTGACACCACATATCCCTATCAGGATGCCTATGCCATAGAGGCCAAAGAATACAGCGATGCCAGAAGCGGGTTTATCCTGGGGATGCAGGGCGTTGCGGCAGGTATCATCGGGTGTATTGTAACCCTGGTGCTGCTGTCGATCCTGTCGGGCCACGTAGATGAGAATAGAGAGGAGATCCAACTCTATCCTGTCGATGAGCTCCACACAGAGTCTTACATACTTCTGTGGGCAATGGGAACAGCTGCCATCCTGTATTTGGGGAGACATCTGGCGATGCAGCTCATTGGCCTTTTTGCCACGGAAAGCCAGATGGATTACTGGAAAAAGGTTGTAAAAGCCACCATACTTTATGGAAGCATGGTGCTGTTCCTCTTTGGCATGCTCCGCCGGTACAAGGCCAGGGCCATATGGGAGAACAGCCTTGCAAAACGGGTTAAGGAGTCGTTTAAGGATTATCTGGGACATATTACCTATGCGGCAGGGATGTGCTTTTGCTATCTGGCGTTCTTATGTGGAAATGCTGCGATGATGTGGGGGCTCCTGTTTGTGTTTGTGTTCAGCAAAGATGCGCTGAGCTACCGCATCATGTTCTATTCCTTTTTCGCCCTGGCTGTGGGGATCGATGGCTTGATGTTCCACTATCTGTTCAAAAAATCCATACAGCGTGATCTTCTGGATGAAGCAGTTTCCAATATTTCCCAGGGGAATACGGAGTATACCGTGAATCTGGAGCGCCTCTCAGGCAAGGAACGGAGCATGGGAGAGCATATCAACAATATCAGCAGCGGCCTCGGAACAGCGCTTAAGGAGCAGGTGAAAAGTGAGCGCCTGAAGGCGGACCTGATCACCAATGTTTCCCATGATATCAAGACGCCTCTCACATCCATTATCAATTACGTGGATCTGTTAAAGAGGGAGAAGATAAGCGATCCGAAGATCGCCGGATACCTGGAGGTCTTGGATCAGAAGTCTCAGCGCCTAAAGACACTGACAGAGGATCTGGTGGAGGCCTCAAAGGCAAGCTCAGGAAACGTAAAGCTTGAGATGTTTGATATCAACCTGGTGGAGCTGGTGCAGCAGACCAACGGCGAGTTTGAGGAGCGCTTTGCCATGCGTCATCTGGAGCTGGTATCCAGCCTGCCGGAGGCAGCACTGATCATCCGTGCAGATGGAAGGCGGCTGTGGCGCGTGCTGGAGAATCTCTATACAAATGCATTTAAATATGCCATGGAGCACAGCAGGATCTATGTGGATGTGGAAGAGAAGGACGGCCAGGCTGTTTTTACCATGAAGAATGTGTCCGAGAATCCTTTGAATATCAGTGCAGATGAGCTGACAGAGCGTTTTGTCAGGGGAGATGTGGCAAGAACTACAGAGGGAAGCGGCCTGGGACTTTCTATTGCCCAGAGCCTTACCCAGATACAGGGCGGCACCTTCCATCTTGAGATCGACGGCGACCTGTTTAAGGCAACTGTCATGTTCCCTATCAGACGATGTGAGCGCCGGGAGGACAGAAATGCCCTGACAAACAGCGCTGATGCCGGGAAGACAGAAGAGGATGGAAAAGAGGCTGAAAGCCCTGCGCCGGAAGCTGAGGAGGAAGCGGCTCTCACAGCGGAGGCGGAAAAGCAGGAGAGAGCGCAGAGCGTTTAGAGGACAAATCTTGAAAATACCCCCGGGACAGTATGTTCCGGGGGCTTTTCCATGGACATATCGCCTGACGGCGACATCACCGGTTATGAAAGTCAGCTGCTTTGCACTTCGTGCTCCCGCAGCTGCCTCCGGTATTCGGAATCCGGCCTGTGGGCCTGCTTCCTCATACCGGCTTGGCTGCCAAATGTCTGTACGTCCTTGCGCGCAAGCACACAGTCCGCACAGCCGCTTGGCAACACTTTCATAGTAAATAATGTGTAAGCAGATCTTATTGGTACTCAAATACGTTGATCCAGCTCTCCAGCAATTCCTTCTCTTCCGGACGCTTGTAGGCTAACTGGGCAGCGGCTACGATTGGGAGCCAGCCCTGTACATAGCGCTTCTCTGTGCCAGTCTTCTCACAGAAAATATCCATGTACATCTCGGCCTTTTTCTTGTCCTTTAAGCTGAGCAGAAGGTAGGTTCTTGCCACATCGGCGCTCGCATTACCCTGGGAAGCGTGTACCCAGTCAATGACGTAAAGCTTGCCGTCATTGCCAACAATGATGTTGGACGGGTTGAAATCGCCATGGCAGAGCTTGGTGTGTTTGGGCATGCCGTCCAGCCTGGTCAGAAGCTCATATCTTTGACTTGCATCCAATTCCTCTACGGACTTGATGGAGCGCATGGTCTTTTCCTTTAATTTGTTAAGGAGCGGGCAGGCCTGAGCATGGATATGAAGGTGGAGATCCACCATCTGCTCCATATACTCACCAATCTTCTCAGGATTTTCATCCATGAGCTGTTCTAAGGTTTTGCCATCCACATATTCCTTAATAATGGACCATTTGCCGTCCACCAGAGTTACCCCCAGGATCTTAGGAATGTTAAGAGCTTCAATGTTCTCTACACGGGCATTACAGAGTGCCTCGTTGAGGACTTCGGCTTTTGGGAATCCATCACAGAATTCCTTGATGACAGTGTCGCCATCACGATAGATGGTTTTCTTCGCACTGCTGAAAATGAGTTCTTTTGCCATAATTATACTCTCCTTCCACACATTATAGACGGTGCTGCAGCAGACTATCTGCCGCATTGATTTTATTCTACTACAACCTGAGATAAAAGTACATACCTAAATTGATAAATTTTTAACGTTCTTTTGGCCTTTCTTTTGACATTAAAAACGGAAAACTGCAGTTCCGTATGCAGGAAGAGGGTAAGCCAGGGAGAATGGCTGTCCGTCGCACTCTGATTTTTCCACTGTGTAGCTCTTCATCTCGCCTGTCTTGTATGCCCCGTGCTTTTCATCCAGGATCAGAGTATACTTGCCCTTCTTCGGAACACCCACACGGTAATCCGCCCGCTCCACAGGCGTGAAGTTGATGACAAAGAGCAGATTCTTCTTACCTGTCTCATCACGGCGGATGAAGCTGAAGATGCTGCGGTCGCCGTCATTGGCATTGATCCACTGGAATCCGTTCCAGTCATTGTCCTGCCGGTAAAGCGCGGGATATTTTTTGTAAAGGTGGAGCAGATCCTTCACATAATTCTGAAGCCCCTTGTGGCTGTCCTCATCAGCCAGGTACCAGTCCAGAGAAACCTTCTCATCCCATTCATGCCACTGGCCGAAATCCTGTCCCATAAAGAGCAGCTTCTTTCCCGGATGGCCCATCATGAAGGTGTAGCCGGCCTTTAGGTTGGAGAACTTGTCCTCTCCCAGTCCCGGCATTTTGTTGATCATGGAGCATTTTAAATGGACCACCTCATCATGGGACAGAACCAGGATATAATTTTCACTGGTAAAGTAGGTGAGACCGAAGGTCATGCGGTTGTGGTTGTATTTGCGGAAATAGGGATCCAGCTTCATGTACTCCAAAAAGTCGTGCATCCAGCCCATATTCCACTTAAAGGTAAAGCCAAGCCCATCGTCCTCCGGCTTTCCTGTCACCTTTGGCCAGGCCGTGGATTCTTCGGCAATGACAAGAGCGCCGTGATTGCGTCCCTGAACCACACTGTTTAGATGCTTAAAAAATTCGATGGCCTCCAGATTCTGGTTGCCGCCGTATTTGTTTGCAACCCACTGACCGTCCTTGCGCCCGTAATCCAGGTAGAGCATGGAAGCCACGGCATCCACACGAAGGCCGTCCACGTGGTACTTTTCCACCCAGTAGAGGGCATTGCTGATCAGGAAATCCTTTACCTCATTCTTGCCATAGTCGAATACTTTTGTTCCCCAGTCAGGATGCTCGCCTTTTCTGGGATCTGCATACTCAAATACAGGCTGTCCGTCAAAATCAGCCAGTCCATGGGCATCCTTTGGGAAATGAGCAGGAACCCAGTCAAGGATGATACCGATCCCATGGCGGTGGAGGTAGTTCACAAAGTACATGAAATCCTTTGGTGCGCCGTAGCGGGAGGTGGGAGCAAAATAGCCGGTTACCTGGTAGCCCCAGGAGCCGTCAAAGGGATGCTCTGCGATTCCGAGAAGCTCCACATGGGTGTAGCCCATTTCCTTGACATAGGCAGCCAGCTCATGGGCAGCCTCTGCGTATGTATAGTAGCCATCCTTTTCCGGGCGGTCCTTTTTGCGCCAGGAGCCCAGATGGACTTCGTAAATGCTCATGGGCTGCTTTTGCACATCAGCCTGGGAGCGTTTCTCGATCCAGCCTGCATCTGTCCATTTGAAGCCTTCGATATCGGCTGTGATGGAGGCTGTGCCTGGGCGGTATTCTGCGCTGAAGGCAAAGGGGTCTGCCTTGTAAAGGATCTTGCCGGATTCTGTGGTGATGGCAAATTTGTAAAGCTCTCCGGTTTTCATGCCGGGATTAAAGTATTCCCAGATGCCGGATTCAGAGATCTTTAACATTTCGTTTGCTTCCGGATTCCATCCGTTGAAATCGCCTACCAGATGGACGGCCTTTGCGTGAGGCGCCCAGACTGCAAAGTAGATGCCGTCTTTTCCTCTGTAGGTTTTGGGATGGGCGCCCAGCTTCTGGTAGATATCGTAATGAGTGCCTGCTCCAAAAAGATAGCAGTCCAGGTCCGTGATAAAGCCCGTAGCTTTATGAGCCTTTTTGACCGGTGATGTTTTGCTGGCTGTTGATGTGCTGCGTGTGCGCTTCCCGCTTGTCCCTGTCGGTTGTTTTTTTGCTGGCATATCAGTTTTCCCCCTTGATCATAAGGACAGCTCCCCAGTTGCCCTTTATTTTAATGTGGATCTTTCCATCTATAATAGGAAGAGACTCTTTCGATTCTTCTAAAAGCAAAACAGCTTCCCTGGCCTGTACAGGTACAGGGATCCAAAGCTCTGCTTCCTTGTCATCATTGTTGACAGCAGCTATGATCACGCTGTTCTTGCCGTGCCGGGCATATGCATACTGTCGGTTGGTAAGGAGCAGCTCCTGGTAGCGGCCTGTATGAAGTGCTTCCTCTTCCTCATGGATGCGTCCCAGGCGGGAGATCCAGTCCGTGAGCTCACAGTGGAGCTTATCCTTTTCCGCGATGGAAATGGCAGGACGGAGATCATCATCGCTTGTGCGGGTGCGCCTTCCCTCCACACCCCATTCACCCCCATAATAAATAGAAGGAATGCCGGGCAGAGTCATGAGGCAGAGGTAGACAGGGAAGAGATGCTCCTTCTTCTTTAATTTGCTTGCGATCCTGTCCTCATCATGATTGTCCACAAAGGTGTAGAGCTGCCGTCCTATGGCCTCTAAACGGCGTACATTGTGGGCGATCTCAAAGAAGTTATGGTCATTAAAGCCGGAGTAAATGCTCTTGTGGAGTTCATAGTTGGTGACGGAGTGGAGCATTTCCGGATTTACCCAGCGGCTGTAATCTCCGTGGATCACCTCTCCCATGAGCCAGAAATCCTCCTTCATGGAAGCAGTCTCCCTGCGCAGCTCCTTCATGAAACCAAATTCCAGCACATTGGCACAGTCAAGACGGATGCCGTCAATGTCAAATTCCTGTACCCAGAAGCGGATAACGTCAAAAAGGTACTGCTTTACTGCCGGATTGTACAGGTTCAGGCAGGGCAGCTCAAAATGTCCCTGCCAGACCTCGTATCCAAAGGGATCACCGCAGGGACTCTGCCAGTCAAAATTTACACCCTTGTACCAGTCCTTGTAGGGAGAATCCCATCTCTTTTCACGTATATCCTGAAAAGCAAAAAATTCACGGCCAGTGTGGTTGAACACGCCGTCCACCACGACCTTGATGCCGCTTTCGTGGCAGAGGGAGACGAATGTTTTAAAGGAGTCATTGTCGCCCAGACGCCTGTCAACCAGCTTATAATCCCTTGTATCGTAGCCATGGCTGGTGGATTCAAACAATGGCCCTATGTAGATGGCATTGCAGCCCAGGGAACGGATGTGGGGAATCCATAGGTTCAGGCTCTCAAAGCGGTTGACTACGGTTTCAGTGTCATTGTGTTTAGGGGCTCCCGTCATCCCCAGGGGATACATGTGATAAAATACTCCCTTTTCATACCAGGTACTCATGATGTGTCATCCTCGCAATCTTGTATAGTTTTGTGTGCCGGGAGACCGGCAAGGTGGCATTTAGGTCTCCTGGCTTTTGAACTTTCTTAAAAGGAACTGATATCGCAGCTGGGCTGCATTCAGCTCATAAATATAGCAGTCGATCAGGGTGGGATCCACCACCTGTTCGAAGTGGTTCCGGGCAGTGTCAATGGCCCAGCGTGTACGCTCGATCTCTGCGCGCAGCAGAAGGAGCTCCGGCTGTATGTTGGCGCGCTTGGCGGCGCGGCGGAGGCTTTTGCTTATAGGTCTGGCCTGGATGGCGCTGGCGCCGTTATCGGCCAGCGCTGCTGCACGTCCGGCCTTTTTCTGCTCATGGCCTGCAGTGCTTTCTGTTTCCGGCTCAATTGCCTGGGGTCCGGCCGCAAGGCTGGCAGCAAAGCCGGAAGCAGAGGCCGCTGTCTCCCGGACTGCTTTTAAAAATTGTAGCATCATGTTCATCTCCCAAATATTGATAAAAATAGTATATCTGGAAAATGTCATTTTATGCATTGTCCGGCGGCCGGAGCACTAATACAAAAACTCCTCCAGCCGGTATCCCAGCTCCATTAGGGTGCGGTTTGTTTCCCGCAGGGTCAGATAGTAATAATTGGCCGTGCCCTCCTGGCGCACTCCCACCAGCCCGGCATCCTTTAGGATCTTCAGATGATGAGAGATCGCTGGCCGGGATAGGCTTGTACGCCGCGTGATCTCATTGACATTCAGACCATGGCGTTCAAAATTAATAGAGTCAGAAGAGGGTGTCCCCTTCATGGCTTCCTCTGTCAGAACCTCAATAATGGACAGGCGCATCTCATCGCCCAGAGCAATGAATAAGGGCATACAGATGTGAAACTGTTTCTGCAATTCCTGTGCTGTTGTCATGTGCCGATCCCTCCTTTGGTTTAAATTTTTAAACCTTTTATATTTTACCATTATTGGTGTATGAGGTCAACCCTCCTAGTTACAATTTTTGCCGAAAATAGTCTTGACTTTCCGGGAAAAATCCTTCATAATGAAGGAGCATTCAGAAATTTCTATTTTTCATTCTATGATTCAAGGATAATGCAAAGGCCTGCTTCAGGCAAAGGATTCCGGCAGACAATGACAGGAAAGAATAACAGCAAAAGTGCATAGCTGGCTTTGAAAGGGGGAATTGTATCCAAAATCTGTTTCGATGTGTGGCTTGGGCTGCCCTGGGAGCGGCTGCAGCGGTAGATGCAAGGGAGTACCGGATCCCTAACAGGATCCTCTTTTTGGGGATGGCGGGAGGCTTTTTGGACAGGCTTTTGGCTGCAGGAGAGGCTGGGGAGCTGGAGGCCTGGGCTGCGGCAGCGGGATTTTTACTTAGGGCAGCCGTTGTGACGGCCGGGGCATTTCCGTTTTTTGCAGCGGGAATGGCTGGCGGCGGAGATGTGAAGATGATGGCTTTTCTTGCCGCGTGGATGGGCCTGAAAAAAGGGGCCTTGGCTGTTGGTATTGGATTTGTTCTGGGAGCTGTTCTGGCTCTCTGGAAAATGCTGCATCATGGCAGCATATGTCAAAGATTTCTGTATTTAGCTGCCTATATCAGGCGTTTGATCCAGGAAAAGGAAATTACATTATATTATGAGGCCGGCCGGGATGGGCGAAGCTGTGTAATCCCGCTGGGAACGTGTTTTTGCGCAGGAGCGTTTGTTGTGGGAATTTGGGGCAGGAGCATGGGATAAAAGATGGGAAGGAGCGTTTCTGAATGCGGAAAAGCTGCTGCGAGGGCAGGGCAGGAACAATGTGAGAGAAGGGAGGCATACAGGAATATATGGTAAAAATGATGGCGGTTTTTGATGAGGATCCTGTTTACGCGGAGAAATTGGCGGATTATGTAAATCAGAGGGAGAAGCTGCCCTTTACTGCCATGGCATTTTCAAGCCTTGAGAAGCTGGAGCAGTATATGAAGGAGCATCCGGTGGAGATCCTTCTGGTGGGGGAAAAGGCCGTCCAAAAGGCGGCCGAGCTTAAGGCGAACAATGTGATGGTTCTGTGTGAAGGAGAGCTTAAGGAGGCAGGGGCGGAAAGGGCTTCGATCTATAAATATCAGTCCGGGGATTGTATTATGCGGGAGGTGATGGCAAACTATGGCTGTTTGCAGGCAGAGCCTGCCCTTGCACTTGTTGGCCGGAAGGCGCTGGTGCATGGGGTCTATTCTCCGGTGAACCGCTGTATGAAATCCTCCCTGGCGCTGACCATCGGGCAGGTTCTGTCGAAAAATATGTCTGTGCTTTACCTGAATCTGGAAGCCTATTCCGGTTTTTCCAGGCTGGTCTGCGGCGAATACCAGACAGATCTGTCCGATGTGCTCTATCTGTACCGGCAGGGGACGTTTCATTGGATGAAATTAAAGTCCATGGTTTATACCTGGGGAAGCCTTGATTATATTCCTCCGGTGCGGTATGGGGAGGATCTGAATGAGGTACTGGCAGAGGATCTGGCACTGCTTATCGGGAAGATCGCCAGGGAGAGCGGATATGACAGGCTGGTAGTAGATCTGGGGCAGACCGGGCGGGGAGCCCCGGCGCTTCTGGATGCCTGTGACGTGATCTATATGCCTGTCAGGGAGGACTGTATTTCCATGGCAAAGATCGAGGAATTTGAGGAATATTTGTCCATTGCCGACGGAGGACGCATACGGGAGAAGATCCAGAAGCTGAAGCTCCCTGCTCCTAAGGTTTATCACAGGAGAGAGGGATATATGGAGCAGCTTCTCTGGGGAGAGCTGGGAGATTATGTGAGGCGCCTTTTGGGAAGCGATGGGGGAGGTATGGAAGGCAGATGACCGGAGAGGAAAAGCCAGGAATGGGGGCAGCAGAAACGGGGACAGCCGGAATCGGGGCAGTGGGGATCAGGGCTGCAGGAGCAGGGATTCGGGCCCAGCTTCGCAGCGAGGTCATGGAGGAGATACAGGACAGGCGCCATATGGAGGACGAGGAACTGTTTGCGGCCATTGACCGGGCTATCGGGCAGAAGGGGCAGCAGATCTACCTTCCCTTAAAGGAACGTCTGTGGCTGAGGAACAGTCTCTATGACAGCTTCCGCAGGCTGGATATCCTGCAGGAGCTTTTGGATGATGAGCATGTGACAGAGATCATGGTAAATGGGGCCGGGAAAATATTTATAGAAAGGGATGGCACGGCAGAGCTGTGGGACAGGGGCTTTGAAAAGCCAGAGCAGCTGGAGGACATTATCCAGCAGATTGTAGGGCGGGTGAACCGGGTGGTGAACGTGTCAACTCCCATCGCAGATGCCAGGCTGGAGGATGGCTCACGAGTACATATCGTGCTTCCGCCCGTGGCCCTTGACGGCCCGGTAATGACGATCCGTAAGTTCCCGGTTCCTATTACCATGGAAAGGCTGATACAGGGAAACGCGCTGACAGAGGAGGCAGCCCTGTTTCTGGAACAGCTGGTGGAGGCCAGGTACAACCTGTTTATAAGCGGCGGGACCAACTCCGGGAAGACCACATTTTTAAATGCCCTGTCCTCCTTTATCCCCCAGGAGGAGCGGGTGATCACAATCGAGGATTCCGCGGAGCTTCAGATCACCCAGGTGCCAAACCTGGTGCGGTTAGAGACCAGGAATGCGAACACGGAGGGAGAGGGAGAGATCACCATAAGCCAGCTGATACGGGCATCTCTCCGCATGAACCCGGACCGGATCATCGTGGGAGAGGTCAGGGGGAAGGAGACTCTCGATATGCTCCAGGCCATGAATACAGGACATCCGGGCTCCCTGTCCACAGGCCATGGGAACAGCCCGGCGGATATGATCAGCAGGCTGGAGACCATGGTGCTGATGGCGGCAAGCCTTCCCTTAGATGCCATACGCAGGCAGATCGCATCGGCGCTGGATGTGATGGTGCACCTGGGAAGGCTGAAGGACGGCAGCAGAAGAGTGCTGTCTATTGTGGAGATAGGAGGAGTACGCGATGGGACGGTGGAGCTGGAAACGCTCTATGAATATGACAGGGAGGAAGGCTGCCTCAAAAAGACAGGGGAGCTTAAAAGCAGGGAAAAGCTTAGAACGGTATGAGATCTACCGCCTTTCTGTCAGGGAGTGGGCGCTGTATGGGGCACAGGGAGCAGCTGTCAGCGGACTGGCGGCCTATACCTTTTACCGAAGCTGGATCGCATTTGCAGTGATGCTCCCTCTGGGGCTCTGCTATCCCCTTTATAAAAAGAAGGAGCTGAAAAAGGAGCGGCTGAGAAGACTTACCATACAGTTTAAGGAGGGCATTTTAGTCCTTTCCTCTTTCTTGAGCGCCGGGTATTCCCTGGAAAACAGCCTTGCAGGAAGTGTGGAGGAGCTGGGTATCCTGTATGGCGAAAAGGCCATGATCACGGAGGAGTTCCGCCTGCTGGCGGCAGGAGTGAGGATGAACCGCCCGGCAGAGCTTCTCCTGGCTGATTTTGGAGAGCGCAGCGGTATCGCAGACGCAGACAACTTTGCCCAGGTATTTGCAGCTGCCAAGCGGAGCGGAGGGGAGCTGGTGGATATTATCAGCCACACGGCAGGGATCATCCGGGACAAGATACAGGTCCAGGAGGAGATCCACACCATGACAGCCTCCAGGATGCTGGAGCAGAAGATCATGAACAGCATTCCCTTTGGGATCGTGCTGTATATCGATGTGACATCTCCGGGCTTCTTTCGGATGATGTATGGGTCTTTGGCCGGGCGGGCCATCATGACAGTATGTCTGGGAATGTATGTGGCGGCAGTGCTGCTGGCGGGCCATATTTTGGATATTGAGGTGTGATGATGGAAATGCAAACAGGGAAAACCGGTGGCAGAAGGTACAGAAAGCAGGCAGCCTGCCTGGCCGCAGGGCTGGTGTTGGGAATAGGGGCCCATTGGACTTATGTCAAGGGAAGCCTTGGGGAAAATGGAAATGTGCTGGAGCGCAATTCCTATGGACAGGGCCAGATATCCTATGAGCTGGTGGCAGAGGGGATTTTGGAGGAGGAGATCCCTCTCAAGCTTACCCTTGAGGAGCGTTCTTATACCAGGGAGGAGGCCCATCAGGTATATGAGAGGATATTGGAGGAGCTGCCGCAGTATATTTTGAAGGAAAATCCCTCATTGAACGAGGTGAGAAGTGATCTGGAGCTTGTTACCTCGTTGGAGCAGTATGGAGTAGGACTGAAATGGAGGTCAGAGGAGCCGGAGCTGATCGACTCCTTTGGGACGGTTCATTCGGAAGGACTGGAGGAGTCCGGGGCAGAGGTGTTTTTAAGTCTGAGGCTCTCGGAGGGAAACTGGCCGGAGGAATTTGAGATCCCGGTGCGGCTTCTGCCGCCGCTTTTAACAGAGGAGGAGCGGCAGAGAGAGGCATTTTTAGCCTATATGAAAGAGGAGGAAAGCCGGCAGAGAACAGAAGCGCAGTTTCAGCTCCCGTCTGCATTTGAAGGCCGGGACATATCCTACCGCAGCAGTGAGGGCTCCCCCTTTTGGAGCTTGGCCCTTCTGGGCGTGTTTGCCGCCCTGGCTGTGAGTATAAAGGAAAAGGAGGACGGGCGCAGGAAGAAGGAGGCCAGAATGCGCCAGATGCTGTTAGACTATTCGGAGGTGGTCTCAAAGCTTGTGATCTTTCTGGGAGCAGGGATGAGTATACGGACAGCCTGGGACAGGGTCTCAGAGGATTATCACAGAAGGGCAGAGGCGGGAAAACGTCCCAAGCGGTATGCGTACGAGGAAATGTACGCTGCCAGCTGCCAGATGAGGACGGGCGTCCCGGAAGGACGTGCATTTTCGGAATTTGGAAGGCGGTGCGGCCTCCAGCAATATATGAAATTAAGCGGCCTGCTGGAGCAAAGCCGGAAAAACGGCTCTAAGAACCTGAGAGAGGCTCTGAAGCTGGAAATGACAGACGCCTTTGAACTGCGCAAGCACCAGGCCCGCAGGCTGGGAGAGGAGGCGGGTACCAGGCTGCTGGCGCCGCTGTTTATGCTTTTGGCAGTGGTAATGGTCATGATCGCGGTTCCGGCGCTTATGGAATTCCGTTAGACGCTGTACGCTTAGCAGGCTGGGGAAAAGATTTTCATCCATTGCTGCGCACGGATTGAAGCATGAAAGAAGAGGAGGAATGAGGATGGATATGAGAAAAAGAGCAGAAGAGCTTATGAGAGATGAGCAGGGGGTAGGTGTCATAGAGCTGGTATTGATACTGGTGGGAATATTTACCCCCTAATTCACGCTATATATTATGTAGATACAGTGGAAATAGTGGAAATAGAGAAACAGTATAAACAGGAGTGTGTATGAAGTACAGTGATGATTGCAAGGTGTATAGAATCAGATATTATAATGTATGGTTCTATTTATTTGCGAAAACAGAGATGGATGAGTATAAGATTAATATATTAGGCGAGCGTATAGGTATGGGAGATTCGATGATGATGAAGGATATTCATTGCTGGTGCACCAGACAAAATATAAGGTATAGAACAAAGTTCAAGTATCGAAAAGATTATCCAATATTAGCCAACATCTGGAATCTGTACTCGTATTGTCGCTTTAGGTGTGATCTTAAAAGGTAAGTCTGGACAACCTTGTGGATAAATCATAAGGAGAAAAAGATTTAAGGGGATAACTGGTATTTATATATTTAGAAGCAGGTGAGCCAATCATGTTTTATTTACTAGAACATGGTTGGCTTTTTGGCGTTAAAAAGTTCAAAGAAAAGGGGAGTGTGGTAATTGAAGAAAATGGATGAAAAAAAGCTAAAAGAAGATTCGGGCTTTCCTTATGGATGGAATAAGGGAGATACCTGTGTGATGATCACAAACAAAACAAAAAAAGTACCTGCGAATATACGGTAGAGAGTTATGACGGGAGGTATTTTGGAGTACGAAGTCATACTGGACTTTATCATCGAGTTTCACCGTGGAGAATGTTTCGTACAAGGGAGGAGGCGGTTGAAACATTATCAGAATCAAAAGAACAAGGATATGGAGGAATGACATTAGGGTAGAAGAAATTGAGATATTGAGGAGGTAGGAGACAATGATTCGATTTATGAGTGATACACGTTATGCTGGACTGGAAAAGGAAATGCAGCATATACCAGGATTTCGTCCAAGAAGGAGCGGAATGGTTATCAGTCACCTTTCTGGTTGTCTGGAAAATCAGAGAAGCCCGTGTGAACGCCGTGTTACCGATTGTGTCCCGTTTTATGAGCTTCTGGAGGTGTTGGCAGAGGAAGTGGCTGTCAGCACCTTTGTAAGCCGCGTGTGCCGTCTGACAGGGAGAAGAAATCCGTGCTTTTTTCAAAATGGTCATAGAGAACGGTTTTTGGCTATGGGAGAGAAGTGTAACAGAGCCATTGAAGAAGCAGCGACCTGTTCTGCGGTCTATCTTCTTTCCGCAGATCGATTTTTGTGTAGCAGAGCTTTAGCGGCAATTGACCAGGAGGGGATTCATTTTTCCAAAATCCATATCCATGGTGTTGATTTGGATGGCTACGTTTTGTTTCATATGGCAAGGGATCTGTATCAGGGAAGCAGTCATATTCGTTTATCAGAACTTACAGATCCAGAGCTGGTGAGCGACCGAGCATTTGAATGGATTATGACGGCCTGTATGATTCGCAGGCATGGAAGCAGAGTTTTACGAGAGGAGGAAAGAAGTATTGACAGGAGTAAAATCGGACAGCATCAGTGAAAAAACAACGGAGCGTTCTGTACTTCGGTTTTTCAGTCCTCTGATAGCTACCATGTATGCAAAAGATGACTGGGGAAACTTGGAGGAATACGGCGAGGAGGTATTTCCAGCTGAGTTGTGCAGCTATGAGACGGAGATCCTGAAACGGATTGCAGAGGAAAATCTTGAGGAAGAAGGAGATAGGGGGCTGGCGGTCTATCTGGATGATCCAAAGTTAGAAGAGAAAATTTACAGTATGAAGCCTACCGTGGAAGTCTGGCGGGGGGAACTATGGGGAGTTCTGGAAGTAGAAAGTCTTAACCAGCTTTCTGAAAGGGAGATTGAAGCAGTAAAGGAGTACTGGGAAGGTCAGGAAAGTGATGGGTGGGGAGAAGGCTTTGAACAGCGGGGAATCAAAATTCCAGAGGGAGAACTGTATGTCAGCTTTTGGAACAGTGGAGATGAATTCTTTCTGACCACAGAAGAAGGTTTGAAAGGAGAAGAGCAGGAACCAGTCGTTCAGAAAGGAGGGATTGTTTTTGGAGCATTATGATGGAGAATTTTATACCCTTCGATTGTTCAGTCCCATAGAAGGAGAGATATATCCTCTGAATAGTACAGAGGAAGGTACTCATCTGACCGCTTATGAGATGGAAAACTATTCGTCTTTTATACGCGACCATATGGAAGATGTAGGATTATTGGGAAAAAGAAATCAGAAATTGATGACATACTTTAATAATGAAATAAGGCTGCATAAGCCGGTTAGTCTGTCACTGGATCTGGAAGCTTATGGGGGAAGATTATGGAGTGTACTGCAGGCAGACTCACAGGATAAACTGACACATGAGGAGGTTCAGAGTTTAGCAGAAACATGGGAGATGATTGCTGCTGGAGGCTTTATCAGAGAAATGCAAGAGACAAGGATCCTGGTACCAGATGGAGAACTTACGGTTTTTCTTGGAAATGAGGGACTGGATTACTTTGTATGTCCGGAAGAGGTTTTGAAAGGGACGGCGCATACATTAAAACCAGCCCTGGATGTTGCCATTTATTCAGAAGCATATTTCCTAGAGCGGAGTTATCAAGGGGCGAAGCTGAGGCTTCCAGCAGAACCCGCTTTTTTGAAGGATGCAAAGATGAGAGCTTTTATTCATGAAAATGAGCCTTACCAGATTGAACTTCTGGGGGAATGGCCATCTTTTCTTACAAGTGTATTGGAAAAGGCAAAAGCTGTTACTTTGGAAGAAGTCAATGTATTAGCCTGTCTGGTTGCTCATATGGATTCCATTCAGCTGGAAACTTATGAAGCAGCCATTCAGATGCGTCAGGAAAAAAATACGGATGCTCCAGTTGGGATAAAAGATTTACTCAATCTTTGTTATAACCTGAAGTGCTTTGAATTCCGCCCTGGTATTATAAATGACAGGATGTTGGGAGAATTCTGCTTAGAAGAAGATAGATTGGACTGGATCCATATTTTTGAAGTGGATGTAAGAAAATTACTGGATCCGCAAAGAGTGGGGATGGATCAGCGCAAGGAAGAAGTGGGCATATTTACCTCAAAAGGTTATGTATTTGAGAATGCTCTTTCCTATCAAGATATTTATGATGGAATTCACCTTCCCGATATTGACGGAGTGGCTGGAGGGATTTTTTCTCTTCGTCTGGTCGGATCTCAATATCCGGAAGAACAGGGAACCTGGCTGGAGCTTCCAACTACAGATTTGGGATTTCAGTGGGTGCTGAACAGATTAAATGAGAGAACTTTTGATGACTGTATCATTGCGGAGAGCATCAGCACAGTGCAAGGATTATCCGTTAAGCAGACAGATGACATTGAGACGCTGAATGAACTGGCAAGACGGATTCAGGAATTTACTGATGATAGAACGCTTTGCAAATTCGAGGCAGCTTTGGAGCTAGAGCAATGCGATAGCCTGGAACAGGCTCTTCACATTGCGGAAAATCTGGATTGTTATTCCTATGATCCACAGATGTATTCCATGGCTGCGTATACAAGGTATCTGTTTCGTGAATTGGAGATTAATATTGATGATCCAGCATTTGCTACATTTGACTTTCAAGGATATGGGGAACGTCAGCTTGGGCTGTTGGAAAGTGTTCAGACAGCCTATGGAATGATTACCCGCAATGAAGATTTTCTAATACAGGCACAGCAGAACACAGAGCAGGGAATGAAAATGCAGTAAGGGAAGAGCTGGAATTGTGTTGTGATCGAGTGGTGGAAATTAATAAGAATGAGTGCGAAGGAGAGTAGAAAATGACCTATGAAGAGTTTTTGAAATTGACAGAAAAGAATTTAAAACGATTTTTCCCGGACTCTTTTCAGGAAAGGAAAGTGAAAATCAGGGAGGTGTTAAAAAATAACAACATCAGATTACAAGGAGTATATCTGTCAGGTGGCAAAAGGTACACATCCGTTCCACTTTTATATCTGGAACCATATTATCAGGAACTTGAGAACGGAAACAAGCTTGAAGATGTGTGGCAGAAAATCGCTCAGGATTATCAGAAGTGTCAGGAAACTAAAATAAGTATAGATGGCATTTCCAGTAGAGAATGGGATTATGAAACCATAAAGAAGGGGCTGACCGTCTATGTCCGTAATGCACAGGAAAATGCTAATTTTCTGGAAAACTGTCCTCATGAAATACGAGAGAATTTGGCACTGGTTTATGGTTTTTGTGTGTTGGTTGACGGAGAAAATAGCGGGGGTGCCATTATCAATTATGACAGGCTGAAGTGTCTGGGAGTCAGCGAGGAGCAATTAAAACGGGATGCCTGGGAAAACATGAAGCAGAGCAATCCTCCCTGTTTTTTGGAATTACAGGATATGTTGGCAAAAATGTATTTTGATGAATCGGGAGATATAAAGGCTGGTGGTTTGGAACATTTAGAGGATGTGGATCCTAATGCAATGATGTATGTTCTGACGAATTCAAATCGGGTCAATGGGGCGGTTTATATGTGTGATGAAGAGGTAATGTCTCTTATTGCAGAAAAGCTGGGATCAGATTTAATCGTGATTCCGTCATCGATTCATGAAACGATTATTCTAAAAGAAACAGAGAATATGAGCGTAAGAGAACTGAATGCGATGGTAGAGGCAGTAAATGCGGAAGCCGTAGATCCACAGGAAAGGCTGGGGAATTTTGTTTACCGATTTGATAGGGAAGCCCAAAGACTGGAAAAGGCAGTAGAACAGGCAGAGAAGCTGGACTTTGAACCTGGGATGTCACCGGTATTTTCGTAGGACTCAGTTATATGTTTCACGAGTATTGCGGATGTTAGGAGGGATGCAGAATCAACAGTTTTATTTCATGGGTTGGCGGAAAGAAAGCACTCCGCAGCCTGATTTACACGATGTTTCCTGCAAGTTATGACCGGTACATTGAGGTGTTCGGCGGAGGTGGTTGGGTACTGTTTGGAAAACCACCAGATGACCGGTGTATGGAGATTTATAATGATTATAACTCTAACTTGGCAAACCTGTTTTATTGCGTCAAGAACCGCACGGGGGCATTCCTTAAGGAACTCGGATTTCTTCCGTTAAACAGCAGGGATGAATTTACAGTAATCCGTAATTTTATTGAAAAGCAGGAACCGGATACCCGATTTTTAATTGAGGAGCTGGAGCTGGCAGAGAAGCATCTGATGCCGCCGGATTATGAGGAAGTGAAAAAAATCCTGCTGGAAAATGCAGAGGTAACCGATGTAAAACGGGCGGCTGCATTTTTTAAACTGATCCGGTACAGCTATGGAAGTGGCTGCACGTCCTTTGGCTGCCGTCCGTTTGATGTGAGGAACTGCTTTGACACCATTTGGCAGGCATCCCGCAGGCTGGCAGATACCGTAATAGAAAATAAAGACTTTGAGGCACTGATTCGGCAGTATGACCGGGATAGTGCCTTTTTTTATTGCGATCCGCCCTATTATGAGACGGAAGGTCATTATGCAGTGGTATTCCGAAAAGAGGATCACAAACGGCTCCGAGACACTCTGACAGGGAGCAGGGGGAAGTGGATGGTCAGCTACAATGACTGCGATTTCATCCGGGAACTGTATGCAGGATATTTTATTACAGCCGTTACCCGCATCAATAACCTGGCCCAGAGGTATGAGGGCGGTTGTGAGTTTCCAGAGGTCATTATTACCAATTATGATCCTGGTGAGAGGGAGCGGTCAAAACCAAGACAGCTGGATCTATTTGGAATGTGGGGAGATGGAGAAACGGATCATTATGAGATCCGGGAAGAAATCTGTCCGGAAAGAGAGGTGCTATGAGAACAGAAAACAAGAGAAAAACAATGGTGCAAAAAAAGGAAAACGGTGTCCTTTCTGTGCCTAGTGAACTGTTACTGACGGCTGGGATTCCGCTTGATTGTGATTTGATGATAGAAACAGTCCCCGGAGTGATTCTGATTGGTATTGAGGCTCCGGTACAGACGGTTTGCAAACCCTATCTGAAGGTGTTCGATGAGCTGGGGATTGAACCCAATGAAGTGGAGGCATTGATGGGAAAGGAGAAAAGGACCAGATGAGTAAACCGATGTATCGTTTAGTGGATGGAAAGGGACGTGTCCTGATTCCAAAATCTATGAGGGAAGCGGCAAAGCTGGAGTATGGGGATATTGTTTGTCTGGGAATGGCGGGTGGAAAAATTACAGTCCGGAAGGTAGAGGTTATCGAGGTGGGAGATCAGTCTCCGGAGGCAGTGGAGGCATATGTTCGTACTGCATTTCAGTTTATGCCGGACAGCCTCCGACTGGATCTGATCGGAGAACTGAGCAGACTGCTGCAGAAAAAGGAGTGGTAAGATCATGCAGGAATTCACAGAAAAGGATTGTATGCAGACAGAAAAGGAGGCATCTATCCAGAACCGGGTGGTGGTTCTTCCCTCAAAGGTATTACCAGAGCATTACACGGGGCAGCTTTTTTTCTGTACGAATATCCAGAAAACAGAAAATCCCAGACATTCCATTGCCCATCTGGTTTCCTTATCTACTGGGGAGGCATGGCACTGCTGGAACAGGGATGTGGTTGGTGTGCTGCGGCCAGAACTGTTGGGGGAAAAGGAACGGCTCCAGCTCTCCCAGATCCGTCCATTTGGGGCGCTGGATTTACATGGACATTCCCCAGAATATTCTGGATACAGTTTTCTGCCGGATGGACGCTATGCGTCAGGGGTATGGCTGGCAAATCCAGAGGAAGTATGGAGCTATGTAATGATGCAGAAGGACTACCAGTATCGGATTTTGATCTGCGACAGGGATGATTTTGCCGTACTGGAAATGTTAGAGGGAAGGATGATCTTTCCCGATGTGCAGAGTCTGGAACAGTTTCAACAGGCACAGAAGGACGGGGGGATGGAGATGATTTAGAAATGAGGGAAGGGAAATGAAGCAGATTCAGATTGAAAATGGAGTGATTCGGTATTATGGGAACCGGGTAGGTCGTGTGACGGAAGGATGTGCAGTAGTGGATCCCATGTTTCAGAATGAAGCATTAGAAAGCTTCCTGCGTAAGCAGAGGAATATCCAAAAAATTCAGTGGCAGGACGGGATCTACGACCGATTGGCAAATAGCCAGGAAGATATGGAAGCGGCAAAGGGGTTAAAAGATGTACGCATCTGGCAACTGAGAGGAGATGTGGATGTGCATATGAAGTTCCTTGCACTTTCCCAGATGGAGCAGCAATATGGCTCCCCCAAGCCGGATTTTTATATCAAAGTCTATGAAGGGGCATCTGACACCAATGACCTGGAAGAACTCTATGATAAATTCCGGTATCATCCGCCGTCCGGTTATACAGGTCATGGGCTATCCATTAGTGATGTGCTGGAACTCTATGATGAAATAGGGAGTTCCTTTTTTTATGTGGATCGCTATGACTTTAAGAGAATTGATTTTACAGAGTCGCAACCGGCGGAGGAATTCATACACACCATGCAGTTTTAGCAGGCAGTTTTGGTTGTCTGCTTGACTGAAATAGATCCAGAAAGGAACGGTTTATGAGCAGAAAAAAACAAAGGAGGAAGAATCAGTATGCCAGATTTAGACGTTCGGATTACATCTATGTATCCACCAGGAGTACAGGGCGGGATCAGAGCCTATGCATCCGCCACAATCGCCGGGTGTTTTGCCGTCCGGGGAATCAAAATCGTCGAGGGAGGTAAGGATGGGCTTTTTATGTCTATGCCCAGCCGGAAAACACAGGATGGATACAAGGATATCTGTTTTCCTGTGACGGAGGAATTCCGCAACGAGCTGAAACAAGCGGTATTGGGAGCGTATGGAGAGGCACTGTCCATGGCACAGGCATCTACCTTACAGACAGCACCCCCTCAAAATCCAGGGCAGAACATGGTCTGATTTAAGGGGTACAGAGAACAAAAACAGAAAATCAATGGAGGAGATCAAATGAAGAATATTAAAAAACAGCTGGTAAATTATCGAAATGCAATGGTTATGCATATGTGGAATGTAAAAAACAAGCTTCAGGATACGTCTGGTGAGGGATATGTGGACACAGCCATTAAGATCCTGATCGCAGTTGTGCTGGGAGCACTGCTTCTGGCAGGTCTTTATGCACTGTTTAATGATACCGTACTTCCTACACTGGTACGCAGGGTGCAGGAAATGTTTGACTATAGCGGTTGATATGGAGATCAGGATATCGCTGCTTCAGGCAGTACAGGCAGTGCTTTTTTTCTCGCTGCTTATTGCGGTTTCTGCCTGGGATCTTCGGTACCGGATTATTCCGGACCGATTCCAGGCAGGGATTGCCCTGCTTTCCTTTCTGAACTTTGCACCCAGACAGCTGTTTGGAGCTTTAGGGGCAGTGCCATACCTCATAGTTGCATTATTTTGCAAGAGGGAAGGAGGAATTGGCGGCGGTGATATCAAGCTGGCAGGAGCAACCGGCTTGGTACTGGGACTTCCTGCAAGTCTGACTGCTTCCTGTTTAGGACTGACAGGATTTGTGATGTATGGTTGTATGGTCTGCCTGTGGAATCGGTTCAAGGGAAAACGAGCTAAAGAAGCATTTCCTGTGGGACCGTTTCTGGCAGGAGGAGCGGCAGCCGTTTATTGTATGAGATTAGGAGGATGGATGATATGAAGAAGAAATTATGGATCATGGTTTGTGTTGCAGTGCCGCTTACAATGATTGCGGCCATCATATACCACAACAGAAAATAGGTAGACAGCAGTCAGTGGAACACTGGTTAAAAAGGAACCAAAATAAGGAAAAGAGTTGGAGGAGATGAAATGCGATTTTTGAAAAACAGGACTGTACTTGGTGTGCTTTGCATCGTGCTGTCTTTGATCATCTGCTTTGCAGTTACACCATTGTTTAATAAGGCTATGAGTGAAAAGACGGAAATTGTCCGTGTAGTAAAACCAATTTCAGTGGGAGAAGAAATTACTTCTGACATGGTAAAGACCATAGAGGTTGGCAGTTATAACCTGCCAGATGATGTAGTAAAACATTCGGATACTGTGGTTGGGGCATTTGCATCTGCAGATTTGGCGCCAGGAGATTACATCCTGACATCCAAGATTGCAGAAGAGCCGGCGGCAGAAAATGCCTATCTCTATCATCTGACAGGAGAAAAGCAGGCAATCTCTGTTACGGTTAAGGCATTTGCCAATGGATTGTCTGGAAAGCTAAAGAGCGGCGATATTGTGTCAGTTATAGCTCCAGATTATAGAAAGCAGGGAAAAACGGTAATTCCTGCGGAGCTTCAGTATGTGGAGGTCATTGCTGTGACTGCAAACAGCGGATATGACGCAAATACGGGAGAAGAACTGGAAGATGGAGCGGATCGTGAGCTGCCTGGAACCGTTACCTTGCTGGTAACGCCAGAGCAGTCAATGGTTCTGGCAGAGCTGGAGGCAGATGGAAAACTGCATTTGTCTCTGGTGTATCGTGGGGATGAAAAGAGTGCAGGGCAGTTTTTGGAAGCGCAAAACCAGATATTAACGGAACTGTATCCTCCAGAAGATATGGAAGGAGAAGCGGAAGAAAACGAGGCGCCGGATCATTCTGATAAGGAGCCAGAGGAAACCAAAGCAGAGGAGCAGGAGGAGTCCGAACAGGGCGAAACAGAGGAAAGCGAGGTGGAGTAAGCCTTGAATTTTCTGAAAAACAGTATTTTCAGCAGGGGAGCCGGGGACAGCGCTCCTGACTGGGAACCGGAAAATGAGAATCAAATGCTGGCAGTCTGGGGAAGTCCTGGATCTGGTAAAACCACGACAGCAGTGAAGCTGGCGGCGCGTCTTGCCATGCAGAAGAAGGATGTGGCTCTCCTTCTGTGTGATATGAATACACCGATGCTTCCCTGTATCTGTCCTCCGGGAGACCTGGACGAGGAGCATTCTCTGGGGAGTGTTCTGGCAGCAACCCATGTGTCGGAATCGTTGGTACGCCATAACTGTATTACTCATAAAAAAATACGCCATCTAACGATCCTTGGAATGAGGAAGGGGGAAAATGAATACACATATCCACCTTACGAGCGGACACAGGCAGAGGAATTACTGCAGTGTTTGAGAAAGATCGCTCCCTATATCATCGTTGATTGTGGAAGCTGTATTGCCAATGACATTCTTTCGGCCATTGCCTTGATGGAGGCGGATGCAGTGCTGCGGCTGGTAAACTGTGATCTGAAATCCATCAGTTATCTTTCCAGTCAGCTTCCGCTTCTTAAGGACAGTCAGTGGGATGCAGAAAAGCAGTATAAAGTGGCCAGCAATGTATATCCCAATGAGGCCAGCGAACACATTGAACGGGTGCTCGGCAATGTGGCATTCCAGATCCCTCATTCCGAGGAAGTAAAGGCACAGGTTCTGGAAGGGAACCTTCTGAAAGAACTGGTGCTAAAGGACAGTAAGGGGTTTAGAAAAACCATGGAAGCAATCACAAAGGAGGTGTTCGGATGTTAGGGGAAAGACGCAGCAAAGCCGCGTTTTCTGCGGGTTTTCCCGAAGCTGTTCGGGAAGAAACACGACAGGATTCTGGACATCTTCCGGAGGAGATCATGGAAACGGAGGCTTCTTTGGATGGCTTGGATGGAGGGGAGGGGACAGAAGAAAACTTCCAAAATGATAGCCTGTCGGAACAGGCTTGTGAAGGACAGATGCATGGAAAGGAGGATATCTGGTCAGAAGAGGAGGACATAGAGGCTCCTTTGTGTACTCAAAAAACGGGAGGTCGTTCTCTCCGTACCCATGACCTGTTTTTTGCATCAGAGGATGAAGGGCGTGACTTTCAGTCCGTGCTGCAGGAGATACAGGCGTATCTTTCCAAAGAATACAGTAATCTGGTAACCGGAGATGGAAACGAAGAAATAAAAGCACAGATTCGCCGATTTGCCGGGAAGTATATTCAGGATAACCGTATACAAGTACCGGGAAAAACCACGGATGAGCTGATTGATGCGATTTATTCAGAAATGGCAGAGTTCGGTTTTCTCACAAAGTACATCTACGGGGAAGGAATCGAGGAGATCGATGTAAATGCCTGGGATGATGTGGAGGTCCAGTATTCTGGTGGAGTGACAGAAAAATTGAAAGAGCATTTTGAAAGCCCCGAACATGCCATCAATGTCATTCGGCGTATGTTGCATGTGTCTGGGATGGTGCTGGATGATGCGAGTCCAAGCGTTCTGGGACATTTAAGTAAAAATATCCGTATTGCTGTACTGAAGACACCTCTTGTTGATGAGGATGTCGGGGTGGCAGCCTCGATCCGAATTGTGAATCCCCAGAGCATGAAGAAACAGGACTTTATAAAGGGAGGAACGGCAACCAGTCAGATGCTGGATTTTTTATCGGAGTGCATCCGGTATGGAATCTCTGTGTGTGTGGCGGGAGCCACAAGCTCCGGAAAAACCACACTGTTAGGCTGGCTTCTGACCACAATTCCGGACGGTAAGCGTATTTACAGTATTGAGAATGGTTCAAGGGAGCTGGCGCTGGTACGCAGAAAGGATGGGAGGGTAGTCAATTCCGTGATTCACACCTTGACCCGTGACAGCGAGAATGAGAGGCAGAGAGTAGATCAGATTGCACTCCTTGATATGGCGCTACGCTTTAATCCGGACATTATTGTGGTAGGAGAAATGCGTGGACCAGAAGCGAATGCGGCACAGGAGGCTGCCAGAACCGGTGTTGCGGTTGTGACAACCATCCATTCCATGAGTTGTGAGGCAACTTACCGCCGCATGGTTTCCCTGTGTAAACGTGCTGTGGATATGAGTGATGAGACTCTGATGGGATTTGTAACGGAAGCCTATCCGATCATCGCTTTCTGCAAACAGCTGGAAAACAAGGAACGCCGTTTAATGGAAATCATGGAGTGTGAGATTCTGGCAGATGGAACCAGACGATACCGTCCGCTGTTTCAATATCAGATTACGGAAAACAGGGTGGAGGATGGAAAGTTTGTAATTGTGGGGCACCATAGACAAATCAACCCAATCTCGGACAGTCTGGCAAGACGGCTGATGGAGAATGGAATGCCGCAGGAAACGCTGGCAGGACTTTTGAATGTAAAAAAGGATAGAGAGGAGGAGAATGAATGACGGCGATTCAGCTATTGGCGTGTGCGGGAATGATCGTGGGTGTATTTTTACTGCTGGGAATGAAGCCAGTGGAGTTTACGGACAGCCTGTTTGGATTTCTATTGAATCCAAAACGAAGTCTGCGGGAAGACATCAGGGAATCATCAGGAAGAAAAAAATCAGGGATTTTGCGCAGGGAACTGGAGGAAGCACAGAACATCCTTCAAATGACGGGCAGGGGGAACCGGTTTTCCATCATCTGCGCAGTTGCTCTGGCACTGTTTTGCGCTGGGGGATCCATTGCTATTTTGTTGGGGAATTTTTTCCTAGCTCCGGTGATGGCAGTGGGTTTTTTATTTCTACCATTCTGGTATGTGAAACTGACTGCCAATCATTATAAAAGGGATGTGTCTGCAGAACTGGAAACGGCGCTTTCGGTCATTACCACAGCATATCTGAGGACAGAAGATATTGTGACGGCGGTGGAGGAGAATATAGCATATTTAAATCCTCCAGTGTCCAGAGTATTTCAGGATTTTCTTATCCAGATTAAAATGGTAAATCCGGATGTTCAGGCCGCCCTTCGGATTTTGCGGGGAAGGATTGATAATGAGGTGTTTCGGGAGTGGTGCGATGCGGTCAGTGACTGCCAGCATGACCGGAGCTTAAAGACTACACTGCCGCCCATCGTATCAAAGCTGTCAGATATGCGGAATGTGAACGCAGAACTGGAATACATGATCGCAGAACCAAGAAAAGAGTTTATGATTATGGTTGTGTTTGTAGTAGGCAATATTCCTCTTATGTATCTGCTGAATCAGGACTGGTATGATGTACTGATGCATACGGTACTGGGACAGTGTATTCTGGCTGCCACTGCGGCGGCTATTTTTATATCCGCTGGCTTTGTAGTGAAACTGACCCGTCCCATTGAATACAGGAGGTAGCTATGGAAGGCTTGTTATTTTTATTCGGGCTGTTTTTAGCTCTGGGACTTTTCTTTTTAACTGCGTCTGTTCTAAAGTTACCTACCATGGGTGCGGCGAAGGCCATGCTGGGTACGGTAAAACAGGAGCGGAAAGCGGCAAAGACATTGGAAACTTATTTTATGATCCTAGCAGTGCGACTGTCTGGTTTCATCCGGATGGATGCATATAAGAGAAGCAGGATGCAGAATGTGTTAAAAGCCAGTGGAATGAATATGACCCCGGAAGTGTATCAGGCGTATGCTCTGGTAAAATCAGGCGCAGTACTTTTGGGGGCGATTCCCTGCATGTTCCTTTTTCCGCTACTGGTTCCTGTTGTGGTTGTGCTGGCCTTACTTCTTTACTTTAAGGAAAACCAGAAAGCGGATGAAACCTTAAAGGCAAAGCGGGAAGAGATAGAGGGGGAGCTTCCGAGAATGGTGGCGACTATGGAACAGGAACTGAAAGCAAGCCGTAATGTGATCGGTATGTTGGAGCGATTCAAGGGGAATGCGGGACCAGCGCTGACTGGAGAGTTAGATATTCTTCTGGCGGATATGCGTTCCTCCAATTATGAAGCGGCGCTGACACGATTTGAGGCAAGACTGAACTCGCCCATGCTGTCCGATGTGGTACGTGGATTGATTGGTGTCCTTCGAGGGGATGACAGCACAGTGTATTTTCAGATGCTGGCTCATGATTTTAAGCAGATCGAACTGCAGAGATTAAAAGCACAGGCACAGAAAATCCCTCCTAAGATCCGTGTTTTTTCCTTTGTCATGCTGGTATGTTTTCTGCTGACTTATTTGGCGATTATCTGCTATGTGGCATTGGAGAGCCTTGGAGGAATGTTTTAGACAGGAAGGAGGAGAGGATGAGGAGTCATCGTTTATGGAGAGCGCTGTCAGAAAGACGGGGCGAAGGATATGTGGATGTGATCGTGCTGGTTTTGTGTGCGGTCATGGTGCTTGCCCTTGCCATGCGTGTGCTTCCGGTTTTTATTCAGAAACAGCAGCTGGATACCTTCGCTACAGAACTGGTGCGTGAAGCAGAGGTAAGCGGGCGCGTAGGTGCAGAGACAAGCCGCCGTGCCGCTGTGCTGTCGGAAAAAACAGGGCTTCATCCGGACATTTTATGGTCCAGTCATGGAAGAATCCAGTTAAATGAAGAGGTTACCGTTACCCTGACGATGGATACAAATATCGGTCTGTTTGGCGAGTTTGCTTCTTTTCCGGTTACGCTTCGCGCACAGGCAGCTGGAAAATCAGAAGTTTACTGGAAATGAGGTGGAGGGATTGCGGAAACGGATGAAAGAGATACTGAGAGACAGGCGAGCCTCCTCATTTCCCATGACCATCGGGATTGTTCTTTCGCTGATTATTCTGATGTGTGGGATTAGTGAGTATTTCCGGCTTCAAGTCATTGCGGCAGGTGTGCGGGAAGCCGTGGAGGATGCTGTCATTTCCACAGTCAATGATAATTATGCAGGTGTGTATCATGGAGTCAGGGAGGGATATTCTGGCAGCTATGTTCCCTTTGGAGAGGGAAGCTGGGAAGAAGATCTGAATGAAGGGGACATTTATGATTATCTGGATGAAACCATAGGGACCCAATTGTCTGGCGGCAGGCATGTAAAGTATGCGGATACTGGAACTGCAATGGAGTTTGCCATAGATAGCCTGCAAGTGACGCTTCGGAATGCACCTCTGGCCCCATCAGATCCAGCCCATGCGCAGCGGTTTGAGGCAGATGCCATTGTTAGACTGGAGGTTCCAGTTCGGTTTGGCGGCCGGATTCTTCCATCCATGTGGATCACATTGAAGGTACAGGCTGGATATACAGAGGTGTTCTAGGGAATGACCTGGACTTTGAGAGGATTGTATAGTATGTTGTGCATAACAAAACAGAAAACAGGATAAAGGAGGAGCAGAATCATGAAACTGACAGAGAAGATGAAAAAGAATCTGGCAATTTTGGGCGGCGTGCTCATAGGAATCGGCCTGATCGCTGCCATTGGAATGCAGTTTGGTCCGAAACCGTCCGGTGAAGATGTTCTGCCAGGAACAGGGGAGACGGAAACAGAATTGATTGTAGATCCTGGAGATTTTGAAAAGAAGGAAGAGGAAAGTAAAGTAGTATCCAGAGAAGAAGAGAGCCTTGTGATTCATCCAGGAATCGGAGAAAATCAGGAAACAGACACTCAGGCGGTGGACAGCCGGTCGCCACAGACTGATCAGACAACGCAGAGTATCCAACCAAAACCAACTAAACCAGAACCGCCAAGCAAGGAGATCCTGACAGATCCAACACAAAAACCAGATGGTACAAAGCAGGATACTCCTCCGGTTCCCGTGGATCATGAAGCGGTAGAAAAACCGTCCGAACCGGTAGCAGATCCGGAACAGCCGCAGGCAGGAGATACTTCCGGGAACCAGATCTATGTTCCAGGATTCGGCTGGGTAGAAAACCATGGAGGAGGAGGCTCTGGAACTGCAGCAGAAGATATGTATGAAAACGGGAATAAGATTGGCATTATGGATTAAGACAGAAAGAAGAAGCACCACATCAATGTGGTGTTTTTTCTTTTCCCAGATACCAGGGAAGGAAACAAGGCTTCCTGTGGTTGGAAAGGAGGATACTTGAAACAGAAGAAATGTGTGTTTTTCATAGTCTCAATCTTACTGTCTTTGATACTCTCCATCCAGGTTTATGCAGTAGGGGACGGAAATCTTGATGGGGGCGGCGGAAGTATGGGACAGGGGACCAGTCAGAATTCCTGGTCACCGGGAAATGAAGGGGTGCGGGTTACTGTCATTCGGGCAGAGAGCCATGATCCGGTAACAAGACCGATTGACTTAACAAACAAGCATCCGAATATTGCCTACTCCTTTGGGAAAGTCAGTAAAATGTCTTATACCAGAGGAAGTGCTTTGATGATTGATACCAATCCATATGAGTATGTAAATCCGGCACAGTCTCTACCCAGAATCATCAGCTCGAAAAGTCTGGGGCAGGCAAACATTGAGCAGATTAAAAGTTATTTTACAGATGAACAGGTGGTGCGCAGCATTGCAGGACTGACTGGAATGGATTTTGACACACTGGTGGGAGGGGAGTATAGGCTCTTATTGGAGCCGATCAGTTTTCTTAAATTTCAGGGAACCCTGATTGCAGTTACAGCAACAGAGGCAGCGCTCTATGATGAGATGTTAAGTGGTGGGCTTCGTGCTGTCCTTCCAACAGTGGCATTTCAGAATCTACCACTTTCTATGTTTTTGGAAACACCGGATCTGGGATATCCGGCTTGGGGAGGTCCTACATCGGGAATCCGTTCCAACAGTGAAATAAAAAGTTCCCTGGGACTTGGCATTGTACGGTTTCGGGATGTGCCACCAGAGGAACCGGAGATCACGACCTATGATTATGAGTATAGGACTAACACGGAAGTGATTACGGCAGTAGAGGTAAGCGGAGGACAGAGTGATCCGGATCATCCGGTATCCGTAACATTTTCCGTAGGAGGAAGAAGCTACGAGGTGGGAGAGGTATATTATCCGTCCGGCGACAGTCAGCTGGCTTGGATCCGCTGGACAACACCGGAGCAGCCTCAGACTATGACGATGACCGTCCGTGTGCGGGGCGGAGGAGGAACAAGTAAAGGAACTCTTCACATCAAGGTTGTGGATCTGGATGAAAATCCACCGCCAGATCCCAATGCGGATGACCGGAATGACGGGTTTACAAGACCTTCGGTTCCTTCCAATGCAGAAGTAACCTCTGCATCCTGGGGTGTGTGGAGACCATGGTGGAGGGAATACTGGGTATGGCACAGCGGGGATGAGGATGATGACGGGTACTGGTGTGACCATGGCTGGTGGGAGTTTGACCTGGACCGATACTCCGCAAGCCTGACTGCAGATATGAGAATTACAACCGATGAAAAGTCCCCTACCGCTACGGGAAGGACGATGAAATCCGGTTATGGATTCCAGGAAAAGGTAACAACTCATGTCAGCACCAATCAGAGTTCTGCAGTGACATCTGCGCAGAATGCGGTGACTTATTTTCCGGAATTTCAGTATGAGAGGTTTTGGAGGCTTTTGGAACGGATGAATGGCGGCTATGATATGACCCATGAGTTTAAGAAAAATGGTTACAGTACCTATGAGAGGAGAACGCATTTTACACCAATTTGGTATCCGGATGGAAGCTATACGCCATATACATGGTTGTTGGATTGCTGGACACCGGCTGGGATGCTTTCCATGAATCTGACCGATTCCATTACCATTGACGGAAACCTATGGAGTGACTGGCACATCGCACCGCAGAACCCAGAGTAGGGGGAGTTTTTGCAGGAAATTACACAGGAATAGGAGGAACATTTTAATGAAAACAAAGAAAATCATAACATCTGTTTGTACAGCCGCAGTTTTCGCAAGCCTAATCTGTATGCCGGCATATGCGGCTTCCGGGGACGTGGCCGGGGCGATTGAGGGAACCTGGCAGACGGCATCCCAACAGATCAAAACAGTTGTCGATCATGTTGTATTTCCAGCCATAGATCTGATCCTTGCCGTGTTCTTTTTTGGAAAACTGGGAACGGCATACTTTGATTATCGGAAACATGGGCAGTTTGAATGGGCAGCACCGGCAATTCTGTTTGCCTGTCTGGTATTTACACTGACTGCACCGCTTTATATCTGGCAGATTCTTGGAATTTAGGAGGTATATCATGGGATGTTGGGGAATTACTGCGTTTGAGTCCGATGCTGGACTAGATGCCATCAGTCTCATACGGAAACATCTTCCGGAACAAGGGGATGTAGAACTCCGGCAGATGCTTGCCTGGCTGAAGGCAGATTCTTGGAATGCCCCTCCGGAAGTGTCAGAAGGGGTGTCTCATACAAGCCCAATGGCAGTGGCAGAACTAATTGTAAAATTCCAGGAGAAGGATTTTTCTGCACTGGATGGAATCAGGGGGGATAAGAAGTTTTCCTCCCTGTCTTCTTTTACAGCATCGAAAGAATCCCTTCAGTGGGTAAAGGAATATCTGTCGGAAACTCTTTTTTACAGCCGTAAATGTGCAAAAGAGCAGGAGAAGTCGGGAGTTTTGTGGGGCGGCTGGTTTCAGGAACGGGATTGGAAGCACTGGCAGGCGCATATGGAAAAACTGATTGGAAGGATGGATGAACTGCTTACAAGAGAGGGAGAAACAGTTGCATTATGGACAGGAAGCATTTGCCAGAAGGTGGAACCAGGAAAAATGGCAGGAAAGAAAGAAGGGGAAGAACGTGAGAACCCACATAGGTCGGAGGAGGAAAGCATGACATTTTTTGAAAGGGAACTAAAAAAAATGTTTGGAACGGGAGCGAGCTTTTCAGAACCAAGGTTTGTCGGGAATTGTTGTTATGGAAGGCTGACGGATCAGATCCGTGTCAAAATCAACTTTCAGACAGGCATGGTTGCGGATCATTATGACCGATTGAAAGTGACCCTTTTGAATCGGAATGAAGGAACGATCGACAGCATGGTTGTGAAATTTGGAGATGTGTGGGGTCTGAAAAAAACGACTAATCCCAACTTCCGCGACGGGGTAAATCCCCATATCTGGTCCTATGGAAAGGAGATCGGCTGGTATGTATATCAGCCCGGAAAAGAGGATTATAAAGTACTCAGTGAAGCGGTAAAGACCTATCTGCAAGTGTTTCAGGAACCGGAGGAAGCTATGCAAATGGGACAGAAGATGTGTTAAGGGGAGGTGGTTAAAACTTGTTTATCTGGGATTTTGTTGCAGACACGGTTCTGGGACAGATCATTGACTGGCTGTATGGTCAGATTGTTGGATTTCTGGGGGATTTTTTCATGCAGATGGGAAGCATGGGGGCTGAACTGTTCGAAATGAGCTGGGTACAGTCTGTTGTGCTTCTTTTTTATTATCTGGCATGGGCACTTTATGTGACGGGAATCGTAGTGGCAGCCTTTGAATGCGGAATTGAATATCAGAATGGCAGGGGAAGCATACGCGATACTGCCCTGAATGTAATCAAGGGATTCCTGGCAGCCAGCCTGTTTACGACTGTTCCAGTGGAGCTTTATAAGCTCAGTATTTCACTTCAGGGGAGTTTTACAGCTGGTATTACAGGATTGGGAGAAGATATTGGGACAGTTGCGGCAGGGATTGTGCAGTCTCTTCAGGATGCTGCTACCTGGCAAGAAGCTGCTATATCTGGAGTTTTTGGTGGAATCGGAAGTATCAGCAGCCCGATTTTTATGATCTTTCTCTTGATCCTCATGGGTTATGCGGTGATCAAAGTGTTCTTTGCGAACTTAAAACGGGGCGGGATCCTTCTGATCCAGATTGCAGTAGGGAGCCTTTATTTATTCAGTGTGCCAAGGGGATATATTGATGGATTTGTTGGCTGGTGCAAGCAGGTAATCGGTCTGTGCCTGACCGCATTTTTACAGGCGACGGTCCTGATCGCAGGTCTGATGGTCGTTAAGGATCAGGCACTGCTTGGTCTGGGACTTATGTTATCGGCAGGTGAGATTCCGCGGATTGCGGGGCAGTTTGGGTTGGAAACGGGAACCAAAGCAAATGTGATGGGAGCAGTCTATGCAGCGCAGGGAGCTATGAACCTAACAAGGACGGTTGTGCAAGTGGTTTCTAAGTAGAGAGGACGGTGAAGGATGGAACGCAACAAACTGGTGTATATTGCATCTCCGTATTCTGGAGATGTTGAGCGGAATGTAGCATTTGCAAAGGCAGCCTGTCGTTATGCCATGAACCAGGGGGTTACGCCAATTGCCTCCCATCTGCTATATCCGCAGATGCTGGATGATGGAGTCCCAGAAGAGAGGAAGCTGGGAACAGATATGGGGCTTCGGATTTTGAAGGTGTGTGAGGAAGTCTGGGTGTGTGGAAGTGAACTGTCTTCAGGAATGGAGCAGGAAATCCGTGCAGCAAGGCAGCTTCAGATTCCGCTTAGACGGGTCAGCGAACAGGAGATTGGATGGGAACTATGTGAAGTACCGATACAAAAGGGAATGGAGATGGGCGGATGATGACACTGGGGAGCCTGTTTGACGGGATTGGAGGATTCCCTTTGGCGGCAGTTCACTGTGGAGGTGTGCCGGTATGGGCCAGTGAGATAGAACCGTTTCCCATGAGGGTAACCAAACTTCGGTTTCCAGATATGATCCATGTAGGGGACATTACAAAACTGGATGGAGCAAAATTGCCGCCTGTGGATGTAATCTGCGGAGGCAGCCCCTGTCAGGATTTGTCAGTAGCCGGATTACGGAAAGGATTGGCAGGGGAGCGCTCCGGTCTGTTTATGGACCAGGTACGCATAGTAAAGGAGATGAGAGCAGAGGATGAAAGACGAGGGGTATCAGATGACTTTATTCGACCTCGATACCTCGTTTGGGAAAATGTCCCTGGAGCATTCAGCTCCGCAAATGGAGAAGATTTCCGGGCGGTCATCGAGGAGATTGTCCATATCAAGGACAGTACCTGTCATGTGCCTCGACCTGACACCGGGCGCTGGGAATCTGCTGGGGCTGCCATTTTGGGAGATCAATTCAGCCTGGCTTGGAGAGTCTTGGATGCTCAATACTGGGGAGTCGCCCAGCGCCGCCGTAGAATCTTCCTTGTCGCAGATTTTGGAGGACTCACCGCACCAAAGATATTATTTGAGCAGGAACGCCTGCTTGGGGATCCTGCGGAGGGCCAAGGTCAGGGGAAAGGAGTTACCACCACAGCTGGAAACAGCTCTGCGGATTCAGGCGGGAGTAGAGTAGCAGAGGAAAAACAGGTGGATATTTTTGCGTTTCATATTAATCAGAGGGAAGAAACGATCAACCTCAACGGAATATCCGGAGCTTTGATGGCAACGACCAATATGCAGATGCAGACCTTTGTGGCAGAGGGGATGAGGAAGTTTGAAAGTGCAGAAAAAGAAGAGTGTCTGTGCCTCAATGACCAAGGAGGAGAGCGTATGGATGTTTCGGTCGATGTAACAGCAACCTTGCGGGCAGGGATGAGTGGTCATCCGCCTCTGGTGATGGGCATCCAGCAGGGTAGTGCTGGGACAGAAGAAACTCCGGATCCAGCTCTTACAGAGGAGGCAGAAACCGGCGGGAACAATCAGCAGATTCTGTTTGAGAATCACGGGATTGATGCCAGATATACAGGTCCGCATGAGGTGGCTCCTACCATGTCAGCCCGGTATGGAACAGGAGGAAACAATGTCCCACTGGTCTCAGATATGCCGGAGAGTTATTGTATTGCCGGAAATATCATTGATCGGGAAGTACAAAATGGAGGAAATGGTCTGGGATGCCAGCCGGATATTTCCTATACTCTTACGAGCGCAGACCGTCATGCAGTGTTCAGCCGCCAGAGAAGTGATGAATTTCTGCAAAATCGGGTAACAGCGACTCAGAGCGCCAGACAGCATAAGGATGCTACGGATCTGGTGTGTGAGCCGTATCAGAATACGGTAGGAACCATTGGATATACAGATCATAAGGGGATTAATAATCAATATGTCAGCGAAAATAAATGTATTGTTGAGAACCGGAAACTGATCCGGAGGCTGACGCCTTTGGAGTGTGAACGGTTGCAGGGTTTTCCGGATCACTGGACAGATATCCCTGGTGCCTCGGACAGTGCCCGTTACAAAGCTCTTGGAAATAGCGTAGCGATACCGTGTGTGGATTTTGTTCTCCGTGGTATCGCTTATTTTTTGCGGAAGATGAAGGAGGAGAAAGAACCATAAGATTGGTAGTTCTGCTTCCGTTTTCAGGCAATCTTTGTTGGGTATCGTCATAGCTATCTCATCTCTTTATGGATATACTTGGCTTGTAAAAACGAGGAAAGGAGAGTCAAATGGAAGAGCGTAAGAAAAATTTATGCGCCATGATTCCAGAATCCCTGCATAAGAAAGTGCGGGAAGAACAGGAAGAATGGGGAATCAAGCTGAACGAGTATATGGAACGGATTCTAAAAGACCACTTTGAGAAGGGAGAAAGAGAGATGGCAAACGGAACCAGGACACTGGCATTTCAGGTATCAGAGGAGTTATTTCAGAGGTTAAAAAAATACCTCAAAAAGACAGGACAGAGCCAGAAAGAATTTGTGATCGGACTGATTGAAGATGTACTTTCGCAGGAAGAACATGTAGTATCTGGAGAGATGCAGGAGACAGAGGGAAAGGCAGAACTTGAGGAAACTGAATAAGAGGAAGGATCGAACATACCGCCGGCAGAGCTTCATCATGCCGGCGGTTATTATTTGGAGGTGATCGGTTGTATATTTATCCGGACCATTTGAAATCAAAAGCAACACTTTGGTTATGGCAGCTTCGGGACATTGGGATTCTTGGTATTTGCGGATTGGTCTCCATTTTAGCAGCTACGCAGGCGGGATTTATGTTCCCTTGTGTTCTGACAGGGGTATATGGATTTCTGACGATCCGCTTTGAAGATACCAGCATTCTGGATTTTATCCGGTATGCCTGTGCGTATTTTTTTATGCGTCAGCAATTTTTTGAGTGGAGGTATGAATGAGCAGGGAGAAAAGAAAAGCGAAAAAAGAGGCAGAGAAGCGCCTCTCCACACGGCAGTTCATTGGTGCAAAGGAGATAACAGACTACAGTCTGGTGACCTACGGACAGGGGGAGCTGGTGTATTTTATTGTAAAACCAACGAATATTTCTGTTTTGTCCGAATCTAGTGTCGGGGCAAGAATCTATGCTCTTATGACTGTGCTAAAAGGAGTGGCAGAGATTGAGATGCTGTGTCTAAACAGCAGGGAAAGCTTTGAAGACAACAAGCGGTTTCTGAAAAGTCAGATGGAGCAGGAAGAGAATCCAGTCATACGCCGTCTTTTGGAACAGGATCAGACCCATCTGGACCGGATTCAGGTGCAGATGGCGACAGCCCGTGAATTTCTGATTATGCTACGGTTAAAAGATGAAAAGGAATCGGATATTTTTCCGTACCTTTCCAGGATTGAAAAATCCCTGAAGGAACAGAGTTTTTCTGTTAAACGGGCAGATAAAGAGGATATCAAACGTATCCTGGCTGTTTACTATGAGCAGAACGTGACCACAGAGAAGTTTGAAGACTTTGACGGGGAGCGGTGGATCATACCAGAGATTTAGAGTGAGGAGGAGATGACTTGAAAAAAGGAAGGACAGCAGTTGATGACAGGGAAGATAATGTGCGTATCCAGGAATTTCTGGATATGATCGCCCCGTCTGTCATTAAATTTGAAACAGATCATTTTATTTGCGGTAACACCTATCGTTGTGTCTGGGCACTGCGGGAGTACCCGACTGCTACGGAAGAGCAGGCAATTCTCTCACATTTAGGGGAGAAAGATGGTGTAACCTTGCGGATTTATACCCGTCATGTGACACCCGTTGAGGAGCGGAAGATCATCAGTAATGCAGCCAACAAAAACCGGATGGATCGGAGCAATACCAGTGATTTACAGCAGACTGTTCTGGCTGAAAGTAATTTACAGGATGTAACTACCATCGTAGCCCAGATGCACCGCAACCGAGAACCCCTCCTCCATACGGCAGTATATCTGGAGTTGTGTGCCCATGATCTGGAGCATTTGAAGCTTCTTCAGACAGAAGTACTAACGGAACTGATCCGGTCAAAATTGAATGTAGACCGACTGATCCTCCGTCAACAACAGGGGTTCCGGTGTGTAATGCCAAGCGGTTATAACCTGTTTAAGGATCAGTTTGAGAGAGTGCTTCCGGCCAGCAGTGTGGCGAATCTGTATCCCTTTAACTATTCAGGAAAGACGGATCCTCACGGGTTCTATATTGGGAAAGATAAATTTGGGAGTAATGTACTGGTGGATTTTAACCGGAGAGCAGATGATAAGACGAATGCCAATATCCTGATTCTGGGAAACAGCGGACAGGGAAAAAGCTATCTGCTTAAATTGCTGCTGACGAATTTAAGGGAGTCCGGAATGCATATCTGCGCTCTGGATCCGGAAATGGAGTATGAAGATCTGACCAATAATCTGGGAGGGTGTTTTATCGACTTAATGAGCGGGGAGTTCATTATCAACCCTCTGGAACCGAAAACCTGGGACGAAGCGGGAAGCCCAGAGGATCTGGATGCACCTCAGACCTTTCGCATCCGGTCCAGATTATCCCAGCATATCAGTTTCTTAAAGGATTTTTTCCGAAGCTACAAGGATTTTTCCGACAGGGAAATCGATGTGATTGAGATCATGCTGCAGAAGTTATATACCAGATGGGGGATTACAGACGAAAGTGATTTTGAATGCCTGGCTGCGGAGGATTACCCAGTTCTCTCCGATCTTTATGCGTTCATTGAGGAAGAATATCAGGGATTTGACGAAAACAGAAGACAGCTTTATACAGCAGAAATGCTTCAGAGTATTCTTCTTGGGCTGAATTCTATGTGTGTGGGAGCTGAGAGCAAGTTCTTTAATGGACATACCAATATCACCGATGATGGCTTCATTACCTTTGGGGTAAAAGGACTGTTACAGGCCAGCAGGAGCCTTAAAAATGCATTGCTTTTTAATGTGCTTTCGTTTATGAGCGATGTTCTTTTGACACAAGGCAATACGGCAGCCAGTCTGGATGAGTTTTATCTGTTCCTTTCCAACCTGACTGCAGTAGAGTATGTTAGAAATTTTATGAAGCGTGTGCGAAAAAAAGATTCTGCAGTTATCATAGCCAGCCAGAACCTAGAGGATTTTAATCTGGATGGCGTGAGGGAGTATACCAAGCCGCTGTTTTCCATCCCGACGCATCAGTTTCTGTTCAATGCGGGGAGCATTGATGCCAAGTTTTATACGGATACCCTGCAGCTGGAGGATAGTGAGTATAACCTGATCCGGTATCCACAACGGGGAGTTTGCCTGTATAAATGTGGAAATGAGCGATATAACTTAATGGTAAATGCCCCGGAACACAAAGCCAGACTGTTCGGAAAGGCAGGAGGACGCTAAAAGGGGAGACTATGAATGGAGTTAAAGGAGCAGAAATTTGGCATTGAGATTGAGATGACCGGCATTACCCGTGCGAAAGCGGCTGAAGTAACGGCAGAGTATTTTGGAACTAGAGTCAAATATCTGGGAACCTATTACGATACCTATGCAGCCATTGACACGGAGGGGCGGCAGTGGAAATTTATGAGCGATAGCAGTATTCACGCAGAACGGAAGGTAAATGGAAGCAGGGTAAATGCTGATGTGGAATACCGGACAGAGATGGTGAGTCCAATCTGTCGCTATGAAGACATTGTTACCATTCAGGAAATTATTCGGAAACTGAAAGAGCATGGTGCCCTGACAAACAAGAGCTGCGGAATCCATGTGCATATTAATGCAGAGCCGTTTGATGCCAGAACTCTCCGTAATATCACCAATATCATGGCATCCAAGGAAGACTTGATCTATAAAGCGCTTGGAGTGTCTGTGGAAAGGCAGCATCGTTGGTGTCAGCCGGTGGATACACGATTTTTGGATGAGTTAAACCGGAGAAAACCTAAAAGTATGGAAGCTGTAGAGCGGATCTGGTACAACGGAGAGAGCCGGAGGGATGCGCATTATGATGATAGCCGCTATCATTGTCTGAACCTTCATTCTGTTTTTCAGAAAGGAACTGTGGAATTTCGTCTGTTCAATGGGACGCTTCATGCAGGCAAGATTAAGGCCTATATCCAGTTTTGTCTGGCGATTGGCGCCCAAGCGCTGAATCAGTCCTGCGCCAGCAGAAGAAAAACTCAGACCAGCAATGAGAAGTATACATTCCGCACTTGGCTTTTACGGCTAGGATTAAATGGGGAAGAATTCGCCACAGCTCGTCAGCATCTGCTGGCAAATCTGCCGGGCTGTATTGCCTGGAAGGATCCGGCTCAGGCGGAAGCACAAAAGGAAAGAATGCGACAGAAGCGGGAGAAGGAATTGGCAGAACGGATCCAGAGACAGGAAACCATTCATCCAATTGAGGAATTAGAATCAGCTGGGGAAGCACAGGAATCCCCGGCTTTTTGTATGCGAATGTGACAGGAGGAAGCAAATTGAAGGGAAAACAAAGACTTTATATTGCCTATGGGAGCAATCTGAATCTGGAGCAGATGGCATTTCGTTGTCCGACTGCGAAGGTAGTAGGAAAGAGTGAATTAAAGGATTACGAACTGTTATTTCGGGGAGGCCGCAGGGGGGCTGTGGCAACCGTAGAACCTAAAGCAGGGAGTACTGTGCCGGTACTGGTCTGGGAGATTCAGAAGAAAGACGAGGCATCGCTGGATCTTTATGAAGGGTATCCGAATTTCTATGATAAGCAGATGCTGGAGATTGAACTGGATGGAAAAATTGTTCCGGCCATGGTTTATGTGATGACACCAGGGCATTCATTTGGAATTCCCTCTGACCATTATGCCAATGTAATCTGGCAAGGGTACGAAACGGCAGGGTTTGAAACCCAGTTTCTGGAGGACGCAATCGAACATGCTTATCAGCTTGTACAGAAACAGGAAAGAGAGGGAGGCTTCTATCAGCAGAGCCTGTTTCATATGGGGGGCTATGATGGAATGAAATAAATCCTGATGCGTCAGATGAATATCTCGATAAAAAGTGTGGAAGGAGTGATTTTATGGCCGTCTCAGCTGCCGCTGTGACAGCAAAACTGGTAGCGCTTACCCTCTCTGGCCGGAATGGGCGGACTGTGGTTTTTTCTGTTATTGCAGCATTAGTAACCCCTGTTATTTTAATTGCCACCATGATTATGTGCACACTTTCTGGGACTGTAGACCATAACATTTCTGCTGTCCAGCTGTCCTTTCATGGAGGGTATTTGTCCTCAAAGGTGCCAGCAGAGTATCGGATGTACATCGAAAATATGCAGGACAGTTTTGAAAAACTGGATGGGGTGTTAAATGAAATCAATGGTATGGCAGAAGCCGAAGAAGTAGATCCCTACCAGGTAAAAGCGATTTTTTATGCCCTGTTTTTTGGTAAGGAGCACCCTCGGATGGATGAGGGGGACTACCGGGCATTCGCAGATTGTTTTGTAGAGTATGAGGAGAGGGAGGATGAAGAGGGAGAAAACTATACAGTTGCAATTCCAATCCAAAGCCTAAATATGGTCTACGGAAATCTTGTTGCAGAATTAAACCAGGAGGTTTCTCTGGAAGATAAAACGAATGTACAGCGCATCTATATGCTGGCAAAATACGGTGTGAGTGTACCAGGTGGAAATGGTCTTCCTCCCGGACAGGCTATGGGAGATGGGAGTTTTTCCGCGCTGATGGCAGAGGCAACCCGTTATATTGGTTATCCCTATGTATGGGGCGGTAGTTCTCCAGATACCAGTTTCGACTGCAGTGGATATATCTGTTGGGTCTACACGAGATCCGGGGTGTATCACCTTTCCCGAACAACAGCTCAGGGGATTTATGACCAGTGTGCGATTGTGTCAAGAGAGGAAGCTAGACCCGGAGATTTGGTGTTTTTTACGGGAACTTATGCATCTGCGGGGGCGGTCAGCCATGTGGGGATTTATGTTGGAGGCTCTAGGATGCTGCATTGTGGTTCGCCTATTGGCTATGCGGACCTTACTTCTCCTTACTGGAACAGCCATCTGTATGCTTTTGGAAGGCTGGCAACTATTCCGGAATGAGGCAGCTAAAAATGAAATTTGTGCAGATTTGCCGGGACAGTTTATGGATATGTGATATCGACTTTTAGAAAAAAGTTCGGTATTGTGTGTGGCTGAAAGGAGGGAAGTAACCGATGGATGAGATTATGGATCAGTTAAATCAGGTAATCGAAGAACGAGTTCTGGAGCTGAAGAGAAAAAGTGAAGAGGACAAGGTTCCCGCTTATTGCATAGAGACCAAGGAACATGTCCTCCGCATGGATCGAATTCTCAATAGCCTTTCAGAGGATGACCGGCAATGGTTGGATGACCAGCTTATGGCTAAAATGGATATACCGGAACAGGAGCGTCTGAGGTATTATAAGGCAGGTCTTGCAGATGCCATTGAACTAATCCATTATTTAAGAACCTGATGAAACGAGATCGGGCGGCTGTGTGAGCAGCCGCCTGATTTGCTTTCTGAAAGAAAAAGGAGATTTGAAATGAGAAATACTACGATCAATGTCAGTTTTAACACAGAAAAATTGGATGCGTTAAAGTTCCACATGGAAAAAAGGGACACCGATCTTCAGGGGGAATTAAATGATACAGTACAGAAACTGTATGAAAAATATGTCCCGCAGGCTACCCGTGAATATATTGATGACAAGGTGGCAAGAGAAATATCCGCCAGAGAACGTACCCGTAGAGCTGATCGGACTGCGAGACGGGAGGAGTCCCAGCTGGAAGAATCAGAAATCGTATGATAACCAGAAAAAAGAAAACGGAATCCCCAGTCATCCATGACATCCCCGTGTAGCCCCCTGTGTGCCCCTGTGTCGGGCTTTGGACAGCTAGGTGGCATCGTGGTACCCATACGAGGATTTTAAGCGGTGTTGGGCAAATGTGAGAGAAGGTTATGGAAACAGCAAGAACACGGGGGGATACGGGATTCCTGAGTGGTTGGCAGGGTCGAAACGTGTGCAGGTTAAAGGGGGTATGCTGCTTTTGGCAGCCCACCCCTGGAAAACACCGACCGGCAAAGCCGTTCGGGAAATTTGGTTTGAATACTTTTGGGAAAGGCGGTCGAAAGAATGGTGCTGGATTTTTGAAAGTGGCAGGATTTTGGAGGAAATGAGAGAGATTTTGTGAATACCTGGTAAGGAGGGAACGATGGGGAGCGAAAATGCGAAAGTCCGTGTTGGGATTTATATCGAGAAAGCAATATTAGAACAGGCAGACGGGTTGTTGGAGACTGCCAATGTGCGTTCCAGAAACGAATTTGTAGCAGAAGCGCTTAAATTCTATATGGGATATCTTCTTGCAGGAAAAGCAGAAAATTATTTTTTGCAGTCACTGGCGTCTGTGCTTACGGGAACCGTTCAGGATAGTGAGAACCGTCTGGCCAGGATGGACTTTAAGATAGCAGTGGAATTGTCCAAGCTCTCACAGGTAATTGCCTACACCCATGATGTGGATGAAGAATCTTTAAACAGGCTGCACGTAAAATGTGTTGATGAAGTGAGGCGGATCAATGGAACTGTGAAGTTTGAAGATGCGTATCATTATCAAAAGCGGGATGTGTAGATGTTGTTGGGAAAGAAAAGATGGAAGGAGAATTGATTTGTAATTCCTTCGACTTATACATGGATCATTCCAACTCACATTTTGTATGGAGAAAAGGGGACTCAGACATCTTATGAAACATATCCAAGTTTGTGGATAGAATCGAAGCGGCACCTATGGTTATGGGAAACGTGGAGTATTGGTTTCACACGAAAGAGCAGATAGACTTTTTTTCTGACTGGATTAAGCAAAGTGCCTGATATGCTCCAAATGGTAAAAACTGTAACGGAAGATGATATGATAAAAGCAGGAGGAATCATGGTGTGATATGCCATAGGTTCCTTTTTGTTTTTTTAAAAGGAGTAACATGCCAAAACTTATTTTTACTTCCCGATATTTAAAAGATGCAAAACCATCTCAGAAAGAAAATTATGTCCATTACATTGGAACGCGGAAAGGGGTAGAGAAAATTGATACGAGTAAAAAGTACCTCCCAGCAACGGTGAGTCAAAAGAAGTTGGTGCATCAGCTCCTGCAGGATTTTCCGGCGACAAAAGAAATGCTGGAGTATGAAGATTATCAAAGAAAACCAACAATCGAAAATGCCTCGGAATTTATTTCCTGTGCATTGGAACAAAATCTTGATATAGCAGCGACACGAAAAAATTATGTGGATTATCTGGCGCATCGTCCCCGTGTAGAAAAGATTGGTGAGCATGGTCTGTTTACAGATGAGGGAGAACCGGTGGTTCTTGGACAGGTGCAGAATCAGGTGGCAGATCACAAGGGAATTGTGTGGACACATGTGATTTCCCTTCGGCGCGAGGATGCAGCCCGGTTAGGGTACGACAGTGCTGTTCAGTGGATGGCATTGCTGCGTTCCAAACGGGCAATGCTGTGTAAGCATATGAAAATTGACAGCGCCAATCTGAAATGGTACGCTGCATTTCATAATGAAAGCCATCATCCCCATGTTCATCTATTGGTGTACTCAGTAAAAGATGGAGAAGGGTATCTGACAAAGCAGTCGATTGAGGCCATGCGTTCTGAGCTGGCGCATGATATTTTCCGTCAGGATTTTGCAAATATTTATGAGGAACAGGCGCAGTCTCGTATGAATTTAAAGGAACGGTCGGAAGTTGTAATGAAGACATGGATAGATGAAATACGGGCGGGGACGCTTAAGAGTTCGGAAATTGAAACCAGTATGATGCAGCTTTCTAAACGGCTGCAGAATACAGGTGGGAAAAAGGTTTATGGCTACCTGAAGAGAGATGTGAAGGATCTGGTCGATCACATCGTAGACGAGTTGGAGAAAGATGACCGGGTGTCTGCCCTGTACCGGGAATGGGGGCTATGGCAGGATGAGATTGTGAAGACCTACCGAAAACAGACGGAAGAATTACCGCCTTTATCAAAACAGCCTAAATTAAAAAGTATCAAAAATATGGTGATTGCAGAAGCATTAAGGCTTGGCAGTCATCATTTTTTGTTTGAAGAGAATGAAGATGGATACTCAGAGCCAAAGGACGATTTTTTTATACAAGAACCAGATCCCACAGCAGAGCTGACAGGGGAACTAGATTCGGACTATGCGGAGGAGGAACTTAAGCAAGAGCTTTTTCCTAATGGCAGAAAAGGAAAATCCAGTTCCAACTGGTGGACAGATGGATATATACAGGCTAGGAATTACTTGTATGGCAGCGATTCTACATTACAGGATTTTGAAAAGGCATATCAGAAGTTCCTTCAGGAGGCAGAGCTGGGGAATGGGTTTGCCATGCACGACCTTGGCCGGATGTTTGCGGATGGCTTGGGACGGGATGCGGATGTGGGGCTGGCACAGAAATGGTATGAGAAGGCATTGGAAGCATTTCTTGTAAGAGAAGAATCCGTAAAGAAAAAGAAGAAACCCTATCTGCAATATCGTATTGGGAAAATGTATGCTTCTGGTTTGGGATCAGAACAAAATTATGAAAAAGCGGCACACTGGTTTTCTCAGGCGGCTGCAATGGATCATAAGTATGCCCAGTATTCTCTGGCTGGGCTTTACCGGCGGGGCCGGGGGGTGGAGCAAAATAATATACGGGCGTTTTCTCTGTATATGAGTTCAGCAGAGCAGGGGAATCCTTATGCCAGCCTGGAACTGGCGAAGATGTATAGGGATGGTTTTGGTACAGAGCCGGATTTACAGCAGGCAGAGTGGAGATTTCAGAATGCGTATTCCGGTTTTGTGGTTCTGGAAGAAAAAAGTCATGATGATAAACTCCAGTACCGGATTGGTCAGATGCTTCATACTGGAATGGGAACCAGCAAAGATGATGAGGGGGCGGCCAGGTATTGGGAAAAGTCTGCAAAGCTGGGGAATATCAATGCTCAGTATGCACTTGGAACACTCTGGCTGGAAACGGGAAGTGGAGACAGCGGCCAGGCAGTGGAATGGCTTACAAAAGCAGCAAATGCAGAGCACTCAGCTGCCCAGTATGTGTTGGGGAAATTATACCAGGATGGTGTGTATTTTAATAAAGATATGGATCAGGCCATGAAATGGTTCCGCTCTGCAGCAGAACTTGGAAATGAATATGCTGCATATCGGATGGGATGTTTGTTGCTTTTGGGGGAGGAAATACCGAAGGATGTGGAAGCGGCTGTGAAGTGGCTCAGCCTGTCAGCGGAAAAAGGAAATCCATATGCGCAGTATCGGCTTGGAATGCTATATCTCAAGGGGGAAGCGTTTTCTCCTCAAGTGGAAGTGGCAATGAAATGGCTTCAACAGGCAGCGGAGCAGAAAAATGAATGGGCCTTTTATCAGTTAGGGAAGTTATATCTTTCAGGAGAACATGTAACGAAAAATGTGGAAACAGCAGTACATTACCTGGGATTATGTGCGGAAAAAGGAAACCAGTATGCTCAGTATGTGTTGGGAAAGTTATATCTCTGTGGCAGAGATGTTTCCCGTGATCGGGAAAAGGCAGTGGAATATCTGACAGCATCGGCAGAACAAGGAAATCTGTATGCCAGTTTTTTACTGGAACATCTGGATGCATATCAGGATCCGTCCTTGTTTCTGGCAGCAACCAGGCTGCTTCATCATCTGGAAAAGCTGTTTTGCGAAGAAGTACAGAGACCAATGGAAATGAAGCGGTATCAGATTGACCGGAAACGACGCAGGAAACTGTCAGAGAAAAAGCAGGCTCAAGGACATCATAGGGATGATCAGGAGCCGGCACAAGGTATTTATTGACGAAGGAGGATGGCATGGGAGAATTTGTTTATTTTACGGAAGAACAGAAACAGAGGGCCAATGCGGTGGATCTGGAAGATTTTCTTTCCAGGCAGGGGGAAAAGCTGCTTCGTTCTGGAAGAGAAAAGCGCCTGGCCAGTGATCACAGTATTACAGTGAGGGGAAATCGATGGTATGATCACGCGACAGAAAAGGGAGGCTGTGCCATTGACTTTGTGCGGATGTTTTATAACCAGAGCTTTCCGGATGCAGTTACAATGCTGCTTGGTGGAGAACAGGGAGTTGCATACCGGGAAAGCGTGAATCAGCAACTAGAACCGAAAAAGCCATTTGTACTTCCAGAGGCGAACCAGACCATGCACCGTGCTTTTGCGTATCTGATAAAGACAAGGTGTGTGGATCCTAAAGTAGTATCTGTATTTGCAGGAAAACACATGATTTATGAAGATGTTAAATATCATAATGTTGTGTTTGTGGGTTTTGATTCAGATGGAATCCCACGCCATGCACATAAAAGGGGAACCTGTCAGAAGGGACAACCATTTAAGGGGAATGTAGAAGGATGTGATCCAAGGTACAGTTTTCGTTGGGTTGGGAAGAGTAATACCGTGTATGTATTTGAGGCACCGATTGATATGCTGTCTTTTATTTCCATGTATCAAAAGGGGTGGATGGATCATAGTTATGTGGCACTCTGTGGGGTGGCAGAACATGCGTTGATGCAGCTTTTGAATGATGCACCGCACATCTCCCAAATTGCTTTATGTCTGGATCATGATAAGGCGGGAATCCAGGCAAGGGAACGGATAAAGAAAAACCTGTCTGAGCGGGGATACCATATGGTATTCTCGCTTTTTTCAAATCTGAAGGATTGGAATGAGGATCTTCAAGAGCTGAAGAAGCCACCGCCGGAATATATGAACAGACAGCAGACAGTTATACAGATGATGTGAGAGGAGGGGAGTAGGATACAGGGAGTCATTATATTTATTTGTATAGGTTTGGGGATGTTCGCTGTAATCGGCAGTCTGGTAATGATATCAAATCATTATACCTTAAACGGAATTAAATCGAGAACGGTAGGAGACGGGCAGTATGGAACTGCACGGTTTGCAACGGAAAAGGAAATACGGGAAACGTATGCTCATGTACCATATGAACCGGAGCAATGGAGAGCAGGAAAGCATCTACCAAAAGAGCAGGGGCTGGTAGTTGGATACAAAAAGAAAGGAAATTCCATCACAGCACTGGTAGACAGTGGAGATATTCACTGTCTCATGATCGGGGCAGCAGGAGTGGGTAAGACCGCAAACTTCTTATACCCTAATATCGAATATGCCTGTGCTTCTGGAATGAGTTTCCTCACCACAGACACGAAGGGCGATCTGTTTCGTAATTATGCAGGTATAGCCAAGGAATATTATGGCTATCGGATTTCCATTCTGGATTTACGAAATCCCACCCGTTCTGATGGCAACAATATCCTGACGCTGGTTAATAAATACATGGATGAGTATTTAAAGAATCCTGAAAATCTGGCAGCAAAGGCAAGAGCAGAGAAGTATGCGAAAATTACAGCTAAAACAATCATCTGCTCTGAAGGGGCTTCTGCCAGCAGTTATGGACAAAATGCTTTTTTCTATGATGCAGCAGAAGGTTTGCTGACTTCTGTGATTCTGTTGATTGCAGAGTATTGCCCGCCAGAGAAACGCCATATCATTTCTGTGTTCAAGCTGATTCAGGATCTTCTAGCGCCATCCCCAGTGAAGAACCGGAGCCTGTTCCAGTTACTTATGGATAAGCTGCCACCTACTCACAAGGCGAAGTGGTTTGCAGGAGCAGCTTTAAATTCTGCGGATCAGGCAATGGCCTCTGTGCTATCCACAACCATGTCCAGATTGAATGCGTTTCTGGATTCTGAAATGGAACAGATCCTGTGCTTTGAGAGTACCTTGGACACGGAAACATTCTGTAGGGAAAAGTCAGCAATTTTTATTGTGCTGCCGGAAGAAGATAACACGAAGTATTTTATGGTATCCCTGTTTTTACAACAGCTTTACCGGGAAATGTTGACGATTGCAGATGAACATGGAGGAAAGCTGCCCAACAGAGTCATGATGTTTGCGGATGAAATCGGAACCATACCAAAAATTGAATCCATGGAGATGATGTTTTCTGCAGGCCGTTCCAGACGGATCAGCATGGTTCCTATCATTCAGAGCTTTGCGCAGTTGGAAAAGAATTATGGAAAAGAAGGTTCCAGTATTATCATCGATAACTGCCAGGATATTTTGTTTGGAGGTTTTGCACCAAACTCAGAGAGCGCAGAAATCTTATCAAAAGCATTGGGAAACAGAACAGTGTTGTCTGGTTCTATATCCAGAGGAAAAAATGACCCCAGCCAGAGCCTGCAGATGATGAGCAGACCATTAATGGCGCCGGAGGAGTTAAAGACCTTGCCAAAAGGGAATTTCATTCTTGCTAAGACAGGGGTATGCCCTATGAAAACAAGACTTCCTTTGTTTTTTAAATGGGGTATCCGGTTTGAGGAGGTTTATGAAGTCCCGGAACAGGCAGCAAGAGAGGTTGTATATGCTGACCGATTGGAATTGGAGGAGGAAATAGTAAGGCGGTCTGATTTTGATGAGGAAGACTTATGGAGGGGATCTGTTGAAAGCGGAAAGTTGGAGGAGGCTTCTTTTTTAGGAGGAAAGGCTCATGGAGAGACAGCGAAGGAAAAACAGCATAAGGCAGCTACTCGAAGACCACCTCTTAGAACCGATTAGCAGAGAGGAGAACAGATGGCTTATTTTTCTAAAATTTATTCTTCAGATCTGCCCCATCGGGCTAAAGCTGTGTATATGTATTTGAAGGACCGGAGTAATACAGACGGACAATGCTATCCTGCGATTGGCACTATCGCAAAGGAATTAAACCTATCACGGAGAACTGTAGAACGGGCGATTCAGGATCTGGTAAAGGCTGGGCTTATAAAAAAGGAACAGAGGTGGCGTGAAAACGGAGGAAAAAGCAGTCTTTTATATACGCTGATAGACAGCAGCTAGAAGATACGCCACCAAGGGATCAGTTTGTTTTCTTGGTGGCATATGGGATATGGCAATATGACATATGAAGAGAAGGTATCACTTGAAGAAATATAATAATCAGAGAAAAAATTAGACAGTTATCTATAAAAAAAGAAGGTGAGTGTGAGGTTAATGCGTATCAATTTTTGGTGAATATAAAACAACTTAGGGTAAGAAAAATATTCCCGAATAAAACAATATGTGGTATAATAAAAAAATGCTATGTGAACAAAAAGGGTGCCGCTATGAACAAATATATTGGACAGCAATTTGCTGCTTTAAGATACGAAAAAAATATTTTGGTTGTTGAAGAAACTACATCCTCTGGTGGATGCGGCTCCTTCAACGCGGCTTCTTCATGTCCTGCGTCAGCCTGTCTTTATGACAGTGCGGCGTGGGGCTTTTTTATTGCCTGAAAGGAGTATGAGAACATGAGTCTGAAATATACCTGCCCCAGCTGTGGAACCCCCTTGGGTTATGAGGGATTGTGTTGGAAATGTAAGTGCGAGCAAGAACGGCAAGCTGCTCTGGCCTGGACGCCGGAACAAATTGTCGAAAAACAAAGAAACTTGATACAGAACATCCAGAGGCTGGCTGATATGGAGGATCCAGAGTTCGCCGACTTTTGGCAGCTGCTTGGCTACCATGATGCCATCACCCCGGAGATTCAGCGAGTGGCACTGGCCGCAGAGGTGTTCTGGCCCTGTGAGATCTATTATCACGCTCCCGCCGATGTGCGGGATGGTCTGATCCATGCGCTGTTGTCCGCGGAATATTCCAGCGCGGCCTCCAACCTGATGAGTTGCCTTGCTATGCAAGGAGATGACAAGGCAATGGAGACTCTGCTGGAGCTGGAGCGAAATCCCCGGCCCTGGCGCAAGGGCCTCTATGTAGACCCATCCAGCTATGCGCAGATCGGAGGCTGGACCTTCGACAAGGAGGGCCAGAAAATCCAACTCAACTTCGACACCTGCTATCCTATGGTCAAGGGAACCACTGGCGAGAAATCTCCCGTCCGCATTGGCCTAGAACGGGAAGATACCTGTCCCCACTGCGGCGGACGCATGGTGGATATATTGGTGCTGGACGGCCGGGATGAGCGGCTCCGGTTTCTGGGACTGGACGGTATCCTGACCGCCACATGCTGCCCCAGTTGTGTGGGCTTTTTGAAAGGCCCCGCCTTTAACCGTTTTACCCTGGATGGCGGCGTGGAAGTCTTTCCCTCCGAGCTCTTTGACGGGGCGGAGAAGACGGATTGCTATGTCAGTCCCGAGGACTACAAGGCCCTCACCGAAAATCCCTTTGTGCTGGGCGAAGCGCCGGTGCCCCTGTTTTACGGCGCGGCCTGCCAGGATGTGAACACCGTCGGCGGCTTTGGCAACTGGGTGCAGGACGCGGAATATACGACCTGTCCTCACTGCGGCAAGCCCATGAAGTATCTGGTCCAAATCCAGTGGGATACGGTGTTTGACTGTGCGGAGGGCACGCTCTATGTGGAGTTCTGCCCGGACTGCCATATCGTGTCCATGCAGCACCAGCAGACCTGAAAGGGAGAACGCCATGAAAAAGAGAACGGTTAAGGACTTTATTGCTCTGTACGCCCCGGAAGATGAGGAAAAGCTGGTACTGATTCAGGACGGTATCAGCGCGGATAAAACTTTTCTGGATACCTTCTGGGCGGCGCATACCCATGCCCTCGCAATGGCAGATGTCCAGACTGGACAGGTGATCTCCGGTCGATGCTACCTGAGCTGGCCGCTGACGGACAAGGAACGGGATGCCGGTGGCTATTCCAAGCGGTTCGCCAAGGGCCAGATCTACCGGATCAAAGCCCGCGGCTGGAAAGGTGATGCCCTCAGTGAACCCCAGTGGTATGTCACGGAAGTGCTGGAGGAAGGTGTCCCCTGTCCAGCATTAGAGGAGATCTGGACGGAATATACAAAGCCCATTCTTCTGGAGGACGAAGTGCTGGGAACTCTCACACTGGATCGGGAGATGAGCACATTCGAGGGAACCTGTAAGTGGATGGGAAACGAAGTCCATATCTCGCTGGATGTGGACACTGAAAAGAAAGCGTCCTGGACCCGCGTCACCAATGTGATGAAGAAGCTGGTGGCAGAGCAGGAAGCCTGGGACAAGTCCCTGCGAGCGATGGCTGCCCAAAAGCTCACTGCTCAGGCCAACGAATGGCTGGCCGACAATGACCAGACTGACCGAGATCCGGAGAAAGACCCCATCACCGAGGATGAGTTCGCCCGTCGTATCCTGCTCACCGAGTTTACAGTATCTCCCGGCGGCCGGTTTACCGCCTGGTATGAGGACGACGATATGTTCTGGGGCCATGTGGTCACTGTGGATGGGACACTGAAAAAAGGTCCTGTTGACGCTGATATACAGGGCTGACTACAACCGATTACAAAAGGAGGTGTCCACTATGTGCGAGCACTGCCGAAACATTCAAATATGGAGAAAATTTGACGCCCCAAAGGACTATCTGGCCTGTATTGCTTACATTCAGCAGTTGGTGTCGGAGGGGGAATTTGAATTGATAGCAGAGGAGTCCACCTGCCCGCTGGAGAAGGTAAAGACTGAGGATGGATGGGCAGACGAAATTATGGCTCACATGATCCGGTGCAAGCACTGCGGCCAGATCTTCACCTGTGTGGTCAACACCTGGCGAGGCAGTGGACACTTCAAAAAAGGCAAAGGATGACACAGAAAAGGCGGTGAAATGATGAATCAGACAGAAGAAACAAAACTGCTGGAGCAGATTGAGAAGTGGAATGATGCGGACGAGTTCTCACGATGTATTGAGGCCATCGAGGCTATCCCGGAACAGGAGCGGGGCTATTTGCTGACCGTCAAGCTGAGTCGGGCTTACAGCAATCTGGCGGCTCTGGGAGATCATGGAGAGCATGGGACCGACGGTGAAGTGGACGGGGATCTCATCCGACACGCCATTGAGCTGCTGGAGTCCGTCCGCACCCAGGGTGAGAACGATCCCTACTGGAATGCCCGGATGGGCTACTCCTGCCTGATGGCATACGGCTCCGCAACCACCGCTTATGAATACGCAAAATGCTGGCTGTCCCTGGCCCCGGATGACCCGGATGCCCAAGAGCTGGTGCGGGACTGTGAGAAATATCTGGAGGAGGAAAATTCCTTGGAACTGGATTGGAAAGAGCGGGAGGAGATCATCCGGTGGGAGACCATCCCCCCTGCCGACGATGACATCCTCGGCCATGTGAAAGTACATATCGACCAGTATTTCGGTGTCTATACCCAACTCCTCACGGACGACAGCGATCCGGATCACCCTCTGGAAATCGCCGTCATCCTGCCTCGACCGGAACATGACTACTACACCCTGGTCACTGTGGGCCTGAGCCGGCATCGGATGGATTTCTCGGAGGAGCGTCGGGAGGAAAAACTGGAACGGGCAGAGCTGCTCATCAACCTGCCCCGAGACTGGAAGCTGACAAAGGCAGACTGCCGGGAGGAACGGTGGAGCTGGCCCATCCGGATGATGCTGGCCACCGCCCACTTCGCCATGGAGGACCCGGAGGTAGGGCTGGAATCCAGAACTACACTTATGGAGGGTGAGGATGGCATCCCCTTTGCAGAGAATACGGACCTGCGGGGCGAGATCCTGCTCTATCCCGGTGTGTTTGGGGAGGAGTCCTTTTTCTGCCGTCTGCCGGACGGGGACGAGGTCAACTTCTATCAGGTGATCCCCCTCTACCGGGAGGAGCTCCAATACAAGCTGGAGCACGGCTCGGATGCCCTGCTGGACCTCTGCCCAGACGAGAGCCTGGAGGTCATCAATCCACACCGGCTGAATGTGGTCACCGACCGAGAGAAAATCAGCTACGACCCAGCGGAGATGGACAACGCCGCAGACCAGATCAAGAAGATCCAAGAGCTTCACCTGCCAGTGGACGAATTGGACGCCTGCAATCTGATGGTTTTCTTCCTGGGCTGGGCTATGAAGCGGGGCCAGATGAGTAACCCGTTCATCTCCCGGTATCGGGAGATAGTGGAGGCAGTCCAGACCGGAAAGGGGCCTGATCTTCGGGTGTTCATCCTGGACAACCTGGATGGGAAATTGTCTACTCAGTTCTTTGACCGGAGAGGCTCCGGTTTTGCCCAGTGGTACGCCCAGGACAACCGATCCAACCCCTATGTCTACCGCCGGGATTGCCGGAATATCGTCTTGGACAAGCTGAAAGACCGTGTCTGGAACAGTATTGCGGAAAAAGAAGCGGCCTACCTACTTCTGCCATATACCGAAGAAATCCGTCAGAGTGTGGAGCAGCTGTTAGATGAGCGGTATCAACAGTATCTGGAAGCGGAATTTGCAGATGACCCCGAGGAGCGGGTGGCGCGGGCAGCGGAAGGGAAACCGGCTGTCATTCCCGACTGGGACGGCCCTCTGTTCTGCTACGCTTCTGACCGCGTCGCCCAGGATGGGTGCAAGGTGCAGATTATGGACCGGCTGTTCCCTGAGCGTGAGGATATGGGTTGGGAGAGCGGTTGGGCCTTCTACTCCGGGGACGAGGGCGATGTGTACGGTGAAGGGGATGAATACTACGAGTCACACTGCGGCTTCTATGATATTCGGGACATCTGCCGCATCGATCCAGACATTATCCCGCTCCTGAACCTGCCCTATGGTACCATGCAGATGCGCGGAGAAGATGGAGCGTGGTATGAGGTGATACGCGACGACGAAGGCGAGGAGGAAACCTAAATGAACAGCGAACAGATCACAGCATTTTTGCAAGAGCATTGGTATATTGCCTCAGTGGTCATCGGGGCCGTGATTTTAATTGGAGCGATCCGCAACTGGAACTGGCTCTGCGACCCCACTGGTACGCGGGATGCCCACCGCCACAGCAGAGGATACCGGCGGGTGGTGTTCTTCCTGCTGGGCGTCCTCCTGATCGTGGTGAGCATCTGGGGATTTGTACTGAAATTGAAATAGGAGGAGCAATCCCATGACCCAAGAAGAACAGATCCGACTCTATCGGCTGATGGAAAAACTCAACTGGTTTTTCCACCAAGAGATGCACTACTTGAATAGAGATATTGCGGAAAAGACTGCACGGGAGTGTTACCCGGAGATTCGGGATTTTACATACGATATTTTGTGGAATGACCTGCCCAAAGAGGTGCAGGAGCAGCTCATGGACGAGGAGGAATCCCTATGAGTACGCTGATTGGCTCTTTTGATGGTCTGCACGACAACAGAGTCCTGTGCTACTGCGCTGACTTTGAAGCCCATACCCTGCACATGGATACCCAGACCGAGTCCGGAGAGAAAGTATCCGTTCACTTCACCGGCCTGCTGGCCCACTGGTTTGAGAATGTGATCCAGGACAACATCCTCTTTGGCATGGACGAGATCACCGTGGACGGTTTTTTTGAACAGTATAAAGACCTGCTGGATGGTACCATCCCTTACGGCTTTCCCGCCTGTTGCGGCATCGAGGAGCTGCGGGAGCGCATGGACCGGGAGCACATCCGGGTATTTGTCATTGACTCATCCCTTGGGCTGTGCGGATTTGTCCTGGCTAAGGAGGTGGAACTGCAATGTCAATCACTGCTTATAAAATAGAAGCCGTCGGCCATGACCGAACCGGCAAGAACTTCGGCTATGTGAATATCATGTATCGTTATGGCAACAAGCAATCCTGCCCCCGACCGGATCAGTGCGAAAAGATGGAAGTCATGTGGGCGGATGAGAGCGTCTATGGACCTCCTGCTCCCGGCAGCAAGGTGGGCGATTTTATACAGACATGGCTGATGGGCTCCTGGAACTGCGGCGTGTTTACCCACCGGGAGATCGCCCAGCGGCTGATGGATGCCTTCACTGGCCTGAAACTCAAGGAGCTGGAATGGTTCGAGAACCCCAGAGAAAAGACGCTGAAAAACGGAAAGCCCCGTGCGCGCCGGGCCAAGTGGCTACCGGAGCAGGAGGTAGATCTGGTGTACCTCTACTCCGACCACTATCTTGACGCAAGAAATCCGACTCCCACCGAAACCGACTTCTTCACGGTTACAAGGATGGATGCCTGGGGCATGAGCACCTGGTTTATGTGTACCCCACAGGCCGCTGAAAAGCTGATCGCCATGGATTACGATAATCTGGCTATCCAGGAAACCACCATTGTGGGATAAGAGGAGAATGCGGCATGATTGGAACAGATGAAAACCGGGCGGTGCTTCATGTGGAGGTCATCTTCTGGAGCGGCAAACGAAAAATACCACCCAGCCTGGTCAGTGGAAAGTATTGTCCCCATTTTGTGGTTATTGGAACTACGGAATATCTGGGTGTATGCTTTCTGGACGGAACCGAGTGTACATTTGATACACCGGCCTTGGGAAATGCCCAGCCCCTCTATCCAGATACCATTGACTATGCTCCGCTGGAAAACAATGCGGAATTTTTGATCTATGAGGGAGCCAATGCCGTTGGCAAAGGCCGGGTGCTGGGCCGGACCGTTCCCTATCAAGTGAAACAACAACGAAAGTAGGTGCCTTATGTACCAAATTGCATATATTGGCCGCTGGGAGACAATCCCGGAAACGGCTGCCGCCATCTGTGACCATGACACTCCCAAGCTGGAGGCGCTGCTCCAAGGCGGTCTGGATTTAGATGTACCCATCCAGCTCAGCGAATACATCAAGCTGATGCCATTGGAGATCGCGGTTTTTCGGAATGATGTGCCCATGATCCACTTCCTGCTGGAGCATGGAGCTGATCCCGGTCTGGCAGAGGAACAGCCCCTGCTGCTCACCGCTGCCCGCTGTTGTGGGCCAGAGGTGGTGGCGCTCTTTGCTGGACAGGCCGCAAAACTCAGCCCGAAGCAGAAAGAGCGGGCCTTCCAGGAAGTGCGCTGGGGCAAGCGCCCGGAGAATATCCAGGTGCTGGAGCAAGCCGGGATCACAGTGGACAAGTTTGGCGGCGAGGCGTTCCGGGCGGCGGTGTCTGATGGGCAGGCCGAGCTTGCAAAACTGCTGCTGGAAAAAGGGGCGGACATCAATTACCACAAGCCGGACATGGTGTTCCCTTACGCCTCCACCCCTGTCACCGAGGCCGCCCGCTCAAACAATTTCCTCATGGTGCGCTGGCTGGTGGAACAGGGGGCAGACATCACCCTTGTTGACAAATACGGCGACCGTCCCTACAGTGTGGCGGTTCAGAACAAGAATCAGGAGATGGCCGACTACCTGAAGGCCCTGGAGCCGGAGGAATGGCACAACGAGCAGGAAAAGATCCGGCAGCTCATTCCCTACAAGCTGCCTGCCAAGCTGGTGGAATACTTGAAGACCGGGCCCCTTCGGCTGGAGTTCCCGGAGCAGGAATGGGTGAAGTGGGCGGAACTCTACTCCTTCATGGATGTGCAGGAGATGACCTGGAAGCGGAAAAAGCTGCTCTCCCTCATGGCGAAAATGGATAATTACAGCGACTATTTGCTGCTGTGGAGTCCCAGAGATAAGAAACTCTGCTATCTGGACATTGAGCACGAGGAATTCCATCCCCTGGCCAAATGGGATGACTTCATCGCAGATCCCGGCCGGTATCTGAACGGAATGATCGAGGGCGAGTTTGAGGAATGAGGAGCAAACCGATGACAGAAGAAAACAGAACTTACATCACCCATCTCAAAGCTGCCTGCATTGAGGGGTAAGGAGGATAATATTATGAAACTGAACTGTAAACGCATTGATTTTACATATACACCCGGCGAGGAAATCTTCAGCTTTCCCGATGAATCGGGACTGCCCTTTCTTTTCGATGTAGAGGAAGAACTGACTGCTGATTCTGCCGCTATGGATGCGGTGGGAAAAATGATCGATGAGGCGGAGAAATTGGCGGAAAAGGCCAAAGCCGCCATCAAAGCGGCGCTGGCGGACGAGGACAGCCGCTACCATAGCGTTGTGACATGTTTCATGAAGTTCCATCGGGACGATGTAGGCCCGGATATTGCGGCGGAACTTTTTCCGGGAACCGACCCGGCCAAGTTGTCCTTTGCCGAGATGGTGGACTTTTTGAAGCTCAAGCGGTTCGGCAGCCTGGTGGATGACGAGATGGATCAGCAAGTTTTCATTCTGGACCTGTCCTTCAATCCGGAGATTACTGACGAACTGATGGTGACCTACTTTGACTTGAACAAGGAGATTTTCTGTATCACCCATGAGAGCTGAGGAAAGAAAAAGAGAAAAATATCTGCCCACGCTTCTGATCCAGCAGATCCGCCTGCAATGGTATAAAGACTGTCGGGGCGGAAACGCCGCCGCACAACGGAACCAGTATCCCAGAGCGATGCGGCTGCCTAAAGACTTCTTCTCTTATTATTCCTTTGGCCTACCTACTCACTTTGCATCTATCGTACAGAGGCCCGATGGATTTCGGATTGATAGGGACTGTCGCAGGCTGATGGAATGGAAGCCGAATGGCACAATGCGGCTTCACCCTTTTGAACTGATTCAGCAGGAGTCCGGAATCCAGGTGCGTTACCGCTATGATTGGCATATTGGTGCGATGCCGGAGCGATATACCTATGATAAGACCGGGCAAAAACAGCCCCTCAATGAGCTGGCACTGGATTTGATTCCTGGTGATTATGGTCGAGCTGTCTGCAATGGGCGGTTCCGAGACTGGGACACTGGGATCTGGTATTATGTGCTGGACATTTTGAATGTGATGCCGCTTGCAGAACCCACCGACGCATTGACCAGTTTTACGGACAGAGAACTGAATAAGATATATACCCAGATCGACCGGCTGTGGTGACGAAAAACAGGAGGATACTACCATGATCAAAGAACGCATCCCTATCTCTGGCGATCTGGGCAGCAAGGTTAAGCAGCTGATGGAGTACGCCGGGTGGTACGAAGGCCGCAGTGTGGATATTTCCATTGCGGAGCAGTATTACGCCGATCATGGCGTCCCGATGATGAAGACCACCCAACGGTTTTATCGCAAGTATTTCGGCCTGTGCTGTGAGTGGTACTTGGCGCAGAAAAAGCTGAAATGGGCGGCGGATTTTGAGTTTGCTTTGTTCCCTTACCTGGTCAACGGGATCAAAAACCATTTGGAGGACGCCTATTTCCGGGATATGTCCGGCTGTGAGCTGGCGGAGATCGAACAGGCTGCCGGTCAGAAGTGCCAGCCCATCGGTCACATCGGCTACTACTACCCGGCAGAGGTCTGGATCTCGGAGTACGGGAAACTGTATGCGAAATATGAGTATCAGGACGAGATCGAGTGTTTCCCCGATGTGTTTGCCCTGATCGAACGGGAACTGCGGCAGTGCAAATTTGATTCCGCTGCCATGAAAACGGTTGAGGCACTGGATGGAAAGGTATGACGAAATAATAAGGAGAAAATGTTATGAATATGAAAGAAAAACTGGAGTCGTTGGGCAAAAACAGCATTGTGTTGAAAATTGCTAAGAAAGAAAAATATAAGCTGGGCGCCACCCGCTTCGGCGGAAAGCCGGATGTGCCCCCGGACTTCGTTTGGCCTACTTATGAGGGCGAGAGCTATGACCATGTGGTAAAAGATCGTCCTCTCACTTTCCTGGCCCAGTTCAACTGTGAGGAGCTGGCCCAGTTTGACAAAGAGCATCTTCTGCCCGATCACGGTCTGCTCTCCTTCTTCTATGAAACGGATACCCAGTGCTGGGGCTATGACCCCAATGACAAGGGCTGTGCCCGCGTCTATTGGTTTGAGGACATGTCCGCGCTGTCCGCCGCTGACTTCCCAGCGGATATGGGAGAGGATTTCAAGTTTCCCATGGTCAAGATCAAGCTGGATGCCAAGACCTCCTATCCTTCCTGGCAGGACTTCAGCGAGATGTTCCCGGATGAAAAGGATGACGACGCTTTCAACGATGCTTTGGATGAACTGACTGGCGAGGACCCCGAGAACCCGGATGATCGCTCCCAGCTGCTGGGCTGGCCCGATGTGATCCAGAACAGCATGTTTGACGAGTGCGACCTGGTGACTCAGGGCTACTATCTGGGCAACGGCTGGCTCAATATCCCCAAGGAGGTCCGTCAGCGGGCGGAAGAAACGGCCCGTGACCGCTGGATGTTGCTGTTCCAGCTGGATATCGTGGAGCTTGGAGACTTTGAGCTGATGTTCGGAGACTGCGGGCACATCTATTTCTACATTACCAAAGAGGACCTGGCCGCCCGCCGCTTTGACCGGATCTGGCTGATCCTCCAGTGCTATTAAAAATATGAAACAGGACTTTACTATTTGGCGCAATCAAATATTGCAGAATCCTCGGGACATTTCACCGCTGAAATTCGGAATATCGCAGGATGAGGTCATAGAAATCTTCGGGAATCCCGATGCCGTTTCCACCATGAGAAGCAACGCGAAACCTTTGATCCTCAAATATCATGACATTGAACTGCATTTCGATAGAAAGGCCCCTTATGGGCTCTACTTAATTTACAGCGACGATGAGATCGAGTTGAGCATGACTGCCGAGCACGAAGAAAGGAGCAATCCCTATGAAAACATTTGACCCCAATTATAAACTGCTGGACGAGATGTATCAGGACGATTACTATCCTGCTTTTCTGGTAGACAAGGTAAAGGACGAGCTTCAGAAGGTCATCGACCTGCTGGAGAGCGGCGAAACCGACACCGAAGTGATACAGGAAACGCTGGACGAGGCAGTCTGCGGCATCAATGATCTTCAGGAGGAGTTTGACGAGAACGACAGCGAGATCGAAACTGTGGCACGGGAATGCATTGCGGAAAATGTGGCCTACATTCTGGAATGGTTCAATATCCCCATTGACACCGAGGAGGCCATCCGGGAACGGGACTGGTGATCCCTATGGCAGAAAAAGAACTGGCCGTTTGTGATGAGTGCGGCAGCCTGTTTTTCAAAGGCTCCTCACAGATGATGGGACTGTGCCCGGAATGCGCCCATGTTCTCTATGGCTACCCGAATTGTGACCATCATTTCCAGAATGGCCGGTGTGTGAACTGCTATTGGGACGGCTCGGAGGGCGCGTATATCCAGTCGCTGAAAGGGAACTGAAAATATGGCTTGGGAATATGAAACCTTTGGCCCGGACGGTCAATGCAAATTGTTCGGTGTGAATATCTTTGACTATGATTGGAAAACCACTGGCAAGCGGGTAAAAGTCCAAGACCCGATTTATCACCAAAACCATACTTTTGAGGTCTGGCAGGTGGAGATTGACGGGCAGATTCACCGCTTTGCCGCCGGAGAGTTCTCCAACTGCGTGTGGGGATTTTATTTAGAGAAAGAATGATGAAAGGGGTGTAAACCCATGAAAGCCAATGCCGGAGAGGTCTATACCGTTTACAATCAATATCTGAAACGCTACACCGCCTGCCAGGTGGCCTATATTGCGCCGCCGGACTCGGTGAGCAAGGAACCCTGGGCGGTGGTCCTCTCTCTGGACTGGGTGGGTGACGCCCCTCTGACCGCAGAGGAACTGCCCCATCTCCGCCCGCTCTATAAGGACTTTATGTACAGGCCCCGTGACCTTCATTTGCTGCGGGTGCCGGTGGAAATCCCGCCACAGTACACGCTGGTGGGTACCCTGCCGCCCTTCACCGACCAGCCCTGCCGCTCCTACGGCGGCTGGAGTGACGGCTATGATGTGTACCTCCAGATCCGGTGGCAGGCCATTCCGGAGGAACGGCGGCGGGCCTTCAAGGAGGCCATGGAGAGCGACGAGCAAACGGAGATCGGCGGCATCCCGCTAAAGGTCAACAGCCATCGGGTGATGGACCAGTACGCACCATTCGATTCGGCGCTGGAACTGAAGGCGCTGCCCTGCCTCTCCGACCTCATCTGTGAGCGGTGGCACCCGGATCTGCTGGAGTTTTTGCGAGAAAACCCCTTCGTTGATGAACTGACTTTGCTGAATCACGGCCAGAGGACACTGGATCTGCGGGGCACCAGCATCAGAAAGCTGATGCTGGACATGACCGGGCTGGAGGAACTGTGGCTGGGTGAGGAAACAGAGCAGCTCCTGTTTCAGAACAGGGGGCCGGACGATTGCACCATCCATGCCCCCGAAGATGGCAGCGGTTTGACCCTCCAATTTATCGGGGAATACCGCCCGCACACGGAACTGCCGAACCTATGGGGGCTGCATGGCATCGAGCTGAAGGACTTTGATTTGACCGGACTGACTGCTGTTCATCCCCACCTGAAGGAACTGAGGCTCTGGGGCGCGCCGGGAAACCTGGGGAACTTCTCCGCCGTGGGAGGTTTCCGGGAACTGACGAACCTCTCCACCTTCGACCTGTTCGGTTTCGGTGCGAACGACATCCCCACCCCGGAACAAATGCTGGAGCTTCGCTGGTTCTGGATGACCAGCCTGCCGGAGACGGCGGCAAAAGCGGCAAAACAGCTCTGGAAAAGCAAGCCGGGAATGAACCTGCGGATCACCAAGCCCCGGAAACCAGAGTGGCTGGCGCAAAACCTGGACAATCCATTCCGGGGCTGGGACGGCGCGGAGCATATCCCTGCTTCTGCTGCGAAAAAGGCAGCAAATCAATACCGAAAGACTCGTTCCCAGTTGATGAAGCTGGCCGCTGAGCCGGGCGAGGATGCCCAGGCTCAGGCACTGGAAGCCGTGGTTGCCTACACCCAGACCTTCAACAAGATGGGCTTTATCGAAACCGAGGAACGGGATGAAATTTACATGGCCCTGCGGGGTATCCTGGATGCCCTGCCGGGTAACACTCTCCAGAAGGATGCCCTAATCGAGAAGTTTGATGAGCTTCGTGATTTTTGAAGTATCTACACAAAATGAGTCCTGTTATTGGGAGGTATAGAATATGAAACATCTTAAAATTCTTGTTCCAGCGATATCTCTGTCGGCTCTCCTTTTTTTGGGGGCCTGTAACAGCAAAACCACATCCGCCCCCGCTTCAGAACTTTACAGTCAGGGCCTTGCACTGGTATCTGAAATGAATGAAGCAGTCCAAAGCGAAGCCTGGGTTTCCTTCTTTACAGGCGACACCGCTGTGAGAGAAATTTTGTCAAACGCTGGTCAGGGGGACTTCTCCCAGCCCAAAGCCGTCTATGAAATCCAGTTTTCCGATCAGGCTTTCACCAGTCTCATCGGCCAGACCGACCTGTCCGGCTTTTCTGAATCTTTGCAGAAGCGCATCCATGCCGCCATCCAGAGTGCCACAGCCAACCAGATCAATGCCATGGACGGTGCAGAAACCTTAGCTGCTGCCAGCATCTGTACCGTTTCGGACACCTTTGTCTGCGATGGCCTGACTGAAAACACCCTCTACCTCTACACCTATGAAAATGCCGCTCCAGTCATGGTTTCCTTTGTGGTCGGACAGGACGGTGCCGTATTGGTCACAGGTGTTCCGATTCTCTGTGACAGCTTCTCCCCTGACTCCCCCGAAAACGTTCAACTGTTCTTGGAAGGCTTTGGGGCACAAGTCAGCGAAATCACCATTCCAGACTAAAATCCACATTGTCTGGAACTTTATAGGACTTTAAAAATGATACAATGTTCTCAGAAGAAAGGTTGCGCTATATGAGCCGAATCGTTGATGAACCCTACTTTACATATAGTGCCTACAGCGCCCTCACCACCGGCATCCAGGTAAAATGCCCCAAGTGCCATGGCGCAGGTGTGGTGACAGCGGATGAGGATAACGCCCATTTCCGGTGCCTGAGCTGCGGTCACCGGATGGCGCAGGACCGGACGATCTACCGCTATGATGTCCATAACCAATGCAAAAACTGCGGCAGATACTACCGGGTGGATATTGAAGATGAGGCAAGGCAGCACTTTTCCGTTCTCCATGTGGCCTGCCCCTATTGTGGGACAACCATGTCGGGAGAAGTTCATAAAACAGCGGAGGCTTTCTCCTACATTGCTGATATTCAGGGCGGACGAGAACCTTATTTCGGCCTGGAGCTGTGGTTTTTGACCTCATTCCAGGGCAAAGCGGTCTGGGCCCTCAACCGGGAGCATCTTGCCTATCTGATCAACTATCTCAGTGCCGATCTGCGGGAAAAGCCGCCGGGAAGAGCGAAAATGACCCAGGCCGACCATCTCCCCACCTTTATGAAAACCGCAAAGAACCGGGAGCGGATCGTAAAACTGCTGAAGAAGCTGCAAGAGAAATGAGGAAAACAATATGGCACTACAAAATAAGAAAATCATGCCTCCCCCGTGGCTGGCCCACCGGGAGATCGAGCGATACTCCATTGGCTGGCGCATGGGCTATGGGGAGGATTACATATATCGATTTGGCGATTGGCTGGACACCCTCTCCCCGGAGGAACGGGCGGAATACCGCACCCTCTTTCCTGAGCCGGTGACCTGGAAGGGCTGGTGGGATGACGAGGACAGCAGTGAGGTGTTGGAGCACGGCGACTTCTTTGTGGAGGTGTGGCAGCCAGAGGGCCAGCCAAAGTACACCCGCCAGTGGCTCCAGCAGGAGTTTGTTGTGGGGAGAACGCGAGAGCTGTGCCTGTTCTGGGGCCATCAACCTGCCGAGGACGGCCAGCTGACAAAAAGCTGCCTCAGCCAGTGGTGGATGGAGGACTTCTATACGACGGCTGACTCCTACCTCTATATGGAGCAGTATATGATGGCTGCAAAGGCCGAGCTGTTCGGTGACAAAGAGATCCGGGACCAGATTTTGAAATGCAACGACCAAAAGCAGATCAAGGCCCTGGGCCGCAAGGTGCGGGGCTTTGATCAGAAGGTATGGGACAAGTTCAAGTACGCCATCGTGCTGCTTGGCAACTGGCACAAATTCAGCCAGAACCGCGAACTGCGGGAGTTTTTGCTTTCCACCGGGGACAGCGTGCTGGTGGAGGCCAGCCCCTACGATGCCATCTGGGGTATCCGCCTCGCGGCCAGCTCCCCGGAGGCCCAGGACCCCATGAAGTGGCGTGGACAAAACCTGCTGGGCTTTGCGCTGATGGAGGTGCGGGACGAGCTGCGTCGGGTGACACAGAATGAAATGCTTTGCGATTGGAGTACAGTATGGCAGAAATGAAACTTTATGAACTGGAAATGCTCCGCAGCAGGATCTATCACGGGGAGCAGGAACTGATTTCCACTCTGACACCGGAGCAATTCTTTGCCCTGCTGTCTCACGACTATGATACTGGTTTTGCTGCTGGAAAAGCCTCCGCACAGAAGGAAATTCTCTGTATGCTGGCAGCGGACGGGATGCCTGCTGAGAAGATTGCGCTTCTATTGCAGATGAAGACAGAGTCGGTGCGGGAGATCATGGCCGCCAAGCAAGCCCACATTGAGAAATGCAGAAAGAAACTTGAACAGGCGGTGAAGCCATGAAAGACCTTTGCCAATACGGAAACCGACCGGAGGACGAATGGGAAATCTTGCCCTGGATACCAGACCCGCGCCCGCCCTTCAAAATTTGGGTGAAGCCGGAGCAGATCGCGCCATTCTTTCTCGTTCCCCACCACCCCTATGCGATCTCCCTTCTGCTAAAGATCAGCGACGGATTCCGGACAGATGAATTCCGACGGTTGGGACTGACCGGCAGCAGCGAGGACTGGGAGCAGCTTGTCCGGGGCGTGATCCAGGAGTTCGAGGAAAATAACAGCGGCGTGGATCTGTTTCACTTCGACTCCGACGAAGATGTGTTCTGCGTGTACTCCCAGTACATCGACGATTTGATGCTGCTGTCCAAAATGATCCGGGCGGCTTGTGACAATGAAAAAACGATGGGGATGTATCTGAACATGAGCGAGGTTGCGAAAGCATGAAAGAGTTGACCACTCAAACAGGGATTATAGTAAAATGCAGTAAAACGGCCATTGAATTTTTCCAAAATGCTCAATCAGTGGATTTCTTCTCTGCACTGGAGATTCCGAAGGAATTTCAAGACATAGCGGTTGAGTTTTATGATTTGATTCTGGAAAACGACCATCCTACAGCTTTGCTGGGCTGTCGTGGCAATTATGATATTGCGGTACAGATAGATGAGGTAACCGGCACCATGACGGGGTGGCATTGGTTCAAATGAGGGAAACGGAATGATCGAGTACATCAAACTCTTTTGGGAGGGCGCACCGGAGGGAGAACCGTCGGTGATCCTCTATGAAGTGGATACAGGAAATGAGCGGCTGGCTCTCCGCTCCATTGACATCTTTATGGACGGTCACACCCACAACATACCTGACCTTTACGACGGAGCTATTGAAATCACGCCCGTCCCCACCGTGGAGGAATTGAATACCCATGTCTGGGGCGAGGAATTCCACGCCTGCGTCATAGAGAAAGCGGAATTTGAGGTCATCTGGGAAAGCCGATTTTATAGCGGAGCGTTTTGAAAAGCGAGGAATGACAATGGTTGAGATCAATCGCGTCTGGCTCAATGTGGATACAGACACCAACAAAATCACACTATTCGACCGTCCCCGTGTATCCATCCGTGTGGATGAGTACATTTGGAGTTTGATCGAAGAACATATCGTGAAGCCCCATAAGCTCATGCGCAGCGAAAAGCATAGGTATCTGCTGAAAATTTCGTTTCACCGATTTGATCCGGTGCGGCACCGATATTATCCGCTTTCCCCGTACAACGGGCCGCTTCGGGAAGGCGTCAAGCCGGACAGTGCCAACGGATGGTATCCCCGTGAGGATTTTGCAGACGCCGAGGAACGCACCACCTGGTTCTCTCCCGATAAAATCTGGACAAACTGCGGCAACAAGGTTCTGGATGTCAATGTTGACGCTGCCAATGTAAGCGAGAGCATCACCCCCAGAGAATACGCAAACTTACTGTTCGATGGGATCGGGGCAGCATTGGTGTTCAACTTCAAAAGGCTCAAGCGCGAGGAGTTTGATGGGCTGAAACCCAAGATCGACTGGAGCGTGGTAGAAAGCTTCCCCTTCCCTGCATCCTTTGAGGAGCAGCAGTACATTGGGGACGAGGGCAAAATTCATGTGTATTCCTGGGATGGCAGACAGGAAACAACCCTTGTAGGCCCCTATTCCGTGCGGGAATTGTATCTGGAACATTTCGGAGAATAGTTAGGAGGAATCTGATGAAACAGACAGATATTTATACAGAGGCTCTGTCTTGCCTGCGCCTGATTTTATGGGCTGATCACCCAGAATTCCAAAACTGGATCGACTGGCTGGAGAGGGATATTCAGGACTGGACCCAGCGCCGTGAGGTTGCCCACCATCTTCGGGCATACGGCGGCATGGGCTCGTTCAATGATCTGCCCAGTATGTGCGGAAATCACGACTATATTTTTGGCTTTCTCAAATCAGTGTGCTATACTTTCGGTCACCTTTATAACAAACGGGAAGGAGTTTCTCCGGAGGCGTTGATGGAGGAATGCGTTCGCGGCATGGAGCAGGAAGATTATTATTGCCGCAAGGAACTGAACCAAGCCATTGCCCAGCACTTGATGCAGGGCGATTTGCAGGAAAATTGGGATAAGCTGTAGGAGGATAAATGATGGTTCAAGCGTGGCGCAAGGTGGATTTTGGCACCGGAACGGTCACCTTTCTGGATGACACACAAAAAGAAGATATGCTGCAAGTGGAATATCCAAACGGATTTTTGTTGGATATGGGCTGGTATCAGGACAGATATATCATTCTTGTCATTCGGGATTTTGACTGGGCGCATCCGGTCAAGCGGTATGAAACGGCAGATAGGGATCAACTTCCTGCGCTGTTGACAGAGGCGGTTCGCAGTGTAGAACGGGCATCTCAGAATGACAAAGTGGAGAAATGGTGCAAAGAATCGTGAGGTAAGCGTATGGCAAAGGACATCAGGGAGTGTCTGCTGGAGCAGGCAGGAAAATTTCATCAGTGGCAGGAAATCACTTATCCCGGAAAAACCACCGAGGAGATTGGCGGTGTGTGGGAGGTTGATTATCATGCATGGAATGATATATTTGATGCCTTTTGCCATGTGCTGAACCAGATGGATGCAGAAACGGCAGACAGCGTCCTGCTGGATGAGATGGTCTATTTGATTGCCAGGGCCAACGAAGCGGAGGGGTTTATACAGGAAACCACTTCCCATCCCAAATGGTTTGAGTGCCTCTGCCGCAGGGCCACAGCATCTAATGAGAATGAAGCCAAGTGGCAGTTTGCCGCCTATCTGCCGGAATGCTCATGTAGTCAGGAAGTCAGGGATATAATTCTGGATTTCGCAAAGGACCCCAATGAATATGTGAGCCGTCGGGCGCTTTTGGCGATGCCCGCTCTGCGTCCTGACTGTGTGGAACAGTTCGCTCCGCTGTTTTGGGAGCGCAACTGTTACTCTCCTGAACTTCAGGAATACCAACGGATCGCCGTTCTGGTCTCACTGGATGCCATCCATTCCGACCTGCTTCCACAATACTTGGAACGGGCCAAGCAGGATGGTCGGAGCTATCTGCTGGAACACGCAAAACGAATCGAAGGAGGACTTGCCATGAACGAAAAACTGTCCCGTCCCCAATTCAATCAAATGGATACCACCGAGAAGCAGGCGCTGATGGAAAGCCTGGCTGCTCGTTATGATATGACCTTTCTCGGTCTACATACCTTTGACCGCTGGGGCCAGAGCTGCACCACCGGCATATTCGAGAAAGATGGTCGGGAGTTTGTCTTTGTTCCCGGCGATACCGTCACCCTGGGCTGGGAGCAGTTTGCCGTAGGGCTGAACCAGGAGAGCCGGGAGGAATTGGAGTATCTGTTCCGGGAATGGGAAATGGAGCAGGACCCGGTAGAACTCATTGGAGAGAGTATGGCTCCTGTCCGGCAAGTGGCCATCGGTTCCATGCTGGCAGGCCGGGAGCTGGAGGAAATTAACTGGGAGCCAGTCAAACTGGAGGACCCACGACTGCGCTCGGAATGGTTGGAAGATTTTCGCCAATTCGCTTTGACCGACAGGGACAGTCTTACTCTGGCAGGTCGTGCCCGTTTCGAACGGGATGGTGACAGCTGGCAGGTCAGCCTCTATCACGAGGTGGACTATCTGGACTTTCAAAACCGGCTGCAAAAACAGGGCTTCTCCCTGCCCACGGCGGACGAGTGGGCCTACCTGTGCGGCGGAGGGTGTCGGACCCTGTTCCCATGGGGAGATGGGTTAGACTACTCCATGCGTCTGCGCTGGTTTGAGGATATGGATGAGGATGAGAACCGGCCTTATGACATGGAGGAACCCAACTTCTTCGGCCTGTCTATCGCCTACGATCCCTATATGCGGGAAGTGGTGCAGGCTGATAGGCTTACCACCTGCGGCGGCGATGGCGGATGCAATATCTGCGGTGGGCTGGGCCCATTTCTCGGTTTCCTACCCTGTTCGCCCCACTGTAAGCCGGAAGTGCAGGAGGACAATGAACTAAACGGAGATTATGACTTTTATCGGCCTATCATTCGGCTGGAGAACTATGATTGACAATAGAAGCTTGATACAAAATAAAGAAAGAGAGGTGCCGACATGGGAGCATGGGGCATAAAAGCATTAGAGCGCGACGAAGGGCTGGATGTACTGGACATCCTCAAAAATGAATATGTACCGGAGCATCCGGTAATGGATCTGGGTGAGATGATCGAACTGATGAAAGAGGAGGTCATGCTGGGATCTGACTTCTCACAAATCGACTTCCTCTTTGACAATACTGCGATGGCTCTGGCAGAACTGTATTTCCAATGGAAGGATAACAGCAAGCTGGACTACGATCATGAAGAAGCTATATGGGATAAAGTCACTGGTTTCACAGCATCCAAAGAAGCCCTTGCCTTCCTGCTGCGGCAGCTCACCGACATCAAAAACGAGGTGCCGGACGAGGACGGCATCCGTGAGATTGTGGATCTTTGGAAGAACGAGGACAGCGGTGAGATCGCTCCTGCGTGGTTGGAACACTTGAATCAGCTCATTGATCGACTGGATTCAGAACAGGAGGTGCGGAAAATGTATATCAAAAAATACTGGGGCAACTTTATTGGCGGTTCCGATGACAGTCTGAACCTTGTGGCGTTTCTGGAAGACCAGAAGAAAGACGAAATCCCCCTCAGCGAGATTTTTACCAAAATCGGTCTGGACAAGCAGGACTGGGATTTCCACCAGACCGTGGAGTACCTGGAATTCACCCACTCGGGTGGCGTGGAGATGGACTTTCACTTCGCCATTGATGTGGTCACCGATCTGGCCGCCATCCTGTTGGAGTGCAGCGTCAGTGGCGGTGTGAACCTCCACGATCTGGACGAGTACAACACTCCTTCCCGCCGTATCCGAATCACCGCCACGCCAGAGGAACACGAGGCCATGGACAGAACCCTTGCGGACTTTGCTGGGAATCCTCTATCCTATGATCTCCACGAAATGATGGATGACGAGGAGATACAGGAGATGGCTCGGGATGTGGAGGCGCTGCGGAAGGAGCTGTACGAAGCCTCCGGCCGTAACCGTAACTACCATGTGAAAGCGGAGGATGTGAAACATTTGCTCCCTGACTGGGAGGGTGCCGATGGCTGCATCGCTACGGGCCGCATCACGGTGGAGGGCTGCAAGGTGGGCTACTGCTACCGGGAGGAGCCGGACGGCGACTGGGACAGCGGCTGGCGCTTCACCGCTGGTGACGAGAGCGAGGCGTACATGGACGACCCCAACAATGCCGGGATCTACAAGCTGAACACAATCTGCAACGACGATCCCGACATCATTCCTCTGCTGAACACCCCCGCCCCCTGCGCCTTTGAGCGGGATGAGAACGGCGTGTTCCAGCAGATCAAAGACTGGAAACCGGAACAGGATGAGGAGGACCAGGATATGGACATTTTGCAGCAGTGCCAGAAGTGGCATGAAAAGGGGCAATACCAGAAGATCATTGACGCGCTGGAGGCTATCCCTGTCGAGGAGCATACCCCTGAGATGGACAGTGAACTGGCCCGCGCCTACAACAACCTGGCTGTTCCAGAGGATCGGGAACTGTATCAGAAGGCTCTTTCCTTGCTGAAACCCCATGCAGACTACTTTGCAGAAGACTACCGTTGGAACTTCCGTATGGGCTATTCCTATTACTATCTGGATCAGGAGGGCCGGGCATTGCCCTATTTCCGCAAGGCGTTGGAGAAACTTCCTGGTGATGAAGATACCCAAAAGCTCATTGATGCCTGTGAGAGTCTTATTACCTTGCCCCAGTTCTCGGAGTGCTTCCGGGAGCGGACAGAGAACTGGTGGGAAACCTTTGCCGAGATGGAAGCAGAATTGCGCCGGATGATGGACGAGGACAAGGATCATACCCGAGGCGCGGAGATCGTGGCCCAAATGGAGGAAACCCTGAATCTGGTTTTTGATGAGATCTCCTTTGAAATGGGCTTTAACGGTGAGAAGTACGAGCTGATCCTTACCCCAGAGGGCGACAAGGTCAAATTGTTTGAGCTGGTCTACTTCCAGAAGCACGCCCCCAAGGAGGTGCTGGAACACTGGAACATCCTTGTGGGCCGTCAGCCCCTCCAAAACATCGGACTGCGCACCGACGATGGCTGGGACATCTCCGGGGAGGATGTGCAGCTCTGGCTGGAGGAGCAGGGTGAAAACAGCTTCGCCATCTCCTCCTACTGTGAAAAGCTGCTGCCCATGCTCCAGGAGGAAGAAGGCCGGGCCTGGTGGATGCTCACCACCCTCACCGATCAGGTGCTGGGTGAGATCCCCCACATGAGATACATCGACAGCTTCGATGTGATGGAGGAACCCAGGGCAGAGCCGTCCTTCCTCCTGTCCCAGCTGCCCGACAAACTGCGGGAGCAGGGCCTGGAGCTCTCCACCGACCCGGAAGCCTATCTGGAGAGCTATCTTGGCTACAAAATGGAACCCAATGAAGATCTCGACGCCGATTGGCGGTTGGATATCATGGTGGGCTCCACTTGCTGTGTGCCGCTCATCAACGGCTATCTGAATGCCGACAATGACTTCATGGACGATCTCCATGCCGACGGCGCGGTAGCGGGCTTCTTCTGCTATCCCCTGGATACCCTGCGGGAGGAGGAAGGCAGTCAGAAGATCTTCGACTTCCGGGACAAGCTGGAAGAAGTGTTTACCACTGATGAAGGATCGGAAGTGCTCACTCTCACCGGCGGGGCCACCGGCCTCTACTGTGGCTATGTGGACTTCATCGCCTGGGACATCCGAGAGGCGCTGAACATGGCGAAAGAGTTCTTTGAAGGCACGGACATCCCATGGGCCATCTTCCACACCTTCCGCCGTGAAGCCGGTTCTGTACCCCTAAAGCAACAAGATGATGGGCCAGAAACTGAGAATCAGGATGACGAGTTGGATGAAACGCTTACGGGCATGGACTATATTCCTTATACCCAACAGAACGCCGAAGCATTCTTCGCTCAGCTGGAGCAGTGGAACGACGAAGACGAGTACACCCGCTGTATCCAGGCACTGAATGCCATCCCGGAGGATTGGCGAAACTACCGCACCGCCTACGCCCTGGCCCGTGCCCTGGAGAACTACGCCATCATCGGGGACCATGACGAAGGTACTTTGAAATCCAAGGGAGACAAAGCCCTCCTGAGGGCCATTGAGGTGCTGGAGTCCGTCCGGGAGGAAGGCCAGGACAAGGCAGAGTGGAATATGCGGATGGCCTACGGCTATCAGTATCTCTATGGTCAGGAGGAAAAGGCCATTCCCTACGCTCAGCGGTGGGCGGAACTGGACCCGGAGGACGAAAATGCCCCAGCGGTAATTCGGGAGTGTAAGGCGGAGATTCGGAAACGTCAGCGCAGCCGGAAGAAGAAGGCCAAATTCGTGCCCGGTGATACTCCATTTGAGGGCTTCGACCTCACCAACTTCTGGGATGATAATTGGTATGCACTGAAAGAATATGTCAGCGATCCGCCTTCCGATGAGCTGATTGCCAGCGTGGAGGAGGAACTGGGCTACAAGCTGCCCGCCGCCTACATCTGGCTGATGAAGCAGCACAACGGCGGCATTCCGGTGAACACCTGCTATCCCTGCGATGAGCCTACCTGTTGGTCAGATGATCATGTGGCCATCACCGGCATTTTCGGAATCGGACGGGAAAAGAGCTGCTCCCTCTGTGGAGAGCTGGGCAGTCAGTTTATGATCGATGAGTGGGAGTATCCTGCCATCGGCGTGGCCATCTGCGACTGTCCAAGCGCCGGACACGATATGATTTTCCTGGACTACCGTGCCTGCGGCCCCCAGGGAGAGCCTGCGGTGGTCCATGTGGATCAGGAAAACGACTACAAGATCACCCATCTGGCAGACAGCTTTGAGGAGTTCATCCGCGGACTGGATCATGAATCCCTGTATGATCCGGATGAAGATGTAGAGGATCTTGAGGATGACGCCGACGAGGAGGAAACTGACCGTAAGGGCTCCTTTGCCGGATCTGTGCTCCTCTCCAAAGCAGAGTGGGACAAGGAGCAGTTGATTCGGGATCTGCGGGAAGAATGGGGCATCGTAGATGAGGAGCCGGATGAGGGCGACGAAGACGATGAGAACAGCGATGACGCTGTGGTAATGCGGGTCGGCGGAATGATGCTGATCGTGACACTCTTCCACGGTCACATCCCGGACAGTGAAGCGGAGATCAACGCCGAAAACAACTATATGTGGCCAGAGGCCGTAGAAGTGGCCAAAGCGCACAAGGCCCATATCATGGTGGCTGTGTTGGGCGAGGAGGAAAAACTGCTGGAACGCGGTAAGCTGTTCACCAAGGCGATGGCAGTATGCTGCAAGCAGAAATACGCCACCGGTGTCTACACCAGCGGTGTGGTATTTGAGCCTCGTTTCTATGAGGGCCTTGCCGATATGCTCAAAGAGGACGAACTGCCCATCTTCAACTGGGTCTGGTTCGGCCTGTACCGGAGCGAGGGGGGCCTAAACGGCTACACCTACGGCATGGATGTGTTTGGCAAGGAGGAGATGGAGGTACTGAACACCGACGCCGAGCCGGAGGATCTGCGGGACTTTTTGGCCAGCCTTGCCTCCTATGTGCTGGCGTGTGATGTGACACTGCAAGACGGCGAAACCATCGGCTTTTCCGCAGACGATAAGCACACCATCACCCGCAGTCCTGGCGTCTCCCTGCCGGAGGAGCAGATGACCCTGAAGATCGGTTACGAGCCTATAAAGGGAGATCCGGAGGATGACGATGACAGCATAGGAATGGATGATGTTTCCTATCATATTGAGAGCATTGAGGAGAAGGAACTGCCTATTGACCCCATCAATGCTTATAACCACATGGCCATCTACCTGCGCTGGTGTATGGAGCACGACCTGATGGGCGGGAAATTCCTGGCGGAGCATGGCGAAGTGGTAAATCAGGTCAAAGCCGATCCAGGCAACACAGACCTACGAACATTCATCCGGGAGGAGCTGTTCGGCTGTCTATTCTCGGCTCTGTTCAATCAGAAAGGCCGTGCCTTTGCCCATTATTACTATGGAGAAAATGATGCGCCCTATTATCCTGCCGACATTGATGACTATGCCCTGAAATATTTTGGTCCGTCCCGGTACCACTCCAATGAATTTCAACAGGAGGCATACTTATTCATCCCATTTGATGAGAAATACTATCAGGCCATGGCTCAAGTGATTGAGGAACGCTTTGAAAACTGGCAGGAACAGGACTTCGACGAGGACACGCTGGAGCCTTCCGAAGTGGCTCATGCCATCATGGAGTATCTGGACTGCGAGTGTACCTATTTCCCATCCATGGCAGATGATGACCCCATCATGTCGGCATACAGCTACGCCCAGCGGCTGGGGGTACGGGAGGGCTTTGTTCCCGTGCTTATCCAGGCGGATGATGAAACGCTGTTGGAGTGTTTGGTAATGAACGCCGATCCGGAGCATGATGCGGACTTCTATGAATTTGACCTCAAAACCGTAACGGAGTACCGGAAGAAGATGCTCTCCGCTCCCGTCAAGGACGGAAAGGCGGTTTTGGAGGAATTGACCGGCCAGCGCAAGGAAGAAGCCGAGGACGATGATCTGGACTGGGAGGAAGAAGTCCTGGGCGAGATGGAGGGCGGAGAACCCAACGACCGCTTCGCAAACTATTGGAACGATGATACCGGAATGACATATCCGCTCATTCTGGCTAAAATTCCGGTAAAGAACCCCTGGGAGATCTTCGCCTACCTGCCCTTTGGAAATTGGAATGAGTGTCCCGACACACCGGACCTGATGGCAGTGGCGAAATACTGGTTCGAGCAACATGGTGCCATCCCTGCCGCCATGAGCCACGATGAATTGGAGTTTGAACTTCCAACTCCGATCTCCAAGGAAAGAGCTATGGAGGTGGCTGTGGAGCAATATGGTTTCTGCCCAGATTTGGATCAGAATGAGGATGGAAGCATTGGCTCCTTGGCAGATGTCCTGTGGCAGTCCACCGTCTGGTATTTCTGGTGGGATTGATGGGAGGTGCGACCAATGACAGAATATCAGAAAACCTATATCGAACTAAAAAAACAGTTTGTTGCGACCAATGAAGGTCCGGACAGTGTCCGCGCTCTATATACCTTCAAGGAAGAACTTGAGCAGAGTGAGGATCAGCAGGCCAAGGAAGTGCTGGTGGATGTGTATGATCTACTGGACTTCAAGAAGGATGCCTATGAACTGCTCTGCCAAATCGGAAATCGTTCCGATAAAAAGACCCTCAAGCGGCTGGGCACGCTGAAGGACTATGCGGAAAACTGGGGCAATCATTATGCTCTCCCCAAGCCCAAAACGCCGGAGGAAAAGCAGAAAGAGAAGGAACGGCAGGCCCAGCTGGGCCTGCCCGCCTTCCGGTATCACCCAAACCCTCTGGAAACTGGGGCTTTTGAGGAATCCGCAGACGGCGTTGTCTGCGACTGCTGCGGCAAGACGACCCATATTTTCTATACAGCCCCCTTTTACGCTGTGGAGGATATTGCATATCTGTGCCCAGAGTGCATCGCCAACGGCGAAGCAGCCCGGAAATATGACGGTAGTTTTCAAGATGATTTCTCTGTGGACGATGGTGTAGACGATCCGGAGAAGCTGGACGAGCTGATCCACCGCACCCCCGGCTACTCCGGCTGGCAGCAGGAATACTGGCGCGCCCATTGTGGTGACTATTGCGCCTATTTGGGTAATGTGGGAGCCAGAGAACTGCGGGCACTGGGTGTGCTGGAGGAGGTGCTGGACGACCCCATGTGGGACGAGGAGCAGAAGGGAATGATCCGGGAATCCGTCAATGGCGGGCATCTGCAATGCTATCTGTTCCAGTGCCTCCACTGCGGAAAGCACCTGGTCTGGATGGATTTTGATTGAGGAGTTTTCAAAAGGTAGGATACAAGCAATGAAAACTAAAACGCTGACCATTCAACTGAATGATGAACAACTGCCCATCCTCCCAGTGGAACCGGAAGCTCACCTCTCCTTTACCACTCATGCCGACGGAAATGAATTGGAGTTAACGGGAAACCGGGCGGGGCTGCTTCTATTGGCGAAAGCCGCTCTTGGTATGGCGGAAACCATTCGTGAGGATGGATTTCATATCCATTTGGATGACCTGTATGGCATCAACGCCGAGGGGAAAAGCATCCTGATCCGAAAGGAGGAACAATCAAAACCATGATTGAAAAAAACTTTCTCAACCCCGCCACAGATAAAAGGAATCAGATAGTAAAGGTGAAATGATAATGGATCTGTCCATAAAGGAAATAAGCATAGATATTGTTATACAAACGGAATGCTTTATGCCCAAATAAAGATAGATGATAGTTTCTTTACTATTCCGCCAATTCGTGATGAAAAACAGATGGATTGCTAAAATAAAGAAATTGAGGGCTATGGGATTGGAAATCTTTCGCCCGCCGATATGAAATTCCGAAGCAAGTTCAGAAAGGAGGCAAGTACCTATGTCAACCTGGAGCGGAATCCGAAACAAACTGGAAAGTGACTACCTGTGCCCGGCACTCCGGGGCCACATCCAGTATTTTGCCACCAGTTACAGTAAAAGTGCCGACCATGAGGGCCGGGCAGCCATTCGTGTGGACGGTGTGGAAGTGCTGCGGAGCAACTACTACACCTATTTTGGAAATGTGTGGACGAAATTTCATCAGTTGCGGTCCACCACGCTGAAAGATTGCGACTCCGCAAAGGAGGCCATCAACCAGGCTTATGCCTATGCGCTGGAGCAGGGCACCTTTGACCAAAAGGTGTTCTATGAGGCGTTTGGGATCTTTGATAACCAGAGCATTGAGAAAAGCCTCGTCAGTGAGAATCCCCTTGTCCGCATCTTTGCCCTTCTGGACCGCAGGCTGGGAAAGCGCCGCCTGCTGGCTTTGGAGGACTCCATGGAGCAGGAACTGGACTGGGTGCGGGCTTTCTATGTGATCCGGTTGCAGGCCGAAGGATTGATGAAAGGCAAAAAGCACTTACAATAAGCTACATATCTGGAGAAAACATGAAAGTATTTAGAAAAAAGAAGCGTAAAATTATTATAGATGGTCACGCTTTTTCTTGGATTGTCAATGAGACTGCTACCCATGTAAAAGTCAGATGTTATAGTTTGAAATCAACATACATCGAGGTGATTTTTAATTGGGGAATTGCTACATGGGCTATTAACTTCTATCAACCTTCTGTTGTATCAACAATGATACAATATGCAATAAAATTAGGATGGAAATATCAATTGAAAAATCAAATTATTGTGGTGCCTGCTAATGAAAGCGAACAATGGGCGAAAGACGCTGGTATTATCATTGATTGTAATTAGTTAATCCAATACCCTAATTTTGTTCGACTTATTAGTAATAATGTGAATAACGATCAGGAGGAACTGCCATGTCACAGATCGCATCCTTTTATCTACTCAAAGACGGGCGGCGGCAGGAGCTGTCCAACGGTGACTGCTCCGGCGCGGTCTACATGGCCATCTGGGACTGGTGTGAGAGCGAGCTGGATCTGGATGTCCGATTTCCTGTTCCCCAGACAGAAGACACCTTGGACTGCGCCATGCTGGAGGGAGAACTGGCGTCTAAACTGCTGGCAGCTCTGCGGGAGCGGAACCTCCCGGAACTGGCCGCTGAAATTGCCCCGGACTGGGACCTGCCCACCGAGGCGGTGCAAAGCGGACTGGAAACGCTGCGCTCCCATCTGGAGCTGGTGCAGGGCGACGCTGCCCTGCTGTATGAGATGACTTGACGGGCCTATGTCCATGCCAAGGATGCAGGTTAAGAAACGGAGAGAAATACTATGGTGAGAGATGGACTTGTGTTCAAAGATGAGGATGGTCAGGTCATATTCAACCAGTATAGCTTCTGCGAACTGGTGAAACGCCTGCTGGTGGAGCTGGTGGGGATCTCCTATGAGGAATCCTCCCAGATAGTGGAACACTCACCGCTGGCAGAGCCAGTGGCTGATGCCATGGGAGTGGCGATATTCAGCCATGAGTTGCCCTATTACTGGGCTATGTTTTTCTACTATGGAAACGGTTATTGGCAAAGGGGTATTCCAGCGCAGCCAGAGGATATGGATGCCTATGAAGCCTTGGAAAATAAGATCATGGAGAAATATGACTTAAAGGAGCTGTTTATATGGACATGAGAGAGGTGTTTATCATTGACGGTCGCCGCTTTTCTAACATGGCCGGTTTTTATGACGAGGTGGAGCAGGTGTTTACCTGCGGCTTAGACTGGAAGATTGGTCGAAACCTGGACGCCTTCAATGACATTCTCCGAGGCGGTTTTGGGCGGCATGAGTATGGCCAGCCCCTCCGCATCAAGTGGCTGGCCTATGAAAAAAGCGTCCGCGATCTCGGAAAAGAGACTATGGACACCATTACAGAAATCATTTTGGATACGGATCATTCCGGGCACGACTGTACCCTGGAACGGCTTTGACATAACAGAAAAGGAGAAAAACTTATGGGACTTGACATTTACGCCGGGACGCTGACCCGGTACTATTCTCACAACTGGAAAACTGTTGTTCAGCAGTGGGCGGAGGAAAACGGATATACCTTCAACCGGATCATGCCGGATGGAGAAATTGCTGACAACGAAGAGGAGCTGTCCCCAGCTGAGGTTCAGGCTGCGGTTGAGAATTGGCGAGATCAGATCTTGAGCGCCATTTCTCAACCGGGCCAGCCCCCCTACGCTCCTTGGCTTGAAGATAATGAGAAACCTTATTACACCGACAAGCCGGATTGGGATGCCTTCGGCGCTATGTTGCTGGTAGCCGCCTGCCATACATACGGCGAGCCGGTGCCTCTCACCGTGGAGAAGGACTGGATCTTCGGGGAGCATCCTCTGGTCGCCCGCCTTGCATCGGATGAGGAGCGGGTGTGGTCCCTGTTTCGGGGGGCTACCTGGTGGCTCCCTCTTTCCGACAGCTTTCTGTTCCAAGGGCCCTTGCCTACCGATGACACCGCCGCTATCGCCACCTTGGGTGGACTGCGGAAGGAGCTGGAAAAGCTGAACCAGCTGGCGTGGCAGGCCGATGAGGACACTATCCTTGGCTGGGCAGACACCGAGGGATACCCGGTAGACGGAACCGTAGACTCAGATGGGCAGTACAGCAAGGCAGACATCCCGGAACACACCCAGTATGACACCCAATCCCTGGCCAAGTTCGCCTTCTCCATGTTCTGGCGGGCCATGCGGTTTGCCGAGGAACAGCAGGTGCCCATCCTGCTGGATTATTAAGGAGGAAACCAAATGAGCAATAAAGTTTTCCAGCAAAACCTGGACGACAAAAAAGGTCCCCAGCTCGGAGGCCCCTATCTCATTCAGATGCTGTTCAAAGAGCCGGTAGAAATGCCGAATAAAGAAAAAATAACTGCCGTAATGGAGAAACACATCGGATCAACAGAGTGCTTCTGTTACGATAAGAAAATGGCCGGCTTTGCCGCACAGGAGCATATTGCAGAGTTCAAGGACGGAAAATGCCCGGTGCAGCTGATGGTGATGAAATGCGATAAGTTCAAGGGCAAAGGCTTTGATGCCTTCCTGATGAGCCAGATGTGGGACTGCCAGGAGGACCGGGAGCGGATCTTCCGGGAGTGCAAATATCAGGTGGTAGCCACCGATATGCTGGCAGCGGCGCTTCCGGCGCTGGAGCGTGCCAACCTGGATGCCGACTTTTTGGAGGCTCTGGCGGAGCTGTATCCTACCTGTGAGGCGTTCTATTTCCAGAACTGCGGCAAGCTGTTTCTGGCGGAGGATGTGCGTTCCCATCAGATCGAGGGCTCGGATCGCTTCATCCGCTTTGGCGTCAATGTCCGTTTCTTCAACATCGAGGGCACCGAGGATATGCTCATCGACACGGTGGGCATGAGCACCCTGTTCCTGCCCGACCTCCAGTACCACTTCCACGGCATGGACCCCAACTGGGTGGTAAACCACGCCTACAATGTGGCATCGTACATATTGGAGCATGATAACCCCATTCAGGATGGAGAAACCATAGACGGCGTGGCGGATGGCCAGATGTGCCGGGAGATTCAGTGGAAGTGCCAGTATGAGGACGCCCTGATCCAGCCGCCCAGAGGGGTGCTGGACATTAATATGGGAGAGTGTGCGTCTGGAATGCGTTAATATAAAATGATGCCATATAAAAAAGATAGTTGACATTATATCGTAAAATGACAGCTATCTTTTTTATATAAGGGTTTTGGTTAAGATTTTCGTTCTACAAACCACCGGCCTATATAAGCTCCCGTTAAATTTGTACTGCGTTCAAAAAAGAGATGGCTTTGCTTTCCGTTTACCAAAATTGTATAACAGTCGCCCTGACCTCCAGCTTTCCTTGCGACAGAGGGTTTCACATTCAAAATGCGGTCAATTGTATAAGGCGTTCCGTCTTCCCAGGTAAGTTCTTCTGGAAGCATTTTTCCGTCTGGAAGGAAGGCTGCTCTTACGTTTACATAAACCTTGCAGTCTGTCTGAACACCGCTCATATAGTTCTACCTCCTTAAAAAGTTTTTTAACTTCTTCCAGTTCTTCCTCAAGTGTAGATGCATCTGAATGGAAAATGAGATGTGCTTCATCCTTTGTCCATCCGCATAGCAGATAATCACCAGTATGTGTTAGCTCAGAGGTATAGTAAAAATATTGCTGCTTATCTAATTGACAGCAGAAATAGACACACCGGGTAAGAGGGGAGAGGATAGGAGATGGAGTAATAAGCTGATAGATGATAGTTGTCCCATTGTTGCAAAGTTCTTTTCTAAGGGAAAAATCGTTTTCCGTATATGGACAAATATAATCAGACTCTTCCTGATACATGGCATGGAACAAGTCAAGGTATAGATCGGAGCCATTTTTTTCAAGATCCTGACAAAATGATTTTGGGGAAAGATAGAAAAAATGGGGGTTCCATTTATGTTCTACATAGTATATATCGCGGATAGTATCTTCGTTCATCAGTAGTCCTCCTATTCAATTGTTTTCAGAAAATTCCCATGTGATACGATGGGAGACTCCAGTTTATAACCTTTACGTTTCATGACACGAAATTTAAAGTCCAGTAATTCTGCTGGTACATAAAGAGCTTTGGCCGCCTGAAAGAAAAACTGGTCTTCGTTTAATGCATTTAATACGCAGTCATCGGATAACAGCAGTTCGGCAGCAAAGAGATTTGCTTCATATTCCTGCCGATCTGTATCGTCAAATAGTGTAAATTCATGAAACGCAGCTGTTATGTTTGTATGAAGCACGGAGTGAGCAATTTCATGAGCCAGTATGACCCGTTGAATCACTTCCGGTAAATCGCTGTTGATTGTGATATGTTTGATTCTGCGGTGCTGAACATAAAATCCTTTGCAGCACCCTTTATATCTTCCCATCGGTTTTAATACCACGATAATTTTCATTGCCTGTGCCAGACGGAATGGATCCGATTCACCATATTTTTTCTGGATCCGTCTGACTTCTTCAGATATGGATTGAATAGTCAAAACAGCTCCCTCCTTTCGGACTATATTACGGGAGAAGATTATTGTGGATTTTTCTTTTTGCCAAAGGTTTTTCTGGCTGCTTTTTTACAGTCATAGTATGCTTCGGCAACTGCCTGAAAATAAGCATCTTTTGCTTCTTCGCTTAGAGTGCCTCCTGCAAAAAGAGCTGTGTTCTCAGCCAGCATTTTCTGTAGATCCAACGCCTCCCTGGTTCCGCTATTTTTTCTCATATCTTCTACATATTCCATGCGGTCTAAGCCGTAAGATGGATCCTCTATGTTATCGTTCTGCAGATACTCGGTTGATACCTCCAGTGCCTTTGCCAGTTTATAAAGCTGTGCCTGGTATGGTTTTCTTTCGCCTAATTCATAAGAAGTAATTGTCCGGATACCCATTCCGGCTTTTTCTGCTAATTGTTTCTGACTTAATCCAAGATTTCCGCGTTGTTCTTTAACTTTAGCACCAAAAGATTTCATGTCAGACCTCCATTCGTTTTAGTGTGCGTAAACTTGCTAACTGTGCTATTGACAAGTGTGCATGTAGTTGCTAATATTTGAATTAGCAAGAGTTGGCAAGTATCAGTGACTATATGCACATTATAGTGGTAAGTGTGCAAGCTGTCAAGAATAAGTGTGCTAATACTTGCTAGAAAAAATTGGAAGAGGGTACAGAATATGAATCGGACAATCCTTCATAGTGATATGAACTGTTTTTATGCTTCTGTAGAAATGATGCTGAACCCAGAGCTACAGGGAAAAGCAGTAGCAGTGTGCGGGTCCACAGAAAACCGTCATGGAATTGTTCTTGCAAAATCAGAGAAAGCGAAACAAGCAGGAATAAAAACAGGAATGGTTAACTGGGAGGCAAAACGACTTTGTCCGGATTTGATTTTGGTTCCACCCCAGTATGAACAGTATTTAAAATATTCCAATATGGCAAGAGAGATTTATCAGGAATATACAGACCTGGTAGAGCCTTACGGAATGGATGAGTGCTTTCTGGATGTGACAGCAAGTCAGGTTCTTTATGGTTCTGGAAAAGAAATTGCAGACCAGATTCGCTGCAGGATGAAGAATGAACTGGGATTGACTGTTAGTATAGGAATTTCATTCAATAAAATATTTGCAAAACTGGGAAGTGATATGAAGAAGCCGGATGCCATAACTAGCATTGAAGAATCAGAATGGAAACAAAAGGTTTGGCCGCTTCGGGTATCGGAATTATTATTCTGTGGCCGCTCAACTACAAAGAAGCTGGAGCAAGTTGGAATTTATACGATAGGAGATCTGGCAGAAATGGATCATGATTATGTGAACCAGCTTCTTGGTAAAAATGGGCTGATGCTGTGGTCATATGCAAATGGTCTGGATGATAGTCCGGTAATGGAGAAGGACTTTGTGTCTCCGATGAAAAGTGTGGGGCATGGAATTACTTGTACAGCAGATCTTAAAACAGAAGAGGAGGTCTGGAAGGTTATTCTGGAATTATGCCAGGACATAGGACATCGATTAAGGATTCATGGATTGAAAGCACAGGGGATTCAGATAGCGATTCGCAGTCAGGAACTATTTACAAGGCAGTATCAAGGTCAACTTTCCCTTCCGACGATAGTGCCTTTGGAAATTGCTAAACTGGCGAGGGAACTATTTCAGAGAAATTATGATTGGAAGGAACCTGTGCGTTCGGTAACTGTTCGTGCAATCAACTTGGTATCAGCAAAAGAACCGGAGCAAATCTGTTTGTTTTCGGATCCAATCCGGCTTGAGAAAGAAGAAAAATTATTTCTGGCGATTGAGGAAATTCGGCGGCGATTTGGAAAAAGGGCTATCTATCCAGCGGCCTTGATGAAGGATCTGAAGATGCCAGAATACCGAGATCATGGTTTGATTATGCCGGGAGTTATGAACCGGTAAGATAGGAGGGGCTTATGGGACGGAAAAACTCATTGGCAAAAAACAGTATTCAGATGCTGTGTGTGATGCAGCATCTGGATGAACAAAATTTATATGAAAGGTCAAAATTGTTATTATCTATTTATCGAAATGTATGCTGGACGGCCTGTGACCGTGCTGCAATGCTTCGTGAAGAAGCAGAATATTGTTATGGCAGAGAACTGGAGGAGGGGCTTCTATATCTGAATGATTTTGCTCCTACTGTAGAGAGGGAAAAGTTTGAAGAAACAGTAAAAAGCCTGTTCCAGACCAAGTGGCTTGTGGAACTGGTAGACTCGGCCATGGTTAAAATGCGTGATTTTCCATATTCACCACAGCTTTATTTTGACATTGTGTTTAAGTGTTATTTAAGCCGGTTCCGATATACAGAGCCTGAATTACTGGAAACGCTTCGGATGGAAAGAAGCACATATTATGATAGAAAAAAGGAAGCAATTAAAATATTCGGTCTATCCCTTTGGGGGAGTGCTCTTCCTCAAATCAAACAGGCTTTGGAAGAACCGTTACTTTATGAATAGAGGAGAGGTGGTTTTATGAGCAACAAAAAGAAAATGGAAGTTTTGTATTTTGTTGAGCAATACATAAAAAGGTATGGATATCCGCCTACTGTGCGGGATATCGGAAAAGGTTTAGGGTATCGTTCCCCATCAACTGTGCATGGTTATCTTCGGCAATTGAAGGAAGAACATCTGATTGAAAGTGACGGAAGCAAACCGAGAACGCTTCATATCAATTAAATAGTCCGACTAAAGTCCGACAAGAGTCCTACTGAAAGTCCGACTTCTCTCATGTTATAGTCAGTACACTGGATGGTCAGTGTGCTGAGCGAGAAGATCTCATACAGAAATGTATGGGGTCTTTTTTTATAGTGTTTTGTGTGCTGCATCCAATTTCTAATTTGTTAAAAGCCAGCGGGATCCTCCCGTTGGCTTCTTTTTTTCTAAGGAGCAGCGTATGGAGAAAAGCTCTTGCTTGGGGATTGCCAGAAACCTATGTCGTAGTCCGCCACTTGTCCTTCGTTTTCACCACCCAACGAAAACTAAGGAGGACAGGAACATGGCAAAACCGTATAAGATACCGGATTTTAGAAAAATGTATCCGAAAGCCAGCGAGGAAGTAATCGCTGTATTGAGAACAAGTGAAAGAAAAATGCAGTATCAGGAATATGACTTAAAAAGAGCAAGAAATATCGTAGATCCTAAAACAGGAGAGAAAATGACCATTCCTAGCAGAGAGGATTCCTATGAACGCCTGCAGGAAATGGCTGTGCAATTTCCAGAAGAAAACAGAAGTGTTGAGGATCAGATTCTGAAAAAAATAGAGTGTGAACAGTTACATAAATTCCTTTTAGAACTCTCGAAAGAAGAACAGTGGTTGATTCAGGAACTCTATTTTGAGGAACGGACGGAACGGGAGGTAGCTTCGGTACTTGGATTGTCACAGAAGGCGATAAACAAACGGAGACAGAAGATTTTAGAGAAACTGAGAAAATTATTTTAATTATTTTTCTGTTTTTGGTTCTCAAACTTCTCTGCCAGCGTGGAAAGAAGTGAAGGGGACTGATTTCTCTTTCTGTTCTTTGGCAAAAACTGTGTGAAACAGTCATATCCGGCAATACAGATACCTTAGTTGTTCAGCCCAAAAGGAAAAGCACAAAGGAAAATCCGCCACGACCACCTGCAGATAGTCAGAGTGTCTGTCAATAAGATGACATCAAAGGTGCAGAGCGAAAAAAATTTGTCCTTAAAGCAGTTTTGGCAGACTGCCTGCAATGACCTGAACAGCCTATAATGATACTTCCGTCCAGTCACAGCCCCGCAAAACGGGAACACGCAATGAGGGCGGCTCGGAGAGACCCTCGGAGGGGAACAATCCCATGACAGCCTTAAGCCATGGCTGGTCAGTGTTGCCGCCCAAAGATATCGGTTGTAACAGGAATATCAGTATTTCCGATATCTGGTTCCGGGAAGTTGTGTCGAATAGGAACTTTTGAAAATGAAGAACAAGTGATTTTTAACAGAAACTATGGCGGCAGCTTTATATTTATCCAGCGGAAAAGGAAAGATAGATCAGCTGGATAAGGCTGCCGCTATCCTTGTGTTCTAAATCACAAAATGATAAGGAGGAAGATGTATATGCGTGTCAAAGAATTTATGGAATTATATTCTGACAGCAATTTTCATTTTATGACATCGAAAGGATATTTATTTCTGAATTCTGACCAGGTAAAATCCATACTTTTGGAAGGGCAGAAAGAAGCAGCCAAGAAGGAGCTGGGAAAGGGAATCCGAGCTGATGAACTTTTGGCAGGCGAGGTCATCAGCGTAAGCTGGAAAAAGGGCATTTGCCATATGACGGCAGAATTACATAGAGATAGAGACTTTTCATAAAGAGTAGAAATATTCGTAGTCCAGAGTAGATGGAAGGAGGGGAAGTGTTACGATAAAAAAAGGAGATATATATTATGCAGACCTGATGCCGGTAATAGGCTCTGAACAGGGGGGAATCCGGCCGGTTTTGATTATTCAGAATGATGTTGGTAATTGTTACAGTCCAACCGTCATTGTGGCAGCAATTACAAGTCGGCCTAATAAGCACTGGATACCTACACATATCGAATTGGGAAATCATGTAAGAGGACTCCATAATGATTCTGTTATTTTATTGGAGCAGGTAAGGACGATTGACCGGATAAGATTAAGAGGGTATGTGGGAAGTCTGAGTGGAGCCATGATGCGTAAAGTAGATGAGGCAATTCTCGTGAGTTTTGGTGTAACAGTACAGAGAAGAACATAAAGGGTGTTTGGAAAAGGAGCAGGAGGCAGGAATGGGTCAGGGAAAACGTGCGTGGATCTATTGTGCGATTGATGCACCGGAAGATAGAAATGGTGCATTAAAAAGTCAGTTTAAACAGCTGATTGATTATGGAGAGCAGATGGGATTTGAACTGGTTGGAAGTTCCAGTGATGTGGGGACAACTCCGCTTTGGAATCGAAATGGATTTCGTCATTTTATAGAAGCGGTTCAGAAAGAACAGATAGATGTTCTTTTGATTGTAAACCGTGGCAGGCTGTCTAGATCATCCATGCAGCTCGCAAGATTTCAGATCCTTCAGGAAAGCTATGATGTCGATGCATATTCGCCATTGGAAGGGAAAATTAAGTTTGGCAGTTGAAAAAATAGGAGAGAAGATTTTATGAGAGCAGAAGAAAAGAATATGGTAGAACGGATCATGGACACAGAAACGATGGGATATGCCTATGAGTATCCATATGGTGGGGGAGCCAGAAAAGAATATATGTTGGCACTGACCCCGGAGAACTTGGCAAATTTTATCGGTGCGAGAGGATATGATGCTAAAAAAATAGTGATTACCGATGTGTTGGATCGCCTGATTGTGAATACCTGTATGGGGATGCTGGATGTTTGTCCGGACCAGAAATTATGTGGGAGAATTATTGAGTATTTGGCGCCGATCCAGCTGGGAGAGAAGGAGGCTGGAGAGATTTTGGCGGTGGAACGCAATGCGGCAAATGAATATTTTGCTATGGAAGATGAAGCGGTTACGATGGCAGAATGCCAGATGTTATAGAGATTGTTGAGGAGGTAGAACGATCATGATTGGGATATTGATTGTTGCGGCAGTTGGAATTATTGGATTTTTGTTAACTGCAGGTATTGCATTTGGAATAGCAGGGAGTTATCAAATCGATTGACGTTGTTTATTGATAATGCTTCGTTTGAAAAGGAAAGATTGTTACATTGTGTGATAGCTATGAGAAGAGTAACACGGTATACTGTGTATAGCGTTAGAGGAAAGGAGTAAAGTAATATGGCAAGGTATATTGTGGATTCCCAGATAGATAATCACGAAAAATATTATTTCATTCGTGAACAGGAGAGCCAAGATATAGTGTTACTGCCCTCCAAGTATCTAATGCATAAAAAAAGATCAAAATTGTCACCTAACACTATCAGAAGAAGTGCAGGAGCCATTTCATACTATCTGAACTATATAGATGAGACTGGCATTCAGTTAGATGATGTATGGGAGATGCCATATGATAAGCAGCAGGAACACTTTACAGACTATTTGATATGGTTACAGGCAGGATTGCATAGTGGAGATAGTTATAAAAAGAAACCATATAATGAGACCTGTAATGCGTATTTAAAAGAGGTGTTCCGATTTTATAGATTTTCTGGACAGCAGGATGAATCTACAAAGCAATTGAAAGTCCTCTCTGATATGAGAATTATTGTACATAATTCAGTGGGAGTAAAAAGAACATTATATCGGAATACATTTCATGGATATCTACAGGAAAAAGGACATATAGGGAAGACCATAGAGCAGGATAAGATCGTGATTTTATTAAAGGCATGTGCCAATTGTCGCGATCAAATCCTGCTTTTATTATTAGCAGAAACGGGATTTCGCATCGGGGAACTTTTGGGAGTCCGGTATGCGACAGACATTGATTATGAGAGACACTTGCTGTATGTCAATTTTAGAGAAGATAATGAAAATGGAGCCAGGGCTAAGAATGCAGAGTACAGAAAGGCAAAAATCAGCGATGCCACCTTTGAAATTCTGCAGTTTTATATAGAGGAATATAAAGACCTTATTTTCCAGCAGGAATACTTGATTATTAACATTTCGGGAGATTATGCAGGAAAACCGATGCAGGACTCAGGCGTCTATGCATTGATGGAACGGCTGCAGAAGAAGACTGGGATTAAAGTAACACCACATATGCTGCGGCATTATTTTGCAAATGCTCGCCGGAAGGCTGGATGGAAGCTGGAACTTATCAGTCAAGCGCTTGGGCATCGAAATATAGAAACAACGATGAGATATTTAAATATATCGGATCAGGAGTTGATGGATGTCAGTGATGAATTTTATAGAAAACATCAGTCCATTTATGAAATTGACAAATTACTTTAGGGAAGGAGGAGAAGTATGTGACTGCATTAAGATTATTGAATACGGAATCACAGGATAAAGCGGATTATCTTCACAACCAGTTGATAACAGATATAAATGTACCGAGTACATACTGGGAGTGTGCAGAGTCCTACCTAAAAGGTGTAGGGATATATGATGTTTTCCTTATAGAAGAACAGGATTTCCGTAATTATAAAATCTTTTTGCGTGAAACAGGGAACTTTACAAAGAAACAGGTATTTGAGCGAACTGGGTTCCTGCGAAATTTGAAGAAGACTCTCATCCAAGAAGAGTATAAAGAGTTGTTGAATGAAATTGAGCAGTGCAATACAGTGCAAGAACGCTTGAAAGGAAATGTCAGGAATTTCTTGATACGGCAGGGAATTCATCATGTAAAGGAAATTGATTATAGAATCAGAGAACTGTATGAAAGTGAGTTGCGCAGGACAAAAACTTCCTCTAAAGGTCTTGAATATTTGAAGACATTGGATCGGATCAAACAGTTTGATATCCGAAAAGAAATGGAAACCCTTTCTGGAAGAAATAAAGAGCGGCTCAAGTATGAAGGGCAAGTGATTTTTCTTCCCTATATACCGGATCAGGACATAGCATCAGATTTTGATTATATCCAAGATAAAAGCGAACTGGTATGGGATTTTAGTCAAAAGGCGCCAGAAACTTTAAAAAAACAAATTTTTCAGATTTTGTGTTATGCCTTGAGAAATATAAAAGACAGCAAGGATCGCAGAGTGCGCTATCTACTTCCTTTAAGGTGGATGTATGAGTTTTGCGTAGAGGAAGGAATTGATGATATCGAGCGGCTTGAACTGGAGCAAATAAAGAAATTGGAAACAATTGTAGCCAGGAAAGTTGCAAATGTGAAGAATAGTATGCAGATTGTGGATAACAGCCGCAAAATACTATTTATGAGTGGAAAAGAAATTCACTGGTATGCAAATGTCTGGTATATGGAAAGATTCAATTTTGCACCAGAGCGTGTAAATCCAAGCAATCCTGTGCAGCGACTCAGTTTTTACGAAGTGACGAATGAGAGAAACAGAGAATTGCTGCAAGAGTATATGAAATATCAAGTAGGTATCGGTGATTTAGCACTTGGAAATATACGAAATCAATTGTGTTATATTAAAAAATTTCTAGTTTACTTTAACACAGTGGAATCCATATGTGAAATTACGGAAGAACAGATAGCAGAGTATTTCAAACTTCTGCAGGAAGAGGAAATTAAAGCAGAAACAGTAAATAGACAGATATTTGATATTCACAGATTTTTTGTGTACTTAAATGCTAAAGGACATATCAAGAGAATAATTTTTGATCCGAATTATTACATCCAGAAAGTTTTTCCATATCACCATGATCGAAGTGTTCAGGAAGATGAGTATATGGAAATATTAAAAAAGCTGAAGTTTTTTCCAGAGGTACAAAGACTTATTTTTCTAAATTTATGGGCAACAGGATTACGGATTAGTGAAGTGTGTACATTAAAAGGAGGTGCATATTATTGGGATGGGGAAGATGCATGGATTAAGGTTTATCAAATCAAAATGAAAGCGGAAAAAATGATACCAATTTCATTGGTGCTTTATCAAATTATGAAAATTTATATAAAAAAGCATCATATTAAACCTACCGATTTCCTGTTTAAATCAAAGGATGGCGGGGCATATAGGACTGGTACATTTGTTAAGGGCTTCAAAGCAAATTGTAAGAAGTATGGAATACATATTTCGGGCGAAACATTCAAGACGCATGATTACAGGCATACATTGGCAAGTAGTTTCTATGATGAAGGAGTGTCCATTCAGACGATTCGGGATTATTTAGGGCATAACAATGAAAATATGACAAAGCAGTATATAGACTACATGCCTAAACGGATCGAACAGGCGAATAAGGAATATTTCAATCAGGCAGAAAATCTTCTTGCAACTGGAATTATTCCAAAGAAACGGGGTGAAAAAACTGGAAAATAAGATACATATCTATGAATTAGACTGCTATAAGAATGCGACTGAAGAACAAAAAAAGAGAATGAGGGTTCGGAAAGACCGTTACTTCGACCTGGAGGGACTTCCGTCAGAAGAAGTAAGAAAGCTCCTAGAAGATTTTGTCTGGGAAAGGGGAAAGAAACTTGCTCCAAGTAGTTTGGCATCTGAAATATTATATTTTAATAATATCCGGAATTTTCTTATAGAAAAGAATATTAAAATCCTGAGATATGAAGACGAGAATAAGATTATTTTGCAGCTAAAGAGTTGGATGATGGAAAAGGGATATGCCCTTACAAGTAAGAAGTATCGAAGCGTTTATGAAATTGTAGCAACAGAAACACCTGGCATAATAAAGCATATGAAGAAGATTCTGAGGTATTCTCAGAAGGATGGGGGGTGCTTAGAACAGGAGAGAGATGTGTGGGAATTGGACAAGTTTGAATTTCCTCTCCGCAGCAACCCGATAAAGAATGTAAAGACTATAAATTTTAAAGGAATTAGTCAAATAACAATCCGAAAAGAAGTTAAAACAGTAATTTTTATGCATTTGAAATATATGGCAATAGGAAGTATTATGGCTGAGGTGGTAGCGACTAAAAGATTTTGTAGATATCTGGAATTAAGGTATCCTAAGATTATATCATTACTAGATTTGACACGGGATATTATGGAAAGCTATTTGATCTATCTTCAGACAGAGGCAAAGGAAAGGAAAAATTATCGCTCTGATTTATATGGTCTACGAAGGGTAGTTGAAGATGTGGGAAATCATTATGATAGGCAGGATATCAAAAACCTATTTATAAGTACAGATTTTCCTAGCACGCCAAGATATCTATTTAAGTTTTATTCGGACGAAACCATAAAGAAGCTGAATGAAAACATTTTTCAGATGGATGAACAAATAGCGAGGGCGTTAATCCTTCATCAGCTGCTGGGAACACGAATTTCGGATACGCTTACACTAAAAACAGACTGTTTGAGTATAAGAGAAAATCGATATTTTATACGAATCGAGCAGGTAAAATCAATTACATTTGAAAAAGCAATTAGTGATGAAATAGCACAGCTTATTATAAAGTCAATTGATTATACCGAGGAACATTATGGAAAGACAAAATATATTTTTGTAAAAAAAGATGATCCATCGAAACCATTTCAGTATAGCATGCTCCAAAATCGAGTCATGCAAATGATTAGGAAAAATGATATTCGGGATGAGAATGGAGAATTGCTGAATTTTGGAACACATACATTCCGACATTGTTATGGGAAAAAGCTGACAGAAATGCATATCGACGACTGGATGATCGCAAGGCTTTTGGGGCATAAAACATTACAAAGTGTACATCATTACCGAAAGATTGGGAACAAGATAATGGCGGATGAAACGAGGGCAGTCAGAGAAAAAATCGATATGATTTTAATGGATGTGGTAAAGGAGTGGGATGGGTATGAAATATGATAAGATGATAGCTGTTAACAAAGCTGAGAGTGAGCAGAAAATAAAAAAGGCGATTCGGGCAATCGATGATATGAGTGCCAGAGGGATGCCGATATCTGTAACAGAATTGGTTCGTTGGACAGGTTTATCAAGAGGATTTTTTTATAAGAATATGCAAGTCCGTCAGAGACTTGAGGAAGCTGTCAAACTGCCACGGCGGATAGATGTACAGCAGCCATCTGAAGAAACAAATGTTGTGGGTTATAATTTTCAGGAATTGAAGAAGGATTTTAACAGCTGTCAGTCAGAGAATCAAAGGTTAAAGGTTGAAAATGAGCAGCTTCTCCAAAAGTGCAGTATACTTCAAAAAGAGGTGGACACATTGAAGAAACGGTTGGATCGAAAGGAGATTGCGTTGTTGAAAAAACTATAAAGGTTGTGATTAAAGATGAAAGCAAATAAAATCATCGAAATGAGCCAGGAGAAAAGTAGGAAAAAAGTAAAACTAGCAATGGAAGAAATTCAAAGAATGCGTAATGAGGGTGAAAGGATTACAGTTTCCGGATTATGCAAAAGAACAGGATTATCTAACTCGTTTTTCTACAGAAATGAAAAAATCAAAGAAGAAGTACATAAAGCTGTTGATATTCAAAATCAAAGCTATAAAATGAACATAGACGAAGCGGAACTCCTTGATGGGTATAAGGAAAAGTTGTTAGCTATGAGAATTGAAATTATAAAATTGAAAGCGGAAAATCAAAAGCTGGAATCAGAGTTAGATACTTTGCGAAGGCAACAGAAAGGTGTGAGTGATGTTAAATGAAGTATGATAAAATCGTAGGTCTCAAGAAACAACAAGAAAAAGAGAATTTAGAAATTATTCAGAGAGAGATTGATGCGATGCTCCGAAGAAAGGAGAGGATCTCGATTACTACATTGGCAAAATATTCAGGAGTTGATAGAAGTTATTTTTATAGAAATTTACAGGCCAAACAAATGGTAGAAGATGCACAGTTGAAGCAGGGGGAATGTTATAATCCTAAAAAGGCAATTTTTGATAGAGCAACTGAGGAAGTTAATAAACAGCTGAAAAGACAAATGATTTTATACAAGAGACGAATTAAAGAGCTAGAGCTGCAGATAGAATTACTAGAAGAGGAAAATCAGAGGTTGAAAGAAAATAGATAATTTTACATAAAGTAAGAGAGCAGACTTTTGGACAAGAGGATATCCAAGAGTCTGCTTTTTTACTAAATTAAAAAGAAAAATAATTTACACATCGGAGTGATGTGAAAGATAAAACAAGTATTTTCAAGCATTCCGGGGCAGGTACTGGATTTTATGGTGGTGCTTATTGGACTCGTCATTATATTTAAAAAGCAGATCACCACCCTGCTTGAGAACATTTTTAAGCAGATCAACAGTCAGTCAAAAGAGGTGTATTGATGGGAAGGAAGGGTGAGATCACCGTATTTCTGGCCCTCATCCTCATAAGCATATGTGCCCTGCTGTGCGGGATCGCGGAATCCGTCCGCACAGCAGGAGCGCGCTGCTATCTTCGTATGGCAGTGGATTCCTCCATGGATTCTCTGATGGCCCAATATCACAGGGAGCTTTGGGAGCAGTACCGTATATTGGGCCTGGAATCTGATGGGAGGGAGATGCTGGAGGAGGAATTTGTTCAGTTTGCAGAGCCCTACATAGAGGCGGAGAACTGGTATCCTATGGAGATCCGTCAGGCACAGGTGAAGGATATGGTGACGCTGACAGAGGGGGACGGAAGATATTTTGAGCAGGAGATCCTGGACTATATGAAATACGGCCTGATCGGCGTCCTGTGGGATGAGCTTGACGAGGAAGGCGCTGGCGGGCTTATGGCTGATCTGCAGGAGGGGGAGGGAGTAAGCCGGATATCAGATCTTTATGATGACCATGCAAAAGATGCTGTAAAGCTGGAAAAAGCCCTTGAGCGCATACAGGAGGCACTGTCCGGGCAGAAGGAGCACTGGGAAAGGGGAAGAGAGGCATTGGACTGCCTGGATGGCGGGGAATTTATCAGGGAGTGCAGGCAGGTGATAAAGGAGTTAAAAAAGCTTCCGGGGCTGGTGGAGAAATACGAAAGGCAGGCAGATAAGCTGGATAAGGCTCTGAAGGAGAGCAGGAGCAGATTCGAAGCAGAAGACGGCCTCAGAGAGGGAGTCCGGTCAGCGTTAGAGGATGAGATCAGCCAGTATGAGGCCTATACGGACCAGGAGGGACAGCGCAGAAGGGAGGCCTCTGCCTTAAAGGCAGGAAGCCAGGACAATATCCAGTTTGTGGAGCAATGCATCGAGGCAGCAGAGGAGGTCATGGATTACATCGATAACTGGGATCCTGAGGACGAGGAGGATGAGCTGGATGAGGAAGCGCTGTGGAGTCCGGTCCGGGCCCAGTGGGAGGGATATCCCATGCTGTGGCTGCCAGTTGAGTTTGGCATAGAGGACAAGGAGAAGGAACAGTTCCTGGAACAGGTGGGAGAGCTGGCAGGAAAAGGGCTTCTGGAGCTTGTTCTGCCGGAGGGGACTGTGGTGTCAGGGAGAAGGCTGAAGCTTAAGGGTGCTCCGTCAGCGGAATATGGAGGCAGCGGAAGGGAAACCCCATATTCCTCGGAGAGCGGGGTACAGGGGGTGGGAAATTTCCTGGACCGGCTGATCGTATGTGAATATGGAACAAGGTATTTTAACGGCTTTCAAAAGGAGCTTCCGTCAGATGCCTTTTATGAATTGGAATACATTTTATGTGGAAAAGAGGTGGACAGGGAAAATCTTTCCGGTGTGGTAACCCGCCTTACCGCCCTGAGAACAGGACTTAACCTGGCAGGCATTTTATCAGATACCGGAAAGCGCCAGGAGGCCAGGAGTCTGGCCATGGCTATCGTGGGAGGGACAGGCATGCTTCCTCTTGTTTCGATCATGACATTTTTTATTATGTCACAGTGGGCCCTGGGGGAGGCGCTTATGGATGTAAGGTGCCTTCTGGAAGGAGAAAAGGTTCCTCTATGGAAGTCAGAAGGGGATTGGAAGCTGGATCTTCAAGGGCTTTTAGATCTGGGAAAAAGCAGGAGTCTTGATCATACGGGAGGCTCAAAGGTCGAGAACCAAAAAGGAATTGATTATACAGGCTATATGCGCATGCTGCTGTTTGCAGGGTATGGAAGGGAGGAGGTGTACCGGATGATGGATGTGGTCCAGCTCAATATAGGAAAGGCACAGCCTGGATTCGCGGTGAAAAATTGTGCATGTCTGGTGGATATGGAGGCGGCAGCCTGTGGAAAACATGTATTTTTCTCGCTGGGCTTGTGGAAAGATCCGGCTCCGGACAGTGGATGGTCCTATGAAACGGCAATGGCTGTGTCGGGAAGCTATTTTGAGAAACAGTGATAATAGGGGAGGTTTATGATGATGCCCTTTTTTCAGCACAGAAAAAAGAAAAAAAGAACATGGTACTCCATACAGATTCTAATATATCAAACAATATTCGCACCTCTCCAAGTACGGATCCGCTGGTATAAAACTGAAAAGAGGGCATTATCATGGATCTCCCCTGGCTGGAAGGGAAGCCTGACACTGGAGGCAGCCTTAAGTCTTCCTCTGTTTTTGTTTGCCTGTGTCTGCCTCATGATGCCGATGAAGATCATGGACAGACAGAGACAGATACAGGCTGCGGCAGAGGCCGTAGGGGAAGAATTGAGCAAATATGCTTATCTGAGCAACTGCATGGAGCGGGGAAAGGCGGAAACCGTAGATGCAGAGCGGGAAAGGCTGGAGGAAGAGGAGGATTTTGGGTCCAGGGCAGAGTCTGCTCTGACAGCGGGCTATGCAGCCCTTGGGATCATGAGCAGGATCAATGGGGAGTGGGTCGAACAGGTATCCTTTGCCGGGACAGAGATCGGGCCGGATGAAATGGTACATATTGTCATGAGCTATCGCCTGCGCCTGCCCTTTTCCGTATTGGGGCTGGATAGTATACCTATGGAGACCATATGCAGCAGAAGGATGTGGACAGGTGCAGATGGAAACCGCCTCAGGAAGGGAGCTGGAGAAGAGGAAGAAGAGGAGGAGATCGTATATATAGGGAAGTCTTCCTCCAGGTTCCACCGGAACAGGAGCTGCCATTATCTTGATAATGACCTTAAACAGGTTCCGGCAGAGGAAATCGAGGGGTTGAGAAACCAGGATGGGAAGCGCTATCAGTCCTGCAAGGCCTGTGGCTCTGGCGGGGCAGAAGGGAGTGTATATGTGATGCCCTACGGTACGAGATATCATACATCGGGCAGCTGCAGCGCCATTATTGCCTATGTCCAGGCAGTGCCTCTAAGCCAGGTGGAACATTTGGGGCCTTGTTCCTATTGCGGAGGAGATTAACATATTGTACGTAGTTTCTATTGCGTACCAGGAGGTGGATAACAAATGGATCATATCAATGAGTGGATATTGAAGGGCAGCTTTCTCTGGTTCTCAGCAGCCGCTGCATGGCAGGATGCAAGGAAGAGGAGCATTTCCGTAAGAACCTTTCAGATTGCCGGAATGGCGGGGATCGCTGTGCGGATGTGGGAGGTCTGTTGGAAGGGAGAGGAACTAATGGCGGTCATGGCAGAAGGAGCATTGGCCCTCCTTCCGGGCATTTTCCTCCTTCTGCTGTCTGCTGTCACAGAAGAGGCCATCGGAAAAGGAGATGGCTGGTTTTTTCTCATATCCGGTATATATCTGGGATATCCGGGGAATCTGCTGCTTCTGGGCGGAAGTCTGCTTTTGTGTTTTCCGGTAAGCCTGTATCTGTTTTTAAAGGGCGTAAGGGAAGGCAGGAGGACAGGAGCAGTCCGTCTGCCATTCTTACCGTTTGTGTTTCCTGTTGGAATAGGGGTGATGCTTTTATGACAAGAGAAAAAAGGCGTTTACAGGGCAGTTTTACTGTGGAGGCAGCCTATATTATGGCTCTGGTATTTCTCGTGACAGCGGTTATCATAAGGCAGGCAGGGAGGCTTCACGATGAGACGGCAGGCGCAATGGTACTGCACGAAGGGGTGGAGAAATCCAGGCATGAAAAACAGGAGGATCCGGACAAAATTGCCCGGAAGGGCGAGGAAAATATGGGGCTGCTGCTGTCATTTCCGCTTTATCAGATGTCATTGGAGAAGAGAGGAAGGCAGATAAGAGGCTTTGGAGCAGGGGGAGACTGGGGTTATTCCATAGAGATGGAGGAATTCAGACCGGAGTGTTTTCTGAGGAAGGTAACATTGCTTGAAGATCTGGGTGAAAGAAATGAAGATTAGCTATATACGTGAGATGAAGCGCAGCTATCTGCTGGCGGAGCCGGAGAGAGAGGCTGTCTTGGAATATGAGGCTAATATGCTGGCTTCAAACAAGATACAAGGGCTTCTGAAAATGAGGATAAAATACAGGGATGGGGGAGCTGTGTATTACTATGATATTACCTCCAGGCAGCCCCTGGGAAGATTGCTTGAGACACATTCTGTTACATTGGAGGAGATACGAAGCTTCATGTTCCAGCTTCACGAGACTCTGGACCGTATGGAGCAGTTTCTTCTGGGAAATGAGGGGCTTCTTTTGGAACCGGACTATATTTATGTGGAGCCTGGGATCTTTGATGTGGGCCTGTGCCTGATACCTGGAAGGAAAGCTGATCTTGCGGAAGCCCTGAGCAGCTTTTTGCAGTATCTGCTAAAACACATTGACCACAAGGACAGGGAGTGCGTGGTCCTGGCATATGGCCTTTATCAGGAGAGCTTAAAGGAAAACTATGGGATCGACGATCTGCTGAAACTGATGGCAGACAGTGAAAATACTGCATTTTTACAGAATGAGGCGGAGAAAACCCCATGGGAAAAACGTTTATTATCAGCAGATAAAAATTCTGCGGGCCAGCCTCAAAGGGCTGATCGCGAGACGTCTCAGAGGAGCTTTGGGCAGCCGGAAACAGCTGGGATGAAAAAGAAACAGAAGGGAAGTACTGCAGGTACAGGTGTTATCTGGAAACAGGCGGCAGTGTTTTTCTGTGCGGCTTTTTTGATCTCTGGTGTGATCTGGCTGCTTGAAGGAAAGGCAGCTTTATTCAGATCATGGAAAATAATTGCTGCAGGAGAAGGATCTCTTCTTATATTCCTGATCCTGGGAAATCTTCTTTTTGGCTGGCTGTCCAAAAGAAAAAGGACATGGAACGCAGAGGAAGAGGAACCATGGCAGATCCTATATGAGGAAGAGGAGGAGGAAGCTGCGGAAGGCTGCAGTGGCCAATATTGTGACATGGGAGAGGAAAAGGAACTGCAGGAAGCCCAAGAGGCTGCAGGCGCATTTCAAACCGTTCTGTTAAGCGGCGGAGCAGAGGAGGGGATACACCGGCTGGAGGGTAAAAGGCCGGAGACAGAAGATATTATTATTTCGTATTATCCTTTTGTGGTCGGAAAGCATAAGGAGCTGGCAGATCATATTTTGAATAAGGAGACCGTAAGCCGTTTCCATCTCCGGGTTGACAGGCAGGGCGAGAAGTACACAGTAACAGATCTGAATTCCACCAATGGAACTATGGTAAGAGGAGTTCTGTTAGATGCCAATGAAACAGTGGAGGTCAAGCAGGGAGATGAGGTGATGATCGCGGACATTGGTTATATCTGGAAATAAATGGGTAAAAAGACGGAAGGGGGATTTTAATTTGGTTAGAAAGCATGTAATTTACTTAACAATTTAAAAAAATTATGTTAATATAAAAACTATCACTTACTAGCCAAGCGAAAGGAATATCCAGTTATGCAGTTTCTGCCGGAGGCAGAGAGCATGATAGAGATAAAAATAAAACTGTGGATCACACAGTGAAGGGAGGATTTTCATGATGACACATGAGAATTGTATTTTTTGTAAAATTGCGAATGGGGTGATTCCGTCGACTACCTTATTTGAAGACTCCGCATTCAGGGTCATCCTGGATCTGGGTCCGGCATCCAGGGGACATGCCCTGATCCTGCCGAAGAGCCATTTTGCAGATGTATGTGAGCTGGATGAAGAGACCGCTGCCAAGGTGCTTCCTCTGGGAGCAAAAATCGGGTCAGCTATGAAGAAATCCCTGGGATGCGCGGGCTTTAATCTGGTCCAGAACAATGGAGAAGCAGCAGGGCAGACGGTATTCCATTTCCATATGCATGTCATCCCCCGGTATGAAAATGGACCAGCCATGGTAAGCTGGACACCGGGAAAAGCTTCACCGGAAGAACTGGCGGAGGTTGCGGAAAAAATCAAAGGCAGCCTTTGATAAGCTGAACTGGATAAGAGATGAATACAGAAGATAAGATGCGGTTTGAAGCAATCTATCTGGAATACCAGGATATTCTAAGAAGGATTGCGTATAACAATGATATTCCACTTGATTATATTGACGATGTTGTCCAAGATACATTCGTAGCTTATGCCCGCTATGAATATGCACTGGATCTGCCGCCAGAGAGAATGAAGCTGCTGCTGACGAAGATTGTAAAAAGCCGGTGCATGGATTATCACAGAAAGATGAGGCGCAGAACAACAGAAGAACTGGAGGAAGAAGGCTTGAGCAGCGAAGATTATTGTATAGGACCAAGAACTCAGGGACTTCCGGAATTTGTAGTCAGCAAGGAGCGGTGTCAGGCAATACTGAAAGAAATTGAACATATGCCTGAAAACTGGAAGGATGTGGCAGTTTTAAAGCTGATCGAGGGACGGTCGACCAGAGAGGTATGCGCCATTCTTAACATTACAGAAAAAGCATGCTACTCAAGAGTCGGCCGTATCCGCAAATATTTGGAGAACCTTCTCCATAAGGAGAATTGGCCTTAGCCTATTTTGTGCAGGCCTCGATCAGAGACAGAACAGTCGCTACTGCATTGTTCAGGCTGCTGTGCTCCATGGCCTGTATATAGTCAGACCGGTGAGCATAAAGCTCTGACACAGCATGATACAGCGTTTCATCTGACAGAGCTTCCTCTTCCAGTACCATGCTGAAGCCCTGTTTGGAAAAGGAATTTGCATTTAGTATCTGATCGCCCCGGCTGGCTGCAGCAGAAAGCGGTATCAGAAGATTTGGCTTTCTCAGCGCAAGAAGCTCGCAGATGGAGTTGGCGCCAGCCCTGGAGATCACGATATCAGCGGCAGCAAACAGATGCTTCAGAGGAGCATCCACATATTCATATTGTACATATCCGTGAATGCCGATCAGGCTTTCGTCCAGATTGCCCTTTCCGCAGATATGTATGATCTGGAAGGAGTCTAAAAGGCGGGGAAGAATGTTCCTTACGGCTGTATTGACAGCCATAGAGCCCAGGCTGCCGCCGATGACCAGAAGCACTGGCTTGTCGGCAGACAAATGCGCATAGGAAAGCCCTGCCAGACGGTCTCCCTTTAACAGTTCCTCACGAATGGGGGAGCCGGTAAGGACAGCCTTGTCTTCAGGAAGGTATTTCAGGGTTTCCGGGAAATTGCAGCATACCTTTGCGGCAGAAGGGATGCAGATCTTGTTTGCCAGTCCGGGAGTCATATCGGATTCATGGATGATGACAGGGATCTTATAATGTTTGGCTGCCAGCACAACAGGTACAGCTACAAAGCCGCCCTTTGAAAAGACAACATCAGGGCGGTAGCGCTTCATAAGCCTTAAGGCTTCTCCATAGCCCTTCAGCACACGGAATGGATCAGAAAAATTCTTAAGATCAAAATACCTGCGCAGCTTACCGGAGGAAATGCCGTCATATGGAACACCTGCATTTTCAATGAGCTTTCGCTCAATGCCCTGATAGGAACCAATGTAGCGTATTTCATAGCCTGCCTCTTTTAATGCAGGAAGCAGAGCCAGATTAGGAGTAACATGGCCGGCTGTCCCTCCGCCGGTTAAAATAATTTTTTTCATAAAAACCTCCTAAATTTTATGTTTAGGCGGGGAAAAGCCGCCGCACAAACGTCTACTATTATAGTAAGCATTAACTGCAAAAAGTCAACCCTAAAGAATAAGGGAACTTCAGGAGATTTGGTAATCAGAGGTGCTGTGTGGAAAGATATCGTAGAAAATTGGAACAGGACAATTCCATAGACAACAAGCTGCAGGAAATGTTTGGCTTCACGGACGAGATGCTGTTAAAAGAATTTGAAGATGCCAGCAAGAACCGGGCTCCCTTACCCATTCCCGCCCCACCTTCTAACGAATTTGAGCTCATTTGGTCCAGGATCCAGGAGGAAAGTTCCAAAGAAAAAGAAACAGAGCACGAAAAGATTATCAGACCCAGGTTCAGATGGAAGCGGGTAGCGGCGATTGGGTTGATTGCATGTATTCTTGCGGGAGGTGGATGTTTTGTAGCGGTAGGGAAAAAGTCGTATTTTTATAGGGAGAGGCCGGGAAGTGCTGTAGGCGCAGTATATAACAATGATTCAAATATGTCAATGGTTGACAGAGAAGAAGAAGCATATGCATTAATAAATGAAAATTTAGGAATTAAGCCCTTAAAAATATCCTATAGACCATACGAGATGTCTTTTAGCAACTTGGAGATCAATGATGGATATGCGAGAATGAGATTTGAATATGGGAAACAGTATATGTATTTTGTTCAATCGAAGTATGAAAAAACAGTCTCATATAAATTTGATTCTGATAAGGAGTATAGTGACTCAGTTGAGAATAAGTGGATAAATCAGAAATTTATTATTGATAAAGAAGAACTAAAAGACGGTTCAATTCATTATTCTACAACGATTGTTATTGATGGGGTGTACTACAGCTTTTTAGGAGTTATGGAGGAAACTGAATTTAAACAAATAATATCTAGAATGACATTTTAGGGAGAATAAGTATGAAAAGAATACTAAAGATAATTTTATGCGTAATGTTAGTGAATACCGTTCTTTGTATCAATTCATTTGCAGCACCATATGATCCTAATAATTATACATCAGTTAATGAACCTTCAGAATTATTACCTCCAGGAGTAAAAAGTTCTAGAGTTTCGGAATTGGCTACACGCAGAGGGGACTTTTTTGCAAGAGCAGATTTGGTAATTAGCGATGAAGGCAATGGAGATGTAGGTGCTTTTGCAAAGGCGTACATGAATTATGATGTACAAGCAGTATACATTACTATCTATTTAGACCGATTGGATAAAGAAACAAACAGATGGCAGCAGGTAGATTACTACGATGCTGAATTCTATGCAGCGGATTACCCAGATGGCCTTTCCGATCCTACAGTAAACCACATATTTGAAAATCAAAAGAAAGGAAATCACTACCGCTTACGTGCGACTTTCTCAGCCTATGACGGTCAAACCTTTGAAGGCTTTACCCCAACGACAGACGGCATTTTGATCCAATAGCCAATATAAACCAACATAAAAACTCCTGAGTCCCCACAATCTCCAACGGGCCCTCAGGAGTTTCCTGATTTTTGGATAATCAATCTTTTTTTCTTAATTATTTACCTATTCTACTCACATCCCCTTATACTGCTTCAACGCCCTAGCCAGCTGATCCGGGCAGGAGGTTGGTCTGGGGCCGCAGTGGATGCCGTCGAGGCGTCTGATGGCATCATCGATATCCATGCCCTCAAGGAGCTTTGATAAGCCCTGAGTGTTGCCGGAGCAGCCGCCGAAGAATTGGACATTGGTTAATTTATTATCTTTTACGTCAAAAGCAATTTCTCTTGAACAGACATTTTGTGTTCGATATCTCATTGTGTAGCCTCCTGAAAACCATTTCTGTATAACAGATTATGCCCTATGAAGGTAAGAATGTCAAGTGAGATTCCGTCTGCATCCTCGGAAATACAAAATACGAGCGTTGTTGAGATTCCGCATGTTGCGTTGCTCCAGCCGTCCTCCCGGCAGTCACAGCACAAAATGCAGAAAGTCATGGCAAGCTTTCCCTTGAAAAACAACCTGTTTCCGTTATAATAGATAGAGGCAATGCAGCTGTGAGAGTACAAAACAGCAGGCAGATCATAACAAATAAGCGAAGAGACAAAAACCAAATACAGGAGGTTCATACATGTTAGGTATCATTGGCGCTATGGATGAGGAAGTAGCGAAGATCAAGGAGCAGCTGGAGGATGTGCTGGTGGAGACCAGGGCAGCGATGGATTTTTATAAAGGAAAGCTGGATGGGAGAGAGGTTGTTGTGGTGCGTTCCGGTATCGGCAAGGTAAATGCGGCCATGTGCACGCAGATCCTGGCAGACATCTATGGGGTAAGCGGCATTATCAATACAGGGATCGCCGGTTCTCTGAAGGCTGAGATCAATATTGGAGATATTGTTCTGTCTGAGGACGCTCTTCAGCACGATATGGATGCCACAGGCTTTGGCTATGAGCCCGGACAGGTGCCCAGGGTGGATACTCTTTCCTTTCAGGCAGATAAGGGCCTGATCGGGCTGGCAAAGGACTGCTGCAGCAGGGTGAATCCCGATATCAATACCTTTGTGGGCCGTGTGGTCTCCGGGGACCAGTTCATTTCTGATAAGGCAAAGAAGGAATGGCTTGTGAAGACCTTTCAGGGCTACTGCACAGAGATGGAGGGAGCTGCTATTGCCCAGGCCTGCTACTTAAATGGCATTCCATTTCTGATCGTAAGGGCGATTTCCGATAAGGCGGATGACAGCGCTTCTGTAGACTATCCGGCATTTGAGGCCCAGGCCATTGGGCATTCCGTTAATCTGCTGACAGAGATGATCCGCTGCTATGAGGAGTAGCATACGGATACACTAAGACTTTCAACCTGAGATTCAAAATCGTTTTTTAGGAGAATTTGACGAACGATTCTAGGCTCTCTCAACTTCCCAAATCCAAAACCGTTGCTATAATAGACCTTACCGGGAACGCCTGACTGCAGGGGCGTTTTCCGGGAGGCGGAGATCAGGGGACATGGACTCATATCCCGCCGAAAAAATAATAGAAACGGGAAGGAATCCGGGAAGAAAGGGGAGCTTTTATTATGATGAGCTTTTTACAGACGGGAAAGGCATTGTATGTGCTGGCAGCAATCTGCCTGGCTGGTGTATTCAGCAGGCTGATGGCAGGAAGCTTCTACAAAGGATTAATCAAAGAAAGTACGAATCTGGCGCTGACAAAGAACAAATATCTGCGCAATTTAAAGCAGAGTGCAGAGGATACATACAGGATCAATCAGGGCATGAACAACACGCGTGTATATCTGGAGCGTCAGATATATGGCCTTCGCATGCTGGGCTTGTCTGTCAGAGGTTTGGACAACCTCTCCGGGCAGCTGACGCTTCTCTGCTTTTTGGCAGGAGGCGGAGCAGCCTTTCTCTCTTATTGGTACAGAAGCGATAATTATTATATTGTGCTTTACGGAACCGTAGGTATCCTGGCAGGGATGTTTACCATGCTGGTGGACTACGGGGTGAATCTGGAGGCAAAGCGCCAGCAGCTGTTGACCTGCCTTCAGGATTATATGGAAAATGTGATGTGGCCGCGGCTTAACAGGGAAGGCGGAGATTATACACCGGCAGCTGCAGCAGAAGGGGAGCACAGGGAACCGGCGGCTGTGCGCTCTATCGGAAGGGAACGCCGTTTCAATAATAATACAAGAAGAGGGCTGGAGCAGGCGGCTGCCAGCAGGGAAAACAGCAAAGAAAAGAAGGAGGACAGGTCAGGAGAAAACTGGCTCCAGGACTTAAATCCCGACCAGAAGCGGATGCTGGGGGAATTGCTCAAGGAATTTATATCTTAGCAGGGAAATATGCAGGGTCACAGCAACAGTTCCAGGGAAAGACAGTGAAAGACTTTGCATGAAAGGCCCTGAGGGACGGCAGCTGTTGAGCTGACCATAGAATGATACTTTCAGGCCGGTTCCATCCGCAACGGAGCACGTATTATGTTTGAAATGATGATTCATGTTGAGGAAACCCATGTGGTGATCCTCCTTGAAGAAAGATGGCGTGGATACCGATGGTATGGACGGACTTGGAGAAAAGAGCTGCATAAGAGATCATGATCATATAGCAAGGGGGAAGTCTGAGAGCGGGCTTCCCCTTATTCTTCAATCACCTGGATCTCCAGAAAATCAAAATCAATCGCTTCAATAAAATTATCCTGGGTAAAGCGGGCCTTGTCGTGGCGCTGAAACTCGCGGATGGTGGAGTCAAGCCAGATAGGCTTTCCCAGGTCGAACTGGTAACAGAGCTCGTCCAGTGCATCGAATACCATCTGTGTTCTGGACAGGGAGTAGTCGCTGTTGCAGCTCACAGAGTCCTTTACCAGATGATTATCCTTCATGATCTTTCCCCACATTCTGAACATAACAAGGCCTCCTTTTGATCTTACAGCGTTGGACTTTTGAAGCCTGCCCTTTGGAAGGCCGGCTGAGGTTTAAGTATAACACGGCTGCCGGAATTTTTGAAGGGGTTTGCAATTTTTTACAACATCCCTTGTTCTGAAACCATATTTGTAGTAAGCTATAAATAACGTAAAACAGGGCCCAAGGAGATTGTCTGAGGGCTGCAGCAAGGAGGAAATCCAGGTGGGACAGGCTATTACTGATTATGCAAGGTTCCTGGCAGATGCCAGGGATGCAGTATACCGTCTGAACTGTGACCAGAATACAGCCAGCCAGCTGGCGGCCCAGGAGGACAAGCAGGAGAGAGAGCTGGAGGCAGCAAAGAAGGCTGTTGCCGACTCCATCAGCCAGACCATAAAAAAGCGTCTGGGGGAGATCAATTCCAGCTATGACAAGGAGATTGGAAAGGGTCAGGACAGGCTGAAAAAGGCCAGAGCAAAACGGGAAAAAGCGAAAAACAAGGGCATGAAGGAGCGTATTGCCGAGGAGACCGGCGAGCTTAGGGAGCACAATAGGGAGCTGAAAGTACAGATGCGCACTCTGTTTCAGAAGGAGCGTGTTCCGGCTGTCTGCAATACGAATTTCTACTATGCACTGTACTATCCCAGAGGGCTGAAGGAATTCGGCATTCTGCTCTTAACGCTTCTCATATGCTTTTTGGCGGTTCCCTGCGGTATCTATTTTGCGATCCCTCAGAGAAAGATCGCTTATCTGATCGCAGTGTATTTTGCAGATGTGCTGGTCTTCGGCGGGCTGTATGTTATGGTGGGGAACAGGACAAAGATGCGCTTTCAGGATGCCCTGAAAAAGGGACGCGCCATCCGCAATACCTTGAGATCCAACGGAAAGAAGATCAAGATCATCACCCGCACGATCATGAAGGACGGGGATGAGGATCTCTATGATCTTGAGAAATACGATGATGAGATCGCCTGTGCAGAGCAGGAGCTGGAGGAGATCACCTCAAAGAAAAAGGATGCACTGAGCACCTTCGAGAATGTGACAAAGAATATCATCTCCGATGAGATCGCAGGCAGCTACAAGGCAAAGCTCGACAGTCTGGAGCAGGAGCTGGAGGAGACGGCCCGCTCCCTGCGGAAACTGGAGACGCAGATCAAGGAGCAGAATATCCATATCACAGATACCTACGGTCCCTATCTGGGAAAGGAATTTCTGGAGCCGGATAAGATCAGTGAGCTTTCAAGGCTGATCCAGAGCGGAACAGCGTCCAATATAACAGAGGCCATCGAGTTTTACAAAAACAGCCGGACAGAAAAGACTCCGGCAAAAGCCGCGCAGCCATAAGCGTAAGGCCGCGGCAGGAAGGGCAGCGGTCATAAAAACAGCTTAGGAAAATAAAAATCCCTGTCCGGCAGGAAGAGGCATATAAAAGGATATGCATCTGCCGGATAGGGATTTACTTTTGCGAAGCAGTGAGCCGTAAGCCCCCGGAGAGGGCTGTTTGCAGTTTATATGGACACCAGATGATACTTCACCTGATTTGCAGTCAGCAGCTGGGCCTCCCTCTGATGGCAGGTAAAGATAATGATCTGATTGTCATAGGCCTTCACAAGCCATTTTAATGCAACCTTCAGGCGCTCATCGTCATAGAGCACAAAGCTGTCGTCAAAGATCAGGGGCATGGGCTCTCCATCCCCCTGGACCAGCTTTGCGGCAGCCAGGCGGACAGCCAGGTAGATCTGGTCCATAGTTCCGCTGCTGACCTGGGAAATAGGCACCAGGCGTGTGGGCGTGTTCATGGAAATGTCCAGATTCTGGTCAATGCTCATGCTGGTGTAGATCCCGCCGGTGATCCCTGCGATGAGCTCGGAAGCCGTCTTATTCAGATACAGTCCAAAGGAATCCCGGATGGAGGTGGACAGGGCCGTCATGGTATCCAGGGCCAGATCAATGGCATCCAGCTCCTCCTGAAGGCGTTCATTTTCAGCCAGAACCCGCTTTAGGGACTCCGCCTTTGTCTTGCACTCATCCAGATGGGCAAGCTTCTGCTCCAGCTCCCATTGGATGCGCTGCTGCTTTTCAATCTCCTCTGTACAGCCCTCTTCCCTGGACTGGAGTCCGCTGATCTCATCGGTCAGCTGCTTTAAGGTCTCCTCAGACTGCTCCACTGCCTTGCTGAGACGCAGGAATTCCGCCATCTTTTCCTCCAGCGCCGTCATGGCCTCCGGAGAAATGGAGGAATCCCCCAGATGCCGTGCAAAGATCTCCTGCAGCAGGCGTGTGCTGGTATTGAGCTCCTTTTTAAACCTGCTGCTCCTGCCAAACAGAAGGATGGCCAAAGCCAGGGAAATGGCGGAGAAAACAGCCAGCACGCCCGCAGCCGCGGCCATGGGCACCGGGGGGCTTACAATGCTTTGAACCACTTCAGGCGCTGCAAGGCAGAGTGCCGCGCTGCCGCCGCAGGCCGCCATCACAAGGAGCATGAGCAGGGCGAAAACTGTCCTGGATCTGCGGCTGCAGGCCTCCCTGGCGCTCTCGTAGCCGGAATAGAGGATTTTGGTGTCATTCATATATTTCTGGACAGAGGCCTGGTCGGAGAACTGGCTGTTTAACAGGATCTGCCGTCCCTTCACTGTTTTTTCAAGCAAAGCCTCCTTTTCCTTCTGCCGTCCCTCCAGCTCCTTTTTCACCTCGCTCTTCTTCGAACGGAAGGAGGTGAGCTGATTCGCATACTGGGGAGCAGAGATCTCCTGCTCGATCTTTCTGATCTCTCCCAAAAGGGAGGTGTAGCTTCTGGCAGCCTCCGGCACCATCTGATTTTCAAACTCCCGGCGCTGGGATTTCAGATAGGCGCTGGCTTTTGTAATATTTAAGGCAATGCTGCCGGAGGTATTGAGGTTGGCGATGTAATTGCGCAGCTCGCCTACCATTCCCTCCTCGGTAGCGCATTTCAGCTGCCCGATGCTGATGGTATTGCTGTAGGAGGTCTCCGACAGCCCGCAGCGCAGCTTGTCCCAGAGGGCCTTTGTGGGCTCCTCCGGCCGCCCCAGGGTTTCATTGATGATGGACAGGCTCTTATTTCCCTTCTGGAATCTCCGCTCAATGCGGTAGACCTGGCCTTCGCACTCCAGGCGCATCCAGCCCTCATAGGTGCCGCTGTTCCTCCAGGGCTCATATTTGGAGTAGGTGTCATTTTTGGAGGCGCGTCCCCGCTGCTTCTCGATGCCGAAGAGCATTCCCTTGATAAAGGTGTGGAGGGTAGACTTTCCGGCCTCATTTTTCCCATAGACAACATTGAGCCCGTCCTGAAAGGATATGTCCATATTGTTGAATTTTCCAAAGCCGTCAATGTGCAGGCTGAGTATTTTCATGGGTTTTAACTCCTTTCGTCCGTGGTGTGCAGCAGGGCATTGACTCCGTAATGCAGGGCCTTCTTCTCCACAGGGCTCATCTGCTCCTTTTGGAGCGCCTGGATAAAGAAGCCGATCATATCGCTGGAGTGCTCCGCAAACAGGGCGGAGAAGTCATACTGGGGTTCAGAGTCATCAATGATCTCTGCGATCCGAAAGCGCGCCATGAGAGGCTCCAGGTCAAAGGAAATGTCGGGATCCCTCATTCCCTTGATGCGGAAGCGGTAGATATTCTGACTGCCTCTGGCTTCGATCTCCCGTGCGATCCTGTCGGACAGCTCGCCGTTTGTGGTGTTCTTAGAAATGCTCACAGCCAGAGGAATGTATTGAAGGCTTGCAAGGGGGATGAAGTCCAGCTGTGTGATCTTCCTGGTGACAGGATGGATCTCCCCGGCAAAAAAGCCGTGAGGCCCTGTCTCTGTCAGGTCAAGAGGCTCCGGGGAGCCGCAGTAGGCCATTTTCCGCTCGGCCAGGACCTGGGGCTTATGGATATGGCCCAGGGCAATGTAGGAAAATGGAGACAGCTCCAGGCTGTTGTAGTTCATGGGCAGATGAGAGGCATCGCCTCCGTGGGCCATGAGGATCTGTATCCGGTTGTTTAACGGCACCTGGATATCCTCCAGCAGAGGCGACTTGATCTCAGCCGTGTGGTAGCTGAAGCCGTAGACCTCCGTGTTAATATCCTCAAAATAGACAGAGGTCAGCTTCCCATCCATTAAAAAGGTCACATTGGGAGCCCAGGTAAAGCTCAAGAGGGCGGAATTATCCCGGATCCGGTCATGATTTCCGGCTATGAGAATGACTTTGACAGTAGGTATGGTGGAAAAGAGGTAGTTGACCTCCTTCAGATCCTTCATAAGGGGCTGCCGGTGGAACAGATCGCCGCTTATGAACAGACAGTCCGCGTCCATATCCTTTGCATGGGCGACAATGGCCCGGAAGGTATCCTTGATGGCCTGGGCACGCTCCTTGCCCCAGGGCTTACCTGCGTCAGGGCACATGCCCCAGTGGATATCTCCTGTGTGGATGAATTTCATGTAGGCCTCCTCTGATTACAAAGTGCCAGGCCCCTGACAGGGCAGGCGCCTGGCGAGATGTGAAATCAAACATGAAAGAACGGTTACTTATAATTCGCAGTTATTCACAGTACGTGGGAAGGGGATCACGTCGCGGATGTTGGACATGCCTGTGAGGTACATCACGCAGCGCTCAAAGCCCAGCCCAAAGCCTGCATGGCGGGTGGAGCCGTATTTTCTGAGGTCAAGGTAGAAGCCGTAGTCCTCTTTCTTAAGTCCCAGTTCGTCCATCCTTGCAACCAGCTTCTCATAGTTGTCTTCCCTCTGGCTGCCTCCGATGATCTCTCCGATGCCCGGCACTAAGCAGTCCACAGCGGCAACCGTCTTGTTGTCCGGGTTCAGCTTCATGTAGAAGGCCTTGATCTCCTTCGGATAGTCTGTGACAAAGACAGGCTTCTTAAACAGCTGCTCTGTCAGGTAGCGCTCATGCTCCGTCTGAAGGTCGCAGCCCCAGGATACCTTGTAATCAAACTGGTCATTGTGTTTTTCAAGAAGCTCGATGGCCTCTGTGTATGTCACATGGGCAAACTCGGAGTTTAATACATTGTTCAGGCGCTCAAGCAGGCCCTTGTCCACAAACTGGTTGAAGAAATTCATCTCCTCCGGCGCATGCTCCAGTACATAGCGGATGATATATTTTAACATCCCCTCTGCCAGGCGCATGTCATCATCCAGATCTGCAAACGCCATCTCAGGCTCGATCATCCAGAACTCAGCCGCATGGCGGGTGGTGTTGGAATTCTCAGCACGGAAGGTGGGGCCGAAGGTGTAGATATTGCGGAAGGCCATGGCATAGGTCTCACCGTTTAACTGTCCGCTTACGGTGAGGTTGGTTGGCTTGCCGAAGAAATCCTTTGTGTAATCGACCTTTCCGTCCTCTGCCTTAGGAATATTGTTTAAGTCCATGGTGGTTACCTGGAACATTTCGCCTGCGCCCTCACAGTCGCTGCCTGTGATCAGAGGAGTGTGGACGTACACGAAATCCTTCTCCTGAAAATACTGGTGGATCGCATAGGCGATCAGTGAGCGCACGCGGAATACGGCCTGGAAGGTGTTGGTGCGCGGCCTTAAATGGGAAATAGTGCGCAGGTACTCAAAGGAATGGCGCTTTTTCTGCAGAGGATAGTCCGGTGCAGAGGGACCCTCCACTGTGACCTCTTCTGCCTGGATCTCAAAAGGCTGCTTGGCCTGGGGAGTTGCCACCAGGGTTCCCTTTACGATAATGGCAGTGCCTACGCTGAGCTTAGAAACTTCAGCAAAATTCGCCAGGCTGTCGTGATAAACCACCTGCAGTGTCTCAAAATAAGTGCCGTCACTTACAACAATAAAGCCAAAGGCCTTAGAATCGCGCAAGCTGCGTACCCATCCCCCGATGGTGATCTCTTTGTCTAAAAATGTTTCCGGATGCTTGTAAAGTTCTCTTACGGTGATCAGATCCATGACTGATATCTCCTTTTCTCCTATTATTTAACGATGAAAGTATCCCCGATCCCCCAGAAATTCTGCGGTAAATAAATACATACAACGTGATTATATGATATTTCCTCCAATGTTTCAAGGCTTATCTGCCCAGTTATCTTTCCTTCCGCTTCCTATTATAATGCGGAAAAGAAAACCTGCCAGCGAGAGGAATATTTTGTGGTACCGGGGGCATGATAGCTACAAGATATGGAATCTAGTCAAAAAAAGAGAAAAATCGAGTGGAAATGTCGGAAAAATGCACAAAAACAATGAAATAAATTTAAATATTTATGTACTATTTATGGAGTTTGTGATATAATTGAAATTACAAAAATTTCAACAGCAAGAGGTGATAACGTGATTAAGAAAGAAATGATTGCCATGCTTTTAGCTGGCGGACAGGGAAGCCGTCTTGGCGTACTGACACAAAAAGTAGCTAAGCCGGCGGTATCTTTTGGGGGGAAGTACCGAATCATTGATTTTCCGCTGAGCAACTGCATTAACTCCGGCGTAGACACAGTCGGCGTATTAACGCAGTATCAGCCATTACGTTTAAATGCCCATATCGGAATTGGTATTCCGTGGGATTTGGACAGAAATGTCGGCGGTGTGACGATCTTACCTCCATATGAAAGGAGCAAGGGCAGCGACTGGTATACAGGTACAGCCAATGCGATCTATCAGAACCTTGAGTATATGGAAGCATATAATCCGGAATATGTACTGATCTTATCAGGTGACCATATTTATAAAATGGACTATGAAGTAATGTTAGATTACCACAAAGCCAACAATGCGGATATCACCATTGCTGCTATGCCTGTACCAATTGAGGAGGCCAGCCGTTTCGGCATCCTGATCACAGACGAGTCCAACAGGATCACAGAATTTGAGGAGAAGCCTCCTGTTCCCAGGAGCAACTTAGCTTCCATGGGCATTTACATTTTCAGCTGGCCGGTATTAAGGGAAGCCCTGATCAAGATGAAGGACGAGCCCGGCTGTGATTTCGGAAAGCATATCATCCCATACTGCCATGGAAAGGGCGAGAGGATCTTTGCCTATGAGTACAACGGCTACTGGAAGGATGTAGGCACATTGGGCTCCTATTGGGAAGCAAATATGGAGCTGATCGACATTATTCCTGAGTTCAATCTCTATGAGGAATACTGGAAGATCTATACAAAGAGCGAGGTTATACCGCCTCAGTTTATTTCCGCTGACGCAAAGATCGAGCGCAGCATTATCGGGGAGGGCACAGAGGTTTACGGAGAGGTTGTCAACTCCGTGATCGGAGCCGGAGTCACGATCGCAGAGGGCGCAGTTGTGAGGGATTCCATTGTTATGCAGGGAGCCTCTATCGGCGCAGGTGCGAAGGTGGAGAAGGCCATCATTGCAGAGAATGTAAAGATCGGCGCAGGCACAGAGCTGGGCGTAGGCGAGTACGCAACCAGCACATACGATCCGAAGGTATATCAGTTCGACCTTGTTACCATTGGTGAGAACTCTGTGATCCCTGAGCATGTTAAGATCGGTAAGAATACAGCCATTGCAGGCGAGACGACCGCAGACGACTATCCTGACGGATTACTGGCAAGCGGAAATTACATTATAAAGGCAGGTGGCGTAAAATGAGAGCAATCGGAATTGTATTAGCAGGTGGTAACAGCAAGAGGATGCGCGAGCTTTCCAACAAGAGAGCAGTGGCTGCCATGCCGGTTGCAGGAAGCTACCGCAGCATCGACTTTGCACTGAGCAATATGACAAACTCCCACATCCAGAATGTGGCAGTGTTCACACAGTATAATTCCAGGTCCCTGAACCTTCATCTGAGCTCCTCCAAATGGTGGGATTTCGGACGTAAGCAGGGCGGCCTGTTTGTATTCACTCCATCTATCACACCGGAGAACGGTGACTGGTACCGCGGCACGGCAGATGCATTATATCAGAACCTGACATTTTTAAAGAACAGCCATGAGCCATATGTGGTGATCGCAGCCGGCGACGGCGTGTACAAGCTGGACTACAACAAGGTACTGGAATATCACATTGAGAAGAAGGCAGATATCACGGTTGTTTGCAAGCACATGGAGGAGGGCACAGATGTCACCCGCTTTGGCTGTGTGAAGCTCAATGATGACGGACGCATCATTGATTTCGAGGAGAAGCCCATGGCTTCCGATGCCACCACCATCTCCTGCGGTATCTACGTGATCCGCAGAAGGCAGCTCATCGAGCTGTTGGAGCGCTGCGCAGATGAGGACAGATACGATTTTGTAAATGATATCCTGGTGCGCTACAAGAACTTAAAGAGGATCTATGCATATAATCTGGAGGGCTACTGGAGCAATATTGCTTCTGTTGACTCCTACTATAAGACCAATATGGATTTCTTAAAGCCAGAGGTGAGGGATTACTTCTTTAAGCAGTATCCTGATATCTACACAAAGATCGATGATCTGCCTCCGGCAAAGTACAATCCAGGCGCCTATGTAAAGAACAGCCTGATCTCCAGCGGATGTATCTTAAACGGTACAGTGGAGAATTCCATCCTGTTTAAGAAGGCCTATGTGGGCAATAACTGCGTGATCAAGAATTCCATCATTCTAAATGATGTCTACATTGGCGACAATACCGTGATCGAGAACTGCATCGTAGAGAGCAGAGATACCATCCGCGCGAACACGACCCATATCGGTACGCCGGAAAATATCAAGATCGTTGTGGAGAAGAACGAGAGATATACATTATAATACGCACAGAGCCAAAGCTGTGCGTGGGGAGCACGGCTTCTGGAACGCTGAAACGGAAGGGGAAGACACATGCAGGTTACAGACGTGAGAGTGAGACGTGTAGAGAAAGAGGGGAAGATGAAAGCTATCGTTTCCATCACCCTGGACAACGAATTTGTTATTCATGACATCAAAGTCATTGAAGGGGAGAAGGGCTTATTCATAGCAATGCCAAGCCGCAAGGCAGCAGATGGAGAATACCGTGACATCGCTCATCCTATCAACTCAGGTACAAGGGATATGATCCAGACGATCATACTCAATAAATATGAGACAACCCTGCTGGAGAATGAGGCTGCTGAGAGCGGGATGGCATAAGCGCCATAACCATACATGAGAATGAAGTGCGATGTAGAAAGTCGTGGACCGGCCGAGAATCTCGGCTGCGTTCCACGGCTTTTTTATTACATGAGGAAGCTCCTCCGGAGCCTCCTGCGTATATAGTTGTCTAATTATGCATTTTATTTACAGTTTTTTTATGTTAAAATAAGTACAGCGTTATACAGTAAACCTACATGCGCCCGCAGCAGACGTGCTGCCGCACCATGAAAATCTGGAGGGCGCATTGGGCATACCTGAATTTAGTGCCGCCTTACGGCGGCGATGTTTCCACAGGAATAAGACGAGAGAAGGTTTTTGCTATATGAAAAAGTCCCGTATATACATCAGAATGTTGCTGGGTTATATTGGAATACTTGCGATACCGATACTGATTGGCACTGTCCTTTATACCTACACTCTGGCTGTAACCCGCCGGCAGGGGGAGAAAATGAACCTGGGAATGCTGGAAATGGTCAGGGATGAGATGGACCAGAGGGTAGATGAGATTGGGAGGACAGCCCAGAGAGTGGCTTGGGACTTCGAGGTACAGAAGGCCTCCAATGTAAAGGGCCAATTTGGGGAAGAGGATCAGATGCTGCTGTACCGGATATACCGCAGCCTTAATAATATTAATATTTCGGAATCTCTGATACAGGATGTTTTTATCTATTTTAACAATACCCAGTATGTGGTCAGTATGAATGGAAACATGGACGCCTCCCTGTTTTATGATCTGTATTATGCCGGGCCGGAGGTTTCTTTTGAGAGCTTCCGGGATTATATGGGAGAGATCCATTTTCAGGATATCTGGATGATTCCCAATAAAAGAAATATCAGCACCATGCTCTATAGTATGACAATTCTGAACCTCGGCTCCTATGGAGGGGATGCAACGATTGTAATTGCAGTGAATACCCAGGCCTTTCAGACACTTCTGGATTCCATGAAATGGAATGAGGATATGAATATCCTGATATTTAATGAATCAGGGGATGTTATGACCAGCAAGGGCGGAGACGATCTGGTCACACAGCTGAAATATGAAGAGCTGGAAGAGGGAGATTATCAGAAAAGAGAGCTTTTGGGGGAGAGCTGTGCAATGGCTGTCAGAAATTCTGGAAATTCTGATTGGAAGTATGTGACAGTCATTCCTGAACGGATATTTGAAAATATGCTGATCAGGATCAGGAATTATTCCCTGCTGGGCCTTTTTGCCTGTATCCTGCTGGGATTTTTTATATCCCGGTATTTTGCCCTTAAGCATTATAATCCCATTAAGAATCTAATGGAGACCTTTAAGGGACATGTGAAACAGCCCATGGATCAGGGGGAGGATGAGTTTCAATGGCTGAAACGGCAGGCAGAGCTGTTTTTTATGGAAAAGATGGATTTGGACAGGATCCTTCATGATAATCAGAAAAGCCTGAAGAATTATTATTTGTACCAGCTTCTGGAAGCCTCTTTCCATGGAACGTTGGAGGAGCTGCAGGATCACAATATTGATCTGGGAGAGGGAGGCTTTTTGACAGTGATCTTTCAGATCAATTCTGAAAAAGAGGCCGAGCAGTCTCAGGAGCGGTCAGTTCTGGAAATGGAGCTGCGCCGTTTCATAGTGAATAATATATTTAAAGAACTGCTTGAGGAATATTTTAAGGTTGAAATGGTAGAGGTGGGGCAGGATCTGATCGCCATTATCAATATTCCGGAAGGCGTGATGGGATACGATGAATTTATCCGCAAAAATATTGAACAGGTGCAGCAGATGACAGAGAGGAAATTTGATTTCCAGGCCATCGCCCTTGTGGGAGACATCTGCCAGGGCTTGTACGGTATCCATACCTCTTATGTACATACAAGAGAGCTGACGGAATATGTACAGCTTTTGGAGGAGGATGTGATCGCCTATGAGGAGGTAAAGAACCGTCAGGTAAGATGTGAATATTCGATAGAGGCAGAGCATAAGATCATCAATGCCGTGAAGGCAGGGGATGCTTCTTTGGCAAAGGAATACATGGAGCAGGAGCTGAATAAGCATATTTCCCAGGACATTTCCGTAGAGACAGTCCGTTATCTTACCTTTGAACTGATGGGAACGCTGTTAAAGGGAGCAGAGGCAGCGGGAAGCGGACGCTTTGCCCAGACCCTGGATTTCGGACAGTTTTTCTCCCGGCGGGTATCAATAGAGGAGATGAAGCGGAATTTCTTTGGAGCAGTGGATACGCTGTGTGAAGAGATCGCCAGGGAGCAGAGGGAAAATGAGCAGGACAATTCCCTGAGCCGCCGGGTGGAGGATTATATTGAAAAGAATTTCAGCGACCCGGATTTAAATATCTCCATTACAGCCCAATATTTTGACATCACACCCTCATATCTGTCCTCTGTTTATAAGAAGCAAACAGGAAGAAGCCTTCTGGATTATATCACTACTCTGAGAATGAACCGTGCAGAAGAGCTTTTGCGGCAGGATTACAGTGTGCTGGAGGTTGCCAGTATGACAGGATTCAGGGACAGCAATACCTTTATTCGCCGTTTTAAGAAGAAAAAGGGTATTACACCTGGCCAATTAAAGAAAAATACCTAAAAAAGAAGATTGACTAAAAAAAATGCCGATTGAAAAATCGGCATTTTGCATATCCAGTTCGTTTCTTTCCTATATAAAATGGTGAATTTGGATGATAATATGAATTTACGAAAAACAAAGCGAGAAGGAGGAAACAAAACGTGAAAAAAAGAGTAGCAGCTACATTTTTAGCGGCAGCTATGGCAGCAGCATTAGCTGGCTGCGGCGGGGGAGCAAAGCAGGAAACAGCGGCAGCGGCTCCGGCAGAGCCTGTTGCAAGCGCAGAAGAATTTTCTTATCCAATGCCTGCAGGCGAAAAGGTGACATTCTGGGGCGAGCTGGGCAACACAGAGAGCCCCAACTACGCTAACAGGGGAGAGGAGCCCTTTGCCAAAGAATGGATGAAGAGAACAGGAGTGGATATTGAATTCCTTCATCCGCCGGCAGGGCAGACAAAGGAGCAGTTCAGCCTGATCCTGGCAGATGGAAACCTTCCTGATATGCTGGAATACAACTGGCTGATGGATTATCCGGGCGGCCCGGAAAAGGCCATCAAGGATGGAGTCATCATCCCATTAAATGATGTATTTGCACAGTATTGTCCGAATATCACAAAGTATCTGGAAGAGAATCCGGAGATCGATAAGATGATCAGGACAGATGACGGAAACTACTATGCATTCCCATTCATCAGAGGTGATGAGAGACTGTGCTATACCATTGGACCTATGCTGCGTGCAGACTGGCTGGAGAAGGTGGGCTTAGAGATTCCGACTACCATTGATGAATGGCATACCGTGCTGACAGCATTTAAGGAAGAGATGGGTGCTACTGCCCCCTTCTGCCCGGAGTATACACGTTTGGACCTGATGGAAGCAGATCCCTTTATGGCAGCCTATAATATAGGAAAAAATTTCTATGTGGATGATAACGGAGTGGTACAGTACGGCGGTGTCCAGGAAGGGTACAGGCAGTATCTGGAGACCATGCATCAGTGGTACAGCGAGGGACTGATCGACAGGGATCTGGCTACTTTGAAGTTTGACCAGGTAAATGCGAAGATGACAAACGGAAGTGCCGGAGCGACCATCGGATTTACAGGAAGCTATATGGGAACATGGATGAATGCGGCAACAGCCACAAATCCCGATTATCTGCTGGTAGCAGCACCGTTCCCAACAGTAGAAAAGGGTGCATTTCCTGAGTTTGGATACATGAGCGGCCAGTATTCAGGCAGGGCATCTACGGCCATCACCACATCCTGTAAGGATGTAGAGCGTGTGGCAAGGCTGCTTGACTATGCATACGGCGAAGAGGGACATATGTTCTTTAACTTTGGTATCGAGGGCGAGTCTTACAATATGGTAGACGGAGAGCCGGTATACTCTGACTGGGTAATGAACAATCCCGATGGATGGCCAGTATCACAGGCAATGTCCGCCTACATAAGAGGCAATACAAACGGCCCCTTTGTCCAGGATTACAGATATCTGATGCAGTATTATGCATTAGACTGCCAGAAGAACACGCCAGAGGTCTGGAACAGCAATATAAGGAAACACGTTCTTCCTCCAATCACCCCGACTTCGGATGAGAGCCGTGAGATGTCCGCTATTGTCAACGAGATCACGACTTACCGTGATGAGATGGCTCTTAAGTATATTCTTGGAAACGAGAGTCTGGATACCTTTGATGAGTATGTACAGAATATCAAAAATATGGGTCTGGACAGGGCACTGGAGATACAGAATGGAGCATTAGAGCGTTATAATGCCCGCTAAGGACAAAAGTGGAGGCGCCGTGAATATTGATAACAATGTTGCGGCGCCTTTTTGCAGCTTTTTGCTGCGGTACAGAATAAAGGAGGATTCCTAATGGATCATAATTTTATGTATCGGGTAAAAAAGGATTGGATCAGAAACTGGTCGCTGTATGTGCTGGTGCTGCCGGTTGTGCTGTTTTTTATCCTTTTTAACTACAGGCCCATGTACGGAGCTGTTATTGCATTTAAGGATTACACGCCTGCCCAGGGGATCGCAGACAGCGAGTGGGTAGGCCTTGCCAACTTTACCCGTTTTTTTAAGAGCGTTTACTGTGGAAGACTGATCAAGAATACGCTGCTGCTCAGCATCTATAACCTGATCTTTGGATTTCCGGCTCCCATTATCCTTGCACTTCTTCTGAATGAGGTCAGGAACGCGAAGTTTAAGAGCCTGGCGCAGACAGCAACCTATCTTCCGCACTTTATTTCCATGATCGTAGTTACCGGTATGCTGACAGACTTCAGCCTTACCACCGGATTGTTTAATGACATCATTGAGCTCTTGGGAGGAGAGCGCCTTTCCCTTCTTCAGGAGCCGGGGCTGTACAGAACGATCTATGTGGCGTCTGCCATCTGGCAGGAGGTGGGCTGGGGTTCCATTATTTATTTATCTGCACTTTCCGGCGTTGACAGCCAGCTTTATGAGGCAGCACAGATAGACGGTGCAGGAAAATGGAAGCAGCTGATCCATGTAACCCTTCCGGCCATTGCACCAACTATTATCATCATGCTGATTCTGAAAATGGGAACACTGATGAACATGGGCTATGAAAAGACCATCCTTCTCTACAATCCATCAACCTATGAGACAGCAGATATCATTTCCTCCTATATTTACCGCGTAGGTCTGCTGGAGCAGGATTGGAGCTATTCTACAGCAATCGGTCTGTTCAACTCATTTATTAACCTGGGCCTGCTTCTTGTCGCCAATAAATTGTCAAAGAGATTCAGCGAAACAAGCCTGTGGTAAGGGAGGATGGAAATGAAAGTAAAAAGGTCAAGAGGAGAGAGGATATTCTCTGTATGTAACTATATTATCCTGTCAGTGATAGTGGTGGTTTGTTTTTATCCTGTGTGGTATGTGGGAGTGGCGTCCTTCAGTGACAGCAACCTGCTGTCCCAGCATACGGGCGTATTGTTTAAGTCCCTGGGTTTCAGCTTAGATGCATATAAAAGGGTATTTGCAAACCCTATGATCAGCAGGGGATATATGAACACACTGTTCATCCTGACAGTGGGCGTTGTCCTGGATATCTTTATGACATCTCTGGGAGCGTATTTCCTGTCAAGAAAGCGTGTGATGTTTAAGAAGCCCATTATGATGTTTATCATGTTCACCATGTTCTTTTCCGGAGGCATGATCCCATTTTACCTGAATCTGCAGAAACTGCATCTGACAAACACATTGTGGGGCCTGATCCTTCCGTTTATGATCAATACATACAACCTGGTGATCTTAAGGACCTCCTTTGAGAGCATCCCGGAAAGTTTGATCGAGGCAGCGCAGATAGACGGTGCAGGCCATCTGACCATATTAATGCAGATCGTGCTGCCCCTGTCAAAGGCGATCCTGGCAGTTATGGTGCTGTATTACGGCGTAAGCATCTGGAACTCCTGGTTCTGGGCTTCTGCCATCATCCGAAACAGAGAGATGTACCCGCTGCAGGTTATTTTGAGAGAGATCCTGATGCAGAATGATGTAACCTCCATGGCAACAGGCGTAGGAGCCAGCGATCAGGAGTCGGTAGCCATGACGATCAAGTACGCGACCATCATGGTGGCAACGATCCCGATCCTTTTCGTTTATCCATTCCTGCAGAAGTATTTTGCAAAGGGTACTATGGTGGGCGCTGTAAAAGAATAACAGGAAAATAAATGCGAGGAGTACGTTTCATGGAAAAGAGATTACAGGAAATTTATGAAAAAATCGACCGGAAGCTGCAGGCAGAATGTGCCCGTCTGGGAGACCGGATCCCTTATATTCCGGAGGATGGCCAGTATAAGACAGACATGAGAGAGGAGAACAGGGCCTTCTGGACAAATGGCTTCTGGGCAGGCATGCTGTGGCAGATGTACAACTGCACCAAAAATCCGTTATATAAGAAAACTGCGGAATATTCCGAGCTGTCCTTTGATAAGGCAATGGAAGAATTTGTCGGGCTTCATCATGATGTAGGCTTCCAGTTCCTTCACACGGCTGTGGCGGATTACCGCCTGACAGGAAACCCAAAATCCAAGACCAGAGCCCTTCATGCTGCGGGTATGCTGGCAGGGCGTTATAATCCTTCCGGAAAATTCATCCGGGCGTGGAACAAGGATATGACAGGCTGGATGATCATTGACTGTTTGATGAACATCCCGCTGCTGTTCTGGGCCACCGAGGAGACAGGGGATCCGAGATTTGCCTATATTGCAAATGAGCATGCCCATACGGCTATGCGTTATCTGTTAAGGGCTGACGGCTCCTGCAACCACATTGGAGTGCTGGATCCTGTCACCGGTGAAGGACTGGAATTCCCGGCAGGACAGGGCTATGCATCCGGCTCCTCCTGGAGCAGGGGACAGTCCTGGGCGATCTATGGCTTTGCCTTAGCTGCGCTTCATGCTGACAAAAAGGAATATCTGGATGCGGCAAAGCAGGTAGCACATTATTTTATTGCCAATGTGTGCAGGACAGGATATGTATCTTATCTTGATTTCCGCTCTCCGAAGGAACCGGTCTGCTGGGATACCACAGCGACAGCCTGTGCGGCCTGCGGCCTTCTGCAGATCGCGGACATGGTGCCTGAACTGGAAAAAGATCTGTACCGTGACTGCGCAGTGGATATGCTGATGGCGCTGGAGGAAAAGCATTGTGACTGGGATCCTTACCGCGACGGCATTGTCCAGAATGGCTCTGTGGCTTATAACCGCCAGATGCATGTTCCGATCATCTACGGTGATTATTTCTTTGTGGAAGGGATCCTGCGGCTGATGGGAAAAGAATTTATGATTTGGTAATTGGAGCGAGGAGAGAAAAATGGCGTATTTGGAAAAGTGGAGAGGCAGGGCATTAAAAGACAGATGCGATATGGCGGAGCTGTTTCTGGATATCATCCGCCCCTTGAAGGGGTATTTCAGTCCAGGACACGCCTGGCTGAAGGTGGGCTATACAAAGGCTCATTACGGCGAAAAGGCAGCGAGAATGGAGGGCTTTGCCAGGCTGCTCTGGGGGCTTGGACCTTTATGGGCCCAGGAGAATGAGGACCTGCCGAAAGATCTGCGGGAGGAAGCAGACGGATGGAGGGTATTTTACTTAGAAGGGATCATTTACGGAACAGATCCCGGCAATGAGGAATATTGGGGAGAGCTGCTGGATTTTGACCAGAAAATGGTGGAGATGGCTTCTGTCGCTTCAGCGGTCTGCCTGGCGCCTGAAAAGCTCTGGGGAGAGCTCACAGCGAACCAGCAGGAGAATTTTTACCGCTGGTTTAACCAGATCAATGAACGCGAGGTCCATTCTAATAACTGGAGATATTTCCGCATTTTAGTCAATACCATGTGGAGGAAGCTGGGGCTTCCTTGGAATGAAGAGCGGATGAAGGAAGACAGGGCCCTGATCGAAAGCTTTTATACTCAGAAGGGCTGGTATTACGATGGGGTGAAGACTCAGGTGGATTACTATATCCCCTTTGCCATTCAGTTCTATGGGCTTTTGTTTTCCAGGTTTATGAAGGAGGAGGAGCCGGAGTATTGCAGCGTTTTAAGGGAACGTGCTGCCGAGTTCTCAAAGGAGTTTGTTTATTGGTTTGCCGGAGACGGAAGCGAGATCCCCTTTGGAAGAAGCCTTACTTACCGTTTTGCCCACAGCGCATTTTTCTCTGCCATAGGCTTTGCAGAGAATGAGGGCGTGGGATACGGAGTTATGAAGACTCTGCTCTTAAGAAATCTTAGCCAGTGGATGAATATGCCGATTTTTGATAATGCAGGTGTCCTGACCATTGGCTATGGATATCCCAATCTGATTATGAGCGACCGGTATAATGCGCCGGGTTCTCCTTATTGGGGACTGAAGGCATTTTACTCCCTGGCCCTTCCGGCGGACCATCCCTTCTGGACTGCGCCTGAGGAGGAGTATGCATATGAGCCGCTAAAGCTCTTGACAGAGCCCCATATGCTGGTATCACACACACAGGGCGATCATGTGCAGGCCTTTGTCACAGGACAGAAGGGAAAATGCTTTGGCTGTAGTGATGCCAAATATGAAAAATTCGTTTATTCCAATAAGTTCGGGTTCAGTGTGTCAAGAGGAGCCAGCCTGGTGGAGGGAGCTTTTGACAGCACACTGGCTGTTTCGTTGGCAGATGATGACCACTACCGTGTGAGAAGAGGGGTGGAAGAGTATCAGGTGACGGAGCATATGCTGTGGATGAAATACACGATCATGCCGGGTGTGAAGGTGGAGACCACGATTGTTCCCAGCGGTCCCTGGCACTTGCGTATCCACCAGATCGAGAATGAGATGGCCATCGATATTGCAGACGGAGGCTATGCCATTGCAACAGAGCCAGAGGACGCGGTCATCGGAACAGCTTCAGGGCGGTATAACGGCGAAGGCATCCGTATGGTTGATAAGGGGCTCTTTGTGGAGCGCGACTGGGGTAAAAGCGGCATCATAAGCCTGTCCGGCGGCACAGCAGAGGCTGTCAGGGTGTTAGCCAATACCAATCTGCTCTGCCCGCTGACAGTGATACCTATGATGAAGCAGAGGCTGGAGCCCGGAAAGAATACGGTCATTACCTTGGTATATGGAGAGCCGAAAAGGGCAGAAAGCGAGAAAAATTAAATGAAAACATTGATCACAGTGAGGGACAGGGAAGGTAATAATAAGGCCTGGGCAGAAGGCGGGCATCAGGCCGTGCTGGCCTGGAGTGGGGAGTATGAAGAAGGGGACCAGATCCTGTTCGAGGTTTCAGAAGCCGGGAGCTTTTATGTGATCCGGGTGGATGATACGATGGATGAGGCCTTTGTCTATCTGACAGAGAAGGTGCTGGTATATGACATTCCCTTTGAGGAAAAGAAGACCTCCTACAATCCGAAGGCCTTTACAGGGGAGCGCCATTATCTCACGCTCCGCAGGGCGGAGGACTATGAGATATCTGCCTACAAAAACCTGGCAAAGAATGTGCTGGACCAGCATGGAGACAGGGGATGCTTTCCCCATGCCTGGGCTAATGTGGAGACCAGGGGAGAGGCTGTGTTTGCAGCCCGCAATGCCATAGACGGAGTGGTGGCAAATCTTTCTCATGGAAAGTGGCCCTATGAGTCCTGGGGTATCAACAGACAGGATGATGCCCAGATTACATTGGAATTCGGGCGTTCTGTGGATATGGACAAGATTGTGCTTTATACCAGGGCAGATTTCCCCCATGACAACTGGTGGGAACAGGTTACGCTCACCTTTTCCGATGGAACCTCTGTGGACTGGAGACTGGAGAAGCAGGTGGAACCACATGTGCTGAAGATGAAGAAGCAGGGGATACAGTGGATCCGCCTTGAAAAGCTGATAAAGGCAGATGACCCTTCACCGTTTCCGGCATTGACACAGCTGGAGGTCTACGGAACGGAAGCAGAGTAATGTTCAAAAATGCTGATATGATCGGAGGTAATAGAAATGTTATATACAAAGCTGGGCAATACAGGGATCGAGGTTTCGGTTCTGGGAATGGGCGGACACGAATATCTTCCCAACGGAAAATCCAGGGGCTTTAATGAAAATCTGAAACGGAGCACAACGCCGGGAGAGATCTTCGAGGGCTTTGGAGACAAGAACCGTCTGGAGGTATTAAAGGAGGCATACGATCAAGGGATCAATTTCTTTGATGTGACCCAAGATTCGGAGAAGGAGGCATTGGGAAGAAATTTAAAGCAGCTGCCGCCTCCTCATGAAATCTATGTACAGACCAGGCCGGAGGGAATGGTCTACACCTATGATCCTTTTAATAAAAAGATGGGAGAGCTGGAGACTCTCAGGGCAGAGGCACAGAGGATCTTAAAGCTCATTCAGAGAGAGACCATTGACTTTTTTAATATCGCACCTATGAAATGCGCATTTGAGCATGACCCGGAGTATCTGGAAAAGCTGGGACATAATATCAGGACCTTAAAGAAGGAGGGGCTCATCCGCTTTGCCTGCGCAGATACATTTTCGGGCGAGGAGACCTACCTTAAGATGATCGAGTCAGGGTATTTTGATGTGGTCTATATTAACTTTAATTTTGCAGATTACCAGGCTACCAGGAAGGTACTTAAGGCGGCAAAGGACAGGAACATGGGCGTAGTCACCAGAGAGGCCTATATGAAGGGACAGCTGTTCCATATGGCAAAGGAGGCCCAGATGCAGGATATCCCTGCCCTGTCAGATGCGGCCCTCAGATGGTCTCTTGCCCAGGAAGGCGTAAATATGGTGGTCTATGGAACAGGCAAGATCAGCCATCTTAGAGGGGCAGCAAAGGCTTTGGGAAGCGCCTATACGCCGGAGGATGAAAAGCTCATCGAAGAGATAAAGAAAACAAACCTGTACAAGGAATATGAGGCAAAGAAAACAAAAGAATTCCTGGCATAACAGAAAACAGCAGAGTAAAAGGAGCAACGTAGAATCATGGCAGAAGAATATTACAATGAAGTAAAGCGCAGATTGAAAAATAAGGGCAAGGTTTCTGCGGCCTGGCTTCACATGGCAAGCAATGTATCGGCAGAAATTCTTGCAAATGCAGGCTTTGATGCACTTGTGATCGACGTGGAGCACTCTCCCGTGGATTATCAGACAATATTGAGCATGTGCCAGGCGATCAAGGGGACAGGAGCCCTTCCGTTTGCAAGGGCTCCGTGGAATGATCTGATCGCTTTAAAGAGGATCTCAGACTGCGGCGTGATGGGAATCTCGGTGCCCTACGTAAACACGGCAGAGGAGGCCAGGGAGGCAGTAAAGCGTGTGAAGTATCCTCCGTTGGGTGTGAGAGGAATTGCAGGAAGCCCCAGGGCCTGCGGCTATGGCATGAACAGGGGACATTACCTGCAGCGGGCAAATGATGAAAATCTGGTGATGATCGCCATTGAGACGCCGGAGGGCATTAAAAATCTTCCTGAGATCATGAAGATCGAAGATCTGGATGGTATCTTCATCGGCCCAATGGACCTTTCCACCTCCATGGGAATGATGGGACAGTTTGACCGGGAGGTATTTAAGGCAGCGATCAGGCAGATCGAGGATATCGTACTGCCATCGGATAAGTTTCTGGCTACGGTGGCCAATGACGCGGATGCTGCCCAGAAGCTGTATGATAAGGGCTATAATTTTGTGATCATGATGTCAGATGCCGTGGATCTGTCTAAAATGGCGGCAAAGACAGTGGAAACCTTTAAAAAGAATAATCCGGAGGTGTGCAGATGAAAGACCCGATTCAGAAATATTTTCAGGTAGGAACCATTCAGTGGATGACCCATCCTCCAGTCAGCTATTCCGTGGCGGATTCGGTAAAGACCATTTGCTGTGATGAGTATTTTGGGGCGTTTGAGATCACCCATATTGCAGATGAAGAGACCAGAGAAAAGGTAAAGAGGATGCTGGAGCAGTCCCATCTGAAGGTCTGCTATGGGGCACAGCCCCGCCTTTTGGGACCGAAGCTGAATCCCAACCACATTGACGAGGAGGAGAGAAAGAAGGCAGAGGCTGTTCTGCTGGATTCCATCGATGATGCGGAGTATATGGGAGCAAAGGGGATCGCGTTCCTTGCAGGAAAATGGGAACCGGAGACAAAGGAACTGGCATATGCCCAGCTGTTAAAGACCACCAGGGCTGTGTGCGATTATGCTGCGAAAAAGGGAATGATGGTGGAGCTGGAGGTATTTGATTTTGACATGGATAAAGCAGCTCTGATCGGTCCCGCACCCTATGCGGCCAGATTTGCGGCAGATATGCGTATGACCCATAATAACTTTGGCCTTATGGTGGATCTGTCCCATTTCCCGACTACCTATGAGACATCAAAGTTTGTGGTTCAGACTCTCAGGCCCTATATTACACACTTCCATATTGGAAATGCAGTTGTAAAGCAGGGCTGCGAGGCCTATGGCGATCAGCATCCGAGATTTGGTTTCCCTGAGAGTGCCAATGATACAGAGCAGCTGGTTGATTTCTTTACCGTATTAAAGGAAGAGGGATTCTTCCAGAAGGAAAATCCATATGTACTTTCTCTGGAGGTGAAGCCTTGGGCTGATGAGGACGGAGACATTATTTTGGCAAATACAAAGCGTGTGATCAACAGGGCATGGGCTTTGGTAGAGGACTAGGCAGATAGCGGAGGTAAATGGACGTGAAAATAGTAGTATTGGATGGATATACGGAAAATCCGGGAGATTTGAGCTGGGAGGAATTGGAAAAGCTGGGCGAGCTGACAGTCTATGACAGGACGCCTGGAGACAAAATTGCAGAGCGCATCGGAGATGCGGAGGCTGTATATACCAACAAGACTCCCATCACCGCAGAGACCATTGCAAAGTGCCCCTCTATGAAATTCATCGGTGTTCTGGCAACCGGTTATAATGTGGTAGATACCGCTGCTGCAAAGGAGGCGGGAGTCATTGTCACCAATATACCTACTTATGGCACGGATGCTGTGGCGCAGTATGCGATCGCCCTTCTTTTGGAGCTGTGCCACCATGTGGGAGAGCACTCGGAGTGCGTAAGGGCAGGCGAGTGGACAAATAATCAGGACTGGTGCTTCTGGAAGCATCCGCTGGTGGAGCTGGCAGGAAAAACCTTTGGAGTCATTGGCTTTGGACGCATCGGACAGAGGACGGCAAAGATCGCAGAGGCATTGGGGATGAAGGTGCTGGCTTATGATGAGTATCCCAAAAAGGAGCTGGAGACGGAAAACTGCAAAATGGCATCCCTGGATGAACTGCTGGCACAGTCTGATGTGATCAGCCTTCACTGTCCGCTATTCCCGTCTACACAGGGCATCATCAACAAGGAGACCATCTCTAAGATGAAGGACGGCGTGAAGATCATCAATACCTCCAGAGGTCCGCTGATCGTGGAGGAGGATCTGCGGGAGGCCCTGGAGTGCGGAAAGGTCAGCGGCGCAGCTGCAGATGTGGTATCGACAGAACCGATCAGAGCGGATAATCCGCTGCTGGGAGCAAAAAATATGATCATTACACCTCATATAGCCTGGGCGCCCAAGGAGTCAAGACAGCGTCTGATGGATATTGCAGTGGATAATCTGAGGCACTACATAAATAAGGATGCAGTGAATGTGGTAAATAAGTAGGACAAAAGAAGAAAAGCAGATCATGCCTCCGGGAGTTTTGGCTGTGCAGCCGAAAGCCCCGGAGGCATTGTCGTATCGGTAGCTCTGATTAATTTACCACAAAATCCCCGTACACGGTCTGGGTGGTTCCATCCTCCGGATTGATGAGATCCTTCGAAAAGCGGTAGTAGCCCGGATCCAGAGGGCCGTAAAGCGGATCCAGCTTTATGGTGAGCCGTTTTGTGCGATTGGCCTTGAGAGTGTAGGCAAGGTCGTTCCAGCCTGCTTCCGGGAGAAGGGGCATTTCCTTTGGATCCGGGCCCTCGAAACGGTAAAGCCTGGGCTCCTCTCCGTAAGAGAAATCGCAGGAGCTTTCATTATCCATTACAAAGGTGAGTGTGAGGCCGGAGGCATTTTTCTTTGGACGGGCTTCTGTGAAGACATGGACGCCGGTGCCGCACATGGGCATGAGGTAGGCGGAGGAGGGCTGCCTTTTGATGCCAAAGGCGGCATCTGTTTTCACTGCGATGGCGTAGGTCTCGGTACTGCCGTCTGCAAAGGTACAATCTACCAGGAAGCCGCGGCGGATTCCTCCGGGCTGGTAGGCTTCGCTGTAGCCGTAATACATGGCGTCCAGGTTGGCTCCCAGATAGATGGAATAGCTGCCGTCTTCAGCCTGAAGCTGCTGGGCCGGGATCTCCTCACCGTCAAAGGAAGCGGGTTCCCCGCTCTCTGTCAGCACGAAATCGGAAAAGCGGACAGAAAGGGGAGTCTCTCCTTCGGGAAAAGAGAGGAAGAGGCGGGACCCTATGGGAATGTAGGGAAGGGAATCCTTTTGGGTCAGTGCAGTAAATGCACCCTGACCCTTTAAGGAGGGAAGCTCCCTTACAGCCTCGGATTCATTTCCATTTAATTCAGCAAAGACGGATAATATGGGGGTAGGGCCGCGGGAGACTACCTGGAAAAAATATTGATAACCTGTTTTAGAATCATGACTCTCTTTAAAAGAAAGCTCCAGCTTTACATAGTAGGGCTCCTGCTGCTGGGGAAAGATGAGGGACTTTTGGTCCTGGAAGGCTTCTTCTGAAAGAGGTTCATAATCAGCGTCATAGAGGCTGCAATGAAAGGTGAGCACTTGTCCTGTGACAGCCAGCTTCATATCCTCAGTCCAGGGAACCTGGGGCATCCCTTTTACGCCCTGGGGGCGGAGCCAGGCCCCGCAGGCATTTACCGTCTGCTCCTGCCCTGAGGAGTCTGTCTGTGTATACTCAGAAAAGGTAAAATTCTTCATGGGAATATAGGTCTCACCACCGGAAATAACAGCAACAGAAGGAGATTCCTCCGGCATATCATCTTCAGCGGAAGCAGACACCATTTGATCCGGGATACCAGTCTCTTGCTGCGCGGTATTTTCCAAAGGCGAAAAATCCTTTCCCGCAGAAGCACAGCCTGTCATGATAAGGGCTGTGAGCAGGAAAGCTGCTGTAAGCCTTCTGCATTTTTCCATAACAATCTCAACCTCCTTTTCTATAAAAGTCCCGCCGCCGGATAGGCGGCACTAAATTCAGGTATGCCAAATGCGCCCGCCAGACTTTTATAGTACGGTGGCGCGTCTGACAGCCGGGCGCATGTAGGTTTAGAAAGATATACGGTACAGTAACCAGTATCTTTATTGTAACAAAAGGTCATATGGAAAGCTTTGGGATATGCTGAATATTTTTTTACGAAAGGGTTAAAGTACCGCATATTAGTACATTCGTACCTGCAATCATACGAAATCTGATGAAACGCGTTACTGGATACTGCAAAATAAAAAACAGAGATATCCGGCAGTCGGGTACCGGATACCTCTGTGTGAAATTTTTACTGTTTTGCAAGAATACTCCTCGCCACACTGATACCATTGGCGGAAGCCTGCTGCAGGCCTCTGGTGACAGAAGCGCCGTCTCCGATTGCCCGAAGGCCGGATATGCTGGTCTCGAAGTCCTTGTTTACTACGACCTTGTTGGAATAGAATTTGACCTCTACGCCGTAGAGCAGGGTCTCGTCGCTGGCAATGCCGGGAGTTACTTTATCTAAGGCCAGGAGCATTTCCTTGATGTCCGTCATGATGCGGTGTGGGAGCACAAGGGAAAGGTCTCCGGGAACAGCGTCCTTTAAGGTGGGGATCAGGTTGTTGCGGCAGAGGCGCTCCTCGGTGGTGCGGCGGCCTCTCTGGAAATCGCCGAAGGTCTGGACCATGATCCTGCCTCCGCAGAGCATGTTGGAGAGCTGGGCAATGTGCTTGCCGTATTCAATGGGCTCGTTGAAGGGCTTTGTGAAGTTCTTGCTCACCAGAAGTGCGAAGTTGGTGTTGTGTGTCTTGTATTCCTTTGATTTGTAGGCGTGGCCATTGACAACTGCCAGGCCGTTTTCATAGTACTCTGTTGCCACCTCGCCGGAGGGATTAGTACAGAAGGTGCGTACCTTGTCATCAAAGGTTGGGGTATAGTATACCAGCTTTGCCTCATAGAGGTTCTCATTGAGGAACTTCATGACCTCATCGCGGACTTCCACACGGACACCGATATCCACTGTGCCCACCTGGGTCTCGATACCGTGGTCACTGCAGATGTGGGAGAACCAGTCAGAGCCCTCACGTCCGATTGCGGCAACGATCTCAGGGGCATAATAGGTTTCGTCCTTATCTGTCACAACGCCCTTTGCATGACCGTCCTCAATGAGGATGTCCATTACCATGGTGTTAAATTCCATTGTAATGCCCTGGGCCTTCAGATGTTCCTGAAGACGGGTGTAGATCTTATAGCCCTCCTCTGTTCCCAGATGGCGGATCGGACATTCGATGAGCTTTAAGTTGGCATTAATAGCCTTGCGGCGGATCTCCTCGATCTCTGTCTGCTTATCCACGCCGTAAACTCCGGTGTCAGCGCCAAATTTCAGGTAAATGTTATCAGATTCCTTTAAAAGTTCCACGGCCTTGTCATAACCCAGGATCTCAGGAAGGTTGCCGCCTACATCAGGAGAAAGGGAAAGTTTTCCGTCTGAAAATGCACCTGCGCCTGCAAAGCCTGTGGTAATGGAGCAGGGCTTGCAGCCAACGCATACCTTTGTGGTACGCTTGGGGCATACACGTTTTTCAATGGGGCGGCCCTTTTCGATCATTAATATCTTCATATCCGGTTTCTTCTGGATCAGCTCATAGGCACAGAAAATACCAGAGGGGCCTGCTCCGATAATGATGACATCATATTGCTTTGTTGGGTTCATACAAAAAACTCCTTTCTGCTGCTTTGCTTTCATAGCAAACCTACATGCGTCCGGCGGGCGGACGCGCCGCCGCACCGCGAAAGTCTGGTGGATGCATTTGGCATACCTGAATACATGCCGCCTATCCGGCGACAGGACTTTCATAGTAAACCTGCATGCGCCCAGCAGCGGACGCACTACCGCACCATAAAAGTCTGGTGGACGCACTTGGCATACCTGAATGCATGCCGCCTATCCGGCGGCAGGACTTTCATAGTAAAAAAAATATACCAGTATACAAAATAGCGGCTTGTAGTCAACTATTCCGGTAGCTGGTAGAAACGTTCATCCGATTATGAACTTATACAGGCATCACATCATTCCTAGTTTAGCATAATCCGGGCATTTGCGCAAGGGAGAAAGGCGATATTTTCGGACGAAAATAACGAAGCTGAAATAGAGGGGCTCTTTCGAAAATATTTCAGAAAGCCTTAGGGAATACTTAAAGTTCTGTAAGGCTTTGGAAAGGACTTTATGGGCCTGTTTATGGTACAATTTTCCTATCAGATGGGAAGGAAAGCAGGTGAAGGGATGAAGGCGCTTTTGTGGGTGAAACGGATGAGATGGCTGAAATGGCCGGTGATTATGCTGACAGTAGTGGTGTTTGGCTTCTGCGCCCGCGTAGGAAAGGACGGCTATGATATGTATAGGTCGGCATTGTCAGAAATGAGCCTGGAGGAGAAGGCAGCCTCCATCCGGAGCAAGGAGGGCTACACACCTTTCGCTGAGCTTCCGGAGCTCTATGTGGATGCAGTGCTCTCTGTGGAGGATCACAGGTTTTACGGACATCCGGGGATCGACCCCATTGCCATTACAAGGGCTCTGATAAATGACATAAAGGCTGGCTCCTTTGTGGAGGGCGGAAGCACCATCACCCAGCAGCTGGCAAAGAACCTGTATTTTACGCAGGAGAAGCGCCTGGAGAGAAAGGCCGCTGAGGTGTTCATGGCATTTGCGCTGGAAAAAAATTTTACAAAGAACGAGATATTAGAGCTCTATGTGAATACCATCTATTATGGGAACAATTATTACTGTGTCGGTGATGCCAGCAAAGGCTATTTCGGAAAAGCTCCCAATGATATGACGGACTATGAAAGCACCCTATTGGCGGGGATCCCCAATGCGCCCTCCAGATATGCGCCTACAGTAAGTCCCGAGCTGGCAGCAAAGCGCCAGGAGCAGGTGGTGGAACGGCTGGTAGAGAGGGGATTGTTCACTGAAGAGCGGGCAGCGGAGACACTGGCAGCAGGATACTGATGGAGGAGCTTGTATTTTTGCATAGAATTTGATAGAATGGGAAAACAGTAAGCCTACATGCGCCCGGCAGCGGATGCGCCACCGCACCATGAAAGTCTGGCGGGCACACCTGGCATATCTGAATACATACCGCCTATCCGGCGGCAGGACTTTTACAGTAAGCGTTAGATACCCCGGTGGGCGGATATCTAACGCTTTCAGGCGTGCTTTTTGGACATTATGAGGCATCCGGCAGAAGGTGCGTAAGGCGCAGTTTACCGGATCAGGCAGAGAGGACACGAGTCATGAGGATTTTGGAGATATTGGGGAAATGCAGAGCTGCCCTGGAAGCTGTTTTCGGAGGCAGAGGAGATGGATCAGGAAAGAAGGCAGAGGAGGACGATAGGGTCATGTATATTATCGCAGGTTTGGGAAATCCCTCAAAGGAGTATGAGAGGACCAGGCATAATGTGGGCTTTGACGCCCTTGACGTGCTGGCGGATAAGGTGGGAACTACCATAGAGGAAAAGAAGTTTAAGGGACTGTACGGCCGTGGGATCATAGGAGGAGAAAAGGTGCTGCTCCTAAAGCCCCAGACCTTTATGAATTTGAGCGGTGAGAGCATCCGGGCAGCGGCGGATTTCTATAAAGTGGAGCCGGATCATATTATAGTGATATATGATGATATCAGTCTGGATGTAGGGCAGCTGCGCATCAGGAAAAAGGGAAGTGCAGGCGGGCATAATGGGATCAAGAACATTATCGCACATCTGGGGACCCAGGAGTTTCCGAGGATCAAGGTGGGAGTCGGCGATAAACCGAAGAAGATGGATCTGGCAGATTATGTGCTGAGCCGTTTTTCAAAGGAAGACAGGGCGCTCATGGAGGATGCCTTTAAAGAGGCGGCCCGGGCAGTGGAGGTCATGATCACAGATGGGGCGGATGCTGCCATGAACAGGTTTAATGGGCATAAAGCGTGAGGAGAAGCCGGGAAAGGCTGAAATAGCCGGAGATTCCGGCGGGAAAACGCTGAAGGCAGAGAGAAAGGTGCAGGGGAAGCGATGGAAAATCCATTATTGGAGCTACAGGAATATGACAATCTGCTGCAGGCATTGAGGGCAGGAAAAGGGCCTCTTCAGGTAACAGGTACTCTGGATTCCCAGAAGGTGCACCTGATGCATGAGCTGGCAGAAGGGGGAGGCCTCCCCTGGAAGCTGGTGGTGACCTATGATGAGCAGCGGGCCAGGGAGATCTATGATGATTTCAGGAATTTTACAAGGCAGGTGTGGCTGTATCCGGCCAGAGACCTGCTGTTTTACAGCGCCGATATCCATGGAAATCTCATGACGCGGCAGCGCATTGCCGTGCTGCGCCATTTGATGGAGGATGAGGGCGGTGTGGTGGTCACGACTATGGACGGTCTTATGGACCACCTTATGCCCCTGGCATTTTTAAAGAAGCAGGTCCTTACGGTGGAGAGCGGACAGGTCATTGATCTGGATGTGTGGAAGGAAAGGCTCACGGAGATGGGCTATGAGCGCATGGCCCAGGTGGATGGCATGGGACAGTTTTCCATCCGGGGCGGGATCATCGACATTTTCCCACTGACAGAGGAGGTCCCGGTGCGGATCGAGCTGTGGGACGATGAGGTGGATTCCATCCGTACCTTTGACCCGGAAAGCCAGCGCTCTGTGGAGCAGCTGGAGGAGCTGGCCATCTACCCGGCAGCGGAGCTGGTACTCTCAAAGGAACAGCTGGAGACAGGAAGAGGCAGGCTGGAGGAAGAGGAAAAGGCTTACGAGAAGGCTCTCAGGGAGCAGCGTAAGATAGAAGAGGCCTCCCGCATCCGCGGGATCATAAAGGAGCTGGCGGATGGGATCCGGGAAGGCTGGAAGATAAGCGGACTGGATGGATATATAGGGTATTTTTGCAAGGAGACCGTGTCTTTCCTGGATTATTTCCCGGCAGGGGACAGCGTGATCTATCTGGATGAGCCTGGGAGGCTGAAGGAAAAGGGAGAGACGGTGGAGCTGGAGTTTCGGGAAAGCATGGTCCACAGACTGGAAAAGGGGTACCTGCTTCCGGGACAGACAGAGCTCCTTTTCACGGCCGCAGAGGTGACCGCAAAGATCCAGAGGCCCTACACAGTCATGCTCACAGGGCTGGACCAGAAGCTGCCGGGGATGAAGGTCAATGGAAAGTTCAGCTTTGACGTGAAAAATGTCAATTCCTATCAGAACAGCTTTGAGATCCTCATTAAGGATCTAACAAGGTGGAAAAAGGAAGGCTACCGGGTGATCCTCCTCTCTGCCTCCAGGACAAGGGCCAGCAGGCTTGCAAGCGATCTGCGGGAGTATGACCTGCGGGCATACTGCCCGGATGGGCCGGGAGAAGCAGAAGGAGGCCTAAGGCAGGGCCCGGAAAGCGCCGCCGGGAACGCCATCCAGAATACCCCGGAAAATATCGCTGAGAGCAGCTTGGGGGCAGGAGCAGCCTGCCGTCAGGTAAAGCCCGGCGAGATCATGGTGACTTACGGAAACCTGCACCGGGGATTTGAGTATCCTCTTTTAAAATTCGTCTTCATTACAGAGGGCGATATGTTCGGTGTGGAGAAAAAGAAAAAGCGCCGGAAGAAGACGAGCTACCAGGGAAAGGCCATTCAGAGCTTTTCAGAGCTGTCAGTGGGAGATTATGTGGTCCATGAGGAGCATGGCCTGGGTATCTACCGGGGCATTGAGAAGGTAGAGCGGGATAAGATCATCAAGGATTATATTAAGATCGAATATGGGGACGGAGGCAACCTGTACCTTCCGGCCACCAGGCTTGAGAGCATCCAGAAATACGCCGGGGCCGAGGCAAAGAAGCCGAAGCTCAACCGGTTAGGCGGAAGCGAGTGGAATAAGACAAAGACCAGGGTAAAGGGAGCCGTCCAGGCCATTGCAAAGGATCTTGTAAAGCTCTACGCAGCCCGGCAGGAAAAGAACGGCTTCCAGTACGGCCACGATACCGTATGGCAGAAGGAGTTTGAAGAGCTGTTCCCCTATGAGGAGACGGAGGACCAGCTGGACGCCATTGACGCGGTCAAGCAGGATATGGAGAGCAGGAAGATCATGGACCGCCTGATCTGCGGCGATGTGGGCTATGGCAAGACGGAGGTGGCCCTGCGGGCAGCTTTCAAGGCCGTCCAGGACAGCAAGCAGGTGGTGTATCTGGTGCCTACCACGATCCTTGCCCAGCAGCATTACAATACCTTCGTACAGCGCATGAAGGATTTTCCGGTGCGGGTGGATATGCTGTCCAGGTTCTGCACGCCGGCCCAGCAGAAGAAGACCCTGGAAGGGCTGCGTAAGGGCATGGTGGATGTGGTCATTGGAACCCACAGGGTATTGTCAAAGGATCTGCATTTTAAGGATCTGGGACTCCTTATCATTGATGAGGAGCAGCGCTTCGGCGTTGCCCACAAGGAGAAGATCAAGCAGTTAAAGGAGAATGTGGATGTCATGACATTGACAGCCACCCCTATTCCTAGGACTCTCCACATGAGCCTGGCCGGGATCCGGGATATGAGCGTGCTGGAGGAGCCTCCGGTGGACAGAACGCCCATCCAGACCTATGTGATGGAGTACAATGAGGAAATGGTGCGGGAAGCTATTCACCGTGAGCTGGCACGCAATGGACAGGTGTATTATGTATATAACAGAGTGACAGATATTGATGAGGTGGCGAATGGGGTCCAGGCTCTTGTTCCGGACGCTGTGGTGACGTTTGCCCATGGCCAGATGAGGGAGCACGAGCTGGAGCGGATCATGGCGGACTTTATCAACGGCGATATTGACGTTCTGGTGTCCACGACGATCATAGAGACGGGACTTGATATCCCCAATGCCAATACCATGATCATCCATGACGCAGACAGGATGGGATTGTCCCAGCTCTACCAGCTGAGGGGACGGGTGGGCCGTTCCAACAGGACCTCCTACGCCTTTCTTATGTATAAGCGGGATAAGCTCCTAAAGGAGGAGGCGGAGAAACGCCTTCAGGCCATCCGCGAGTTCACAGAGCTGGGATCCGGCATCAAGATCGCCATGCGTGACCTGGAGATCCGCGGAGCCGGAAATGTGCTGGGAGCAGAGCAGCATGGGCATATGGAGGCCGTGGGCTATGACCTGTACTGCAAAATGCTGGGCGAGGCCGTGCTGGCCTTAAAGGGAGAAGCGGTGGAGGGAGATTCCTACGAGACTGTGATCGAGTGCGATATTGACGCCTATATACCGGGCTCTTATATCAAAAATGAGTATCAGAAGCTGGATATTTATAAGAGGATCTCTGCCATTGAGACAGAGGATGAATATATGGATATGCAGGATGAGCTGATGGACCGCTTCGGCGATATTCCCAGAAGCGTTGACAATCTGCTTAAGATCGCAGAGCTTAAGGCATTAGCCCACAAGGCTTTTGTGACAGAGGCTGTAATCAACCGCCAGGAGGTGCGCCTGACCATGTATCAGAAGGCCAGCTTGAAGACAGAGGGCATTCCGGAACTCATGCAGAGCTACAAGGGGGACTTAAAGCTGGTGCCGGGAGAGGTTCCGGTGTTCCACTATGTAGACAGGCGCAGTAAGAACCAGGACAGCCTTGCTATGATGGAGAAGGCAAAGGAGATCGTAAAAGGGATCGGGGAGCTGAGAGTATGAGGCCTCTTGTAAAAGAGGGCTTTGCATTCGTCCGGAATCACTGGCGGACTGCCGGCACCTGGACGGATTTGACCTTCACTCCGTCCACCTTTCCCAGATCTCCTGCAAAGGAGCTGATCTGGTTCTGGGTTCCATGCATTACCACGCTGATCACAGATACGCCATATTCACGGCAAGGAACACCCAGGCGGGCAATGATGGACTGGGACTGGAGATGGAATTTTTCATTTACTGCGTGAACAGATTCGGGATTGCTGATAATGCAGCTGATAACGGCGAGACGCTCTTCCATATGTGGAGCCTCCTTCTTTTGATATGATACCAGGGGCAAAAGGCCGGAAATCCGATACAAGCTTGCTTGCAAGAGGATTTTTGACCTTGGGACCGATATCAAAGTTATCATAGCATAGCTGCAGGGATCATGTAAAGGCAGAAACTCAAGCTAATTTGTACTTGCTTTTTCCAGCGAGCCGGGCTATGATGGTAGATAATAGAATAAAATCTTTCTCTGATGCGAAGCAGCCCTGAGATAAAGAGAGAGTGGATGGATAAAGGCGGTATGTATGGCATACGGCCCTCATAATGAAGCATCAAGCAGAACGTGCCAGTGACGCGTTTTGCCGGATTTGGCAGCATTTTATGAATGGATATGTCCTCTCTCTGGATTTCAGAGAGGGGATTTTTTTATAACATCGTATAAAGCAATGGAATGAGGGGAGTATTGGCTATGTTGAAATTGGCAATTTATGGAAAAGGAGGCATTGGAAAGTCCACCATCGCCTCCAACTTATCTACAATGCTGGCTTTGAGGGGAATGCGGGTGATGCAGATCGGGTGTGATCCGAAGGCGGACTCCACCATACAGCTCCATGCTGGGAAAAAGGCTGTCCCGATCCTGGACCTGATGCGGGAAAAGGGAGACAAGGCCTGTCTGGAGGAGATGGTGACAGAGGGCAGGCATGGTATCCTCTGTGCGGAGGCAGGAGGTCCCACACCGGGGCTGGGCTGCGCCGGAAGGGGGATCATCACTGCTTTTGAGGCCTTGGAGGAACGCCGCGCATTTGAGAAATACAGGCCGGATGTGGTGATCTACGATGTGCTGGGAGATGTGGTCTGCGGCGGGTTTGCGATGCCGATCCGGGAGGGATATGCGGATAAGGTCTTTATTGTCACATCCGGGGAAAACATGGCGATCTATGCGGCAGCCAACATTGCGGCAGCAGTGAAATGCTTTGAGGAGCGGGGCTATGCCAGTCTGGGCGGCCTGATCCTGAACCAGAGAGAGGTAAAGCGGGAGAAGGAGAAGGTGGAGGAGCTGGCCGGAGAGCTGGGGACAAAGATCATTGCAACGTTAAGCCGCAGCAGCTTGGTGACGGATGCGGAGGAGCTGGAATGTACGGTGTGCGAGGCATTTCCGGACAGCAGCATTGCCGAGGAGTATGAGAAGCTGGCGGATGCTGTGCTGGCGGTGTGCAAAACGAAGGGAGAAGGAGAACATGCTTAAGAACCTGCACGAACTGACCGGAGGCATAGGGAATGAGGCCTGTGCGGTCAAAACGGCCGGGAGTGGAAACGCTGCAGAAGGAAACGCTGCAGAAGCCAGGCATCCTGAGGGCAGGATCACAGAAGCCGGAGCAGTAATCCCCTTAAGCCAGGTGGACTCCCTGAACCCATTTACATATGGCCTTGAGTACAGCGCTCCGGCCAGGGGCGGCTGGACCATTGTCCATACAGGCTTTCTGCTTCCTGAGAGCCATGAGGTATTTGTCTGTGCCCAGAGCTGCCTCAGGGGTGTTGTGCTCTCGGCGGCAGAGCTTTATGATTCCCATCGGTTTTCCACGATATCGGTGGATGAGGAATCTGTGCTGGAGGGCAATTGCGAGGAGATCATCATTGAGGGCGTTACACATATTCTGGAGGGGTTGGGAAAAAAGGGCCCTCTTCCGAAGGCTCTGCTGCTGTTTACAAGCTGCGTCCACCATTTTCTTGGAACGGATCTGAAGCTGATCTTCCGGGAGCTGGAGAGGCGGTTCCCTGAAGTGGGCTTTGTGCAGTGCTGGATGAATCCGGTCATGAGAAAGACAAAGCTGCCCCCGGATCCGTTTATGAGAAAGCAGCTTTATTCCCTGTTAAAGCCGGCGGAAACAAACATGCGGCAGGTGAACATAATAGGGAACAATCTGGCGATCGAGGGCAGTTCCGAGCTCTATGACATACTGGAGGGAAAGGGATTTTCCGTAAAAGACATCTGTACCTGCCGTACATTTGAGGAGTACGGCAGCATGTCTTCTGCCTGCTTAAATATTGTCACCCATCCTCTGGGGCGTCCTGCCGCAAAGGAACTGGAGGAACGCCTGGGGCAGAGATGGGTCTATCTGCCAGTCAGCTATGACTGGGATGAGATAGAGTGCCATTGGAGAACACTTACAGGGCTTTTAGAGCTGGATTATGGAGAAATGGAGGAGTTTCTTGCAGAGCGAAAAAGCGAAGCCCGAAAAGCCTTCAAAACTCTTGCAGAGGAACTGAAGGACTGGACAGTCGCTATTGATTACACAGTGTCCGCCAGGCCTCTCGGTATGGCGAAAATGCTGACAGAATGCGGTTTCCATGTGGACAGGATCTATATTGACACGATCTCGCCGGAGGAGAAGGAGACTCTTGAGTGGCTGAAGGAGCATTGTCCCCGGATGGAGCTTGCTCCTACGGTGTACCACAAAATGGCAGTGCTGCCCAGGAGCATGGCCCAGGACAGGAAGGTGCTTGCAGTGGGACAGAAGGCAGCCTATTTTACCGGAACAAGCCATTTTGTAAACATGGTGGAGGACGGAGGGCTGTATGGCTACGGAGGGCTCTTCGCATTGGCGGGCCTTATGCGGGAGGCTGCAGAGACAGAGCGTGAAGCGGAAAACGTGATCCAGGTAAAGGGATGGGGGTGCTGCTGTTGAAACGGGTAAACAGGATATTGCCGGTATATGCGGCAGATATATCAGGAATTTGTTCTGCTCTTTATGAGCTGGGAGGAATGACGGTCATGCATGACGCCTCAGGCTGCAATTCCACCTATACTACCCATGATGAGCCCAGATGGTATTCCATGGACAGTATGGTATATATTTCCGCCCTGTCAGAGCTGGAGGCAGTGATGGGAGACGATGGGAAGCTGGTAAGGGACATTGTGGATGCAGCCAACAATCTTCATCCGGCTTTTATCTGCATAGGCGGAACACCGATCCCAATGATGATGGGAACGGATTTCAAGGGCATTGCAAGGATGATCGAGCGCCAGACAGGGATCCCGGCCTTTGGGATCGCGGCCAATGGGATGCACTCCTATGTGCAGGGGGCAGGAGAAGCTTTGAAAAAGCTGGCGGAGCGGTTCTGCGGGCCAAGGGAGGAAAGGGGAGCAAGGGATGGCTGTATCCCGGTAAATATATTGGGAGTAACACCCCTTGACTTTTCACTGACAGGAAATATCGCTGCCATGAAAACATTTCTCAGGGAAAGGGGCTTCTCTGTTGTCAGCTGCTGGGCAATGGAAAGCAGTCTGGAGGACATAAAACAGTCGGGCAACGCGGAGGTGAATCTGGTGGTCTCGGCAGCAGGCCTTCCGGCTGCCAGAGCATTAAAGGAGATCTACGGAACTCCCTTTGTGACCGGCACTCCGGTGGGAAGAAGGGCAGCTTTGAGACTGGCAGCCCTGCTCAAGGAGGCGGCGGACTCCGGGAAGGACCTTGTGCTGTGGAGGGAAGAAGGAGCCTTTGGGGAGGACAAGAGCGGTCCTCAGACAGGAGAAATCCTGGGCCTTGCCGGGCTTTTGGATTCCCTGGAGGGAAAAAGAGTGCTTCTGATCGGAGAGCAGGTCATTGCCAACTCCTTGAGATGCAGTCTGAGGGAGGACCTCGGTGCGGGAGAGGTTCAGGTCATCTGCCCAACAGAGGGCGAAGCCTGCCTGGCAGAGCCCGGGGATATGCTGGAGTGGGATGAGGATAAGGTAACAGAGGCCATGTCCCGGAGTGAGGTGGTCATAGCCGATCCTCTGTACCGGTTTACCTGTCCTGCTGACGGCAGCGTAACCTTTGTAGAATTTCCCCATGAGGCTTGTTCAGGGAGAATGTTCCATGGCAGAATGAAGCCCTTTGTGTGGGATGGAAAAGAATAAAAGAGGCCGTTTTGGACGGCGGAATGGAGAGGGTATCATATGAAAAAGGTAACAGCATTACTGTTGGGGATCTGCCTGGTGGCAGCCGGCATTTCCGGATGCGGGGGAAATGGAGCTGCCCGGAGCACAGGAGGAGGAAAGCCCCAGGTGGAAGCAGAGGAGCAGAAGGCAGAAGGAGCCCAGGCTTCGGAAACCATCACGGTCACTGACCATACGGGAGTCCAGGTGGAGCTTCCGGCTCAGGTAAACCGTGTTGTGGTGACGGATATCCTTCCCCTGCCGTCCATTCTCACCGTATTCTTAGGCTCCGGGGAAAAGATCGTGGGCATGAGCCCGGCCAGCATGAGCGCTGCCCAGTCCGGCCTTTTGGGAGAGCTGTTCCCGGATGTTTTAAATGCCAGCACAGATTTTATCAGCGGAAGTGATGTAAACATGGAGGAGCTGATGAAGCTGGAGCCGGACGTGGTGTTCTTTAATGCGGGAAGCAAGGAGCTGGGAGAGTCGCTGCGTTCGGCAGGCTTTGCCGCAGTGGGTATTTCTGTAAATAAATGGGAATACAATGCCATCGAGACCTACGACCAGTGGATCGCTCTTCTCAGTGAGATCTTCCCGGAAAAGGGTGATACCTCAGAGCGGGTATCAGAATACAGCAGGAAGGTCTGCGAGGATATCCAGAAGAGGGTTTCCTCTGTTTCCGGGGAGGAAAAGAGAGATATTTTGTTCCTGTTCAATTACAGCGACACCACCATGATCACCTCAGGAAAGCGGTTCTTTGGCCAGTTCTGGTGTGACGCTGTGGGAGGCAGGAATGTGGCGGAGGAGGTTGCAGCAGAAAATTCCAATGCCGTCATCAATATGGAGCAGGTATATGAGTGGGATCCGGACGTGATCTTCATTACCAACTTTACCCCTGCCCAGCCTGAGGATCTATATGAAAACGCAGTGGGCCAGGACGACTGGAGTTCTGTAAAGGCGGTGGAAAACAGAGAGGTGTATAAGCTGCCCCTGGGAACCTACAGAAGCTATACCCCCAGCACAGATACACCCATGACCCTTCTTTGGATGGCAAAGAATGTATATCCGTCCCTCTTTGAGGACGTGGATATGACGGAAGAAGTAAAGGCCTACTATAAGGATATGTACGGCGTGGAGCTCACAGACAGCCAGGTGGAACGCATGTACCATCCGGGGCGGGAGGCAGCCAAGGGGTATAAAAAATAGTTGAGCGCCAGAGCGCGAAACTATTTGCTACGCAAACGAAGCGAAGCGAAGTTCGCGGTTCACGTATGTTTTTATGAAGCGAGGTACGAGCGTAATAAAAATAGTTGAGCGCCAGAGCGCGAAACTATTTGCTACGCAAACGAAGCGAAGTTCGAGCGTGATAAAAATAGTAAGGATGGAAGCTTGAAAATGAAAGGAAGGAACTTAAGCTGGAACCGGTATTGGACAATAGGGGCAGCGGCAGTCACATTGACGGCTGCCGCCCTTGCCATGGTGACAGGCCGTTTTTCCATACCGCCAAAGGAGCTGGCTGCAGTGCTCTTTCCCGGAATATTCCCGGAGACAGTGGTGTCGAAGCAGGTACAGACCGTGATACTCAATATCCGCCTGCCCAGAGTGATACTGGCGGTCCTGGCAGGAGCAGGGCTTTCAGCAGCAGGGGCGGCATTCCAGGGATTGTTCGCCAATCCGCTGGCGACTCCTGATACTTTGGGAGCGGCCAATGGAGCCTCCTTTGGCGCAGTGTTCGGCATTCTCTTAGGACTTCCTGCCATGGGGATCCAGCTTTCAGCCATGGTCATGGGAATCGCTGCGGTTCTCATGGCCTGGGGCTTTTCAAGGGTAAAAGGGACGCTGCCGCCCCTTATGGTGATCCTGGCAGGAATGGTGGTAAGCTCCCTGTTTTCCGCCCTGGTGTCCCTTGTAAAATATGCAGCAGATCCCCAGGATGTTCTGCCATCCATTACATACTGGCTTATGGGAAGCATGGCTTCCACTACGAAGACGACTCTTTTCATGGGAGCTCCCTTTATCCTGGCAGGAAGCCTGCTCTTGTTCCTTCTGCGTTGGAAGCTCAATTCCATGTCCCTTTCCGAGGATGAGGCCAGGTCCTTAGGTATTCCCGTAAAGCGCATACGCGGCCTGGTGATCCTGGGCTCTGCCATGGTGACAGCGTCCGTGGTATCCATGTGCGGTCAGATCGGATGGGTAGGACTTTTGGTCCCGCATATGGTGCGTATGATATTTGGAAATGACAACCGCTCTGTGATACCGGCCAGTATGGCCTTTGGCGGAGTGTTTATGCTGCTCATTGACACCATTGCCAGGTCAGCCACGGCATCGGAGATACCGGTATCCATCCTGACCGCCCTGGTGGGAGCGCCCTGCTTTCTGCTGCTTCTTCGGAAAACGGGAGGACTCAGGCTCTAAACCTGCATACGCCCAGCGGGGAACGCGCTGCCTCACCATGAAAGTCTGGTGGTGCATTTGGCATACCGGAACGCATGCTGCCTGATCGGCGGCGGGAGTTGATTATGTTTGACACGGAGGAGGAAACAGATGGTATTTGAAGTGAAAAATGGAAGCTTTGGGTATCCCCGCAGCCAGAATATACTAAAGCACATCACCTTTTCCATGGACCAGCCGGAGGTGCTGTCTGTTCTGGGAGCCAACGGCGCAGGAAAGACCACACTGCTTAAATGCATGCTGGGCCTGCTTCCCTGGCGGGAAGGCGGGACGTATCTGGATGGCAGGGATATAAAGGATATCCCGTATCACCAGTTCTGGCAGAAGGTGGGTTATGTGCCTCAGGCGAAGGCCTCTGTTTTTTCATGCAACACGGAGGACATGGTCCTTTTGGGGCGAAATGCCCATCTGGGGACCTTTGGGCAGCCGGGAAAGCGTGACAGGGAGATTGCGGAGGAATGTATGGAGGAGATCGGCATTGCCCACCTAAAGGGCAGGGCCTGCAGCCAGATAAGCGGCGGTGAGCTCCAGATGGTGTTGATCGCCAGGGCGTTGGCCGCCAGGCCCTCGGTGCTGGTGTTAGACGAGCCGGAGTCTAACCTGGATTTCAGGAACCAGCTGATCGTGTTGCGTGCGATCGAGCGCCTGTGCAGGGAAAAGGGGATCTATGCGGTGGTAAATACCCATTATCCGGAGCATGCCCTGTCCATCTCCCAGAAGGCTCTGCTTCTCACCGAAGAAGGGGAGGCTGTGTTTGGAGCAGCGGATGAGGTGCTGAGCGAGGCGAACCTGGACAGGGCCTTTGGGGTGGAAGTGAAGCTGTATCCGCTGCAGCTGAAGAACAGAACCTTTACCTGTGTGCTGCCGGTGGGGCTGAAGGAGGCATAGTGTGGTGGCGAGTCCGCCAGACTTTCATGGTGCGGTAGTTCGTCCGCTGCTGGGCGCATACAGGTTTACTATAGGAGATATTATGGATTCAATAAGAGAATTGATCAATAAGCTGGAGAAATGCCATATATTAAGCAGAGAGGAGCTCTGCTTTCTCATTGACAATATAGGGCAGGAGGATGAAGCCTATCTTTATGACAGGGCCAGAAGGACAGCTCTGGCACATTACGGAAATGCCATCTATGTCAGAGGACTGATGGAATTTACAAATCACTGTAAAAATGACTGCTACTACTGCGGTATCCGCCGGGGCAATCCCAATCTTACCCGCTACCGCCTGAAAGAGGAGCAGATCATGGACTGCTGCCGTGAGGGCTATGAGCTGGGCTTTCGCACCTTTGTCCTTCAGGGCGGGGAAGATCCATGGTATACGGATGATAAAATTGCCTGTCTTGTGAAAGGCATCAAGTCTATGTATCCCGACTGTGCTGTCACACTCTCCGTAGGTGAAAAGGAATATGAGACCTATAAAATGTGGTTTGATGCTGGTGCGGACCGCTATCTGCTGCGCCATGAGACAGCGGATCCCTGTCATTATGCCAGACTCCATCCAAACCAGATGTCCTCAGAGCACAGGAAGCAGTGCCTAAAGGATCTGAAGGCCATTGGTTTTCAGACGGGCTGCGGTATCATGGTTGGTTCTCCCTTCCAGACAACGGCGCATATCGCAGAGGATATGGAGTTTATGTATGAGCTTCAGCCTCAGATGGTGGGGATCGGTCCTTTTATCCCACACCATGATACGCCCTTTCGCGATAAGGCGCCGGGCACTTTAAGGCAGACACTGCTGCTCCTTGCCATGGTGCGCCTGATGCTGCCCTCGGTCCTGCTTCCGGCCACCACAGCCTTAGGCACCATAGACCCAGCAGGAAGGGAAAAGGGCGTCATGGCCGGGGCCAATGTTGTCATGCCGAACCTCTCTCCCCTGGAGGTGAGGAAAAGCTACATGCTCTACGATAATAAGATCAGCACAGGCTCCGAGGCAGCCTCCAATATCAAGGAGCTGAAGGAGAGAATGGAGAAAATTGGGTACCGGGTAGTGACAGACAGAGGAGATTTCAAACGCATTTAAAATCAATATAAAGTATAAATTCCTCCCTTTTACAGATACTACATTTACGGGCAGCATTGAAGATAAATGTCAGAATGTAAAATGGAGGAATTTTATTTATGAAAGCTACAGGTATTGTAAGAAGAATCGACGATCTGGGCCGTGTGGTGATCCCGAAGGAAATCCGCCGCACACTTCGCCTGAGGGAAGGTACGCCGCTGGAAATTTTTACCGATAGGGAAGGAGAAATCATCCTGAAGAAATATTCGCCTATGATGGAGCTGACAGCATTTGCAGGGCAGTATGCAGAGGCAATGGCACAGTCCACCGGGCTTTTGGTATGCATCACTGACAGGGACCAGGTGGTTGCAGCAGCCGGTGGGGCAAAGAAGGATCTGCTTCAGAAGACCATCAGCCGCCAGCTGGAGGTAGCCATCAATGAGCGCTCCACGATCCTGGCAGGGAAGGATGACAAGGCATTTATCAACCTGGTGGATGAGGAACTGGAAGGAATCACAGCCCAGGTGGTTGCTCCGATCATCTGTGAGGGCGATGCCATCGGGGCCGTGGCCCTTATGAGCCGTGAGCCCAGGGCAAAATTCGGTGATATGGAGACAAAGCTGGCTGCCACTGCTGCCGGGTTTCTGGGACGTCAGATGGAGAGCTGAGAAAATAGAAGAGTGGGGCAGAAAATGGGAAGGCTGCTGCAGACGGAAAGTGAACCGTTTGCAGCAGCCTGTTGCTTTCTGCTTTTATTTCCCTACATCCCGTCCCAGGGTGATCTCCGTGGACGTAAAGTTTTCAATGCTCTTTGTCTTCTCAAAGAAATGAGGCATTTTCTGTATCATGGTCTCCTTGCGGTAAAAATCGTCCTCCTCTGTGATGGGAAGGGCGACTGTCTGGCGGAGAGCGGAGGATTTGTAGATCGCCATAATGAGTTCGATCGCTTTCCGCCCTTCTCTTCCGTCTGTCAGAAGAGGTTCCTTTCCCTGAATGGCAAGAAGCAGGTTTTTTATCTGGGCCGGATGGCCCTCTAACTCCAGTTCAGGAATGGAGTGATAGATGTCATCCAGTTCCTTTTCATAGGCCTCGTCCTGTTTGGGGAAGCCGTTGGGAAGGGGAGTGGCAGAGGCAGGACTCCAGGGAATGCTTAAGCGTCCCTTTTCTGTCTGGAATATCATCTCCTGGGCCTCACCGTAGTCCACAATGGAGGTGCCGATATGGGCAAAGGTCTCCGGGTACTCCAGGATCGCCATTCCCACATCCTCCAGCTCCGAGTTGTGGTGTCCCACATTTTTCATGACTGCGGTCACGGAATCCGGCATGCCGATCATCCAGAGCAGCAGGTCAATGTGGTGGACAGAGTGGCTTGTAAAGCTGCCGCCGCATTCCGTGGCCCATGTACCGCGCCACCAGAGATCATAATAATTCTCACCCCGCCACCATAAGGAATTTACCACTGCATGAGTCACTCTGCCGCCTACACCGTCCTGCAGCATTTTATGTATCCGCTGCATGGGGGTCTTAAAGCGGTTTTGGCAGACAATGCTCAAATGCTTTCCTGTTCTCTCAGAGGCAGCGATCATCCGGTCGCACTCCTCCAATGAGTTTGCCATAGGCTTTTCCACCAGCACGTGGCAGCCCATTTCCAGGGCTTTTACGGTATTGTCTGCGTGGGCTGAGGGCGGCAGGCAGATGGAGACAAGATCAATGTCCTCGGCCTCGATGGCCTCCTCCATGGTCCTGTAGGCCTTTGCCTGGTTGAGATGGTGCTTTTCAATGATATCCTGGGCCTTTTCCACATAGATATCACAGACTGCGCGAACCTCGCACAGTTCGGGGAAGCGGATGAATGCCTCCGCATGGACACCGGCAATTGCTCCGGCTCCAATAATTGCTGCTTTTATCATAGTATCTCCTATCCAATTACATTCGCCATTGTCTGAGCTCTGATGGCAAGCTCGATTGCTTTGAATTCGGTTTCCTGGTCATAGGCATTGTCCGTGCGGTCGAGGCAGTCGCGGATGAGCTGTCCAAAGAAGGGGAAGCCGATCTGCCCTGCTGCCCGGATATGGCGTTCACCCTCGTGATTGACAAGGTAGAGATGGTCACCCTCCTTGTCATTGGCAACATCGATGTATTTGCGGATCTCGATGTAGCCGTCAGAGCCAACGATGATCGTCCGACCGTCTCCCCAGGCTCCTAAGCCGTCAGGGGTAAACCAGTCAAGACGCCCGTAAGCAGCTACGCCGTTGTCACAGGTCAGCATCATATCGCCAAAGTCCTCAAAGCCGGGATATTCCTTGTGCTTCAGATTGCCTGTGCGGCTCTTTTCAATGACAGCGTCCTTTGCGCCTGCATAGACAAGCATCTGTTCGATCTGATGGCAGCCGATATCCACCAGGATGCCGCCGTAACGTTTCTTATCAAAAAACCAGTCAGGCCTTGTGGGAAGGGACAGCCTGTGGGGGCCAAAGCCATTTATACATATAATATCACCGATCGCCTTTTCCTCCAACAGCTTTTGGGCATAGACAGCTGCCTCTACATGGCGCCGTTCACTGTAGTAGACTGCATATTTCCGGTTGGTGCGTTTTACGGCTTCCCTTGCAAGGGAAAGCTGCTCCTCTGTGATCAGAGGAGGCTTGTCAGCAAAATAGTCTTTGCCATGTTCCATGGCCTCGATCCCTAAGCGGCACCGCTCATCCGGCACAGAGGCCGACATGATAAGACGTATATGGTCATTTTCCAGTATTTCCTCCTTGCAGCGGGCGGCCTTCACGCCTTCATAGCGCTGGCAGTAAGCGGCTACCTTTGCAGGATCAGGATCATAAACCAGGGAAAGACTGGCACCGGCCTCCATAAGCCCGTTGCTCATCCCAAAAATATGTCCATGATCCAGCCCTATAATGCCTACGGGAAATTCGCCTTTGCCGCATACGGGCCTTTCCTTTCCTTTGGGGGCATAGTTTTGTCCGTCTGATTTTATCTGCATGGTGTTCCTCCTTGTGGATTGTATTTGTATTGACCGGATATCCTATCCCATAAGGCTGGGAAGGAAGGTCACAAATCCTGGGACGAGATAGATGATCAGGATAGCAAACATGATCACTGCAATGTAGGGCATGAGGGGCCTCACACTCTTTTCAAGAGGAAGCCCTGCAACGCCGCAGGCAATAAACAAAAAGGTTCCCACAGGAGGAGTGATCGCACCTATCTGCATGATGATGATCATAATGATGCCGTAATGGATGGGATCAAACCCAAATGCATTTCCTACAGCAACTACAATACCGCCGAACATTGCCACGATAATGGTAGGATCCAGGAAGCAGCCTAATATCAGAAATACGATTATCAGGAACAGGGAGGCAAGATGACGGTTCCCTAATGTATTGACAGCAAAAGCCAATACCTCGTTCTGGAGCTGCATTCGGACAAGTACGTTTGCAAGTACGCCTGCAGCAGCGATCGTCATAAATACAACAGCGGTAGTAACTGCTGAATCAATGAGAATTTCCGGAAAGTCCTTTAATTTCAGCTTTTTTGAGATAAAAAAGCCGTAGAATAAGCTGTAAGCAATGGCAAGTACGCCTGATTCCGTGGGTGTAACAAAGCCGAATACGATGCCGCAGAGGATAATAAGCGGGGTAATAAGAGCGCCGATCGATCCGAAAGAGGTACGTATAAAGCTTTTTAAGGAAAATGGAGTGATCGGTATGTCATAGCCCCGCTTACGGTATTCCACATAGTTTACGCCGCACTGCAGCAGCGTTATCAGTATGCCTGGAAGATACCCGCCTAAGAACAGTTTGGCCACAGGAGTTTCCGTATAAAAAGAGTACAGGATCATGATAATACTGGGAGGAATGATCGGACTTAGCATGGAAGAGCCCGCTGTCACTGCCACAGCATAATCCTTATCATAGCCCTGCTTCTCCATAGCGGGGATCAGCATACCGCCAATGGCAGAAGCATCTGCTGCACCGGAGCCCTGAATACCGCCAAAGAGCATAGATGTAAGGATGTTTACATATCCGAGACCGCCTTTGAACTGTCCCACAGCCGCATTTGCAAAATTTACAAGCTTATCCGTGATCTGCGCCTTGCCCATAATATTTCCGGCAAGGACAAAGAAGGGGATCGCCATTAGGGAGAAGGAATTAATACTTCCGAACAGGCGGATAGTTACAAGGGAAAAGGGGATATCCATTGCAACAACGAAGATGATAGCAGTCATCAGCGTTGCCATAAAAATTGGAAATCCCAGAAAAATGAACAGCAATAATACTGCAAAAACGAGCAGTGCCTGTATCATACGTTTCCCTCCTTTTGTGGTTTCTTTTTAAACAGCAGTACCAGATATTCCATGATCAGCAGGGCACAGCCTACGGGAATGGAAGCATAAAACCAGGCAATGGACATATTGGGAAGATTCTGGAGCATTGTATGGGTGCTGTTGCGGGTATAATTGATGCCTTCCTTCGTCACGGCAGCAAGTGCTGCGATAACGATTATAATGGCAGCCTTCTTTGCGATCGTTACCTGTGCGGGCTTTAAGAACTTGTTCAGGAAAAATTCTACACTAAGATGAGACTCCTTCTTAACGCCTACACTTGCGGCCAGAAAAGCCACCCAGATTGCAGTAAGCCTCACCACCTCGTCACCCCAGGCAAAGGGTTTTAAATCGGCAGATGTAAAATATCTGAGGACAATCTGGATAAGGCTCAGGATAATGACTCCGCCAAGCAGAACGATGATCGTGCATGCGCGGATCCTATCCAATAATTTATATATTTTTTCAAACATGCTGTCCTCCTTAAAACCAGCTTGTTATAAAAGGGAAGTGTTCTGACGGCAACCCGTTGGATTGTGACGCAGCACTTCCCTTTTTGTGAAGCTACTTTTTCAGTTCAATGATCATGTCAATAAAGGTGTTCCAGTTATCGCCCTTCTGGCGGTATTCATCCAGCATGGGAGCGCAGGCTTCAACCCATTTATCCAGGTCAGAAAGCTCTGTTACCGTAACGCCCTCGGCCTTCATAGCCTCCAGCGCTTTTTCATTGTCACTGTCATCCAGTGCATCCTGGAAGGCCTCTGTCTCGTCAACGGAATCCTTGATGATCTGCTGCAGATCCTCAGGAAGGGACTTAAACCAGCTGTCATTGAAATAGAACTGAATGCAGGCCATGCAGTGGTTGGTAAGGGCCAGATACTTTGCATTGTCCTGGAACTTCATGGAGTTGATCATAGAAGGAGATGCTTCCATGCCGTCCATGACCTTTGTCTGGAGAGCGGTATAGACTTCGTTCCAGTCCATCGTAGTACCAGATGCGCCTAAGGAGTCAAACATGGAAATGTACACTGCATTTGGGCCTCTCATTTTCAGACCCTTCATGTCTTCCAGCTTTGTGACAGGAGCTACGGTAAGCATATCTCTGGAGCCCATGGACATGGTGCCGTAGGTGTAGAAGCCGTAGGAGTTCAGTCTGGCATTTACCTCATCCTCCATAGCCCTTGTGATCTCCCGGTACTGTTCGTTGCTGTCAAAGAGGAAGGGGAACTCGTACATCTGTAATTCAGGAACCCATACTCCGGGGCCTGTGCCGGGTGCTGCCAGTACCAGCTCCAAAGCTCCGGCCTGGCACATTTCCACCTGCTCGGACTGGCTTCCCAGCTCGCTTCCAAAGTTAGCGGTCGTCTTGATGCGGCCGCCGGATTTTTCTTCTACTGTCTTACAGAAGAACTCCAGGGCCTGTCCAATGGTGCCCGTCTGTGCCTGATTGGTGGTGGTGCGGAGTTCATAGACCTTGCCATCGTCTGCGGGGGCAGGTGCTTCGGTTTCTTTGGCAGCCTCCGTGGTTTCAGCTGCGGCTTCTGTCTGAGGGGCGGCAGTGGTAGCTGTACTCTGATTGGAAGAGCAGCCGTAAAGCCATGTCGCTGCGGCCAGGACCGCTGCAGTTAATAAGAATGTTTTCTTCATAATTCCTTCTCCTTTTTTGTAATGATGATAAACAGTTATTGCTTTGGTAAGTATTATTATAGCATCGTGATATTTTTATAACGATGGTAATAAATGCTCTAAACATTGTGAATCCTGCTTTATCATTATCGAAAAAATTAAAAATCGCAGCAATTATATGCTTTTTTATGGTATAATTTATTAAAAATTTGAGGTAAAGGGAAGGGGAGGATAACAGGATGTCAAAACTTCATTTTACAGGCCATCAATACTATCTGGATGAGGACTACAGGATCTATACCTATTATGATACCAACAAGGAAAAGATCTATAAGCATACCCATGATTTTTATGAGATGTACAGGCTGATATCCGGCCATGTGAAGTATTCCACGGCAGGGAATTCCTTTTACCTGAAGCCGGGGGATTTCCTTTTTATCAATAAGCACCAGGAGCATTTCCCGGAGGTGATGGACTTCTCTCAGCCCTATGAGCGCATGGCCCTTCATGTTTCGCCGCGCACCTTAAGGGAGCTGTCCTGCGATGGGGTGGACCTGACAGCTGTATTTTCACGGAATGAGTTTAAGGTCTATCATTATCCTGTTGCCATTGAAACACAGATCATTTCTTATTTTAATCAGCTGTTTGATCTCTATGATAAGCCGGATGCCTATGGCAGGAAGATACTGGGCAGAAGCCTTCTTGCTTCCCTTTTTGTGCTGCTGACACAGCATATGGATACGCCTTCGGTCTATTCTTTTGATAAATCCAATAAAAATATCCAGATCATATCTGTCACGGAGCAGTACATAAGAAATCACATAGAAGAGAAGATCCTGATCGAGGATCTGGCAGATTATCTGTTTATGAATAAGTATTATTTCATGCATCAATTTAAGGAGATATCAGGAGTGCCGGTTTACCAGTTCATACAGAAGGTGAGGCTTGAAGTGCTGAAGGAGCAGATAGAAGGAGGGAGCAGTCTGCTTGTGGCTACAGAGCGCTGCGGCTTTGGGGATTATTCTAATTTTTACCGGTATTTTAAGAGGGAATTCGGGTGCAGTCCCAGAGAATATTTTCAAAAGTAAACCCCATCCGGCGTTAGACGGCAGATGGGGCAGCAGAACTCGCGCAATGTTTTGATCTGTTATCTGATGGAGTTCTCCGATGTCTGCTTGATGAGCCATTCCTTAAAATAAGGCTGTATCACGCTGAAGGGAGCAGGACCCATATCCAGCAGGAAACGGTGAAAATCCATATTCTGAAAATGATCTCCTAAGGTCTTCATGGCCTCCTCTTTCATATTGATGATCTCCAGATATCCAACGTAATATTCCAGATAATTGGATGGGTTTTCAGCAATGTCATAGTAAATGGTAGTGATGACATCGGGATCGGAGATGCTGAAATACTGGTCTAAGTAGCTTTTCACCTGCTCCACGTTCCATCCGTCATAGTGGATATTGATATCCAGGATCCCATACAGGGCAAGGGTAAAGGAGGCGTTGTGCATAAGGAGCTCTCCCAGTGCAGGTTCCAGTCCGTTGTCCAGCCCATAGGCGTAATATTCCACATAGGTGGCCCAGCCCTCCGTGTAGCTGGAAAAGCTCAGGAGCTTTCTTAAGTTGCAGTCATTGCAGGCATTAAAATAGAGTGTCTGGTACATATGTCCCGGATATCCCTCGTGGGCCAGGGTGGTGTAGAGGTTCTGGGAGGCTGTAGTGGTCCCGTTATTGATGTAAATGGAATTGTCCTGGGGCCGGTCAATAGGAACGGTAAGATAAAAGGCAGGGCTTAAAATGGGCTCCAGCGCCTTAGGAACGTCCTTGATATTGCATACATAGTCCTCGATGGCGGGGAAATCTTTTCTGCACTGCTGCCTTAAGTCCTCCATAATGGCATCAGGCTCAGTCAGCCGGAATGCATAGTCAAGCATTTTCCTCTCTCCGATATCTGGATGATCTGTCAGAAGCTGATCCATGGCCTGCAGATCCTTCACCATCTGGGCGGTAATGGCATTTTTCAGAGTCTGGATATCTTTGTAGGAGGTTCCGGTAGCGGAGTTTACCAGATATTGATAATACTCTTTTCCGCGGGGATAATGGGAAAGTCCCAGTTCATTTGTGCCTTTTCCCTTTAAAGCAGTAAGGCCCTCCACCAGCTTCTGGTAGGCAGGTACAAAATGCTCGTCAATGGCTGCCAGATTTCTGGCTTCATAGTCCTTTTTCTCCTCAGGTGTCAGCTCTGCCAGCTGATCCAGGCGCTCGGAAAATGTCTCCGTCATAAAGCTGTGCTCCGCATCCAGCAGATAAGCATTGCAGGATTCGATGATCCGGTCGATCACCGTATCGCATAAGCCCAGCCCGGCGTCTGCCCGTTCCTTTTCAAAAGCAATGATGCTGTCGTAATAGGTGTCAATGGAACACAGTAGGGAGAGATAGTCCTCCACATCCCGGGCAGAGTAAAAGGTATATTCTGACAGAAGGATAGGAAGCTGTGCCTGTATTCCCAAGGAGGAGGAAAGGGGCTGCTCGTAGAGCTCCATTCCTTCACTGGACAGCAGGGTATTCAAAAAAGAGGAGAGAATGGTATATGTAAGCCTCTGGTCCTCCCGCAAAAGGCGACTGTCGATTTCATTTAGTTCGTCATTTAGGGATTTTGCATCAAGGATGACCTGTTTGCTGTCCTCCAGGGAAAAGGTCCCCAGGGTGTTATCGTAGTCCGTGATGCCATAGGCGGCCGGATCGGCCAGGGTATAGTGAAGGGTAAGAAGGGAACTGGAAGCTTCGTCACGGAACAGATCCTCGGCCAGGGCATCAAAATCCCTCTGAGCCTTCAGTGTTTTTTCTTCATACTGCTCATAGGAAGGCTCTGATTGGGCAGCACTTGTCTCAGAAACAGAAGGCGCAGTTTCGCCTCCCTTTTCCCCAAAAGTACAGCCTGACAGCAGGCAGATGGACAGTATAAAAGACAGTATCAGCTGGTAATAGAGTCTTCTGGATTCCTTCATCGTCGTTTTATTCCTCCATAAAGCCGGACAAGGCCCGGACGTTGTACTGTGGATATTATATAGTATATGAAGAAAAATTACAACTTATGAGCGTTCCGGCGGCAGAGAGCAAGGGATCCCTTATTCATGATCTGATTCATCGGAAGAAGTGGCTTTGTCGGGCTCGCTGGCATTTATTAAATGATGAAAATCCAATAGGGAGGAGTCTGATGCTGCGGTTTCTTTATCAATTCCGATATTGAAGGTGATCTGAAGGGATAGTTCAGGATTTGTTGGGCAAACATGTTCATAGATAATGGATTTGCCCTCCCACCTGCCCTTGGTACTTTCCAAAGGAAGGGCAGTGCGTACGTTGCCAAACAGGAAACCGTAATCCCGCATATAGTGGATAAAGGGTATGATGAATCTTCCCTTTTCTGTTAAATAGTATTCTGTATGGAGGGATTGGCCATTCATGTTCGTATGGGTGATCAATCCGTCATTTTCCAGTTCGCGCAGCTGTTCCGTAAACACCTTATGGGAAACGTTTAAGGTAATCCCGCGTTTGAGGCAGCCATAGCGGACAGGAGCAGGGTCACTGGAGCTCAGCTGCCATAAAATGCTGGGCTTCCATTTGCCGCCGATCGTGCACAGGGTATAGCGCAAAGGAGCGGACATCTTAAATTGATCATCATATCGCATAAGTTCACCTCAAAAATGATAGTAAGAAATATTTCATGTCTTATTGAATTATACGTGATTGGTAAATAGTTGTCAAACTTTAAGGTTAGTACTTACTATTAAGTGCGTAATTGAAAAAAGGGGTTCAGCAGGCTAGAATGAAAGTGACCAGGTCAGACAACCGCTTTCCAGAATCTGTAAGCCGGCCAATAGATATCTGGATGCACAACTACAATTGAATACATTGAGAAGGAGAATATGGGATGAAGTATTTGGTTACTGGCGGCAGCGGATTTCTCGGAAGTTATGTTGCAAAACAATTGCTGGCCCGTGGGGATGAGGTGGTGTGTTTTGATCTGCCGCCGAAAACAGGTCTGGAGGAGACCTCTCTGGCTGAGGTGCTCACAAAAGATGAGATGGAAAAGGTCAAATTTGTTGGCGGTGATATCACAGATGATAAAAAGCTTGTTGAATTGTGTAAGGAAGAGAAGATCGACATGATCATCCACTTGGCTGCCATGCTGACAGACGCCTGCCAGAAGAATATGCAGCTGGGAATCAGGGTCAATATTCTGGGAACCATTAACTGCTTTGAGGCAGCGCGCGCCTGCAACATGAAACGGGTGGTATATGCAAGCTCCGGATCCGTATTTGGAAATAAGACCTATGCGCGCCTGGGAGTTGTCGGAAATGAGGCACCCCATGATCCGGATAGTATCTATGGCAAGATGAAAGATTTCGTAGAATACTGTGGAAAATTCTATCATGATTTTTACGGACTGGAAACAATCGGCCTTCGGTTTACCGTCATTTATGGAAAAGGCAGGAAACGCGGAGGCGCTAATTTTATTAAGGCCATGCTGAATGATCCGGCTCTCGGTATCCCTTCTGTGGCAGATGCCACCGATGGTTCTAACTTTGTCTATGTTGCCGACTGTGCAAGAGCATGCCTCCTGGCAACACAGATCCCATATAAGCGCCATGCCTATACGATCACAGGGGAAACTCTGCCGGCAAAGGAACTGCTGGAATATGTAAAAACCATTCTTCCGGATGCTCGGATCGAGCTTCGGATCAATGAAAACTCCAGTGTTCCACGTATATTCGACACAACGGCGGAGGAGCAGGAGCTGGGATACATACCGGAATACGATCTGAGAAAGGGAGCGCTGGCTACGATCAACAGCGTCCGGGCCGATGAAGGCCTGCCTCCGGTAGGTATCGAATAGCAAGGACAAGTGGGGGTGTGGTGAGGTATGCTGGATGCCAGTATTCTTGCATTATTGATTCTTATTGTTACGGGAGTTTTGTTTGCCACACGTGCAGTCAGCATGGGAATGGCCTCTCTCATTGGAGTACTGCTGATGCTTATTACAGGAATCGTCACACCGGATGATATTGGGAAGGGATTCGGCAGCAATATGTGCCTTTTTGTCGCCAATGTCAATGTGATCAGCGCTGCTGTATTTGAGACAGGCCTGGCAGGAAGGATCGGAAGGCTGATCTGCAGCTCAGATTGGCTTGTCCACAATGAACGCAGATTTCTGGCTGCCATTATCACATTTGCGGGGATCATGACAATGTTCGTTGCAAATGTCCCGGTGGTGGCTCTGTTTCTTCCGATATGCTCTGCTGTGGCAGCAAGCTCAGAAGGAAGGATAGAAAAGAAAAATATCATTATGGCAATGGGGTTTGCAGGAAGTATTGGAGGAACGGGCTCCCTGATCGGCTCCTCTGTCAATCTGACCGGAGCGGCCAGCCTGGAGGCAACAACGGGGGATACCCTTGGGATGTTTACCATGCTGCCTGCAACCTGCGTTCTGCTGGGTTGTGTGCTCGTGTACTATGCTACGGTGGGTTACAGCCTTCAGAAGCGCTGGTTTACCTTCAGCGAGGAGAGAGAAGAGAGCAGCGCCGTGGATACAACATTCCACCGGAAAAGGGCTGCGATCGTAGGAATTATATTCATCGCTATGATGGCCGGGCTTATGAAAGGACTGTGGAATTTTGCAGTCGTATCCATGATCGCCACACTGGCATGTATTTTAACAAACTGCATTTCCATGGAAAAGGCAGTGAAATCCATTGAATGGGACATCGTGATCATGCTTGCCATGTCTACCGTGATGGCAAATGGGATCAACCAGTCGGGGCTGGGCGTACTGGCGGCAAGGACGATGCTGGATCTGTGCGGCGGACAGGAGGCTTCCTCCTATCTTCTGCTGGGGCTGGCTGTGTTCGTTTCCTCCGGGCTCAGTTGTGTGATGCTGAATAATACAGTGACAGCCATTCTGATACCGATTTTCTGTTCCATGGCCCAGCTGATAGGGAGCAATCCCGTTGTCTTTGCCATTGCGATCATCTGCGGCTGTAATATCTGTTATGCAACACCCATCAGCACAACGGCCATAGCCATGACGGCTGTGGGCGGATACCGCTTTTCAGATTATGTTCGTGTAGGGGGGATCCTGACACTGATAAGCGATATTTTTCTGGTTTTGGCTCTGCCGTTATTATATGGGGTATAAAAAGCGGCAGCATGTTATCTTAATATTATAGAAAGAGGGGGATTTGAATGTCACAGAGTACAATGGCAATTATTGTACTGATCATAACGATTGCGATTTTTGTATCGCAGAAGGTAGCTATGCCGGTAGCGGCGTTGATCGGCGGGCTTCTGATGGTAATCATTGGTGCCCTGACGCCTGCGAATTTCTGCAGCTACTTTGGCAATAATGTCTGCCTGTTGTTAGCAGGTGTGGCTGTGGTGAGTGCGGCCATGTTTGAGACAGGCCTGTCTGCAAAGATTGGCGCTGCGATCATCAAGGTAAAGGTTTTGACGTCTACGGAAAAGGCATTTTTGCTGGGAATTATGGTCGTTTCAGGCGTAATGTCCATTTTTGTTGCAAATGTGCCAGTGGTTGCGCTGTTTATGCCTATCATTGCGACAGTCGCGGCTTCATCCCAGGGAAGGATCACAAAGAAGCATTTATATTATCCAATGGTCTGCACGGTGAGTGTCTGCGGAGCAGGCTCTCTGGTCGGTTCCGCAACGAATCTGCTGGGCTCTGCAGCTCTGGAGGAGACCGTTGGCTTTGGAATGGAAATGTTTGCTATGCTGCCTGTTGTGTTGATTTTGATGGCAGTTACTGTGCTATATTTTTTCCTGTTTGGCTATCAGCTGCAGCAGAAGGTATTTGATTTCCCGGAGGCGAAAGATGACAATGAAAATGCCGGGGAAGAACAGGAATACCGGCCTTTGCAGGCATGGATTGCCGGTCTGACATTTGTAGGGATCATGATCATGTTTATCCGCGGAGTCTGGAATTTTGGCGCAGTGGCCTGCCTGGGCGCGGTGATCTGCGTTTTGGCGGGATGCATTTCATGGAAAAAGGCTGTTCAGAAGATCGACTGGAACACCATTATTACAATAGCAGGTGCTCTGGCGCTGGCAGGCGGATTCAGCAATTCCGGCGCCGGTGATGTGGTGGCAAACGCGGTGGTAAATATGTTTGGCGGCGAGTCTGCCTCCCCGGTTCTGATCATGTGTGTAGCCATCGTTCTGACCTCGGCAGTCGGCTGCTTTATGTCGCATAATGCCATGGTTGCTGTTCTGGTTCCGATCTTCTGCACGGTTGCTACAAAGCTGGGCTCTGATCCGCTAGCCTTTGCGGTGGCGGTGACAGTTGCCATTAACATTTGCCATGCGACACCCGTGAGCACGACCATCTATATGATGCCGCTGTCCGCCGGATACCGCTTTAATGACTTTGTGAAGGTTGGTCTGCCGATCCTGATCATCAGCGACATTGTCATGTGTATTATCATGCCTGTACTTTACCATCTGTAGGCTTTTTGCTCTTATCACCTTAGGGTTTTGGATTTTGCACCGCGCCAGCCGTCCTCCCGGCAGCCGCGGTGCAAAATGCGGAAACTCAAGCTGGCCACGTCTTGACGAACATGCCCCAAACGCTTATACTTAAAGTTATGAAAATAGGCAGGTGCACGCAGAATGGGCATCCTGCATAGAAAAAGAGGGAAATGATTATGTGTCAGGATTGTAAAAAGCCATATTATATTACCACGGCCATCGCTTATGCCTCCGGAAAGCCTCACATCGGCAATACCTATGAGATCGTGCTGGCAGACAGCATTGCCAGGTATAAGAGGGCTCAGGGGTATGATGTGTTCTTTCAGACAGGTACAGACGAGCATGGGCAGAAGATCGAGGAGAAGGCGGATGCAGCTGGTGTTACCCCACAGGAGTTTGTGGATGGGGCTGCGGCTGAGATCAAGCGTATCTGGGATCTGATGAATACCTCCTATGACAAGTTCATCCGTACCACTAATAAGGATCACAAGGCCCAGGTACAGAAGATCTTTAAGAAGCTTTATGATCAGGGAGATATCTACAAGGGAGCTTATGAGGGGCTTTACTGTACTCCCTGCGAGTCCTTCTGGACACCCTCCCAGCTGGTGGACGGCAAATGTCCGGACTGCGGCCGTGAGGTGAGGCCGGCCAAGGAGGAGGCCTACTTCTTCCGTATGAGCAAATATGCTCCAAAGCTGATCGAGTATATCAATGAGCACCCGGAGTTTATCCAGCCTGTTTCCAGGAAGAATGAGATGATGAACAACTTCCTGCTCCCGGGCCTTCAGGACCTGTGCGTATCCAGGACATCCTTTAAGTGGGGCATTCCTGTTACCTTTGATCCAAAACATGTCACCTATGTGTGGCTGGATGCTCTGACAAACTATATCACCGGTATCGGATATGACTGTGACGGCAACAGCACAGAGCAGTTTGAAAAATTCTGGCCTGCTGACCTCCATCTGATCGGAAAGGATATCATCCGCTTCCATACCATTTACTGGCCTATCTTCCTGATGGCTCTGGGCGTGCCCCTTCCAAAGCAGGTGTTCGGACATCCGTGGCTTTTGCAGGGAGACGGAAAGATGAGCAAGTCAAAGGGTAATGTGCTTTATGCAGATACCCTTGTGGACTTCTTTGGCGTAGATGCCGTGCGTTATTTTGTACTCCATGAGATGCCATTTGACAATGACGGCGTGATCTCCTGGGAGCTGATGGTGGAGCGTATGAACTCCGACCTTGCCAATATCCTGGGCAACCTTGTGAACCGCACCATTTCTATGAGCAACAAGTATTTTGGCGGCGTGGTTGCTGACAAGGGCGTCTTGGAGCCGGTGGACGAGGACTTAAAGGCCGTTGTGCTGGATGAGGTGAAGAAGGTCGATGGAAAGATGGAGCAGCTGCGCGTGGCAGATGCCATCAGTGAGATCTTCGGCATTTTCAGAAGGAGCAACAAGTATATCGATGAGACCACTCCATGGACTCTGGCAAAGGATGAGGCAAAGAAGGACCGCCTTGCCACTGTGCTGTACAACCTGACAGAGGCCATCACCATCGGCGCCTCTCTCTTGGAGCCGTTCATGCCTGAGACCTCTGCGAAGATCCTGGCCCAGTTAAATACCCAAAAGCGGGAGCTGTCCCAGATGGATATTTTCGGGCAGTATCCGTCAGGCAACAAGGTAACGGACAAGCCGGAGATCCTGTTTGCACGTATGGATGTGAAGGAAGTCATGGAAAAGGTAGAGGCTATGCACGAGGCTGAGGCTGCAAAGGCCGGCAGGGAGGCTTTGGCAGAGGAATCACAGGAGGCAGAAGAGGCTGTGATCGATCTGGAAGCAAAGCCGGAGATCACCTACGATGATTTTGCAAAACTGCAGTTCCAGATTGGCGTGATCGTAAAGTGCGAAGCAGTACCAAAGTCGAAGAAGCTTCTCTGTTCTCAGGTAAAGATCGGAAGCAAGACGCGCCAGATCTTAAGCGGCATCAAGGCGCATTACTCACCGGAGGAAATGGTGGGCAAGCGTGTCATGGTGGTCACCAACTTAAAGCCTGCAAAGCTGGCAGGAATGCTGTCAGAGGGAATGATCCTCTGTGCAGAGGATGAAAACGGAAACCTGTCCTTAATGGTTCCTGAAAAGGAAATGCCTGCAGGGGCAGAGATCTGCTGATAAGAAAATATCATATAAGAGGAATAGCGCTGCGTGTATGATACCATGTCCGCAGCGCTTTTTGCAGCTTCCTATAAAGGTCTTTTAATGGAAAAGTGGGAGCGATTTTGGAAGAAAATGGGGGATAAGAAGGGAAAACAGGCAAAAAAACAGGCAAAAGTGGGAGAAACTTGCATTTTTTTCCATTATACGGTATGATGAAAAAAATGAGACAAGCTCTAGGAAAGGGGAGTGGGGACCCGATGCCATACAAAAGCAGAAGAAGCGGACTGACAGGGAATCAGCTTAAGATCATTGGCATTGCGGCTGTTCTGATAGATAATATTGGGGCAGTGGTGATCCAGAGGTATATCCTTATGGAGGCAGGCACAATGGGCGGCCGGCTGCTTGCTGCCGCGGGAGAGGGCCGATGGCTGATCGCGGGGCAGGCCTGCCGTTATGTGGGGCGTCTGGGCTTCCCTATTCTGGCGTTTTTGACGGTGGAGGAGTTTGTGCGTGCCAGGGAGAGAGGAATATATGCGATCAGACTTCTGGCAACGGCTGTGCTGGCAGAGGTTCCCTTTGACCTTGCTGTCTATGGGACGGCTGTGTATCCTTATTATCAGAATATGATGTTTACTCTGTTTATCGGAGTTCTGGTGATCACGGCTCTGGAGTGGATGGAGGATGGAGCATTCCAGACAACAATGAGGGCGAGATCCCTTTCACGTGCCGCCTATGGAATGGCGGTAACAGCATTGGGCTGCGCCGTTTCCTGGCTGTGCCAGTGTGATTACAATGTATTGGGGGTCCTGTTCATGGTGTCCATGTACTGCTTCCGCCGCAGCGAGACGGCACAGCTTATAAGCGGCGTGGTATTGTGTGCAGTGGAAAGCGTTGGCTGCTACTGCATTTCCGCATTGTCATTTGTACCTATTATGTTGTATAATGGCAGGCGTGGAACATTACAATTAAAATATCTGCTCTGTGCATTTTATCCTCTTCACTTTCTGGCTCTTTTGGGGATAGGTGCATGGATTGGAAAGGGAGCTTGAAACAGATGATATTTGATACCCATGCCCATTATGATGATGAGGCATTTCAAGAGGACAGAGAGGGGCTTTTAGCAGGCCTGAAAGACGCCGGGATCTGTGCTGTGACAAATATTGGCGCCAGTCTTGCAAGCTGTAAGACGACGCTGGCCCTGGCGGAGCGATACGAATGGATGTACGCTGCCTTGGGCGTCCATCCCAGTGAGAGCGCAGAGCTTGATGAGGCCGGTCTCCTCTGGATAAAGGAGCAATGCAATAATAAAAAGGTCAGGGCTGTGGGAGAGATCGGTCTTGATTATTATTGGGAGGAGCCGGAGCACGAGATACAGAAGAGATGGTTTGTGAGGCAGCTGGATCTTGCAAGGGAGAGGAAGCTTCCTATTGTCATCCACAGCCGGGATGCAGCGAAGGATACCCTGGATATTATGAAGGCAGAGAAGGCGGAAGATATGGGCGGGGTGATCCACTGCTTTTCCTATGGGAAGGAGATGGCAAGAGAATACCTGAATATGGGCTTTTTTCTGGGTGTGGGAGGCGTTGTCACCTTTAACAACGGAAAGAAGCTGAAGGAGGTTGTGGAGTATGCACCTCTTTCCTCCATTGTCCTGGAAACGGACTGTCCTTATCTTTCACCGGTTCCCAACAGAGGAAAGCGCAATTCTTCCCTGAACCTTCCCTATGTGGTTGATATGATCGCCAGGATAAAGGGTGTGGACAGGGAGACGGTGGAGCAGGTTACCTGGGAGAATGGGATGAGGCTTTATAGGCTTTCGTGAGTTCCGGCCGGAGTGCTGTTTGGCATTCTGGCCGGCTTTTTCCTGTCGGCTGAAGAGAATGGCTGCCCGATCTTCCGGAAGGCTCTTGACGGGCAGGCAGCATTTATCTATACTTATAGTGTGATCATTTTCAGGAATATCTGATTCCTGTAAAAATTCTTTTTATTCTTATATCGGATGCAGGATTTCCCTGCGGATTCAGGCGAAGAGTATGTTGAGAGGTGAGGCCTATTGATTGAGGGTATGTAAAATCCGTTTAAAAACATTGAACCGGACTTTGCAAAATTGTATAATGGAGGTACAAATGAAATCAAAATTGAACCGAACCTATAAAGACAGATTATTCCGTTTGATCTTTCAGGATAAAAGAGAGCTCCTGGCTCTTTATAATGCAATGAACGGGAGCGATTATGATGATCCGGAGGATCTGATCATTACCACGCTGGAGGATGTGATCTACATGTCCATGAAGAATGATGTGGCATTCTTAATGGGCGATGTACTGAATCTGTGGGAGCATCAAAGCTCCTATAATCCCAATATGCCTCTGCGCGGGCTGCTTTACTTTGCCAGACTTTATCGCAGGTATTTGGACGAACACAATATCAGTATCTATAGTTCCAGCCTAAAGAAGCTGCCGTTTCCACAGTATGTTGTTTTTTATAACGGTCTGGGAGATGAGCCGGACAGGAGAGAACTGCTCCTTTCAGATGCCTTTATTCAGGCAGAGGGAAGAAAAATGGAGCCCTGCCTGGAGGTGAAGGCGGTAATGCTGAACATTAATATGGGAAAGAACCAGAAATTGATGGATGAATGCCAGAGGCTGAAAGAGTATGCCGTGTTTGTTGCAAGTATAAGAGAAGGCCTGGTAAGCGGCCTGGAGGCAGAAACGGCAGTAGAGAATGCTATAAGAGATTGTCTTCAGAATGGCATCCTGACGGATATCCTGTCAAAACATAAACAGGAGGTAATTGGTATGTTTTTAACAGAATATGATGATCAGAAGTTTATGGAATGGGAAAGAGAGGAACGCTTTGAGGCAGGAAGGCAGGAGGGAATAGCAGTTGGACTGGAACAAGGAAGGGCAGCTGGTATGGCAGAGGGAAGGGCAGCCGGTATGGCAGAAGGAAGGGCAGCCGGTATGGCAGAAGGAAGGGCAGCTGGTATGGCAGAAGGAAGGGCAGCTGGTATGGCAGAAGGAAAAGCAGTCGGTATGGCAGAAGGAAAAGCAGAAGGCATAGCGGGCGCTGTATGTATGCTTCTGGAAGAGAAGGGACAGCTTCCGGGCCCGCTGCAGTTTGCCATTCTGGCAGAGAAGGACATTGAAACTCTAAATGGCTGGCTGAAGGCTGCCGGGCGGTCAACGTCTTTAGAGGAATTTTTAAAGCAAACGGGGCTGGAAGATATACGTTGACTTTTCCCATTCCATAAGCTACCATATTTCTAAAAGAGTAAAAGCAGGTAAAACCATTTATGGATAATAAATTAGGAAATCCGAAAAATACCATAGAAATCATACAGAAATATCAGTTTGCCTTTCAAAAAAAGTTTGGTCAGAATTTCCTGATCGATACCAGGGTTCTGGAGAAGATCATAAGCGCTGCAGGGATCACAAAGGAGGACTGCGTGCTGGAGATCGGGCCTGGGATCGGGACCATGACTCAGTATCTGGCAGAGAGCGCCGGACAGGTGGTGGCAGTGGAGATTGATACCAACCTTCTTCCGATCCTGGATGAAACACTGAAGGGCTATGACAATGTGACAGTGATCAACAATGATATCCTGAAGGTGGACATCAATCAGCTGGTGGAGAAATATAATCATGGGAGGCCGATCAAGGTGGTGGCCAACCTCCCCTATTATATCACGACTCCTATCATCATGGGGCTTTTTGAGAGCAGCGTGCCCATTGATAACATCACGGTCATGGTACAGAAGGAAGTGGCAGACAGGATGCAGGTGGGGCCAGGATCAAAGGACTATGGTGCCCTGTCACTGGCAGTGCAGTACTATGCAGAGCCCTATATTGTGGCAAATGTACCGCCCAACTGCTTTATCCCCAGGCCAAATGTAGGTTCCGCCGTCATCAGGCTTACCAGATACCAGGAACCGCCTGTGAAGGCGGCAGATCCGGCGCTTATGTTCAAGCTCATCCGGGCTTCCTTTAACCAGCGCAGGAAGACCCTGTTAAATGGACTGAACAATTCACCGGAGCTTGCATTTACAAAGGAACAGATAGCTGGGGCGTTAGAGGCGCTGGGACTTCCGGCCGCTGTCCGGGGAGAGGCACTGACCCTTGCCCAGTTTGCAGAGCTGTCTGATTATTTTACAGAGAAAGGAAAGCAAGGATGAAAAAAAGGTGGGGGAAGTTCCTGGCTGCTGCGGTAGCAGGAGCAGCTGCCGGGGTGGCAGTAAAAAAGGCACATGATGTGAAGAAGAAACAGAACAGTGTCCGTATGGCAGCCATGGAGGAAACAGTGATCCATAACAGGAGCTATGGGGACAGGAAGGCTTATCTGGTCGGAGGAGGCCTGGCTGCAATGGCAGCAGCAGCCTATCTGATCAGGGACTGCAGATTTCCGGGAAAGCAGATCACAATCTATGAGGGAATGCATATCCTGGGAGGAAGCAATGACGGTATCGGCACACCGGAAAAGGGCTTTGTATGCAGAGGCGGGCGTATGCTCAACGAAGAGACCTATGAGAATTTCTGGGAGCTGTTTGGCTCCATCCCGTCACTGACACGTCCGGGCAAGAGCGTTGCGGAGGAGATCCTTGATTTCGATCATGCCCATCCTACCTGTGCAAAGGCCAGACTGGTGGATAAGGATGGAAAGATCCTGGATGTGAAGTCCATGGGCTTTCACCATTCCGACCGTATGGCCCTTTTAAAGCTTTTGCGAACAGATGAAAAGAAGTTGGACAACCTGACGATCCAGGACTGGTTCAGGGAGACGCCGCATATATTTGAGACGAATTTCTGGCATATGTGGCAGACGACCTTTGCCTTCCAGAAGTGGAGTAGCCTTTTCGAGTTCCGCCGCTATATGAACCGTATGATATTTGAGTTTAGCCGGATCGAGACCCTGGAGGGAGTGACCAGAACGCCTCTCAACCAGTATGACAGTGTGATAAGGCCCCTGGAGGATTACCTGAGAAAGGCAGGGGTATCCTTTGTGGAGAACTGTGAGGTGACAGATATTGACTTTGAGGATGGACCTGGTATCACAGCAAAGGCACTTTATCTAAAGCGCAGGATCCAAGAAGAGGCAGACGGAGCAGGGACAAAAGAATCCTTTGTATTTGAGACCGTCCGCCTGAAGGCTGGAGATATCTGCATTATGACAAATGCCTGCATGACCGACAGCGCGACTCTGGGAGATATGGACCGTCCGGCACCTGCACCCGACAAAAAGCCTGTCAGTGGAAGCTTGTGGGCAAAGGTGGCGGCAAAGAAGCCAGGCCTGGGAAATCCGGAGCCTTTTTTCTCAAAGCCTCATGAGACCAACTGGATGAGCTTTACGGTTACCTGCGGCGGCAATGAGGTGCTAAAGGCCATTGAGGAATTTACCGGAAATGTACCTGGAAGCGGCGCTCTCATGACCTTTAAGGATTCCAGCTGGCTTATGAGCAGCGTGGTCGCAGCCCAGCCTCATTTTGCCAACCAGCCTGAGGATGTTACCATCTTCTGGGGATATGGACTTTACACAGATGCAGTGGGTGACTATGTGAAGAAGCCTATGAAGGAGTGTACGGGAAGAGAGCTTTTGACAGAGTACTTCCATCAGCTGCATTTTACAGAGGAAAAGATAGACGAACTGATGGCGACTGTGATCAATGTCATCCCCTGTTATATGCCTTATGTGGATGCCCAGTTTGAGCCGCGCAGATACAGCGACAGGCCGCAGGTGATCCCAGGGGGCTCTACCAATTTTGCTATGGTAAGCCAGTTTGTGGAGATCCCGGAGGACATGGTATTCACAGAGGAATATTCTGTGCGGGCAGCCAGGATAGCTGTATACGGGCTTATGAATGTGAAAAAGAGCATTTGCCCTGTAACACCTTATCATAAGCAGCCGGCGGTACTGCTTAAGGCTGTCAGAAAAGCCTATATGTAAGATACAATGGAGTTTGAGAGCCGATGATATTTATTGGAGGAATCAGCCAGGGACAGAAGATCCTGGACTATGTAAAGACGGTGATCTGTGACCGATGCGGCCGTTATGGGCGGTATCAGGTGATGATGACCTATATGTATTTCAGCTTTTTCTTTATCCCGCTGTTTAAATGGAACAAAAAATTCTATGTGAAAATGACCTGCTGCGGGGCTGTGTATGAGCTTGACCCGGAAGTGGGGAGAGCCATCCTTGCGGGGCAGGACGTTGACATTACCGGGAAGGATCTGACCCTGATCCAGGAGGGAAACAGCAGGAGCGGATACGAGAACGGCGCCTACAAGACATGGAAGAAATGCAGCCGGTGCGGCTATGAGACAGAGGAGGATTTTGACTTCTGCCCCAAATGCGGGAACAGGCTGTAAACGGACATGCCGCCTGTCCGGCGGCGGACTTTTATAGTAATGAAAAAAGTAAGGCAGAATAGATAGAAGAAAGCAGGAACAGGAAATGAGGAAGGCATTGGTACAGGCCGGAGTAGAGGCCATCATCACCAATAAACCGGATCTGTGCAGAGAGGTAGTGGATGAAAAAAGACCAGAGCCGCTGGCGTGATATCACACCAGCGGCTCCGGCCCGTTCATTCGAACAGGAAGCTTATCCTGAAATTCCATGTATCCTGGGATCCTTCGACCAAAGGAGAAGAAAGCTGTTCTTGTCATAGCCCGAAGGATAGAGAAGATCAAACTCGATCTTGATGTCAGGTTTGGATTTGTTGATCTTAAACCCCAGCATTTTGATCTTATCCTTATTGAAGGCAGCCTGCATATCAGTCATTACTTCGTCAAAATGGTCAGTGGTGATCTTTACATACCCTCTGACAGGCTCGGCAGACAGGAACCGTATCCTGTGAAGGAGGATCTGGATAAATACTACCAAAAGCCCTGCACAGATGCCGATAAAATAGGAGCCGGCCCCGATGGCCATGCCCACTCCTGCTGTGGTCCATATGCCTGCGGCAGTGGTAAGGCCGCTCACCATGTTGTTGCGGACAAAGATAATGCCTGCGCCCAGAAAACCAACGCCGGAGACGATCTGGGCAGCAACCCTGGAGGCATCATAGTCAGGAATGTCCCCAAAACAATATTTGGAAACGATCATGATCAATGCGGCGCCCAGGCTTACGATCGCATGGGTGCGCATACCTGCGCTCTTATCTCTGCTTTTCCGCTCATATCCGATGATATATCCCAAAAAACATGCCAATATGATCCTTAAAAGCAGCTCCAGCTGAAAGAGAATATCTGAGCTTCTGAAAAATGAAAAAAGGTAATCCATATGCAAGCCCTCCCTGATGTCAAATGATGCCTATGTTCTATCACATTTTACATTATTTTACAACCTCTACAATCTGAAATCCCTTTTCTTTTAACAGCTCTTCGCAGGGGCTGTCCAAATGCATGCAGAATACCCGGCTGCGCTCTTTCGCAGGGATCCACTGCTCCAGCCTGCCATAAAAGCAATGGGAGGGGTTGGGAGAATCGTGGGTAGAGGTATCGTGGTAGATCCTGCCGATCTTTCCCTCCAGGAATCCTGCCAGAACCTGTTCAGGAAGAGCAGAGGAATCGCCGCTGTAATAAATGCAGTCCTCCCCATCAGAGAGAATATATCCATAGCATTTCATGTCAGCTGCGTGTTTTACCTCAACAGGCTCTGCAGTCAGCCCGGCGCCGTTTTCCGGCAGCCGTTCTGTGTAGACATAGCCCTTCTTATCAATGCCCTCCAATGTAAGGAGCTCCACGATGGTGTGCTCCGGATGGACCACATGGACCTGCATCTGGCGCAGGCAGTAGAAGTAGGAGATGAGAGTCCCCAGGCTTCCCACATGATCCGCATGAAGATGGGTCAGGATGACATAAACCTTTTCGATCTCATCCAGATCCACCAGGTGATACAGATGGTCAAAGGCGGTCTCGCCGCAGTCGATCAGGTACAGCTCCTTCCCGTAAAGGAAGTAAGCTCCCGTATTGCCATAAACAGGATAAAAGGCAGAGCCTTTTCCCAGAAAATTCAGCTTCATATGTGCAACCTCCTAGTTATTCTTTGATGCCTGCGCTTACAAAACTGCTCATAAACTGCTTCTGTGCAAAGAAGAATGCCACAAGAAGAGGAATGATGATGATAAATGCCGCCGCACAGACATTGGCCCACTGCATATTTGCCTCCTTTGATTTGGCGAAGATGGCAAGACCTACTGTCAGGGTACGGTTCTGAGGTGAATTGGTAACGATCAGGGGCCACAGGTAGTTGTTCCAGTGGTAGCTGACAGAGATCACGGCAAAGGAGAGGTATGCAGGCTTTGCACAGGGCATGTATACTTTCCAGATGGTCTGCCAGGTGCTGGCTCCATCGATCATAGCTGCCTCAGATAATGCTTTTGGTATCGATTTAAAATGCTGTCTCAAGAGGAAGATGGCCATGGCGCTTCCGTAGAAAGGAAGCATCATACCAATCTTTGTATCTATCAGCTTGAGCTCTGATAAGGTCATAAAGTTTGGTGTGATCAGTACATCATTGGGGATGATGATCTGCATGAAGATCACTGCAAACACCAGGGAGGATCCCTTAAAATCCATAACGCCCAGGGCATAAGCTGCAAGAGTGGAAGTGAAAAACTGCACTGCAAAGGTGCACACTACCAGGGTCAGAGTATTCAAATAGTAAGTTCCAAATGGAATGGCATTCCATACATAGGCGATGTTGTCCAGGGTAAATGCTGTTGTTGGGAACAAGGTCATATGGAAGGAGGGAATAGAGAATGCTGTTCCTACCAGCCAAATGAGGGGGATGAGCCACAGGACGCCTAAAATGACTGCAAATACAGTGATAGCGAAACCGATTAATTTTCTCCGTTGCAAATTTACCGCCTCCTTTAATTATAATGTATTTTCTTATCCTGGCTTAAGAACCTGGGCAGAGCCACGATCATAAGAAGGACAAGCATAACGGTTGTAAGGGCGGATGAAATACCGTAGTTGAAGTTCGTGAAGCCCTGCTGATAAATGTAGTACAGAAGCAGGGTGGAGGCGTTGTTGGGAGCGCCCTCTGTCATGATAACAACATGATCCACCAGCTTAAAGCTGTTTGTCAGTGCGATGGTGGATACGAACAGGAAGGTTGGTGCCAGCAGAGGCAGTGTGATCCTCCTGAAAATGGTCCAGGCATTGGCTCCGTCGATGCGTGCGGCTTCGTTTACGTCTTCAGAAATACTCTGAATGCCGGAGAGGAAGAATACCATCAGGTATCCGGCCTCCTTCCAGACATACATGAAGGCCATAGCAGGGAGAACTGTTTTCTTGCTGGAAAGTACATTCATTGGCTTTAAACCAAAGCTTGCAAGCATCTGGTCAAACAGGCCGTTCTTTGCCATGTAGATGAACATCCAGATACTGGCAATAGCGATCATGGGCATGATGACCGGATAGAAATAAGCAGTGCGGACAAACCCGGTGGCGCGGCTTTTTCTGTTGACAATGGTTGCCAGGAAAAGGCCTACTACCATGCTGGGGATGATCGTAATAAGCGCAAAGTAAAGGGTGTTGCCCATCACCTTCCAGAAGAGGGAGGACTTTGCCAGGGTCATATAATTTTCCAGCCCGATAAACTCCGCCCCCTTCATACCCAGCTTATATTTTGTGAGGCTTAAGTAAACGCTGCGGAAAATAGGCCATACCGTAAAGGTCAGCATAAAAATCAGAGATGGCGCGACTAAAAGCCAGGCCAGGAGATTCTTGCGAAGGTCACGTTGTTTTTTGGTAAGGGTTTTCATATGTCTATCCTCTTTTATCAATGCCGATTAAGAATGGGGCCCTCCGGTTGGGAGGGCCTTTATGAAACGTCAGTTTACTGGTACTCAGCCAGGATCTCAGTTGCCTGTTCCTGTGCTGCTGTCAATGCTTCCTGTGCGGTTGCATCGCCGACAACGGCTGCCTGGATGTTGTCATTTAATACTCTCCAGATCTCAGCTGCATTGTAGGTGGTAAGCTCTGGCTTGGAGATCGGGATCTGCTCGTAAGCGATCTTTGCCTGTGGAAGCTCCTCGTAATAGTTCTTTAAGAGGTCTGTCTCAAAGCAGGACTTTCTTGTTGCAACATAGCCTGTATCTAAGGACCACTGAGCAGCTCTCTCTGTTTCTGTTGCAAACTTGATGAATTTCCAAGCTGCCTGTACTCTGTCCTCAGAAATACCGTTGGAGATATAGAAGTTGCCGCCGCCGGTAGCTGCTGCCTGTCTCTTGTTGCCTGGCAGGAATGCGGTGCCGAACTCAAACTCTGCGTTCTGGCTGATGTTAGCCAGGTTGCCGGTGGTGTGGTAGATCATAGCAACCTCGCCTGCTAAGAACTGAGTAGGAAGATCAGTCCACTGTACGATGCCGGGAGCCATGATCTCATACTTGTTCTGAAGGTCGAGCCAGAGCTGAAGTGCCTCTACGTTCTCAGGTGTATCGAACAGAACAGCCTTGCCGTCCTCTGTCATCAGGTTTTCGCCGTTTACACTGTTCTGGAGGCAGAAGCCTGTGAACTGCCACTGAGCAGAACCGGAGTTCAGAGCGATACCTACGCCGTAACGGTTCTCATTGGTAAGCTTCTGTCCGTACTCAACGAGTTCGTCCCAGGTGGTAGGAGCCTTCTCCGGATCTAAGCCGACCTCTTTGAAGGCGTCTTTGTTATAGTAAAGGATCTCAGTACTTCTCTGGAATGGGATGGAGTAGATCTGTCCGTCCACATAGGAGTCTTCCATGAAGCCCTCAAGAAAATCAGAGATATAGGCCTCGCCCTCCTCATCAGCTGCGATGAGGTCGTCTAATGGCATTGCCATACCAGTGGAAGCCATGGTAAAGCGCTGGGTTGCAAGGCTTACGAATACATCCGGCGGGGTTCCGCCCTGGATAGCAGTCTGGATCTTTGTAACAGTGTCATCGTAGTTTCCAGTGTAAACCGGCTCAACAACAATGTCAGGATTTTCTGCGTTGAAGTCAGCGCAGATCTTCTCAATAAGCTGTGCAGCGGAGCCGCCTACATTGACCGGATAATAGAAGGTCAGGTGAAGAGCATCACCGCTTGACTCAGCTGGTGCCTCTGCGGCTGCTGCTGTGGTCTCGCCGGAAGCTGCCTGGGTTGCAGGTGCCTGAGTAGCCTGCTGTGCGTTGCCGCTGTTTCCGCAGCCGGAAAGGGCAAGGGCGGAAGCTGCCATACATGCCGCTGCTGCAAATGCTAAATTCTTTTTCATGTGTCTCCTCCTTTTTGAGTTCCTGTTTAACGGATGATTTGATTATAACATCGATATTGAAACGTGTCAATTAGTATATTATACTTTTTACACAAACTTTACACTATTTTACAAGAAACAACAAATAAAATTTACAATAGATTACCATAAAAGCTGAAAAAACAAATTGAATATGTTTCAAAACATGATTTAAAGATTGTTGTTTTTTTTCACATATGATATATTAGAAGAAGACAGGAGGTTGCTATGGTAACAATTAAGGATATTGCTAAGCTGGCAGGAGTGGCGCAGGGAACAGTCTCCAATGTGCTTAACGGAAAGGGAAACGTCAGCAGTGAGAAGATCAGACGTGTCATGGATGCAGCCCATGAGCTGGGCTATGTGCCGAATGAAAGAGCGGCCCTTTTGCGCAAAGGGCTCAATAATTCCCTGGCAGTTATCATGCCTGATTCCCGCGCAAGGCAGTATGAGGATTTCTATCTCAGTTTTAAAAATTATGCATCAGGCCATGGCTTTACGGTTACCAGGTACTTGACCAATGAAAATACGCCGGGAAGTGAAATGGAAGCCCTTACGGAAATACGGCCTCTTATGGTAAGAGGGATTGCCTGCATTTCTGCTGTGGCAGGGACAAATTGTGAGGAAGCAGTATATAAGGAAGGCAGCGCTTTCTGGGAGGAAGGAGAAATGCCGGGTCTGGTGTTCATTGACCGTCGGCCAGGCTTTGAGGCAGATTTTATCGGCTTTGACTATAAGGCAGCCGGGGCCGGGATGGCAAGGGAGGCGATCCTGCGCAGATACAGCAATGTATGTCTGCTTACAGGAAATCTGGATTATTCCAATGAAGCAGACTTCTACAGGGGCTTCATGGATACCATAGGGAGATCCGACTGCCAGGTCATGCACATTCAGACAGACTCCTTCCGAAGATACCAGAATATCATGCAGATATTCAACGGACCTATGCCCCAGGCATTCTTTATCTCCAATTATGGCTTTGCGGAGAGTGTGAAAGATCTCTGCCTGACCTTTTACGGTACAGACGCCCCATTAGATATCTATACGGTTTCCCCGGTATTTACCATGCCGGAAAATGACTTTAAAAAATATGAAATGGATTACCGCCAGCTGGGAAAGGTGGCAGCAGAAACTCTGATACGCCAGGCCCAGGGCCGGGAGAAGCAGGGAAGCTGCCGCAAGCTGGTGGAGAGCAGCGGCTTTCGTGACTGGTATTCTAATATTATTGTGTCAAAGAGTAAAAAGCCTCTCAATGTGATCACCCTTGACAGCCCGGAGGCCTACATCATGAGGAATTTCTCAAAGCTGTATACGAAAAAAAGCGGCATTGATGTAAATATCTGCATTTATTCCTATGATGAAATTTATGAGGCCTTTAATGCCATGGATGCCTCTGCACGGTTTGATGTTCTCCGTCTGGATGTGACCTGGCTTTCCTGGTTTGCCGAGAAGCTGCTCATGCCCCTGACGGATATCGATCCTGGGATAGAACCGGTTCTTGAGGGCTTTTTGGAGGGGACTCCCGGTCATTATGCAAGGATCCACGGGAAGATCTACGCCCTTCCCTCCACTCCCAGCGTGCAGATACTGTATTATAGAAAGGATCTGTTTGAAAGCCCGATCTATAACAGGATGTATTTTGAACAGTTTCGGACAGAGCTGGCTCCGCCGGAGACATTTTCCGAGTTTAACCGCATTGCCTCCTTCTTCACCAGGGCTGTAAATCCCATGTCGCCAGTGGAATATGGCGCCACGATCACCCTGGGCTCCACCGGTGTGGCTGGTTCCGAATTCCTGTCAAGGCTCTTCAGCCACCAGGAAAACCTCTATGACGGGAATCAGGAAATACACCTGGATTCGGAGGTATCCCTTCAGTCCTTAAAGGAGCTGATCGAAGTAAAGCGTTATACGGCGGCAGACTACTGTAACTGGTGGACCAATACGGCAAGAAGCTTTGCGGAAGGTAATTTCGCCATGGCCCCCCTCTACAGCAACTATGCCAGCGATCTTCTGGGCCATGCCTCCAACGTGGTAGGGAAGATCGGCTATACCATGATGCCGGGCGCCAATCCCGTTATCGGAGGAGGAAGCCTGGGAGTGTCAAAATACTCCGAACACCCGGAGGATGCCTTATCCTTCATCAAATGGATGTGCAGCGAGCCTATTTCCTCGGCCGCCTCCCTTTTGGGAAGCACCTCTCCCTGTAAAAGGACCTATGACAACTACGAGGTGATCCACAACTTCCCATGGATGAACCTCTCCAAAAAGTGCTTTGCCCTCACCAGAGGCAACCGCATCCCGGAGAAGGCAGGGATGCCTTTTGACGAGCGGCGTTTCCTGAGCATTCTGGGCATGGCAGTCAAGAACGCCTACAGCAGCGTCACCACCCCGGAGGACGCCTTAAGAAATGCCCAGGAACAGTTTGAAAAATATTTCCAGTGTAAATTTTGAGCTGGGTTTTCCTTTCGTTTCCGCAGTTTGCGCTGGGCCTGCCGGGAGGAGGGCTGGAGGCTCCGGGTTTCGGACCTAAGAAGTGCTAAGACACCTGTTTTTTTCTAAAGGCCAGAGCCGAATCAAAGAAACTCGCTGCGCTCAAACAATCATTGATTCGGCTCTGAACGAAAAAACCAGCTGCCTAAGCACTTCTAAGGTCCTGCAAAGTCGCCCCAGCCCTCCTCCCGGCAGGCCCAGCGCAAACTGCGGAAACGAAAGGTTTTACATGCCCTTCCCCTTGGCAGCAACGGCAAAATCTGATATGATGTGAAATATTTACAGAGTATTATTTGGGGAGTTATGATCATGAACACACGGCAGATAGAGTACATCTTAGAGATCGCAAATGAACGGAACATGCAGCGGGCAGCTCAGAAAATGTTTGTTTCCCAGTCCACCCTCAGTCAGACGCTGGCGAAATTGGAGAAGGAATTAAATTGTCAGCTGTTTACAAGGAATATTCGTGAAATGATTCCGACAAGGGCAGGAGAAGTTTATATCCGGGCAGCAAAAGAAATGCTGGATATCAAAAAAGCAGCATATGAAGAGATCGCCAGGATCGCAAATGTTTCTCAGAAAAATTACCGCATTGGTATTTCCTCCCATGAAGGCATGGACCGGTTCCTGGTTGCTTCCGGGCATCTGCAGAAGACATATAAGGATATCGATATCCATGCGATCGAGGACAACTTTGACGGACTTCTGGAAAAATTGATGCAGAAGAAATTGACATTTGCGATCACTACCTGCGATTCCGTTCAAATGCTCCCGCTGCCGCACAAGGTACTCAAATGTGAGGAGATAAAGCTGGTTGCGCCGGAAGGCTGGCATCCGCAAGGATTGGAATTCTGCCCAAATGAAGTGAATTGGACACAGCTAAAGAGGGAGCGGCTGATCCTTCCTCTTCCCAGATCGACCACAAGAACCATGGTGGACAAGGCATTAAAGCAGCATGATATCCGCCCTATCATTGCGATGGAAATAGGCAATGTCGAGTCTACTCTGAAATTTGTGAGCCAGGGAAATGGCATTAGTTATCTGCCGGAGAGTCTTTTGACAGATAAGACAGGGTACTATTTCCTGTCAATGAAGCCGAAGCTGCTCCGGCATCTGGTGGTGATCTATAACGAGGGCACGGATGAGGACCCTATTGTACACCGTTTTATGGAATTATTAACAAATGCAGAATAGTCTGAGAGAGATTGCGGTCATAGCAGTCTCTTTTCTTTTTCTGAAATTGCGATAAGTTTTTCTAATAGCTCTTTATCACAATTTTCCATTGCAATAAGTTTTTGTGATAATGTTCAATGATTATTAAGAATTGGTAAAAATGTTTGTGCAATATTATAATAGAATCAGATTTGAGACAGAGATCAAAAATCATTCACGTGAATTATAAGTTCTATTTTCAGGAGGAAAAGATATGGAAGACAGAAATGCTGTACAGGATCTCATGGAGGCAAAGCTGGTAGCGATCTTCAGAGGCGTACCTGCAGAGAAAGCAGCCGATGTGGCAAAAGCATTAAAAGAAGGAGGCGTAAAATTTTTTGAAGTCTGCCTAAACCAGAGCAGCCGGGATATAAAGGGAGAGTTTCAAAAACAGTTTGAGGCTGTGAAGCAGGTGGTCGGCGAAGACGGTTATGTGGGAGCCGGAACGGTTCTTACCGTTGAACAGGTGGATTTTGTGAAGGAAATGGGTGGAGAGATGATCGTCTCCCCGTGTACGGATGAGAATATCATCCGAAGGGCAAAAGAACTGGGAATGGTGTGCATCCCAGGTGCTATGACACCTACGGAAGTCCATAACGCCTATGTAGCAGGAGCAGACGTGGTAAAGATGTATGTTGTTGAAGAGCCCCACTATATACAGATGTTAAAAGGTCCGCTGGGCCACATTCCTCTCCAGATCACATGCAATGTAAGTACAGAAACCATTCCCGAATTTTTAAAGGCAGGGGTCAAAGCCTTTGGAACAAAGGCAATGCTTCCGGATGCATTAGTAAACGCAGGGGACTATGCAGGAATTAAAGAAAAAGCGCAGAAGTTTGTTGAAGCAATCAAAAAGGCATCATAAAGGAGGAGGTATATGATATATTCATCGTTTCGCGCAAATGACGATCTGAAGAAATATCCAGAAGCAGTCAGAACAGCACTTGAGTATCTGAAGTCCAAAGATTTTACAAAAATGGAGGTAGGAACTTATCCGATCCAGGGCAAAGACATCTATGCACTGGTCCAGGAGATCACCACCTGCCCCATTGGACAAAGACGGGCAGAAGTGCACAAGCAATATCTGGATATCCAGTATCTTTGCACAGGAGAAGAAACATATGGTGTTGCACCGGATGTGGGCCAGGATACCATAACGGAATCAAAAGAGCAGAATGATATTTACTTTTTTGATTCTGTAAAGGAGGAAACATTTATCACGCTGAAAGGCGGCGACTATCTGGTCCTGTTCCCGGAAGATATCCACAGGCCTGGCTTGATGGTGGAAGAACCGGCAAAGATCAAAAAAGTAGTTGTGAAGGTTAATATGGATCTTATCTAAAGAAAATAAGGGGGATTACGAAATGAAGAAAATGATCAGACAAACTTGCTTTGGTATGGTAGCTATGATGGGAATCCTGATGCTTGCAGGCTGTGGTTCGGGGAATACCGGATCATCAAATACTAGCCAGACAACGGCAGCCGCGGAACAGAAAGCGGATGCAGGAAATGATGTGGAAAGCGGCAGCCCTTCTATTGAAAAACTGACGCTTGTCACCACCACATCCCAGGTGACCGGCGGCCCCACCCAGATGCTGCAGGAGGCGATCACGAAAGCCGCAGAGGGAAATGAAATGTTTGAATTTACCCATTATGACAACTCTACTCTGTTTAAATCCAGCGAGGAATTTCAGGCTTTGATGGATCATGATGTGGATATCGCATTTTTGCCGACCTCTTATCTGTATGATAACGGTGCTCTTTGGTGCGACATGTATTCCATGACATATCTGTTTGACAGCCCGCAGCAGATCGCAGAGTTCTTTGATCCTTACAGCGAGACCGGAAAGACATTTGCACAGAAGGTATATGATGAATTCCACTTCTGGCCGATCACTTCCTTTGATCTGAGCACACGAAATGTATGGCTGGCAAAGGACAAGGATGTCCGGACTCCGGATGATCTGAAGGGCATACTCTGCCGTGTGCCAAACGGTGCTTCCTGGGTAAAAATGGGACAGTCCATTGGCGTTTCTGCGACCAGTCTGGATTCCAATGAGGTATATCTGGGCATGCAGACAGGAACGATTGAAGCACAGGAAAACAATATGATCTCCTCCTATGCAAATGCACTCCAGGAGGTTACGAAGACGATCGTGCTGACTGGTCATCAATATAACTTTAACCTGGTCTGCGTAGCAGGTGATGTGTGGGATGCCTTGAATGATGCGCAGAAGGATGAGCTGACCAGGGTCATTGTGGAGGCAGTGAAGGAAAATGATGCAGCAGTTCAGGCAAAAGAAGCCGATATTTTAAAGGAATGTGAAGAACGTGGAATCCGCATCCAGACGCCGGATGTGGAGGCGTTTAAAACCTATGCACGCGAATTCTATCTCGCATCCGAGGAAGCAAAGGATTGGGATATGGATACCTATAATACCATCATCTCATCCGGAAACTAGCAGAGTCACTTGAGTGGAAAGGACGATAAGATGTCAAAACAAGAAAATATGATGGATAAAATCCTCAATATCGTAGAACTCTGGATTCCGATCTCAGCCTTTTCCATCCTGTTTTTAACATTCTTCTGGGCAGTGTTTTCCAGGTATATCCTTGGCGATCCGTGCCTGTGGAGCACGGACGTGGAGCTGGCCTGCTATATATGGACCGTGCTTTTTTCTGCCTCCTATGTGATGAGAAAGGACAGGCATGTAAGGTTTACCATTGTCTATGATCTCCTCGGACCGGTGGCACAGTGGTGGATGCGGGTGATCAGCAATCTGTTGATTTCTGTTCCATTTGCAATCCTGGTCCTGCCTACCTGCCGGTATCTGATATCCCTCCGTACCATCAGCACTGCGCTGAAGGTGCCGCTAAAATACTACTATGCGCCCATGATCTGGTTTATTGTCAGTGTCATGCTCTATGCACTGAGGGATCTTTTGAAGGATATCAGGCTTTTAAAAGAGGCCGGAGGCTTTGAGGGGCTTAAGGACAACGGAAAGGAGGAAAATTAAATGGGCATTAGTTCAGGCGTAATTCTTTTCTTTGCCATGCTCGCAGTGGTTATGATTTTCCGGCTTCCGCTGGGCATAGGAATGATGTCAATGGGCATTGTTTACATGCTGCATACAGGACAGAATTTAAAGCTGGTGGCAACGAACGTACTCAGTATGTACTATAACAACTATATTCTGATCGCAGTCCCTCTGTTCCTCTTTACGGCCAATGTTATGAATGCCGGAAAGATCACAAGTAAGATCTTTGATTTCTGCGATGCGATCGTAGGACAGCACAGAGGCGGACTTGCCTATGTCAATGTAGTGGCATCCCTGATCTTTGCAGGTATGTCCGGCTCTGCAACGGCAGATGCCTCTGGTCTGGGAAATATGGAGATCACTGAGATGAGAAAAAAGGGATATGACGGCGGATTCAGCTGTGCGATCACCGCGGCATCTGCGATCCTGAGCCCTATTTTTCCGCCCAGTATTACCATGCTGCTGTATTCATCCCTGTCAGGTGCTCCGGTAGGAAAGCTCTTTATGGGTGGTATGATACCAGCGGTAGTCATGGTATTGATCCTCTGCGGATATATCTTTGCTATTGCGAAAAAGAGAAATTTCCCTATGGGCAGGGTGCTTACGAAGCAGGAATTTATTTCCTATACCATCAGTGCGGTTCCGGCGCTGCTGACACCGGTGATCCTTTTAGGATGCATTTATACAGGTGTAGTGACACCAACAGAGGCAGGAGCCATTGCAGGAATCTATGCGCTTATCGTATCCTATGTAGTATACAGAGCCCTTTCGTTAAGGGACCTGGTTCAGATCTTAAAGGATACGGCGATCGGAATCGGTACAGTAGTCATCACAGTCGGCTGTGCTTCAATGATCCAGTATATTGCAGGATATGAGAAGATCCCGGTACTGTTTTCCGGCTTTGTACTGAATTTTGCACCAAATAAATATGTATTCCTGCTGATCATTAATGTCATGTTCCTGATCATGGGAATGTTCCTTGAGACAAATACGATCACATTGGTATTTCTTCCGATCATTCTTCCTCTGGTGAACCAGTTTGGAATTGACCTGGTGCATTTTGGAGTAATGTATTGTGTCAATGTTATGATCGGAATGGTATCGCCGCCTTACGGACAGCTTCTGTTTGTTACCTCTGCTGTCTCCGGCGTTAAGATTGCAAATATTGTAAAAGAGCTGCTGCCTATGATCGGGCTGTTAGTAATCTTTGTATTTTTAGTAGCATTTATTCCGGGAATTGTTACATTCCTTCCGAACTTATTGCTTTAATTGTTATCACACATTTTGATTGATAGGAGAAAACGTATGAGAGAGAATATTATCAAAAAGAAGCTGGCTGAGGGAAAAACATTATGCGGCATGGGAGTATTTTCCCAGAGCGCAGCGATCATTGAAATGATCGGTTACTGTGGATTTGATTTCATTTTTCTTGAAACGGAACATACTCCGGTTCCTGTTGCATCTGAGCTGCGTGATCTGATCGCGATTGCAAACGAAGCAGGACTTGGTGTTGTATGCCGTGTAAAGGCAAATGATGAGGTCATGATCCGCCAGGCATTTGAGTTCGGTGCGGATGCGGTTGTTGTTCCACACTGCCGTACTGCAGAGGACGTCCGCCAGATGGTCCGTGCGGCAAAGTTCCCGCCTTATGGTGTGAGAGGCGCATGCAGCGATGTGAGAGCTGCCCATTATGGATGCGATGAGGATTACAATTATCAGGACTTTATCAAGTGGTCCAATGAAAATACCCTGTGTGTGGCATTGGCAGAGGATCCGGAGTTCTTTGACAATATGGAAGAAATCTTGTCTGTGCCAGGGCTTGATATGGTCAACTTAGGGCCTTCTGACCTTTCTCTGGCCCTGGGCAAGCCGGACTGCTATAACCTGGACATGCCGGAAGTAAAGACAAGATTTGAAAAGCTCTATAAGGCGGCAAAGGAGCATGGAATTCCATTAATGGGGCCGGTTGCACCGCCAACCTATGAGCGTATGAAAGAGATGAAGGAAAATGGTCTGAGAATGGCGATCCTGAGGAATGACATCACCAATTTCCGCAATACACTGAAGGGGATCTACAACAGCGTAGTGGTTCCCAGCAGAGAAGATGATGCGAACAGATAAGGGCGTACGAAAGCCCTGACGCAGCAGATCGATTTTTCTGCTTTGAGAGGATCTTTTCATTGACATCCGCCTTTCCCGGTGCTATGCTTATGACGAACAGGGAGCTTGTGAAGCAGGCTGAGAGGAAGTAATCGAACTTCGACCTATTGTACCTGATTTGGGTAATGCCAACGTAGGGAAATATGGATGTGCAATGCCAGCATTGTTTGTGTTATGGTCCATGCCCTGCGGGGTATGGGCCATTTTTGGTTTAAGGCGTATCGTAAAGGAGGAAAAATGATGGACTACACCACGCAGATGGATGCTGCCAGAAAAGGGATTCTCACAGAGGAATTGAAAAAGGTAGCCCAAAAGGAACAATTTGATGCCAGTGAGCTTATGAAGCTGGTCGCAGAAGGAAAGGTGGCGATCCCTGCCAATAAAAACCACAAATGCCTGGAGCCTAACGGGATCGGCTCCATGTTAAAGACAAAGATCAACGTGAACCTGGGAACCTCCAGGGACTGCAAGGACCTGGATATGGAGCTGGAGAAGGTAAATGACGCCGTAAAAATGGGGGCGGAGTCCATTATGGATTTAAGCTCCTGGGGAGACACACAGAAATTCAGGAGAAAGCTGACTGCTGAGTGTCCTGCGATCATTGGCACTGTGCCGATCTATGACGCTGTGGTCTACTACCACAAGCCGTTAAAGGAGATCACCTCCGAGGAATGGATCAAAATTGTGGAAATGCACGCAGAAGACGGCGTGGATTTCATGACGATCCATGTGGGCATCAACCGCCAGACTGCCGACCGATTCAAGAGGACAAAGCGCCTGACAAACATTGTATCAAGAGGCGGTTCCATCATTTTTGCATGGATGGAGATGACAGGCCAGGAGAACCCCTTCTATGAACACTATGACAGGATCCTGGAGATATGCCGTGAGTATGATGTGACCCTCAGCTTGGGAGACGCCTGCCGTCCGGGATGTATTGCAGATGCAACGGACATTTCCCAGATCGAGGAGCTTGTAACCTTAGGAGAGCTTACAAGAAGGGCCTGGGAGAAGGATGTACAGGTCATCATCGAGGGACCGGGCCATATGCCTCTGAATCAGATCGCAGCGAACATGCAGGTGCAGCAGACCATCTGCAAGGGCGCACCCTTCTATGTACTTGGCCCGCTGGTGACGGATGTGGCTCCGGGCTATGACCATATCACCGCAGCCATTGGAGGCGCTATTGCAGCGGCAAACGGAGCCTCCTTCCTGTGCTATGTAACACCAGCAGAGCATCTGCGCCTGCCGGATGTCAATGATGTGAAGGAGGGTATCATCGCTTCTAAGATCGCAGCCCATGCAGCCGATATCGCAAAGGGCATCAAGGGAGCAGCAGACTGGGATTATGAAATGAGCACGGCCCGCAAGCAGCTTGACTGGGAGCGGATGTTTGAGCTCTCCATGGATCCTGAGAAGGCCCGCAGGTACAGGGCTTCCGCAAAGCCGGAGAAGGAGGATACCTGCTCCATGTGCGGAAATTTCTGTGCAGTAAAGAACATGAACCGTATACTGGACGGAGAGATCGTCAGCATTTATGATGAATGATGACAGTGCGAAGGCAGTTACTATGAAAATCCTGTGCCGGGTAGGCGGCACGAAAGCAGGTATGCCAGGTGCGCCCGCCAGGCTTTCATGGCGCGGCGGCGCGTTGGGCAACCGGGCGCATGGAGGTTTATTATGAAAATGAATGTGAAGAAATTGGCTGTCAGTGCCATGCTGGTGGCGGTGGCTGTGTCATTGTCGACCTTCTCGATCCCCATCGGGGCATCCAAATGCTTCCCGATCCAGCATCTTGCAAATGTCATTGCAGGCGTATTTCTGGGACCCATGTACGGTGTGGCAATGGCCTTCTGCACGTCCCTGATCCGCAACCTTATGGGGACAGGAAGCTTATTGGCCTTTCCGGGAAGTATGGTGGGAGCATACGTAGGAGCAGAGCTTTACCGCCTTTCAGGGAAGCTGTGGGCGGCCTATGCAGGAGAAGTGTTCGGCACCGGGATCCTGGGAGGCCTGCTGTGCTATCCGGTCGCCACCCTTATCATGGGTAAGGAGGCAGCCGTTTTTGCCTACGTGATGCCCTTCCTTATGAGTACATTGTGTGGTACAATATTTGCAGCGTTTTTAATGGGAGTGCTCTGCAAGTCAGGAGTATTCCTGTATCTGAAGCATATGCTGGATTCAGAAACAGAGGCCGCCAGGCTGAAATAGTAACGATTCAGCCATGCCATCTTCTTGTTTTCAAAAAGCATGAAAACAAGAAGCTTTGGCTGTCTGCCATATATCAATTTGTACAGAAATATGCTTATGCAAGCCAGCTTGCAACGCATATTCCCGCACAAATTGCCGCATGGCTGAATAGTTACCTGAAATAACAGAGGGAACACAGAAAATGATACAGAGACAATGGATGCATGGCCTGCGGGAATCAGCTCCCAGGGTACACTGCATAACGAATTATGTAACAGCGGGAGATGTGGCAAATATGGTACTGGCTGCAGGCGGTTCCCCTATTATGGCCCAGGGAAGGAACGAGGTGGAGGACGTGACCTCCATCTGCCAGAGCCTGGTGCTTAACATGGGAACCCTGGAAGAATGGACGGCAGAGTCCATGATACTGGCTGGAAAAAAGGCCATGTCCCTGGGCCATCCTATTGTCCTGGACCCGGTGGGCATCACGGCCTCCTCCTTTCGGAGGAGGGCGGTGCTGCGGGTGCTTGAGGAAGTAAGGCCTGCTGTTATCCGCGGAAATGTATCTGAGATCGCGGCTCTGGAGCAGGCCTTAAGGGGTCTGGAGCCGGGAAATACCTGCGGGGTGGATGCGGTGACGGAGCCGGGAAGCACCTGCAGAGCGGATGCAGCTGAAGCAGCAGGAAATGCCCGTGAAGGGGCTTTGCTGGCAGAGCCGGATCATATGCATGAAAGCGAAAGCAGTATGGCTGCCGTTTCCCTGCGCTCCCTCACAGGTTCTGTTATCATCATGACAGGGAAGGAAGATCTGGTTGCAGGGCATGCGCACGTGTACCGTATTAAGAACGGTCATCCCCTTATGGGGCGGATAACGGGGAGCGGATGTATGCTGGACGGTGTGCTGGGAGCATTTCTGGGAGCGGAAGCCTGCAGGGAGGATGGGGAACCGTCTGCCCTGTTCTATGAGAAGGCAGCCGTTATGGCGGTATGCGCCCACGGCCTCTGCGGTGAGCTGGCCTATGAGAAAACGGCAGCCGCAAAGGGCGGAACCGGGACCTTCCGCATGCACCTTTTGGATTGTATGAGCACATTAGATGATAAAATGCTGGAAAGAGGGAAAAAAATTGAAGTTCAGTAGAGACCAGCTGCTGATATATGCAGTGACAGACAGGGCGTGGACAGGGAAAATGAGCCTTTATGAGCAGGTGGAAGCAGCCCTAAAGGGAGGTGCCACCATGGTGCAGCTTCGTGAAAAGGGGCTGGAAGGCAAAAAGTCCGAAGAATTTTTAAAGGAAGCCTGTGAGATCCGCAGATTAACAAAAGCCTACGGTGTTCCCCTGATCATTGACGATGATGTGGACATCGCCCTTGCCTGCGATGCAGATGGAGTCCATGTGGGACAGAAGGATATGGATGCAGGGCTGGCCCGGAAGCTTCTGGGGCCGGACCGCATATTAGGAGTTACGGCAAAGACCGTGGAGCAGGCCCTGAAAGCCCAGGAGCAGGGAGCTGATTATCTGGGAAGCGGAGCCGTGTTCGGGACATCCACAAAAGCAGACGCAAAACCCATGACCATGGAAATGCTCAGATCCATCTGTACGGCTGTCTCCATACCTGTAGTGGCAATCGGAGGGATATGCCTGGACAACATAAATGGCCTGGCTGGAAGCGGGGCCGCAGGAGCGGCGATCGTGTCTGGTATCTTTGCAGCAGAGGATATTGAGGGGACGACAAGAAAGCTGAGAAAGCGGATGGAAGATAATCTGTCCATGTAGCCTGTTATCGCTCTTTATAAAAAGCCAATTTCATAAAAAGACCCGAATTTGCTTCCGAAAATGGGGCACGCTATAATGAGACCATAGGGATATGGCAGACATTATATAAGGAGGGTTCCGATGATGGAAAAACAGGAAACAAGTTTGGAGCAGTTTGCTGAATGGCTTCGCAGCAGGGAGAAAAGCAGGAATACAATTGATAAGTATGTGAGGGATGCCAGGCATTTTCTGGAGTATGTAGGAATGGAGAGCTGGGAGAAAGCACAGGTGCTCTTGTACAAGGAATATCTCCAGAAAAAATATATGACCTCCAGTGTAAACTCTATGCTGGTTGCCTTAAACTGCTACCTTCGGTTTATGGAAAGGCCGGAGTGCTGTGTGAATATCTGCCGTATGCAGAGGCGCTTGTTTCGGGAGGAATCCCGTGAGCTGACATTTCAGGAGTATAGAAATCTGGTAAAAATAGCAAAAAAGGAGAAAAGGACGCAGCTAAGCTGTATTCTTCAGACCATAGCATCCACAGGGATCAGAGTCAGTGAGCTTCAGTATATCACAGTGGAGGCCCTGAAAAGCCAGCTTGTGGAAATCAGCTGCAAAGGAAAGCAGAGAGTAATTCTTCTGTCGGGCTCTCTGACAATTTTGCTGAAGGATTATTGCCGGAAGATGAAGATTGAGCATGGAAGCATTTTCGTAACAGGTAAAGGAAAACCAGTAGATAGGAGATATGTGTGGGCTGGTATGAAGAAGCTTTGTACTGCGGCTAATGTGGCAGCCACAAAGGTATTTCCCCATAATCTGCGCCATCTGTTTGCGCGTTGTTATTATGAGAGGGAAAAAGATCTGATCCGGCTGGCGGATTATCTTGGGCACAGCAGTGTGGAAACAACCAGACGCTATACCATGATCAGCAGCAAGGAAGCATTTCAAAGACAGCTGGAGCTGGGTTTTGTTGTTAATGGGAAAGCTGGGAATAGAGGCATCACGATCTGTGCCCGGACATAATGTAGATTATGTCAAAAGAAATATAAATTGACTAGTACATACAAAGTTATAGTATCACTATTACATCTAAAATTCAATCATTTTTTCTAAAATTCAATCAATTTGTAAAGTCCTATTGGAAAGCGGGCAGCGAAAAAGAACGCCGTGTTTTCCATATGGGAAAATATCCGCGTTTTTTTGGCTTAAAATGCATTTATGGAGGCTGCTTTAGCAGCCCTCAGACTGTAGACAAAGTCCCGAGCGAGAGCTCGGACTTTTCTACATTTATCGCC
>NZ_JAJCIC010000050.1 GCF_020554865.1 Lacrimispora sp. 210928-DFI.3.58
GATTTTGGAGCTGCTTTTTCGTTTGCACCACCTTCGATTCTTTCCTTAACGATTTACTGCTTCAGTCATCTCTAAAAATTAAGAGGTTGTAACTATTACCAATAACCTAATATTTCAAAATCTACGCAATCAAATTCAACAATTTTATCCCAATCTCTTTCCAGTATAATGTCATCTATTTGTTGTGCATTATACATTTCATTTAAAGTTTTATAATTTTTCTCGCCAGTTAATCCACTATCACATCTTTGAAATGAACAATGGTCATCATAAATTATAATCATATAAACATTATCTCTATCTATAAATCTGATTGTTAATTCTGATTCGCAACACTCAGTGGATGAACTCATACGATTATGACATGGCCACACAAAAATATATTCCACTTAAAACCGATTAGACGTATTTTTACTCACCATTTATTCACTAAGGTAAAGGAGACGATATGTTGAATCAATCCAATTTACTTGTTGAGGTTCCAGAAGCTCTACTGGATACTGGACTCACCTTTTCCGATGGAAAGCCTGTCTCTGCCATTACCCTAAAAGCGCTGCTTTTTATATTTTTTTCATTTGATGGTGAATACAGAAGGGAAATTACCATACATATTACCGACCTGTGCGGAGTGCTTGCTCACCAGTATAGAGGATCCAGCAGCAACCATGTCCATCATGCTCATCGTATTATTTCACATTTGGAATCTATTACAGGACAGCCACTAAAATTTCGGAGATACCGGGGAAAAAGCATGCACCGTATGGTTTGTTTGGAATCGTTGGATGCAGATGTTCATAAAGACCTGCTTGCTATTAAATTTTCTCCGGAATTTATCCGTTACTGGAAAAATGGAACATATAACTATTTTCAATTTGTAGACCTCAAATATTTGTTTCGGCTACATACGCTTTCGTCCGTTATCCTGTACTTATTTTTTACAGTGCATCGGTTTCATTCAGGCACCTTTACACCGGGACAACTGGCAAAGTTGCTCACAGGTGACTCCACCTATCCATATAAGCTGATAAAAAAGGATATGCTCTTGCCTGCTATAAAACTTATTTGCGCAAAAACAGATTTTCACGTTGATTTTACAGAAGAAAGAAGCGACAACAAGATTCAAAAAGTCCATTTTTCCATTTGCAATTCACCTGCTGAAGATGAAATTAAGCACTATTGTGCATTTCATGGTATTTCTACAGATGAATATGATCCAGAACAATATAATACCGACTGGCAATCAGAATATAATTATGACTTTATCAGTCAGGAATATACATCTAATGCTTAAAAAATGTTTAATACCCCTGGTGAGAGTCGAACTCACACGCGCCTTTCAGCGCCCGGATCCTTAATCCGGTGCATATGCCAATTCTGCTACAGGGGCATAAACGCTTGCGAAGGGATTCGAACCCTTAACCCGGATATTTTCCGAATACTACATTAGCAGTGTAGCTGCTTACCATTCGCACACACAAGCATAAACGGAGACTGAGGGATTCGAACCCCCGGACCATTTAAGGCCTCCGGTTTTCAGGACCGGCGCATTCAGCCTTCTCTGCCAAATCTCCAATCATGCTGACAGCCGGACTTGAACCGGCACGGATCTCTCCACCAGGTTCTGAACCTGGAGCTTCTACCATTCCGCCATGTCAGCAAAGTAGGTGGAGCAGGATTTGAACCTGCGCTGTTTCTTATGTAACGGATTTACAGTCCGCCGCCTTCGACCAACTCGGCACATCCACCTATAATGTGACCAAGGGCGCTGGATATCCAGTGGATATCCGTCTAGCGCCGACCGAAGCGGAGCGTAGACCTCGAACCCCCGTATGCGGATCCACAATCCGCCGTTCTACCTCTGAACTATAGCCACAGTGACCCCCGCGGGGTGCGGTGTGCCAGTGGCACACGTTTTCGCACCGACCGGAGTGGAACGCAGACCTTGAACCCAGCGTTACCACCTTGAAAGGGTGATGTCCTAGCCAACTAGACCAGGGGGCCGTATACAGGAGTGTTGTTCTCCTGCATGTTATTATGCTGTTTTCTGTACTTCCGTTGCATTAACAACCAGAATATCATCAATCTTACAGCCAAATACTGCCGCCAGCACGACCAGATTATCTACGGTTGGAAGTGCAGTTCCATTCTGCCATTTGTAGATTGCCTGTGGTGTTCCGAATCCGAAGATATTCTGCAGATCTTTGACTGTCAGTCCAGCGGCCTTTCTCATCTTTTTAATATTGTCTCCTGTAGCTGTTATATTGATGGTCGGCATCGTCTTTTCCTCCTTTTTGCACATAAAAAACCGCCTGCCCAACAGGACAAGCGGCATGCAAAAATTCGGTTTGATGTGAAAGCGGAAGTATCACGTCATGAAACCATTGCAATCCAGGTAACTGTCTCTGTATGAGCGCACAACACGAAGTCCCTCGTATTCATGTTCGAGTGACAGGCTGCTATGGCTATACAGATATACGGATGCAATGACTCTGTTCATCATGACGGTTCTCCTTTCCGGGCCTCTGCCCTTATTTCCTTCGTTCTGTGATTATCTTATCACAGGATTCAGGTTTTGTCATTCTACTTGTGGTATAAAGTTACGGGCAAATACCACATTCATTTCAACTTACTACATTTTCAAAAAATCTTCAGTAACTGAATGTACTTTACACCGTCCTTTTCAGAATATCTTTCTCCAAAAATACGGAATTTATTCTTTTCGCTCTGATAAAATTCCAGCAGTTTCGCCTTTTCCTCACATTCAAGATAAACCACTCCACCGCCAATCTCATGCTGAACATGCTCCAGTATATCAAACGCTGCGTCCATCAGCTGCAGTCCGCTGATGGGCAAAGCCTCGGGATACTGATAATTCTTTCCAAACTGGCCAATCAAGAATGCGGACAGTGTCATTTCTCCTGATTCTTCATCTGTCTGAGCATACCTCAGGAGTTTTTTCTTTATGGTTCCAGATAACTCCCTTCCCATAACCTGCAGCGCCTTATGGGCCAGTGCAAAGATGCCAAGTATCCTTCCTTCTTTATCAATCAGGAGATATGTAATGGACATTTTCCTTTTTGCGAATTCTATCGCATTCTTCTTCATAAATTCTTCTATTTCTGGATTTTTTGAGCAAGAAAACCCAGAGAGGGCAGCCCGAAGACCGTCCTCTCCAATCACATCCATGTAATCCAAAATATTTAAAACCGCATATTCGTTCACTTTTTCTGTTCCTTCTTTGCCAAAAATTTCCGAATCGCATCTGCATCACGCAGCACAGGGATTGCCGGTGCCGAGGGCCTGCGCTTTGGATCACGGCTGGACGCTTCCAGCGCATCTGCAAAGGCTTCCGCTTTTTTTGGATCACGAATGATCACATTGGTCAAAATACTCGATGTAGCCATAGCAGCACCTCCTTTTCGCAATTATGGCTTTTAAATAATACATATTTCCTTTGTTCACTTATATTATACGCAAATATCCCGATAAAATCAATGGTTCTCACAAACCTGACTCATTATTTGCTTTCCAGCATTAATTGTCTATATCCTTAAAAGTTTTAATTCAACACAACGCTGAACGCCTTCCGCACGAAGCAAAGTTATAATCAATCCAGTATGATTCCATATATCCATCAAGACCGTCAGACGACACAGTACCTTTTTCTCAAACCTTCCCATGTAAGCAAATGACGCACAGCCTCCAATCTCGCGGTTGTTTCTTACAGAGATCGGCGTTTTATTAGCGATGCTGTTCCATCTGGATTTTGCATATCCCTGACCTTTCTGTTCTGATTAAAACGGGATTCCTGTTCTATCAGGTAGTAAAGTTTCTCTTCCACACATTCTCACCCACAGATAATCTTGCTCAAGGCTCCGACAATTTTCTGAACCTCTTTTGCTGTATTATTTTTCCCAAGCGATATTCTAATGGTCCCTTTTACATACGCCTCCGGCACATGAATCGCTCTGATCACATGAGACAGCTGTGTGTTTACACTATCGCAAGCAGATCCTGTCGATACGCAGATTCCCATCAAATCCAGCCGATGCAAAAGAGCTTCGCCTTCAAATCCCTTAAACGATAAGCTCACATTACCCGGGATCCGATCATCCGATCCATTGTGGATATAATCCACTCCGGCCTCAGATAATCCATCAAGGAGCTGCCGCTCCAAAAACTTCAGGTACTTCTCATTCTCTGCCATTTGAGCACAGTTCACCTGAAGTGCATTTGCCATAGCCACGATAGAGGCAACATTTTCAGTTCCTGCACGATAACCTTTCTCCTGGCTTCCGCCATCAATATAAGGGAGTATTGCTATTCCTTTTCTAACATAGAGAAAGCCTATGCCCTTTGGTCCATTAAACTTGTGTGCAGAGGCAGAAAGCATATCGATATCCATAGCATGAACATCAATTGCCACATGACCTACAGCCTGAACCGCATCTGTATGGAAAAGACAGCCATGCTTATGTGCAATAGCCGCAATTTCAGAGACCGGCTGAATGGATCCAATCTCATTATTAGCAAACATAACTGATACCAGTCGTGTATTCTCTTTTATGTTTTTGTCCAACCATTCCAGATTCACCACGCCAGTCGAATCTACAGGGGCATAACTCACTTCTCTGCCCATTCTCTCCATCGCCTTGCAGGAATTAAACTAGGACTCTCATTTCCGATGTAATTAGGATTACAAAATCTCGAAATTTCCACCTATTTTACCGATGTTTTGGTATTTTACCGATGTAAATAGGACTAAACAATTATTGTTCTTTTCCCTTCCTATCCGAAACAAATTCGCCCTTTTCCATGGAAATATAGGTTCCCATTTTTCCCTTTTCCGTTCTCTATCCGAAATATAGATTCCAACAATCGTCCTTACTTTTTCCACCTATAAGTCCTGTTTCGTTTCCAGAATAGCCACAAAATCTTTTCCCTTTTTCATTCCTGTCTCTTTCCGTTATCCAAAAAAGTTCCCGCATTCTACAAGAAAAACCGGACATTTTATATATTCAGGCAATCGGCTGCTGTTTTTTAATAAAACGCCCTTAAATCAGCCAGACAATCTAGAATTTATAAAGTTCTATCTTACAGATATCTTTTGGTATATGAACAAACCGCAAAACATTTTCCGCATAAATCTGTTTCAATGCCCGTACTTTTTAACATTATCTCTACTTGTTTTTTGTAACACTTTTCTATATCTACAATTTTTTCTCTTGGCATACCAACCGTCCATAAACTGTTCTTTAATGCCTGTGCCGGACAATTTTTTACACATTGGCTACATGTTCCACAATAAGATTGACTGACCGGCTCATCACATTTCAAAGGTGCATTGGTCAGCAAAGAAGAAAGACGGATGGCAGAGCCATATTGAGGAGTTACCAATAAACAATTTTTCCCAATCCAGCCAAGTCCGCTCCTTGTAGCTACCGTTTTATGGGGGAGTTTAGAGCGTTTATTTTGATTTACTTCCACACGTCCTGTGGTCTGTGCATAAGCTTCAAATCCTCTTTTTTTCAAAAAGTCTTCTCCTGCCATAACGATTTCATTTAATTTCTTGTTTAAAGAATAATATAAATCATAATATTCTTTCGTTGGAGCTTTCTGTAAGTCAATGATGATATCTTTAGGTAGTGCAACAGCGATAGAAATTCCTGTTTTAAAATTACAATTTTCAACCTCGCTTATATCCCCAATTCCAACCAAATCAGCTCCGCAAGAGTACAACAATTTTTTGATTTCGTCTGTCAACTCCATACAATCACACCTCATAAATATCGATTTATCAACTCCATATCTTGGCAGTAAATAGGGCTATTTTCCCATTGTATGTCCCACAAATATAAGAATACATAAAATACTGCCATAAATCAATGGTTTATTATGTCTTCTCATTCTACTAGAAAAACCGGATATCCATGCCGCACATCCAGCACAAATTATCCGGTTCTCTTATCCTTACTTTTCTGCCCCTGTTTCCGATAGAGGAAAAAATCTCTAATAGTTACAGACACAAATTTCGGATAGAGGTGGAAAAAAACAATTATTGTTTCTTTGTAAATACATCCGAAACAGGCTTCCGTCTTTTGGAAATACATCGGAAATATACAGTATACTGATATTTTCTTATTAATATAAACTGTGGTTAAAACGTAATTATTTTCTCTGATTTACTCATTTAGTTCGAGTCCACAAAATATAAAGGCCTGGTATCCAAACTTCCCCCTAATCCACTCTTTTGTTCCTCATATCCTTTTCCAGAACCCATCCAGATTACCATTGTCCTTTTCTTAAACATCTGTTACAATAGATTCAGTCTTTTAAGAGTTATGAGGAGATTTTATGAAACAAACGATTACTTTAGAAAATACTCGTTTCTCACTTGATACCGTTTTTGAAACATTGGAACAACATTTCTCCCAAATTGATACTACTAATCAGGAGCATATCAAATTGGCGAATGAATACTATAAATGGACGGCACTTAAAACAAATCTGATCATGAATGAAAAACAATTTCAGATCCCTGCTTCCGCCCTTCCAAACACAATTAAACCAGCCAGTTTCAACTGGTTAAGAGCAGAAAAGCAGAAACTGATTCTAAAATATTACCAGTTCAATAAAGAAACTGGTCAATATGTAATTTCTGTGAAGAAAAACAGTATACCAAACGCCGATATTGAGATAATCATGCGTTCCCTGGTATTGATTCGGAAAACAGTTCTGTGGGTAGATTTTGGCTATAATATCGGTTCTGAATTTGGAGGACGGCATCCAGCAATTATCTTAAAGAATCTGAAAGATTCACTGATCGTGATTCCATTATCATCTCAGGAGCCCAAGGATATGAATTACAATGTAAAAGTAGAAAAGGTATATGGCTTTCCGCTTATGCCTCGTTGGGCTAATATTACACGTATTACGCAGGTCAGCCTTTCTCGATGCCATTTTGAAAAATTCGGAGATGTAAAACCTGTTGTTTTAGATGAAGTCGGCAAAAAATTATCTACTCTTGGCATCATTTGAACGGTTTCCGCATATGCTGTTACAGTTACAAAACTGTTTGACAAATCTGATGGCATATGCTAATATGATGTTGTAAACGCAGGAGTAATCCTGGTAATTTTGTAACCGAGAAACCGTCATTTATGGCGGTTTCTTTTTTCATTACAAATATCTGCTGGTATAAATTGGTATTAAACAACCAAAGGCCAAAGCACGCTAAAATACTCTGACCCTGGTTGACTTTTGTTACCGATGTATTTACGACAAAAGTATCGTTTTCCATCATCTTGTTACCTTTGTTTTCCAATATTACCTATGTATTTACAAAAAGACAATTATTTCAAATCCCCTCAAGCCTCATCAATCGCCTTCCCAATATCATACCTCATGTACTTATTAGAAAAGCCGATCCATTCTGTTGCTTTATAGGCATTTGCCCTGGCTGCTTTCAGGTCTGGGCCGGTGGCGGTTACGCCCAGTACGCGGCCTCCGTTGGTGACGATGTTGCCCTCTGCATCAAACTTGCTGCCCGCGTGGAATACGTAGTAGCCTTCTGCGCCCTTGAACTTCTCCAGGCCTGAGATCACGAAGCCCTTTTCGTAGTGCTCCGGGTATCCGTCAGAGGCAAGGACCACGCACACAGCCGCATTGTCCTCAAATTCCAGCTCTACCTGATCCAACGTGCCGTCAATGCAGGCTTCAAAGATCTCAACCAGGTCATTTTTCATTCTGGGCAATACTACCTGGGTTTCGGGATCGCCGAAGCGGGCGTTGTATTCCAGCACTCTGGGACCCTTTGGAGTCAGCATCAGGCCGAAGAAGATGATTCCCTTGAACTCTCTTCCCTCCGCCCTCATGGCGTCTACGGTCGGCTGGTAAATATATTTCCGGCAGAATGCGTCTACCTCCTCTGTGTAGAAGGGGCTGGGTGAGAAGGTTCCCATGCCGCCGGTATTTAAGCCCTGGTCCCCGTCCTTTGCACGCTTATGATCCTGGGCCGAGGTCATGATCTTGATGGTCTTTCCATCCACAAAGGAGAGCACGGATACCTCGCGGCCGGTCATAAACTCCTCCACTACGATCCTGTTTCCCGCAGAGCCAAACTGTTTATCCAGCATCAGGGTCTTGACCCCTGCCTTTGCCTCCTCCAATGTATTGCAGATCAGAACGCCCTTTCCCAGTGCCAGGCCGTCGGCCTTGAGAACGATGGGCATGTCTGCTGTCTCCAGGTATTCAAACGCATCCTCCGGGTTGTCGAAGGTCTCGTAGGCTGCTGTGGGGATCCCGTATTTCTTCATCAGGTCCTTTGAAAATGCTTTGGAGCCCTCCAGGATCGCCGCGTTGGCCCTGGGGCCGAAGGCGCGCAGGCCTGCTGCCTCAAAGGCATCCACTGCACCTGCCGCTAAAGGATCATCCGGCGCTACGATGGTAAGATCGATCTCCTTTTCCTTTGCAAAGGCAACCAGCGCCTCAAAATCCATCACTCCAATATTCACACACTCTGCCACCTCTGCGATTCCCGCATTTCCCGGCGCACAGTACAGCTTGTCTACCTTCTTACTCTGGGCTACCTTCCATGCAATGGCGTGCTCTCTTCCGCCGCCGCCTACAATCAGAACCTTCATCTGCCGTTTCCTCCTTTAGATCTATATTATTCATCAACGGCGCATTTTGCCGGATGCTTCATAACCGAAAAAGCCGCAGCAGACAGCTTTTTCGTATGCCTCTCAAACACCGCAGACAGACCGGGTCTCCCCAGCCTGTCTGATGCATCGTATTTTATTTATTGTACTTGACCTGTCCGTTTGCGATCATATGGATGGCCTGGGGCAGGATGATCCACTCTGCCTGCTCCATCACTCTCTGCTGCAGTATCTTCGGGGTATCCCCCTCCCGGACCTCCACTGCCTTCTGCAGTATGATCGGCCCGGTATCCATTCCGCTGTCCACAAAATGCACGGTGGCTCCCGTCACCTTCACGCCGCGCTCCAGAGCAGCCTCGTGCACCTTTAATCCATAATAGCCCACGCCGCAGAAGGATGGGATCAGGGACGGGTGGATATTGATGATGCGTCCCTCGTATCTTCTGGTCATCTCCTCCGGGATCTTTACCAGGAAGCCGGCCAGCACGATCAGATCCAGCTGGTACTCATCCACCTTTGCCAGAAATGCCTTATTAAATGCCTCCCGGCTCTCATACTCCTTTGGAGAAATGCATACTGCTTCGATTCCATGGTTTTTTGCACGCTCCAGGGCATAGGCTCCCGGATTGTTGCTGATGACCACCCTGATCTCTGTATTGGTGATCCTCCCACTGTCCACGGCATCCAGAATGGCCTGCAGATTGGTGCCGCCGCCGGACACCATCACTCCTACTCTCAGCATAAGGTCACACCCTTCTCTCCCTCTTCAATGGAGCCGATCACATATGGCTGCTCGCCTGCTGCCTTGATGGCAGCCATGGTCTTATCCACATCGGCTGCATCCACTGCAAGGACCATACCGATGCCCATGTTGAAGGTATTGTACATCATCTTTTCCTCGATCTGTCCCTTCTCTGCCAGCATCTTGAAGATCGGTGGAACGATATAGCTGTCCTTGCGGATCACAGCCTGGACGCCGTCCTTTAACATGCGGGGAACATTTTCATAGAAACCGCCGCCTGTAATGTGGCTGCATGCCTTCACTGTAACGCCTGCGCTCTTGATACGCTTTAAGGCTTTTACATAGATCTTCGTGGGGGCAAGCAGGGCCTGGCCCAGGGTAGTTCCCAGCCTGTCATAGTAGGTATCTAAGCCTTCCTTTGTCAGCTCCTCTTCAAATACCTTGCGCACCAGGGAGAAGCCGTTGGAATGTACGCCGGAGGACGCCATGCCGATGAGCACATCCCCTGGTGTCAGGCTCTCGCCTGTGATCATTTCCTTCTTATCGCATACGCCTACGGCAAAGCCTGCCAGATCGTAATCCTCCTCCGGCATCAGCCCCGGATGCTCTGCAGTCTCTCCGCCGATCAGAGCTGCCTCTGACTGAAGGCAGCCCTCTGCAACGCCCTTCACAATGTCGGCGATCTTTTCAGGAACATTCTTTCCGCAGGCAATATAATCCAGGAAAAATAACGGCTCGCCGCCAGCGCATGCAATGTCATTGACACACATTGCCACTGCATCAATACCGATGGTGTCATGCTTATCCATGATGATCGCCAGCTTTACCTTTGTACCGCAGCCGTCTGTACCGGACAGCAGCACAGGCTCCTCCATCTCCTTGATCTTTGCCAGGGAAAATGCTCCTGAAAAGCCTCCCAGACCTCCCAGCACTTCCTCCCGCATGGTCTTCTTTACGTGCTCCTTCATCAGCTCCACTGACTTATAACCTGCTTCAATATCAACTCCGGCTTTCTTATAATCCATCATTGCTTTCCTCCAACTTGTTTGTGTATGTGCTTTACTGCCGCCCTGGAAACGGGCTGTAAACAGAGCCCCTTTTACTTCATCTGAGATAAATATTCCTTATAACCAATTGACTCAAGCTTCTCTGCCTTTTTCACCACATCGTCCTTCAGCTCCCCGGAGTATGCCTTCAGTTTTTCCAAAAGCGCTTCATCGGAGGCTGCCAGGATCTTTGCTGCCAGAATGCCTGCATTGGCTCCGCCATTAATCGCAACAGTGGCAACCGGAATGCCGCTTGGCATCTGTACGATGGAATAGAGGGAATCCACGCCGCCCAGATCGGAGGTCTTCATAGGGATGCCGATAACCGGAAGGGGGAAGATCGCTGCGCACATGCCGGGAAGATGGGCTGCCTTGCCTGCGCCTGCAATGATAACCTTGAAGCCCTTTTTCTCTGCCGATCTTGCCCAGTCAAAGAAGATATCCGGCTCTCTGTGGGCAGAGATGATGGTCATCTCATAATCAATCCCAAACTTGTCCAGAATCTCGGCTGCCTTTGCCATAACCGGCATATCAGAGTCGCTGCCCATTACAATTCCTACTTTTGCCATTGTTCATTCTCCTTTTTATTCATTATCTGTGACTATAATTATTATTAATTTTACTAATAAGTATTAGTATTTATCTCATCAATACTTATAATTATAATACTAGGAAATATTTATGGAGTCAATATAAATCTTCAAAAAAACGGGATTGTTTTCGTAAAAGGCTTCTATCTTTATTCTGCGGATGGCGGGAGCGCAAAGCGCGGAGCCATCTGACTTTCATGCATGGTGAGGTTTAGAAAGAAACAGCCCGGCTTCCCTTGAAGCGGGAGCCGGACCATATGTGATGCCGCCGATTTTTATTTATCTGATTTTCGTATCCTCAAATTCCTTATTCAGCTCCTCTGTGCCAGGAAGGACAAACCGCCCCTGACGGATGATCTCTGTCACCTTTCCATCCTTTGTGACAGCCTTAATATCTCCCAATTCTGAATAAGGGATCGTAATGTCCGTGTGGCAGCTGAAATATGCCTTTCCCATATCCTCCCTGCGCAGGACGGATATCTCGTTGTCTCTGGCAATGACCTCCTTGCCGTCAGGGTTGTACATAGGGGAATCCTCCGCAAAGCTGTAGCAGGTATCGCCCACGGCAAAGTGGGGCCCTGTCTTTTCCGCAATGAGGATGGGCAGCTTTCCTCCGATGTCAAATCTCTCTGCCATGGCATAAGCCGCCGTATTCGTACCGATGGCAAACTCACCTAAAGGCAGCCAGGAATGATTGCGCATGATCACCTGCTTCACCAGGGAGCGGCCCTGAGCCATGGCTTCCGCTATAACCCTGCTGTCTTTCCCAGCACCTTGGCCCGCTGCAGCTCTGCTGCATGCCGCAGCGCCGCCCAACGCAGCATTCCCATCCATCACAAAATTCCCACACCCAAACTCCGTCACTCTTCCATCCTTAAATTCCATCCGCAGATCGCGGAAGGAATACCCCTCGATATACACCTGCTTTACGTGAAGAAGGCCTTCTGTTCCTGTGAGAACCGGGGAGGTGAAGACTTCTCCCAGGGGGATGTTCACATCCGCCACGCAGTTTTCAAAATTCGTTTCCTTTGACCTGTCCTTCAGCTCATGGAGCATTACCTTCATAGAGGTCTCATTGCCGTCCCGGCCAGTGATCTCCACCCAGGCCGCTTCGTCCAATGCATCGATGATGCACTGCTGGATATCCCTGTACTTCTCATAATCCAGGGTATTGATGCGGATGGTCTCCCGGAAGATTTCCTCAAAATCAGGCCCGATCTCCGGCACCGGAAAGGCGATGATCGTAAAGCTGGTCTCGTCCCCCGGCATATATTGGTTTATGATGCGCCGTGATTCATTTCCATAGGAAAGAGTGAGCTCCTCCTGGTGAGTGTTCAGCGACAGGGCTGTTTTCTTATTCACAGGGGAGAAATCCTCCTCCCCAAAGGTCTCCACCAGGGCAGGGCCCGCACAGAGGGAGGCAAGCTCCTTATACTCCTCGTAGGCAGCCTTCAGCACAGACAGCTTCCGCTCCTTAAAGGCATTTCCCATGTACAGGGCACTGTCGTAGCGGTGGTCGTACTCATACTGGCGGTTGGGGGATGTTCCATAATAGCCTCGCTTTCCATTTGACCTGCGGTTGATGGATTCCACTGCCGTCCTGTAGCAGATAGGCTCCAGGCCCATGGCGCGGAAGTTCTCTGCCGCCTTTCTCATCATCCGCTCAAAGCCCAGCCTGTATTCCATCACCACCGTCTTCTTTTTGCTCAGATCCCTGCCCATCACCTCAAAGCCCCTTTTGTAGCCCTGGGTATAGGTGTCTGCCATCCGGTCAATGGTTTCCTGAGGCAGGGTATTCATAAAGGAAGCCAGGGCAAGCTCTGTCTCTGATACGTATTCCCCATACTGGTACAGATATCTGGCATCCGTCAGATCCGCCTTCCGGATGATGTCCGTGCCAAAGGAAAGAGCAGGATCAAGGCCCTCCCTCACCCGCCATGTCAGGGTCCTGTCCGCATAATCGCTGACAAACCAATAAAGGGAATCCTTCACCTGCTGCAGGGCCGGCTTTGCCTTTCCCTCCTCCCAAGCCTGGGAAAAGAGGTTGTATACCTCAAGAAATACCTCATTCAAAATGGTGATCTCTGTCAGGCGGCCCTCAAAAACATATACGATATCCCCTCTGATCTCTGCATACAAAAAGGACAGCAGCTGTCCGAAGCCGTCTCCCAGCCTTTTTACCGCATGATCGGGGTTCCCATAGCTCTCCCCATAGTGTTCCGGAAGGATATCCTCATAAAGGCTGTAATTCTCCTCCTGAAGCTCCTCAAGGCTTCTCTTCTCTCCAAAGCAGCCTGCCGGCTGCCCAGCTTCCCCGGCTTTCTCTGCCTTTGACTGACAGCCTGCCGCCAAAAGCCCTCTCTCTGCCGCCACAGCCCCGATCTTTCTGATAAATGCTGCCGTCCTCTTAAAATAACTGCCGTAAGGCTCCGCCATCTCCTCGGTCTCCATGGAACAGATCCGCTCCATGGAAAGGTCGTAGCGTTCCCTTACGGCATCATTTTCTTCCTGTAATAATATCCTGTAATCCATCTTGCGATCGCTCCTATCTATCTGAAAACGCCGGTTATGATAATGACTGCCCATACGATCAACAGCACGATGCTGACTGCAATGCCGATCCTGGCCAGTATGTAATTGCGCTCCTTCTCCCCAAAGGAAAGGATCCCATACCATATTCCCATGAGGGACGCCACGATGCTGGAAAAGCCAAGGGCTCCGGTATTGAGGCCTCCCTGGCCCGCCTGTATGACAGACAGGTAAATGCTGGCGATCCCCAGCCCCAGGGAGATGACAGCCAGCCCCAGACAGTAATAGCTGTGCTTTGCAAAAGGATTTTTTACATAGGAAATCTTATCTCCTACAAATTTCAATTTTTTACCTCCCGGCCAAACCTCCTGCGGCGTATCCGAACCTTCTGGACTGCCTGGAAGCTCAAAAAGCCCAGGGCAGCTCCCAGAGTATTGAGAAGCATATCATCCACATCAAAGCTTCCCACCATGAACACCAGCTGGAGAGTCTCCAGAATAAAGCTGAACACAAAGCCAAACATGACCGTATTGTACCATTTCCTGCTCCTTCTGCTGATAATGGGCAGAAAAAAACCAAAGGGCGCAAATGCCGCCACATTTCCCACAATATTGATCAGAAAGAGGGAAAAGCCCAGCACCTCATAATACCGGAAATACCGGCTGATCTCCTTAAAGGGAACCAGGTTGTAGGCATATCCCCTGCTGGTATCCGTGCGTCCGAAGGACTCAGAAAAAAACATGAAATAAGCCAGAAGGCACAGGTACAGTATGAACAGTACCCATCCCAGCTTCTGGCGTTTTGTTGTATTTCTTATCATGGACAGCCCCGCTTTTAAAATTCGATCTCTGATTTACGCTTTAAAAGCAGAGCGCCGTTTACAATTGAGATAATTCCCACTGTAAGTCCTGTTACCGCTATAATGATACCTACTGCAATACAGCCGGCACCTGTGTTACGCATTGTCTTATAGATCCTCTCCATATTCATCGCCTTTCCCATCTTCACGCTTTATTGTGCGCCGTACTGCTTATAATACTCGTCAATAGCTGCCTTTATGCTGTCGTCAATGACAACCCTTCCTCCGCACTCCTTGTTGTACAAATGCTCTGTCACATCTGCCATGGATACAATGGCCGCTGTTGGGAAGCCATACAGATCCTTGATCTCATCCAGAGCGCTCTTTGTTCCCTTGCCGCGCTCCATGCGGTTTAAGGACACAATAAGCCCCTTGATCTCTACATCTCCCTGGGCCTTGATGATCGGGAAGGTCTCCTCAATGGACTTGCCGGAGGTGGTAACATCCTCAATGATCATCACCCTGTCTCCGTCCTTAATAGGGCTTCCAAGGAGAATGCCTGCATCGCCGTGATCCTTTGCCTCCTTGCGGTTGGAGCAATAGCGGATGTCCTTTCCGTACAGCTCGCTGATAGCCATGGTTGTGGCAACGCTTAAGGGGATGCCCTTGTAGGCTGGTCCGAAGAGCACGTCAAAGTCCAGGCCAAAGTTGTCATGGATGGCCTTTGCATAATACTCTCCCAGCTTTCTTAACTGGGTTCCGGTCACATAGCTTCCTGCGTTCATGAAGAAGGGGGATTTACGCCCGCTCTTTAAGGTAAAATCACCGAACTTCAGCACATTGCTTTCTACCATAAATTCAATAAATTCCTGCTTGTAGCTTTCCATTTTATTAAAAACCTCCTATTCAAGGCCTCCCGGCCCTTTCACATTTCCAAATGGTCATCCCTGTTCTCTTGCTGCACGCCTCTACTTCACTGCGCCGATCAAGTCTCTGATGTCGTCCACACCATATTTTTCCATGTAGGCACGGATGCCGTCCACGGTCTCCACTGTTGCGTATGGATTGTGGAAATTGGCCGTGCCGATGGCAACGGCTGTGGCTCCGGCCAGGATAAATTCCAGGGCATCCTCTGCGTTTTGGATACCGCCCATGCCGATGATGGGCACCTTCACGGCCTGGGCTGTCTGATAGACCATGCGGACAGCAACGGGCTTGATGGCAGGGCCGGATAAGCCCCCTGTTTTATTTGCCAGGGCAAAGGCCCTGCGGTTAATGTCGATCTTCATGCCGGTCAGCGTATTGATCAGGGAAATGGCATCTGCTCCCCCTGCCTCGGCTGCCTTCGCCATCACGGTAATGTCTGTCACATTGGGGCTAAGCTTCATGATAACAGGCTGCTTTGCATGAGCCTTCACAGCCTTTGTGATCGCCTCCACCGCCTTTGGATCCTGGCCGAAGGCAATGCCGCCTTCCTTGACATTGGGACAGGAAATGTTGATCTCCAACAGATCCACCGGCTCGTCTCCCAGGCGCTCTACCACATCAATATAATCCTCTGTGGTCTTTCCGCAGACATTTACCACGATCTTCGTATCATATTTCTTCAGAAACGGGATATCCCGCTTTGCAAACACATCGATTCCCGGATTCTGCAGGCCGATGGCATTTAACATGCCGCCGTAGGTCTCTGCGATCCTGGGCGTTGGGTTCCCCGGCCAGGGCACATTGGCAACTCCCTTTGTCACCACTGCTCCCAGACGGTTCAGATCCACAAATTCACTGTATTCCATACCGGACCCGAAGGTGCCGGATGCTTCCATCACCGGATTTTTAAGCTCTACACCGGCAATCGTTACACTCATATTCATTGGCGTGTTCCTCCTTACGGGCATATGCCGTTCTCTTAAAGCTCAATCTCCTCTGCTGCAAATACAGGGCCGTCCTTGCAGATGCGCTTGTTGTGTACCTGGGAATGGCTGTCCACCTCTTTGGACTGGCATACGCAGGCAAGACAGGCGCCAACGCCGCAGGCCATTCTTTCCTCCAGAGAGAGCCAGCAGGGGATCCCCTTCTCTGCTGCATAGGCCTTCAGGGCACGCAGCATGGGTGTTGGGCCGCAGGCGTAGATCACCTGGGCGTCCAGGCCATTCTCGCGGATGGCATCCAGCACATTTCCCTTGGTGCCTGCGCTTCCATCCTCTGTGGCTGCATAAACAGAGCCGTAGGCTGCAAATTCGTCCTTTAAGAACAGAAAGCTGTCACGGTAGCCCAGGACTGCCTGCACAAGGCCGTCTGCCCCATCCTGTCCGGCATTTTCCCTGCTCAGCGCCTTTGCCAGCTCCAGCATGGGCGGAATACCGATACCGCCGCCGATCAGGAACGCCTTCTTTCCCTTTTCTACCGGGAAGCCATTGCCCAGGGGACCCAGGACATCAATAGAATCTCCTGCAGCAAGGCCGGAAAATTCCTTTGTGCCCTCTCCTGCAATGCGGTATACCAGCCGCAGTTCTCCCTTTTCCCTGTCAATGCCGCAGAGGCTGATGGGACGCGGGAGAAGCTTTGCGCCATCCCTGGAATAGAGGGAGACAAACTGCCCCGGTACTGCCTGGGCTGCGATCTCCGGTGCCTGTATTCTCATATCAAATATATCAGCCCCAAGCTGTGCCTGTGAGAGGACGCGGGCTGTCATTTTTAACTTTGCCATATAAAATTTTCATCTCCTAGTTTGATAGACAGCGCCCTGAATGGTATCTGAAAATGGCTTCCCGCCGGGCGCCGGGCTAATAATCTGTGACTTCCGCTGCGCTTCACTCACACAAAACACCTCGCGGAATATCGGCTGTGAACAGTAACCCGGTAGTTTCCCTACAGGACGCTGCTGATATCCGCCGCCATATCGATCACAGCCTGTCTGGAAGCCTCAGCAAAGTGTTCCGGTCCGAACTGCTTGTACTTCTCCTGCTTGTAAGCAGCGATAATGCCTCTGGAGGAGTTCACCACTGCTCCCAGGCCATCCTCGTTGAAGCAGTGCTTTAAGTCGGCTGCTGTTCCGCCCTGTGCGCCGTAGCCTGGTACCAGGAAATAGGTATGGGGCATCAGCTTTCTTAAGATCTTACTCATCTCAGGATAGGTAGCGCCTACCACTGCTCCCACATTGCTGTACTCTCCGTCCATGGAGGAAGAACCCCACTCCACTACCTTCTCTGCCACCCACTCATACAGAGGCCTTCCATCAATGAGCCTGTCCTGGAATTCTCCGCTGGAAGGATTGGAGGTCTTTACCAGTACGAACAGGCCCTTATTGTTGGCATTGCAGGCCTCCACAAAGGGCTTTACGCCATCCGTGCCCAGGTAAGGGTTTACTGTCAGGAAATCGGTGTCAAAGCCGCTGTAGCTCTTGCTTCCCACCTGCACCCTTCCAAGGTGTCCTGTGGCATAGGCAGCGGAGGTGGAGCCGATATCCCCTCTCTTTGCATCGCCGATCACTACAAGTCCCTTCTCATGGCAATAGTCAACGGTTCTCTTATAGACCACAAGCCCCTCGATGCCAAACTGCTCATACATGGCGATCTGCGGCTTTACAGATGGGATCAGGTCGTAAGTAGCGTCGATGATCTCTTTATTAAACTGCCAAACTGCTTCTGCTGCTCCCTCCAGGGTCTCGCCGTAAGCGTCAAAGGCTTTCTTCACAACGTGCTCCGGCACATAGGACAGCATCGGATCTAAGCCCACACAGATCGGGGCCTTTGTCTTTTTTATGTTTTCAATCAACTGACTAATCATGGGAATCCTCCTTCATCGTATGTAATATTTTCCAGGCCGCATATACAGGGCCCGGAATTCTTTCCCCATTTTATCATATAACGTACCGCGTTTCAAGGAAGGATATGACAGGAAAGCGAAAAAATATCAGCCCTGTGATGGCCTGCCGGAGAGGAAACGGATCAGGTAAAGGAATCCCACTGCATCTGCCAGGAACCACCCGATGGGTACTGCCCACCAGATCCCCACCACTCCGACTGCCGGAATGGCAGAAAGCATATAGGCCAAAAAGACCCGGCTTCCCAGGGAGATCACCGTAAGCACCAGGGACATGGCAGGCCGTCCCATGGCCCGGTAAAAGCCATACAGAAGGAACAGGCACCCGATCAGGCAGTAAAAGCTTCCCTCAATCCGCAGATAGCGCACACCCTCAGCCAGGATCTCTGTCTCCTGAGGCTGTACAAAGATCAGCATAAGCTGTCTTCCAAATAAGAAGACCAGAGAGGAGATGACCAGACAGAACAGGACAGAGGTGATCACCGCACTCCGTATCCCGCCCTGTATGCGCTCCCGCTTTCCCGCTCCGTAATTCTGGGCAATAAAAGTGGAGAAGGCATTTCCAAAATCCTGCACCGGCATATAGGCAAAGGAATCGATCTTTACCGCAGCTGCAAAGGCCGCCATGATCACAGTCCCAAAGCTGTTCACCAGCCCCTGCACCATGAGTATCCCCAGATTCATCACCGACTGCTGCAGGCAGGTCAGAATGGAAAACTGGGCCAGCTCCTTCATAATATCAAGGCTTACCTTCCTGTGGCCTTTTCCCGGCCGCAGCACAGGGCATCGAAACCACCCGTAAAGGGCCAGTCCCACACCAGACACATACTGGGCGATCACAGTGGCAGCAGCAGCTCCCTTCACGCCCCATTCAAATACGATCACAAACAAAAGGTCCAGCCCCACATTGAGGAGGGCGGCAACGCCTAAAAATACCATGGGCAGAAAGGAATCCCCCACGGACCGCAGCACAGAGGCAAAGAAATTGTACAAAAAGGTGGCCGTGATACCGGCAAAGATCACCACCAGGTATTCCCGCATCATATCATAGATCTCAACCGGCACATGAAGCAGCTCCATGATCCGGTCGATCTGTGCAAACAGGATCACATTCATTCCCACATTGATCAGACCGATCAGCAAAAAAGAGGTAAAGATGCTCCGCTTCAGCCGGTCCTCCTCCCCCGCTCCATAAAGAATGGAGAACAAGGCCCCGCTTCCCATTGCCAGGCCTAAAAGGATGGAGGTCAGAAATGTCATAAGGGTATAGGAGGAGCCCACTGCCGCCAGAGCCCCTGCCCCCAGAAACTTCCCCACGATCAGTGTATCCGCCACATTATAAAACTGCTGCATCAGATTCCCTGCAATAAGAGGCAGGGCAAAGCAGAGCATGGACAGCGTGATGCTGCCCTCTGTCAGTGATTTCTTCATAAATACCATTTCTCCCTATCATTTTCCCGCCTATGTATCGTAATAGATATCCCCTTTTTTGTCAATTCTCCACCAAAATATAAACTAGTTAAATGAAAAAGTAACCGCACCCCCGCAGAATCCATTGAAAAATCA
>NZ_JAJCIC010000051.1 GCF_020554865.1 Lacrimispora sp. 210928-DFI.3.58
GAAAAGTGGTGCTGGGCGTAATCAACTAGCACCAACTTTGTCTACAGTCTGAGAACATCTGTATATGTACAGATGTTCTTTTTCATAAAAGCTTATTTCACGGTATCCTTAGGACGTCTCCAGAAAGGACGATATACGACAGGATCTTTGATGCGGAAAATTCCGATGCCGAGCCATGCATTTACAAGGGCAATAATGGGACTCAAGATAGGGAGCAGGGTAAAGGGGATATACTTTAAGGGCTCCACACCCAGTGTTGCACTGTAGTAGGCAGCGCTAATGCCATAGGGAAGCACTGCACACAGCAATGTGCCCAGATCCTCCATGGAGCGGGAGAGAACAGCGCGGTTGATATCCATCTTGTCATAGGTGCTCTTAAAGGCAAAGGCCGGGATCGTCAGCGGCGGGTATTGGGCGCCGGGAATTGCCAGGATGCCTGCGCAGGCCAGGGTGGCTGTTACAATGCCGGCCACAGAATTAACGCGGCTGGTAATGGCTGCCACGATGGGCTCTAGGATCTTCATTTTGTCCAGAAGGCCGCTGATCATGCCTGCCATCAGGATCACACTGATCATCTCCAGCATTCCGTTTACACCGCCGCGGCTTAAGAGCCCGTCCAGACTTTCTACACCAGTGGATGATACATACCCATTCATGGCATAGCCAAATATGTCGGCAACGGATACGCCTTGAAATGCCACGGCCCAGATGCCAGCAATGATGATACCTGCTGTAAAGGCTATGAATGCAGGAACCTGCCTAACAGACAGCACCAAGACCACGATCACTGGTATCAGCATCAGAAGATTGATGTGAAAGCTGGATAAAATGCCATTGCTCAGCAGCATTACTTCCGAATCTACAAGGGAACCGCTGTTATGGATACCCAGGAAGAAATATACTACCACGCAAACCAGTGCTGCCGGTACAGTTGTATAGAACATGGACACAACATGATTGATGACAGAGGTATCGGCAGAGGCAGCGGCTAAGAGCGTGGTATCGGACAGAGGAGACATTTTATCGCCCATCTGCGCTCCTGAGATAATAGCGCCTGCTGTGTACCACAGCGGGATATTCAGTCCATCGGACATACCGATCAGCACAACGCCGATCGTGCCCACAGCGCCCCAGGATGTACCGGTACAGATAGCTACAAATCCGCTGAGGAGAAAGGCTACCGGCAAAAAGACAGCAGGCTTGATGATCTTAAAGCCATAATACAGCATGGCGGGTATTGTTCCGGATGACATAAATACACCTACCAATGCGCCTACCAGTATCATGATAACTGCCGCAGATGCAATGGAACGGATACCGTCTGACATTGCCGCATCCAGATCCGCCCACTTAAAATTCCGGATCTTCCCGAACACAAGCAGTACAATGACAGAGGAGAGCATGGAAAGGGTGAGTGAGATGCCGGAGAAGATCATGATGATCATCAGGGCAATGGGGAGGATAAAACCTGCCAGTGCACAGGGCAATGTCATTTCTAAAGTTTCCGGCTGCCTTTGTTTTTTTCTCATACTATAAGCCTCCTATTCGTATTTTGCAAACATGCCTGTCATGCGCTCCAAAGCAAGCTGCATATTTTTTTCTGTAACAGCAAAGTTCATTCTCACAAATCCCCGTCCATCCTCACCATGGGCAAGGCCGTTGTTCAGGCTGATCCCTGCCCGGTCCAAAAATACCTGGTCCAGCTTCTCTGCCTCAATGCCGCTGTGCCGGCAGTCGATCCAGAAGAGAAAGCTTGCCTCCGGCTTCAGAGGAACGATCGGAAGGGACCGCTCCTTTACAGCATGGATAAAGCGGTCTCTGTTATTCTGGAGATACAGGGTAAGCTCCTCCAGCCATGCGTCCGCAGCGCCGCTTGCAACAGCCGTCACTGCGGCGATGCAGAAGGAATTGGAGGCATAGTTAAAGTTAAAGGCATATACAAAACGGTCCCACTGCTCCCGCAATGCGCGGTTGGCGATGAATACCATGGCATGGGGCAGACTCATAATGTTGAAGCCCTTACTGTAGCTGAAGATCAGAATAGAGATCTCCCTTGCTTTTTCAGATACTGCATAGATCGGAATGTGCTTTTTTCCATCGTAGGTTATCAGGAAATGCACCTCATCGGAGATGATCCGAACGTTGTACTTTGCGCAGATATCCACCATCCGCAGCAGCTCCTCCATAGTGAAGACCCGCCCCGTCGGATTCTGCGGATTTACCAGCAGAAAAAGGGAAGGACGGTACTGCCTGATCTTTTCTTCAAAATCCTCAAAATCCAGTTCATAACGTCCCTCCTTCAGTACCATGGGATTTGGCAGAAACCGGCAGCCGGCGCCTTCGATACCCGCCTTTAGCGGGGTGAAGTAAGGTGTCTGCATCAGCACATAATTTCCAGGTTTACTGAATAAGCGTACTGCCATGTGGATGGCGGAAAGTGTGCCCGGAATACTGCTGATCCACTCTCTGTTCACCGCCAGCCCGTATTTCCGGTCAAACCAGCTGATGATCGCCTGATAATAGCTGTCTGGTTTATAACGATAATTAAATATATTTTCCTCACAGACAGCTAGGGTCGCTTCCTTCACGCAGGGAGGACAGCAAAAGTCCAGATCTGCGGTTCCCATGCCCAGTACGTCGCTTCGCCCTTCTGGCTGGCGCCAGCGCATGGATTCTGTAAATCGGTGATCCAATGTTTCATTAAAATTATAGTTCATATTACCCCTGATCCTTCTGTTATTCCTTGCCATGGCTTTGGTGATTTCAGTATATCAGATGGGTACTTGATTGAAAAATGCCGATATTTGATATAAAATATAAAATATGTTTTATAATAAGACCGGGAGGAGGGATATGCTGTGACATTGTTGGAAATAGAAGCCTTTCTGGCGGTTGTGAAATATAATACGCTGTCAAATGCCGCTCAGAACCTATTTATCACTCAGCCAGCCCTGACCAGGAGGCTGCAGATAATGGAGGAGGAATTGGGATATCCTCTTTTTATCCGCCAGAAGGGGCGCCGTGGAGTGGAGCTCACGGAGCAGGGGGTCGAGTTTTACCATATTGCCTGGAAGTGGAAGCGTCTGTGGGAGGAGACGAATTCTATTACCGTGCAGAAGTCCAGGGAATCATTGTCCATTGCCTCTGTTGACAGTCTGAATCATAACATGTTTTCCGGCCTATTTCCAGAATTTACCAAACAGGGCTATCTGTTGAGGCTCTATAATGCATTTTCAGAGGATGCCTACCAATATATGGAGCAGGGAATCTATGATCTTGCCTTTATTACACATCAGGATTACAGCCAGCCTCTTCCGGCCCGCACACAAATGCGCCCGGCCTATTCGGAGGCCTTTGTAGTCGCCTCCTTTCAGGAGCTTCCCAATAAAAATGGTGTGATTTCTCTTGATTGCCTGAGGGAAGAAAAGGAAATTTATGTGGCATGGAATAAAGAATTTAAGGCATGGCATGCAGACCATTTCAACGAGGAGATCTCCCCGGTGGTGGTTTTGGAGCACGCTGCCTTAGCCTCCTATTTTCTCCAGGCGGATTATTGGACCGTTGCTCCGTACACGACAGGGGAGCGTTTCAGAGGAAGCGGGGCTTTTATTTATGAGCTGGAGGAAGCGCCGCCGCATCAGATCATCTATTATCTGATGAACGGCGACAAGAAGCTTACTGCGATCAGGAATTTTTTAGAAATGCTTCATGCACGGCTCTGTACCATGCCAAAAGAAAAAATACAGTCATTCTTAGGATGATCTCTGTTTATCTGCCTGTATATAGGAAAGGATCTCCTTCCCGTAGGCCCCGGCGGCAGCCGGATCCTCAAACAGCCGGGGGTCGTAGGGCGTGTAGGTAAGGGAGGCGTGATAGTCCTCCTTAAATGCAGGCTCCCACAGGGAACCGAATTGGGGGAGAAACAGGCCGGACCTTCTGGTGTAGCAGGTCCTGGCAGTGGCCCTTTGGCGGGCAGACTTGTCTACACACCCACCAATGCTTTTGTGGACTGCGGTGTCCTCTAAGGGAAGGTAATAGTAGTCCTTGTAGTTGGAATAGAAATATTTGAGTTCACCCTCATAAAGGCTTACATTGCAGGAAAGGCAGGAATCGTGGAGCTCCAGATTCAAGGGGCCGTTGGCGTACTCTAAGGGGATGGGGACGGCAAAGGGACTTTCCCATACCAGGTTCAGGAAGGGGTGGGAAAAGCCGTCTGTGTCCTCCCAGGCAAAGAGCTGGTTGGAGGCCAGGGACAGGGGACCCTCCAACAGGTCTGTGTAACCCAGTATGGGCAGGATGGAGGGCATTCCCCGCAGGTCGTCTGCGTTGTGGAGGATGAGCAGGTCATAGAGGGACTGGTCCTTTGTGGTCAGATATTCCCTGTACACCTCAATGAGCTGGCCGCCGGAGTATTTGTCCTCGCGGCTGACGCCTAAGAACTGCTCAATGGATTTCTGCTTCATATTTTCAAGGCCTAAAAGCCTGCGGTAGGGCCTGATCTTCTTATAAATATCAAGGCTCACAACAGAGTCAAAATTGTACGGAAGGCCCAGGCGGCGGCAGCATTTTAATAAGTAAGGGATATCAAAGCCGTCCCCATTAAAGTGGATCAGGATGCGGAAGCGGGAGAGAAACGTAAAGAATGCCTCCAAAAGCTCTGCCTCCGCCTTCCGTGTGTCAGCAAACCACTGTATGAGCCTCCAGCCAAATCCATCGTAATAGGTACAGCCGATGAGGTAGAGCTGGGAGGTATCCCCGGAAAAGCCGGTGGTCTCTATGTCGAAGAAGAGCAGGTCCTTTAGGGGACCGATGCGCTCTAAGGGGTAGGTGTCAGGTGGATCAGTTGGATGCTTGATGGTGATCATGTGTGCTCCTTTGTATGTCATTTGGCTCCTGGCTCCATCGAAGCTGGATGGCGGACCTGAGCGCGGCTGCTTTGATACCAGTTTAGCGTATATTTTCTTTGGATGCAAGGAAAAACAGAATATTTGTTCGATATCTTGCATTGGTTTGGCTGGTATGGTATGATGGAGGGCAGAGCAAACAACGAAGAAGGAACAGGGAGAAGACATGATTTCTTACATAAAAGGAACCCTTGCGGCTATAGAGGCAGATGTGATCGTAGTGGAGGCGGGAAATGTGGGGCTGGCTGTTCATGTGCCGGTTTCCCTTCTGGATGAGCTTCCGGGGCTGGGACAGGAGGTAACGGTTTATACCTATTTTCAGGTGAGAGAGGATGCCATGACCCTTTACGGCTTCCTTCATAAGCAGGACAGGGAGATGTTTAGGCAGCTGATCGGGGTAAATGGGATCGGTCCAAAGGGTGCTCTGGGAATCTTGTCTGTCTTAAGGCCCGATGACCTGCGCCTTGCCATTGTGAGCGGAGATGCAAAGGCGATTGCGAAGGCTCCCGGTATCGGTAATAAGACGGCCCAGCGTCTGATACTGGATCTGAAGGATAAGGTATCCATGGAGGAGGTCTTAAGCAATCTGGGAGGTGTAAGCCCGGCAGGTGTGATGGAGGCGGCCTCTGTGCGGGCAGGCCTCAAGGAAGCGGCGAAGGAGGCTGTGGACGCCCTGGTGGCCTTGGGCTATACTAATATGGAGGCATCAAAGGCCGTAAAGCAGGTGGAAGTGACAGAGGGAATGACGGCGGAGGATGTGCTGAAGGCATCCTTAAAGCATCTGTCATTTTTATAAGGTGCTGCAGGGAACGGCAGGGCGCCATAGGATAGGGAATACACTAGGACTTAGTTGAGGTATATATGGAACGAAGGATCATTACAACAGAGGCTACAGAGGAAGATGTGCGCATAGAAACGACCTTGCGCCCCCAGTATCTCAGTGATTATGTGGGGCAGGAGAGGCTGAAATCCACTCTGAAGATTTATATCGAAGCAGCAAAGAACAGAGGGGAGGCCCTGGATCACGTTCTCTTTTACGGCCCTCCGGGATTGGGCAAGACCACCTTGGCAGGCATCATTGCCAATGAGATGGGCACCTCCATGAAGGTTACCAGCGGCCCGGCTATTGAGAAGCCGGGGGAGATGGCTGCTATCCTGAACAATCTCCAGGAAGGGGATGTGCTGTTTGTAGATGAGATACACCGCTTAAACCGTCAGGTGGAGGAGGTGCTGTATCCGGCCATGGAGGACTTTGCCATTGATATCATGCTGGGAAAGGATTCTACTGCCAGGTCCATCCGGCTGGAACTGCCCCGTTTTACCTTAGTGGGAGCCACCACCAGGGCAGGGTTATTGACAGCGCCATTAAGAGACCGGTTTGGCGTGGTGCAGAGGCTGGAGTTTTATACGCCGGAGGAGTTAAGAAGGATCATTCTTCATTCTGCCAGGATATTGAATGTGGAGATCGAGGAGTCAGGCGCCCTGGAGCTGGCCCGCCGTTCACGCGGAACGCCCCGCCTTGCCAACAGGCTCTTAAAGCGTGTCAGGGATTTTGCCCAGGTAAAATATGACGGTGTCATCACCAGGGAAGCCACAGATTTTGCCCTGGATATCATGGATGTGGATAAGCTGGGACTGGATCAGAATGACAGGAATATCCTTCTCATGATCATTGATAAATTTTCCGGGGGTCCTGTGGGCCTTGACACTCTGGCTGCGGCCCTGGGGGAGGATTCGGGGACGCTGGAGGATGTGTACGAGCCTTACCTTCTCATGAACGGCCTGATCAACAGAACGCCCAGGGGCAGGACGGCCACCGAGGCAGCTTACCGCCATCTGGGAATCGAGATGCAGGGCTTGTGAGAATGGGACAGGCATGGTATAATCTTTTTCGGGATGACCACGCCAGGAAGCTTAGGCCAAAGGAGATAGCGATGGATACAAAGAACTACACACAGGTTTTAATAGACGGAAAAATATACACCCTGGGAGGCAGCGAGGATGAAGGATATCTTCAGAAGGCCGCCAGCTATGTAAATGACAAGCATGCAGCCATGCGCAGGCTTCCGGGCTTTACAAAGCAGAGCGCTGATTACCAGATGGCGATGCTGGAGCTGAATATGGCGGACGATTACTTCAAGGCCCTTGAGAGGGCGGAGGAGATGGAGCGCCAGCAGCAGGAGATGGAGAAGGAGACCTACAGCTTAAAGCATGAGCTGGTGAGCACCCAGATGAAGCTGGAGGCAGTACTAAAGGATCTGGAGGACCGCCAGAGACAGTTAGAGGAGTTAAAGAAAAAGTCATTAAGGCTGGAGGCAGAGCTGGCTGTAAAGGAAGAGCTGCTTCAGAAAAACTCTGGCTCCGTTAAGGACCAGGAGGAGGAACAGGCCGGGGAAGCTCCTGAGAATGAGATTTCAGCGCCTGGAGCTACTTCTGAGGAGGAGCTTGCAAGGAAGGCCCTCCAGGCAGCCAGAAAAGCGGGAAGCCATAAGGGCGGATACAGATAAACTCCGGATAAGGAATGTCTCATGGAACGCATGGGGCATTTTTTTTCATAGGAAGCTTCGTTCCCTATGAAAAAAATGCTCCGCAAGGATCGCAACCCTAAAGGGGGCTTGTTCACTAAGCTCGTTACACTCGCTAAGTGAGCCAATGCCTGCGGCGGATAGGAATATGTCGCTTGCGCGACCCGCCGCAGGCGGAGAATCCTGCGGAGCAGGATTCTTTTTACACTTGTGAAGCGGAAATTTCAGAAAGGTTGGTATCATGGAAAAGAAAAGAGTGGAGCTGCTGGCGCCGGCGGGCTCCTTTGAAAGCTTAAAGGCAGCTGTGGCGGCAGGAGCGGACGCTGTCTATATGGGCGGTACACGGTTCGGTGCAAGGGCGTATGCGGATAATGCGGACGAGGGAAAAATGCTGGAAGCGATCGACTATGTCCACCTTCATGGATGCCGGCTTTATATGACAGTCAATACCCTGTTTAAGGAGCGGGAGATGGGGGAATTGTATGGATACATGCTTCCCTATTACCGCAGGGGCTTAGATGGCGTTATTGTCCAGGACCTGGGGGCTTTGGACTTTATGAGGGAGCATTTTCCGGGAATGGAGCTCCATGCCAGCACGCAGATGACGATCACAAGCGTATATGGCGCGAAGCTGCTAAAAAGGCTGGGCTGCAGCCGGGTGGTGACAGCAAGGGAGCTTTCCCTGGAAGAGATAAAAAGGATCCATAAGGAGGCAGAGGTGGAGATCGAGGGCTTTGTGCACGGAGCCTTGTGCTACTGCTATTCCGGCCAATGCCTCATGAGCAGCCTGATCGGAGGCAGGAGCGGCAACCGGGGCCGCTGTGCCCAGCCGTGCCGCCTGCCCTATGAGGTCTATGAAGAGGCAGCGGATTCCAGGGTAAAGAACGCTGCCATGAAGGGAACCTTGAGAGGCAAGGAGGCTTCCAAAGGCAGCGGACAGCTGAACAAAAACAGCCAGCGCTATGTGCTGAACCTCAAGGACCTGTGCACCCTGGATATACTCCCGGATATTATCGAGGCAGGAGTGTATTCCCTGAAAATTGAGGGCAGGATGAAGAGCCCCAGATACACAGCCGGAGTGGTGACCATTTACAGAAAGTATATTGACCGGTATCTGGCCTATGGAAGAGAGGGCTACTATGTGGAGCCGGAGGATAAAAAGCTGCTCTTAGACTTGTTTGACCGGGGAGGCTTTACTTCAGGCTACTATACGCAGCACAATGGCCGTGATATGATTGCCTTAAAGGAAAAGCCTGACTTCAGAGAGGGAAACCAGAAGCTCTTTGACTATCTGGAAAAGACCTATGTGGAGGCAGAATTAAAGGAGCCTGTAAGGGGAAAAGCCCTCCTGGAGGAGGGAAGTCCCATGAACCTTACCCTGTGCCTGGGAACTACAGAAGTCACAGTGGAGGGACAGATACCCGCAGGGGCGTTAAAACAGCCCATAACAGAGGAAAAGGTGGTAAAGCAGCTGAACAAGACAGGAGGCACGCCCTTCCGGTTTGAAGAGCTGGCAGCAGAGGTGAAGGGAGATGTATTTCTCCCTGTTCAGGCCTTAAACGAGATCCGCCGTGATGGCCTGGAGGCTTTAAAGGAGGCAGTCCTGGGACAATGGATGAGAGAAGAGCTGCCCTGCCGGGAGGAGGGGGAGCAGGATGGCTGTGATGGCTTGGAGGCTCTGAAGGAGGCACCTTTTGGCAGAGCGGCAGAGAGCGGGCAGAAGGAGAGCGATGGAGGCCGGGACGGTGAAAATGCCGCCCTTCTCACTGTGTCGCTGGAGGAGGAGGATCAGCTTGCGCCTGTTCTGGCCTGTAAACAGGTATCGGCTGTTTATATCGATGCAGAAGGCTTTGAGCCCGGCAGCTGGAAGAAGACAGCGGGGGCCTGTCATGAGGCGGGAAAGCGGTGCCTTCTCATGCTGCCCCAGATATTCAGAAGCCATGCCATGTCCTATTTTAAGGCCTGGAAAAGGGAACTTTCGGAGGCTGGCTTTGACGGCCTGCTGGCGAAAACCCTGGAGGAGGTACAGTGGCTGAAGGATGAAAAGGCGGATCTGCCTGTGGCCCTGGACGCCTCTGTTTATGCCTGGAACAGCAGAACAATATCTGCTTTAAAAAGCCTGGAGCCTGCCTTCATCACCATGCCATGGGAGCTGAGCAGCAGGGAGCTTCAGCCGGTGGCCAATGCCTGCAGAAAAGAGGGTGTCCCATCGGAGCTCATTATCTACGGCTATGCCCCCATGATGGTCTCTGCCCAGTGCATCACGAGGACGGTAAAGGGCTGTACAAAGACGCCGGGGATCCTTCGGATGAAGGACAGGACGGGAGCGCTTCTGGCGGTGAAGAACAGATGCAGCTTTTGCTACAATACGATTTTCAACCCCCACCCCCTGTCTCTGCTGGGAAATGAGGAGCTGGTAGGGCAGATGGGACTGGGCCGCCTGCGCCTTGCCTTTACGATCGAAAATGCAGAGGAGGTTTCGGCTGCCCTTGGAGCCTTTGTGCAGGCATTTATCAATGGGGAGGCAGCAGAGCCGCCTTTTAGAGACTTTACCAGAGGACATTTCAAGCGCGGAGTGGAGTAGGCCTATGACAAACCTGATCGTGGAAATTTCCAAATATTTGATGATACTTCTGATGGCGATTTACACCTATGCCAATTTCCGATTTTTCTCTTTGAAAGAGCCGGAGGCGAAGAGGCGGGTCTGCGGAAGGCAGAACAGGGCCATGTTTGCCATTCATTTTTTGGCCTATGTGGTGCTGTGCCTGAAGACGGAGGATGAGGCTTTTCGGTCTACCCTCATGGCTTTCTACGGGGCCCAGGTGGTATTTTTTCTGTGTTACATTTACCTGTACCGCCTGATCTACAGGAATGTGTCGCGGCTCCTGGTAAATAACACCTGCATGCTCCTGTGCGTTGGCTTTATCATGCTCACGAGGCTGTCGCTGTCAAAGGGACTGGATAAGGCCCTGCGTCAGTTTGCCATTGTAGTGGCGGCCGCGGCCGCAGCCTGGCTTGTGCCCTATGTCATGGGGCGGTTCTGGCAGCTCTATAAGCTGCAGTGGGTGTATGCGGGGGCTGGCCTTCTGGTGCTCCTCGTTGTATGGGCGGCTGGCAATGAAAGCTTTGGAGCCCAGCTTTCCATTACCATAGGGAGCATATCCGTCCAGCCATCCGAGTTTGTCAAACTGAGCTTTGTCTTCTTTGTGGCATCGATGTTCTACCAGTCATTGGATTTTAAAACGATCTGCATCACCACGGCGGTGGCTGCAGCCCATGTGGTTGTGATGGTGCTCTCAAAGGATCTGGGAGGAGCCCTGATCTTTTTTATCACCTATGTATTCATGCTGTTCATCGCAACTGGTAACTGGCTGTATCTGGGAAGCGGGCTGGCTGTGGGCTGTACAGCCTCTGTGACCGCCTTCCGGATGTTCGACCACGTAAGGCGGCGGGTATTTGCCTGGAGCAACCCCTGGGCGGATATTGACAATAAAGGCTACCAGATCACCCAGTCCCTCTTTGCCATCGGCACAGGCGGCTGGTTTGGCATGGGGCTGTGCCAGGGAATGCCTGGGAAGATCCCGGTGGTGGAAAAGGACTTTATCTTTTCTGCCGTGTCAGAGGAAATGGGTGGGATATTTGCTATCTGCCTGCTGCTCATCTGTTTGGGCTGTTTTATCCAGTTTATGATGATCGCAGCAGAAATGCAGGCAGTTTTTTATAAGCTCATTGCCTTTGGACTGGGGATGGAATACATTATCCAGGTGTTTCTCACCGTGGGAGGAGTGACGAAGTTCATCCCCTCCACGGGAGTGACACTGCCCTTTGTGAGCTATGGAGGAAGCTCTATTGTGAGCACCTTTCTGCTGTTCGGAGCCATACAGGGATTATATATCATTAAGCGGAACGATGAGGAGGAGCTGGCTGCTGCAGAAGGGCAGACAGCCCACTAGAATGAGGACGGGAAATGGCGAAAAAGGAATCAAATAATCCAAAGGCAAACAGAAATATCCTGGGCATCACCTATCTGGTGGCAGCGCTGTTTCTGTGCCTGGCTGCCTATATGGGCTATTTTCTCCAGGTAAAAAGTGAAGATATTATCAACAATTCCTATAATGCCCGCCTGGACAGCTTTTCTGACCGTGTGGTGCGGGGCCGCATCCTGGCAGCGGACGGCACGGTGCTGGCTGAGACCCAGGTGGATGAGGCGGGAAATGAACGGCGCGTCTATACGTTCGGAGGCGTGTTTGACCATGTGCTGGGGTATTCCTCCAACGGGAAAACCGGGATAGAGGCCTTGGCAAATTTTTACCTGCTCACCTCCCATGTGAATCTGGCAGAGCAGGCGGTAAATGAGCTGGCAGGAGAGAAAAATCTGGGGGATGACGTGGTGACGACCCTGGATCCTAAGCTGCAGCAGGCAGCCTTTTCTGCACTAGGAGACAGAAGAGGCGCGGTGATCGTCATGGAGCCTGACACGGGAAAGATCCTGGCAATGGTGTCAAAGCCAGGCTATGACCCTAACACACTGGCCCAGGACTGGGCGGCCCTTACGGACGAGTCCAACAACCAGGGACAGCTCCTTAACAGGGCTACCCAGGGGCTTTATCCGCCAGGCTCCACTTTTAAGATCGTGACAGCTTTGGAGTATATGAGAGAGCATCCGGGAGATTACAGAGAGTTTCATTTTGACTGTGACGGCATATATGAAGAGGAGGAATACTCCATACGCTGTTACCATGGAGAGGCTCATGGCAGCCTGGATTTTACGGAAGCCTTTGCGGATTCCTGCAATGGCGCCTTTGCCAGCCTGGGGCTTAAACTGGATCCGGAAGCCTTTGGAGGGACGGCAAAGGGCCTGCTGTTTAACAGCCAGCTTCCCCTCTCAGGCCTTCCCTACAAGGAAAGCGCCTTCCAGATGGGCGCGGGGGCAGGGGCGTGGGAGATCCTTCAGACCTCCATCGGCCAGGGCAGGACTCAGATCACGCCTCTCCACAATGCCCTGATCACAGCGGCCATTGCCAACGGCGGCACCCTCATGAAGCCCTATGTGCTGGATTCCGTAAGGAGCGCGGGGGACGAAGAAGTGCGCAAATTTATACCGGAGGCCTATGGAAGCCTGATGACGGCGGAGGAGGCCGCCGGGCTTACAGAGCTTATGACCGCGGTGGTGACTGTGGGTACAGGCTCTGCTCTGCGGGATGCACCCTACACCTCAGCCGCCAAGACAGGCTCTGCTGAGTTTGAAACCGGAAAGGAGACCCATGCCTGGTTCACCGGCTTTGCCCCGGCAGAGTCACCGAAGGTCGTAGTGACAGTCCTTGTGGAGGAGGGAGGAAGCGGCGGCCGGGCCGCCGCCCCAGTGGCCAGGCAGCTGTTTGATCTCTATATGGCGAGACTGGGGTATTGATCCCGACGATCCGGGCAGCATGAGCGGTCATTAATACCCGTATGCCAGCGCCCCGCCGTCCACGGCGAAATCCTGTCCGGTGATATAACCGCCGTTAGGCCCGCACAGGAAGCTGGCCATGGCGCCCAGGTCTCTGGTGTCCCCGTAGGCGTGAAGAGGCATGCGGCCCAGAATCTTCTGCTCTCTGGCAGGGTCTGCTACCTGCTTTAACATTTTGCTCTCAAACCATCCTGGGGCAATGCTGTTGACGCAGATATTGTCCTGGGCCCACTCAACGGCAAGGCCCCTTGTCATGGCCAGCACAGCTCCCTTGCTGGTGCAGTAGGGGACTACCTCAGAAAAACCCAGATGGGCGCTCATGCTGGTGATATTAATGATGCGTCCCTTGTCCGGAGCCTTTTTCAGGCAGGGATAGCAGAGCCTGCACATCTCGAACACATATTTTACATTTACATTCATAATACGGTCAAACTGCTCCGGCGGGAACTGCTCTGCCCGGCACTTGAAAGTAGCTCCCGCATTGTTGACGAGAAAATCCAGACGGCCGCCGGAGCTTTTCGTGATCTCCTTTAAAAGCTGCTCCATGGCTTCGGTGTCGCCGATATCGCCCTTTACATGGATCACGCCTGCAGCGCTCTCACCGTAGCCCTCCTTCGGCGCTCCTGTGCGGCTGACCGTATAGACTGCGGCACCGTCCTCTGCCAGTACATTGGCGATCTGATAGCCGATCCCGCTGCTGCCGCCGGTGACGATCCCAATCTTACCATCTAATTTACCCATTGTTTTGCTCCTCCTGTTTTTTCTTTTTTTGTTCATTCTTTTTGATATTTATTGTATAATATGATGTAATATTTCTTAACAATATCTCCTGCGAAAGGTATGTTCTTGTGAATACAAAAGTAACCATTCGCGATGTGGCCGCAAAGGCAGGCGTTTCCATCAGCTCCGTCCATTTTGCCCTGAGCGGAAAGGCAGGGGTCAGCGATGAGACCCGCGAGAAGATCCGCAGAATTGCCGATGAAATGGGCTACCAGCCCAATACCCTTGCTTCCAGCCTGAAACGCAGCACCCAGCGCATCGCCATCCTGCTTCCCTCTGAAAAGGGAGAGAACCAATATTACTATCCGCCTGTGTGGAGGGGGATCCATGATTATCTCTCGAAGGTCAATATGAACCTGGAGTGTATTGAGCTGCCCTATTTTGAAAAGGACAAGGCCAGCGTTTTTCAAAGGCTGAAGGAGCTGATCGAAAAACGGGGGCTTAACGGCATCCTCACAGTGGGCCATATTGACGATACTGCCACCCGGGAGGAATGGAAGAGCATCTGCAGACAGGATATTTCTATTGTGTGCATCAACTCTGAGAATAAGCTCTGCGATTATCTGTGCTGCGTCCTGCCTGAATATGAGGTCATAGGGCGGACAATGGCAGAGCTTATCACCAGCCATATCCCGGATTACGGAAGTATCCTTCTCTGCGCCGGAAACTCGAATTGGGATGCCCATGCGCTTGTGACAAAGGGCTTTGAAGACTACTTAAATGAAAATAACCGCTCTAATCTGGTATATAAGGATTATTCCTGGGAGTTTACTCAGCAGAATTACGTGGATATTTTCAGCAAGCTTTCCCGTCCTGATGTAGCTGCCTGCTGCAGCGTATATTCCCAGGGCACCATTATGCTGGGACAGGCCCTGGAGGAGAGCAAAAAGGCGGGGCGGGTGTACGCAGTAGGCTCCGACCTTTCCGATGTCACGGCTGACCGTCTCCGGCGTTCCGTATTCAATAATGTCATCCAGAAAAACCCATATGCCCAGGGCTATGTAGGCATCCGCACCCTTGTAGAATACCTGATCAGCGGCAAGGTGCCGGAGCAGAAGCGCGTCTATGTGGGGAGCGAGGTGATCCTGCGCAGCAATCTGGTGATGTATGAGCATGAGCAGTACCGGTATCTGTTCCTGTAAATGTACTTGCGTACCGGCGGTAACTGGTTTAGGTGCTGCTTATCCTTCGTACTCCTGGCGTAACTGTTCAGTACCCTTACAGTTACGGGCAAAAATCCATTTAAAATCGGCTTTGCCGATGGGATTTTTGCCTTCTGGCCCAGGTTATCTTACGGTCAGCGCAGCAAGTGCGCAGACCTACTGAACAGTTACCTCCTGGCACATATAATGGTGGCAGGCTGACTTGATCAGCTCCCAGTCAAGCTCTACACCCACGCCGGGGCCCTCCGGCACATGGATGATGCCGTTCTCGTCAATAGGAAGATCGCCCTTCATGGGCAGGCGGTAGTTATCCTCCGGCACAAAATACTCAAAGTATTCGCAGTTCTTGATCGCGCAGCTTACATGGAGGTTCACCATATCCATGTAGTTCATGGTGGTGGTATGTATCTCGCAGTTCAGTCCAAAGCCCTCCGCCATATGGGCGATCTTTAAGGTTCCTGTAACGCCGTCCTTCCAGCTCACATCTGCACGGACGATATCAGCGGCTCTCTGGGCAATGACCTGGGCCACGCCCCAATGGCAGCCGCGTGTAGTCTCAGTGGCTGCAATGGGAATATCAAGCACGCGGCAAAGCTCTGTATATTTGTAAAGCTCAAAGTCGCGGAAGGGCTCCTCAAACCACTTATAATTCAGCTTTTCAAGCTGCCGTCCCACACGGATGGCCTCATCCAGGGAATAATCACCCACAGGATCCGTCATCAGCACAAAATCATCTCCAACAGCCCGGCGCACAGCCTCATGGACCTCCATATCAAACTCCACAGGGCCTGCAGGATGGGCCTTGTAACCCTTGATGCCCTTGCTCTTGTAATAGAGCGCCTCATCCACATAGGCCTGGACGGAGCTTAAGAAGTTGCTGCTGGCATAGACAGGAAGACTGCTTCGGTAAGCGCCAATATACTTATATAAAGGAAGTCCTGCTTCTTTCGCACAGATATCCCACAGAGCTACATCCACGGGGCCCGGCAGGAATACGGGGAAGAATGCCTCGTGCCTGTCAATGACCCACAGCTCCTGGAAAATGGCCTCCCGGTCATGGGGATCCCTGCCCAACACTACAGGAGCAATACTCTCCTGTAAATAGGATTCGCTGACAGCGCCGCTTCTTGCTGCCATGCAGGTTGCGATCCCCTCAATGCCCGTATCTGTCGTAAGCTTGATCACGATCACATCCCAGCCCATCTTTGCGCCGCCCTGGCGTCTCTCATCGAACAGGCATTTTCCGCGTTCTACCCACCAGCTCTCAAATTTTGTGATAATCATACAAAATATTCCTCCCTTCATCCTTTTTATGCAAAAATAAATGCAAAAAACGTTTTTGTAAATTATAGCAATAGGGCGAAAGAAAGTAAAGATATTCAATTTGTTTTCACTGAAAACCGTCATTTTAACAAAAAAATAAAAAATGAATTGTGCTATTTTAACCAAAATCGAACTTAACAAACTAAAATATCGCTGCAATGTTGACAAAAAAAGCCTGAAATGATATTCTTGATACAGAATCAGTGCGCACTTGAACAAAAACGTTTTAGTAACAAGATTACATTTAAAACAGGAGGAGTACTATCATGAAAAAACACATTTGGGGAGTTACGATTATGGCATGTGCCGCAATGGCACTGACAGCCTGCAGTTCCGGTTCCGGCACAGCTTCCACTACGGCCGCAGCTACTCAGGCTGCAGCCACAGAGGCAGCGGGAACAGAGACAGAGGCAGCAGCAAGCTCGTCTGGTAATGCAGGCATTAAGCTTACCTGGAGCGAGGTAAACGGCGAAGATTACGGCGGAACCATCGGGGCAAAGAAGTTCAAAGAGAAGATTGAGGAGCTTTCCGGTGGGGACATCACGGTTGAGATCTATTTAAATGGAACTCTGGGCGGCGAGAAAGAGTGTATGCAGGGCATTCAGATGGGTACTCTGGATATCTTCCGGGGAAATGCTTCCTCCCTTTCCAACTATGGTGCAGACAAGATCAGCCTTAGCGGACTTCCCTTCTTATTTAAGGACATGGAGCAGTTCCAGGAGATGGCAGTGAGCCCTGTGGGACAGGAGCTGCTGGATTCTGTTGCTGAGGCAAACTGCGGATATGTGGCGCTGGGATGGATGACAGAGGGGCCGAGACATATGTTTATCACCGAGAGCACCTATCAGAAGCTGGGCAAGCCATCCGATTTCAGCCTTGACATGATGGACGGCTTAAAGATCCGTGTTCCTGAGACAGACCTGATGGTAAATACCATGACAGCCTTAAAGGCCTCCGCAACACCGATCGCTTACTCTGAGCTTTATACCTCTTTGCAGTCCGGTGTTGTTGACGGCGCAGAGAATGACATTATCAACTACTTTGCAAACTCCTTCAACGAGGTTGCCCCCTACTTCATTCCGGATGCACATACCTTTGGCTGCGGCGTTATCCTGATGAGCCAGTCCACATGGGAGTCCTTGAGCGAGGAACAGCAGGGATGGATGAAGGAAGCCGCTGCAGCAGCAGGAGAGGCCGCCTACACATACAACCTGGAGAAGGTACAGGCTGCCTTTGATTCCTTCGAGGAAAAGGGCGTTACAAGACTGGATGTTGCTGACCTTGACAAGTGGTCCGAGGCATGCCAGAGCGTGTACTCTACCTATGATGAGGAATCCCAGCAGATGATCGAGAAACTGTTGAGCGGAAAGTATGAATAGGTTTTGAATGGTTGCTGATTGACTGTAAAAGGGCGCTGTGAAATGCTTTTGCAGCGCCCTTTTCAAGTGCATGGCGCCTGCGCGGCATCCGGCGGTAAGGCTGGCGGAAGGCTGTGCTGGATGATGTGCAGGGAAGAATAACGAAACGGGTGATACAATGGAAAATTTGAAAAAAATATGGGAGCCGGTGGACCGCATTGTGTTTGGGATCGTAAAGCATGTCTGCGTGCTTATGCTGGCGGCGCTGGTGGCTGTTGTGTTTTATATCTTCGTGGGACGGTATATTTTGCATAAGTCTCCTATGTGGGGAGAGCCGCTGTCGCTGTTTTTATTGACCTGGATGAGTATTCTCGGATCCTCTCTGGTGCTCCGCACAGATGAACACCTGAAGGTCACGATGTTTGACGAGAAGATGAAAAAGAGCCAGATTTTTGCAACAGATGTGCTTGCCACCGTGTGCATCATTGTCTTTGCTGGTTTTATGGTGGTCTACGGCGCACAGCTTATGAAGCAGGCCAGGAGCAATACGATGGCAGGTGTCAACATACCTTATGCATGGATGTATCTGTCCCTTCCTGTAACAGGAGTGTTGTATTTTCTGGCATTGATCACACAGTGGACAAGGAGGATTGGTAAGAAATGAGTACGACTGTTATTGCAACATTGATGTTGGTTGGCATATTCCTTGCCCTTGTGTTCCTGAGGGTGCCTATTGTGTACGCGATCGGAATTGCATCTCTGGTTGATTTCTTTTATCTGGGCATCAACCCCATGCAGATGGCCCTCAAATTTGTATCAAATTTAAATTCCTACACGCTCCTTGCAGTGCCCTTCTTTATCCTGATGGGCGAGCTGATGAGTGCAGGCGGGATCACAGACACGCTGATCGATTTTTCGAGAGAGCTGGTAGGCTGGTTCAGAGGCGGTGCAGCTATGGTGAACGTGGTAGCATCCTTCTTCTTTGGCGGAATCTCCGGTTCCTCCTCCGCAGACTGCGCTTCTCTTGGCCCGATTGAGATCAAGATGATGGAGGAACAGGGCTATGACAGGGACTTTTCCACCTGTCTGACCATGGCAAGTTCCGTTGAAGGTATTCTCGTACCGCCCAGCCAGAATATGGTTATCTACACTCTTGCAGCTGCAGGCGTTACCAGCGTTTCCATTGGACAGCTTTTCCTGGCAGGCTATGTTCCGGGGGCAGTTCTTTCCGTTACGCTGATGATCTATTCCTACTATATTTCTGTCAAAAAGAATTATCCGGTAACAGGCCGTTTTGACTTAAAGGCTTGTATCCGCGCATTCTTCCGCGCGATATGGGGTATGCTCTCCGTTCTGATCGTAGTAGTCGGTGTAATTGCAGGTGTATTTACTACCACAGAGTCTGCGGCTTGTGCGGTAGTGTGGTCGCTGGTTGTGGGCCTGTTCATTTACAAGGGCTTTGGGGTTAAGGATATCCCCGGAATTTTTCACAATGTAACGATGACTCTTGGTAAGGTACTGATCCTTTTAGGTGTGTCAGGCGCATTTACTTACCTTTTGACGTATTTGAAGGTGCCGGAGACGGTCTCAACAGCACTGTTTTCCATCACGGACAACAAGATCCTGATCCTTATCATGCTGAATATCCTGATGCTGTTTTTGGGATGCATGATCGAGATGGCCTGCCTGATCCTGATGCTGACTCCGGTCATCCTTCCGATCTGGATGTCCTTAGGCCTCTCACCGATCCATTTGGGCGTGGTAATGGTGCTGAACTTAGGAATCGGCCTTCTGACTCCTCCGGTAGGCTCTACCCTGTTTATTGGAAGCGCGATCTCCGGTATTCCCATTGAGAAGCTGTCAAAGTCCATGATCCCCTTCTACATCGTAATGGGTGTGGCGCTGCTTATCCTTACTTATTTCCCGCAGACATTTATGTGGCTGCCTAACATGGCATACTAAGCCTTCGTGCCGCCTATCCGGCGGCAGGATTTTCATAGTAAACCTACATGCGTCCAGCGGGCGGACGCGCCGCCACGCCGCGAAAGACTGGTGGACGCATTTGGTATACCTGAATACATGCCGCCTATCCGGCGG
>NZ_JAJCIC010000052.1 GCF_020554865.1 Lacrimispora sp. 210928-DFI.3.58
GTAAAACTGTGCTACAGCCCCGGCAGGCCATCGCGCAGCGATTTTGTTCAATCGGAAGTTGAGAAATTTACTATGAACGAATATTTGAAAAGATACGTAGAGCTGAAAAAGAAGTTTTCCGTAACCGATGGCGGACCTGATAGCGTTCGCGCTCTCTATGCTTTCAAAGAGGAATTGGAGCAGACGGAGGAGAAGCAAGCCAAGGAAGTGCTGGTGGACGTATACGACCTCCTGGACTTCAAAAAGGACGCTTACGAATTGCTCTGCCAAATTGGAAACCGTTCTGACCGGAAGGCTCTCAAGCGGCTGGGCACGCTAAAGGAATATGCGGAGAACTGGGGAAACCATTATGCTGTCCCCAAGCCCAAAACGCCGAAGGAGAAACAGAAAGAAAAAGAGCGGCGGGCACATCTTGGCCTGCCCGCTTTCCGGTATCACCCAGACCCTCTGGACACTGGCGCCTTTGAGGAGTCAGAGAAGGGCGTTGTCTGCGACTGCTGCGGCAAGACAGCCCATATCTTCTATACCAATCCATTCTTTTCAGTGGAGGATATTGCATATCTGTGTCCGGAGTGTATCGCCAGCGGTGAAGCCGCCCGGAAGTATGATGGCAGCTTTCAGGACGATTGCTCTGCGGACGATGGCGTAGATGAGCCGGAGAAATTAGACGAACTCATCCACCGCACCCCTGGCTATTCCGGCTGGCAGCAGGAATACTGGCGCGCCCATTGCAGTGACTACTGCGCCTTTCTGGGCTATGTGGGTGCCAGAGAGCTGCGGGCGCTGGGTGTGTTGGAAGAAGTTCTGGATGACCTTATGTGGAACGAGAAGCAGAAAGAAATGATTCGGGAATCAGTCAATGGAGGACATCTGCAATGCTATCTGTTCCAGTACCTCCATTGCGGAAAGCATATGGTCTGGATAGATTACGATTAAGAGACAACTTCCAAGTTGAGAAAATCGGAATTGGAGGAGGATAAGTAATGGGATTTGCACTTTATTATGAGGCAAAAAGAAAAGAGCCTTTGACAGAACAAGAAGAAACAATTAGTAAAGAAATTTCGGAAAAGTATTGTTCTGAATATCCTTTTAAGAGAAAGGTTGAAGATTTTGGTATATATAATGATTTGAAAGACCAGAATGATATTATTTTCAGTGGTTCTACAAAACTCCCCGGAAATGGACCTAAAACACTATTTGAGGTTGCAAACTACTGGTTAAAATGTCTTACTGAAATAACTCATCTTTTGACAAACGCTACATGGAATGTAACATTTGATGATGTAGACTTAATATTTGACTTGGATGAGGGCTGGCGTTTCCCTACAGATGAAGAATATAAAAAGCAAAAATCAAACTAATTCCGGTTTTTAGAATCTGAAGGAATTGGGATCTATAGGAGGATTAATAAAGTGCTTTCTCTAAACGACATAGTTTTTTTAAACAGAAAGTTTTGGACAGGTTTCTTGGCAACATCTTTTCCAACTGCTTTAGATGAAAAAACAGACATGTCATTGATTGAAATGATAGAAGAAAATGAAGCGACAGATATAAACTGGTGGAGAAATTTTACAAAATATTACGATGGGGTTTTAGAGGAAACAGATGGTTATCTTGATGAACCCGAAACGCTTAGCTGTAATCTCACAACTGCTCAAACCTTAAAAATAGAGTTTCATCCAGGAGATACAGTATATTATATAAATGACAGACAGATTGCCTGTACAGGAAATCATTACAATATTCAGATTTTTCCATTCAAAGATTTATTGGGCTTCTTAGAGGACAAAAGAATTTTCCTTTTGTTATTACCTTTAACAGTAATTGACAAACCAGATATGAATAATGCAACAAAAATCATATCAGATGTTTTGCAGGAAATTTTTGATAAACGTTTATGTAATCAATATGCAAATAGTATCGTATATGGCTTAGTGAAAGAATGACAGTTTCCGGTTTTTAGAGATAAAGGGAGAAGTAAATTTTGAATTTATTAATAACCGAAAGCACCTGCTGAAAAAATGTTGGAATAAGAGATTCCGGGACTGAAAAAGGGAAGGAGATGATTTTTTGAAACTGCTTTTTAAACAGCGTTTTTTCTCATGGTTTGACAGCTATGATATTTATGGTGAGGATGGAGAGACATTATACACCGTCGAGGGGCAGCTGGCATGGGGACATTGCCTGAAAATTTTTGATGCTTCCGGCGCGGAAATCGGCATGATTCGGGAACGGGTTTTTACGTGGCTGCCAAAGTTTGAGATCTATCAGGGAAAACAATATGTTGGATGTATCAGCAAAGAGATTTCCTTGTTAAAGCCAAAGTATAATATTGATTACAATGGCTGGCATATTGAAGGGAATTTCTTCGAATGGGATTACATGATTTTGGACAGGGCAGGGAACACCATCGCCGAAATTTCAAAGCAGCTGTTTAACTGGACAGACACCTATGTCATCGATGTACATAACCCGAAAAATGCCCTGGGTGCACTGATGTTTGTGCTTGCTATTGATGCAGAGAAATGTTCCCGCAAATAAGGTAATTGAAGAAAATCAAAGAGAACTTAATTTGGAAGCTGCAGGAGGTAGGCAATATGAAAAATTTTCAAAACTACGCACCAGAAAAACGAAGCAAGATTGGTATCTTTAAAATCAGTATTCGATTTGGATCATTCTGTTGGTGTTCTTAAAGATATGCCATGTGGTTACTATGCGGAAAGAAAATCAAAAAATGATAATTGGATTGTAAAAAAGCAATAAGTCACATTGATAGATGAATTTCTGGACGGGCGTGGAGAGATTATGCTGCATATAAGGCATTACACAAATCGGAAGTCGAGGAGAAAAATACAATGGATATTTCTTTCAAAGTTGAAGATACAAAGTTCAATTACAGAGTTTGTGCTATGATAATATCAGATGGTAAAATCCTGGCTATGCACGATGAACGTTCACCATACTTCTATTTGCCGGGTGGGCGAGTTGAAATGGGCGAAACGGCTGAGCACGCTGTTGTGAGAGAAATTGAGGAAGAATTGGAAATTACGCCTCGAATTGTTCGTCCGCTCTGGCTCAATCAGGCATTTTTTAAGGAAGATGTAGATGGTCTAAAATATCACGAGTTGTGTATTTATTTTCTAATGGACATCTCACATACCGACTTACTCTCTAAGGGCAGGAAGTTTGCATTACAAGAGGGACATCATCGACATGATTTCGAGTGGTTGTCATTTGAACATTTGAAAGATGAATACTTCTATCCTATATTCTTAAAAGAGGCGATTTTCAATTTACCGTCGGTATTCACGATTCGTACAGAATTGGAATAGACAGCTAAATTTCTGTTTAATGAGGTTTGTGTATGGGAAAACAAATCAATTACTATATGAGGTACAATGACTTTCAAAAAATTACCCGGCAAGCAGTTGATAGTGGCTGCGAGATACTAAAAAAGGAGAAAGATAAACTTATCCGCAGTAATGGTATGGATATTGTTACATCAGATGTTAATAGATATTATTTCTATTTGCCCGAAGCTGGTCCTTTAACCGTTACTAAACGAAATGGCGCAGAATGTGTTGGAGGGTATAATTCATCCGGAAATGCTATCATTGAAGCCGGGTTTTCGATTGTTAACCATACGGAGAAGAAAATATCAAGAGCAAGACTCTTTTCAATAACAGGATACTATGATGAATACGGTAATTGGGTTGATAGACCGGAATGTGTCAGGAAGGTTTATGAAAAATTGGCAAGAACTGTTAAAAGGCTTGCCCCGTATACAGAAATTACAGATATTATCATTAGTATACATGATGATGATTACAATAAACCAAAGGAATGGCAGCATAAGGAATACATTTCAGCTGAATTATTTTCATTGAAAACGAAAAACGGTTATAAACTCGGTATGTAGAAGTGTATCAAATTCAGTTTGTTGTGTTGGTGATAAGAGTAGTCTTACAGAAATAATAAGAGGTGCCAGATGCAGATCTTTGTTGATGCAGATGCCTGCCCTGTTGTGGACATTATTGAAAGAATAGCGAAGAAATATGGGATACCAGTGATTTTGCTTTGCGATACAAATCACATTTTGAACTCGGAATACAGCGAAGTAAAAATCATTGGAGCTGGGGCGGATGCGGTTGACTATGCGCTGATCAGTTTATGTCGTAAAGAGGATATTGTCATCTCCCAGGACTATGGGGTGGCGGCCATGGCTTTGGGAAAAGGCGCATATGCAATTCACCAGTCCGGAAAATGGTATACGGATGAAAATATCGATCAGATGCTGATGGAGCGCCATCTGGCTAAGAAGGCCAGGAGGGCATCGGGAAAGAACCATTTAAAGGGGCCGAAAAAACGAACCACAGAGGATGATGAACGGTTTGCAGAGTCCTTCGAAAAGCTGATAGGAAAGGCATTGGAGAAGAATGAAAAATAAAAGCAGCCATTGCAGTATGGGGTAAATATGAAAATATTAAAAGAAAAAACATGGCAGCATGAGATAACGGGAGTTGATGGGAATACGATCCTGTTTGGCGTCAATATATTTGATTATGAATGGAAGAATACAGGGGAACGTATTGCTGTTGAAGATCCCTTGTATGGCCAAACGTATCGATTTCCTGTTTATAAAGTGCTAATTGAGGAACAGGAGTATCAATTTGCGGCTGGTGAGTTTAGCAATTCTGTTTTTGGTTTTTATGTTCAAAAATATTAGGCAGGCGAAAAGGAGCTGATCTATAAAAGTGAAGCCGGATATTAAAGCAAAAATTACAATCATAAGGCAAACTCCGGTTGGCAGCGGATATCGGCCGGCGCATCTGATAGAAACGTATTTGACAACAGGCGTGCATGCATATATTGGAGTTGATCGAGTGGAATGTGGTGAAACGACAGAAGGATTTATTACGTTTATTTCACCGGAATACTATCCACATACCCTTGAACCAGGAATGGAAATCCAGTTCCAGGAGGGAAAGCGTATTACCGGATATGCGGTTGTTATGGAGATTTATAATGAGCTTTTGAGGAAATGAACATGTACTCTTTTGAAAAATTATATTTACAGCTGGAACAGACAGAAGACAAAAAATTCTATGAAGCAGAAGCGGAGTTTTTCATGAAATTTTATGAGATACCTGCTTCCAGCCGCCCTGACTGTGTTATTGCCTTTATGACAATATCAAATTGGATGGGGATATCCATGAGGGATGGCGTCTGGACCTTTTATGAAGGCACCGGCAGAAGAGAACTGCAGGTAACGCTGCGGTATTTAGAGCAGACAGGCTGGAATGAGTGCAGAGAGATGTTTGAATATGGAATCCACGATTACCAAAACCCTGTCTATGCAAAAAATTGTGATTATCCGGCAGAATGGCTGTCAGAATCGGAAAGGATCGACGATTGGATTTTTAGTCATGAGGCTCAGATTTATGAATGGGAAAGGAATCTGCTGGTAAATCATAGAGAGGAAATCTGCCGTTTGTAGAATATGAGAGGTTTACATCCGGAGGCCGGCTATGCAGCGATTGGAGCAATATTGTTTTAAGATATGCAGTATCAATGGACTCATGATCTATATTATCTCCCCGGATTCAGAAAAATGCCATGCAAAAACTGTGGAAAGATGCTGCAGAATCACCTGATGCGGATGGGATGCCATTAACCGGGAGGTCTCAGTGAACTCCGATTATATTCCATGTATTCATATTGCGTCAGAGGATAAGACTCTGCAGTTGACGTTCGGTTTTGACAGGGAAATAGGAGTCGGAATACAGTATGTAAAGAAACTTCTGGCAAGGTATTTGGAGGAGAAAGAACGAGAATGAAAATAGCGGTCTTAAAAATAAAATTATATGCTCCATGGGTTCATTCCCTGAAAGAGAAGAGGATGGTGTTAAAGAGTCTTTTGGCGAAGATACGAAATAAATTCCAGGTGTCGGCGGCAGAGGTGGAAAGTCAGGATATCCACCAGTCTATCGTGATCGGCGTGGCAGCCATCGTGCCTCACAGTGCCCAGGCGGATAGTTTGATGGATGAAATTGTAGGTTTTGTGGAGCAGAATACAGAGGCGGAGATTGTGACAGAGGAACGGGAGATAAGATAAGCGTGAATTTTTACTGTAAAATTAATCAACCATAACGGAATCCAAAAAATCCTTCAGTTGTTTTCTGGATATCATAACATCCTCATGTGAGGTCAAAAGTCTATTGCCGCTTTGGTAGCATGGCACTGCTTCAAAGCCTAAAGTATCCCACACTAATTGATTATTGTTCAATATGGATTGTCTATATACGCCATCTGTAATTGCCATAAGAGTTGTATTACGGTCAGCGCCGCAGGCGGCCGCGATATGAGCCAGAACGGAAGGGCTGTCAATCCGGCGGTGATCTATGAAATGGGCAATAAATATTTCTTTATGAAATTGAATCAAATTTCCGCCCTGTTCTTCTATAGAATACATGGCCTGACCCGCCAGATCACTGTGGATAAACGCTTGCTCTGGTCTTGGATGCGCTTCACAGGGAATCCATTCTACAGATAACCCGGGATAATCTGCAAGAAGTTCCAGCAAATTCATTATGCCGCGATAACAGTAAGGACAGATATAATCAAAATAAACCTTCAAAATTTTCTGCATTTCGTACCTCTTTTCAAACTTTCAGATGTCATATTCATGTGATTGATTATTTATTCCATCGTATCAATTTTACTACAGAATCTATAAGAAAAAAAGCTTTTTCAAGGAATCGGAAATTTTGTTGAATTCCACCCTGATTTATGGTATAGTGTATTGCGTTGGGAATGAGGTTCTCCCATGGGTATGAATCCCCAAAACGCATTTAATGCTGATGACTTCTGCGAAATTTTTACGCAGAAATTGTCAGCTTTTTTATTTCTGCGACTTAGGAGGGTTGTATGTTAACAAGTATCGCAATAATTATATTATTAGGATTGTTAGTCGGCTGGATTTTTTCAAAACTCAGATTACCGGGTTTACTTGGAATGATTATCGTGGGGATTATACTTAGTCCCTATGCGCTGAATTTAATTGATGATTCAATACTCATGATTTCAGGAAATTTGAGGCAGATAGCCCTGGTAATAATTCTTACAAGAGCGGGGCTGTCTCTTGACATTTCGGATTTAAAGAAGGTTGGCAGACCCGCAATTCTTATGTGTTTTGTTCCTGCCTGTATAGAAATATCAGGAACAGTTATTTTGGCTCCAATTTTACTTAAGGTATCAGTGCTGGATGCGGCTATTATAGGGAGTGTGATTGCCGCGGTATCCCCTGCTGTTGTTGTACCGAGAATGATTCGATTGATTGATGAAGGTTATGGAAAAAATAAAAGTATTCCGCAATTGATTTTAGCAGGCGCTTCAGTAGACGACGTATTTGTTATCGTGATATTTACAGCATTTACAGCGTTAGCATCCACAGGCGAAATATCTGCATCAAGGTTTATCCAGATTCCGATATCCATTATTTTAGGTATCATTCTCGGAAGCGGTGCAGGAATATTATTGGTTTTATTCTTCAAAAAGAATCATATGAGGGATACAGTGAAAATACTGATAATACTTAGTATTTCTTTCTTGCTTTTGGAGGTACAAAACAGATTAGAAGGATATATTCCGATTTCCGGCTTGCTTGCTATTATGAGTATGGGTATCATGCTGAAGCAAAAATATGATATGTTAGCTGCACGATTGTCTGCAAAATATAACAAATTATGGCTTGGGGCAGAAATATTTTTATTTGTGTTAGTTGGCGCAACCGTTGATTTGAAATATGTTGAATCGGCAGGGATATTTGCTGTGATGCTTATTATTGGAGCATTGCTATTCAGAATGATCGGCGTGGCATTATCGCTAGTTAAAACAAATTTATCAAAAAGGGAAAGACTATTTTGTATGTTGGCCTATACCCCAAAAGCAACAGTTCAGGCGGCCATTGGGGCAATACCATTGACAATGGGATTAGATTGTGGAAATATAGTTTTAACAGTTGCGGTGTTATCAATTTTGATTACAGCACCGTTTGGAGCAATATGTGTAGATAATTTATATAAAAGATTATTAGCGAAGTGACTGAAAATATCCATGGAATAATACAAATGTCATAGAATCGTAAGCATAGATTAAAGCATGCTCAAAGAAAATCTGGTATGGTAAAGGAAAGGATACAAGGAGGCCGGACAGGTGAGAAACTATATGAAAAGAAGCGCCATTCTAATGATTTCGGTATTGGTTCTTTCCGGATGCAGCAGCCAGAAAGCAGTGCCTTCGCTGGAGGATGCCGGAAATATGACAGAGGAACAGCTGAAGCAGGAATTATCGAAATTCAGTAGGGAGGAGATCAATGCAGCCTGGGGAGAGGGGACAGATCCATTTTCCGGGAGGTATGGTGAACTGTTCCAACTGGATGGGGAGAGAACATTGCTCCTGTGCTATGAGGGCGATAGGCAGACTGTGGAGGATGTTATATTTGGTGAGAACTGCCAGACCTTTGAGGGCACAATAATGGAGATTCATGGTACCGGCGCCGTTGTGGAGGTGGACGAAGGATTCTCAATTCGCAGTTCCGGAGACAGGGTAAGCGTAACATTAGATGAAGCCGCAGCTTCCGCCCGGGCAGGAGACCGGGTGAGGGTTACATACAGCGGAGCCGTCATGGAAAGCGCTCCTTTGCAGTTGGGAAACCAGAAGAGCATACAGCTGCTTGAGAAGAAGACATCTGACCGGATTCCTATGGTAATAGTTGATGGAAATTTGTATCAGTCTGTCGGCGAAGTCAGCGATATCAATGGAAGATGTGGAGTTATGGATGGAGAAATTACCTCCACTGTAGAGGGTACAGAGGTCCCATCGGAAAACGGACAATCAAACTTTGGCGCCGGATACGGATACCAGATCGTGGATGAAACGCATATAGATGTGTATATGCCCTTTGGAAATTCAGAGGAGTGGGTACGGTTTGAAATGCTGCGTTATCCGTTTGGATGTGCTCAAAAGGAACCATCAGTGGTTAAGACTTATGAGGTGACTGATCCGGAACTTGCTTTTGAGAATGATGAGCTGGTCACTATGGTCCAGTATTATGAAATGAGCGACGGTACCTGGAAAACAGATGACCATGCGTATCAATACAGATTGGAAATTACCGGGAGAATGGGGACGGCGGTTAAAGATACTACGTTTGTCTTTTTAAGTAATATAAAAGATATTACATTTGAACAGGCATGGAAAGCAAGTGGACTTAGCAGTAATATGGATGACTATTTCAAAGAAGAAGATGCAAAATTCGTGGCTATGAAATAGATAATTTCCAAATGGTGTAAAAGAGTGAAAATTGGAGCCAAGGGAATTTATATGGCTTTCGTGTGTCATGAAGCGTGGATAGAGCGTTTCAGGTGGATGCCGGTACTTTGTCTGAAATCTGAGGAAGAGTTTTTCCATGTTTATTACCATGACGGATGGATATGTCGGGAATGTGGATATAATAACGGAGCCGTTGTTATGCCGATGTCAGAAGCTGATCCGGTATTCTATCGGCGTACAGGCAAAGGCGTGTCTGAGACGCCTCCCGGATTCAGAAAAATGCCATGCAAAAACTGTGGAAAGATGCTGCAGAATCACCGGATGCGGATGGAATGCTATTAACCGTACATTAAATGTATGTAGGATATTGGAGGTCTCAGTGATTTCAACGAAAGGGAAGCGAAAACTGGAGTATAATGGAATCAATTATTATTGGTATATCAGAAGAGATTCCGATTATATTCCATGTATTCATATTGTGTCAGAGGATAAGACCCTGCAGTTGACGTTCGGTTTTGACAGGGAAATAGGAGTCGGAATACAGTATGTAAAGAAACTTCTGGCAAGGTATTTGGAGGAAAAAGGGTTCATTCCCTGAAAGAGAAGAGGATGGTGGTAAAGAGTCTTTTGGCGAAGATACGAAATAAATTCCAGGTGTCGGCGGCAGAGGTGGAAAGTCAGGATATCCACCAGTCTATCGTGATCGGCGTGGCAGCCATTGTGCCTCACAGTGCCCAGGCCGATAGTTTGATGGATGAGATTGTGTGTTTTGTGGAGGAGAATACAGAGGCGGAGATTGTAGCAGAGGAACGGGAGCTGCGGTAGATGGAAGCTATCTGTCGTTAGATATTTTAAAGAGCAGGAGAAGCAGTTGAGGAAAACTCGGCTGCTTTTTTAAATCATTGTATCCTTTTTCACAGCTTTTTTCGTCATATAAAATATAAGCAAACTAAAAAAGAAGAAATGATACAAAACTGCTCCGGGTGGGGGTATGAGCCGCTCCGGGCGGCGTTTGACTCTGGAAGAATCAAAGTAAGAAATTAAGGAAACGTTGATGGAAAAGTAAAGTATTAGCCGGAAATACATAGTACAATGAAATAAGACATTGGGATTTGAGAGAGCGCATGAAAAATACGGGAGAAAGACTGATATTAGGGTGGCACAGGAATGATTATTTATTTATCAATGATAGAGAAGGAGCATCAGCGAACCCAGTTCGAGAAAATTTATTGGGAAAACCGACAGCTGATGTTCTGGCAGGCGAAAAAGGTTTTGAAAGACGGTTATCTGGCGGAGGATGCGGTACACGATGCGTTTATCCGAATCGCGGAAAATATGGACACGGTGGAGCGGCTGAGTGAACAAAAGGTAAAGCGGTATGTGCTGGTTGCTGCTAAAAATGCTGCGATTGATATCTTTCGGAAACGCAGCAGGCAGATGGAGAATGAAATTTGCTACGAAGATCTGGAGATGGAGCCGGGAAACAAAGAAGATCTGGACAGGCTGGGATATGCGGTCCGTGAGATGCTTCTGGCGCTTCCGGATCAGTATCGGGATGTCTTTTTATTAAAGTATTCGGTGGGACTGACCAATGAGGAAATCGGAAATTTACTGAAATTAACCGTGAGCGGGGTAAAACAGCGGATCACGAGAGGCAAGGCCGCTTTAAAAGAAAAACTGAGGGAGGAGGGATGGGATGGAAACGAATGATTGGCTGGATGAAGTTCTATACCAGACAATTCCGTCACTGGATCTGGCGATGCTTTGCAAGTTGGAAACACAGGCGGTGCAGGAAGAATATGATTTCTCTGCCGGATTTGAGAAAAGAATGCGGCGGCTGATCCGGGAAGAACGCAGAAAATGGCGGACAGAGGACCGGGGGATGAAGGACCGGGAACCGGAAACCACACATATCCGTTGGCCCTCATTCCCGAAAAGAAAGCTGATACCGGTTCTGTTGCTGATTCTTTTGGCATTGACGGCAACTGCAGTTCTGGCGGCAAATTTCAAAAAAACCGTACAGAGATTTCACTGGTAAATTCTTGAAGGGATCGTTCCGGCTGACAGGGACGCCGAAGAATTCGAGCGAGAGGTGGAGGATCATGAAGAAGCATACCGGATCTATTTTGGAGAATAAGGTTTATCGGGCAGTATTGTCAGGCATTGTTATATCGAGGAGGAAACTGGAAAGGCAACATTTTTCGACCGTGGAAAAGAGATTGCTTCAGTGTCATTGGAAGATCCGTATGGAAAAGTTCAGGATGTAATCCATACAGATTTTGTCCGATACAGGCTAGGTGGAGAGATTATGATGACATTCATCCCCGGATTTTTACTGGACGGGATGGTGACTCCGCAATATCCAGAAGCCCTTAAATGGGGCATGAAGGCGGAGCTCCGGATGATCGAGATGGATTCGGGAGAAGAACAGATGACAATCGAGATTGGGGATATTTTGCAGGAGGAATAATACATGAGAAAAATGATAGGATTGAAATCAAAAACGATCAGCTGTGCACTTATACTGGCGATACTTTCCGGCTGCGGGCGGGCAGATACGCAAATGGCAGCCGCATCGGACGGGACAGTGCTTGAAACAGAGATGATAGAAAGTCAGGAAGAAGAGCCAGATTATAGAAACAGCACAGATCTTCAGACAGTGGCAAAGGCGTGGGCAGATGCATTCTGTACAAGAGATGGAGATGCGCTCTGGGAACTGTTTGACCCGGAACGAAGAAATGATTTTTATGCAACAGGTTTTGTCCAGTCAGAACCGAAGGATGATTATATTGCAATCGGATGGTCCAGTCCATGGCCCATGGATTATTTGTATACGATAGAGACAGATGGAGAAAAAACTCTGTTTACTTATTATCCCATGACTTCTAATCCTCATCGCTGGGTCTGGAAGCAGAGCCTTAGCTGGCAGCAAAAGGACGGACGCTGGTACGGATATCAGGACAGTTTTGTGACATATGATACGATTCGTTATGCAGGAGATTTTGCAGATGCGTACAGTGGAGGTATCAGCGGAACGCCCATGGATTACCGGACAGACTGCGAGGGATGGGAGGAGGCACTGGAAAACCTGGCAGAAGAAGAGGCGTATAAAGCTCTTTTGACGACTCCGGATAAAGCGGCAGAGTATCTGCTGAATCTGGCCGATGGAACAGGGACGATAAAATGGATGGAGGATCAGACAGCCGTTGTGGCGTATCAGTTTGAGTACGGTGATCAGATCTTGATTACGATGCGGCAGCCGGAGGGCAAGGCGATCTGGCTTCCAGAGGACTGGGAAGAAAAGAAAGAAGAAAAATCAGCGGTTAATGGGGAAGGCAGACTTGTGGCTGCCTTGGCAGAAGAGGCACCGTCAGAGGAAAACACACCGCTTGAGATGGCAACAGATGAACTCGAAGCGCTGCCAGCGGCTTACGGAAAGGCTTTGTGGGATGTATACAGGCAGGGAATTCTTCCGAACGGACACCAATTGGAATATACAGACGTCGAGATGGCAGAAGGAAACCAGTTTGCCGTCTGCGACGTGGACGGAGACGGCAGAAAGGAACTGCTGATCCGTTGGAGCAATACCGTGACCATGGCCGGAATGGCGGAATATGTTTTGGACAGCGACGGCGGTCAATGCTATACGGAACTGTCGGAATATCCAAGCATCTGCTATTATGATAACGGAAGCGTAGAAGCGGACTGGTCCCACAATCAAGGATTAGCAGGACGGATCTGGCCCAAGAATTTTTACCGCTATAACGATGAAAAGGATATTTATGAACGTTTTGGCAGTATGGATGCCTGGGATAAAAGCTTGCAAAAAGAGGGATTCCCGGATGACATTGATGCGGATGGCGATGGATTGGTCTATTATCTGCTGCCAGCTGACTGGGAAGGCGATTATGAGAAACAGGTGACAGTAGACGGTTCTGCCTATGAATCGTGGAGGGCAGAGTGTGTGGGAGAGGCCAATTTGATCCGGCCAGCTTACCAAGAGCTTACGCCCGAAAATATTGAGGCTCTGGGATTTTTGAAATCGGAATGAATATTACTTAATAGGAGACAGAAGCAGAAATCAAGATAATTGCTGCGCTGATTTTGAAGTTGAGGAGATGTTCCTTTTGCATGGCATGAAAGAATGGCCTCTTATCCTTTTTCTTTTAGAAGCCGATATAATGATTGCATCCGGACTTGTATTTAAGAAGAGGATCATCCCAATATTTACTTCAATCGGATATGCTTTCGGGTTTGCGTTCGGATACATATTTCAATTTGATTATGGTCATGGACAAAATAGTTTATGGATCATTTGGAGTGGAGTTTATTTCGTGATGATTCTTGCTGGAATTGCAGTGGACTTTTGGAGTCAGAGGAAGGGGACAGATGATTGAAGATGCGAAGAGGTTATTTTGCGGTAATACTGCTTGCAGGTCTGCTTTCGGCCTGTGGAACCGGAGGCAGTGAAGATGCGGCTTTAACTCCAACCGGCTATCCCTCCGGAGAGGTGCAGCAGATCACCGTATACTATAACGGAACGCGTTACTGGTATACAGCGGAGGGCTTTGACCAGCCTTTGGAAGATGGTTTTGAGAAGGTCGGAGAGGTTGGCAGGAACTACCTGGATATAAAACATTATAAATCAAGCATAAAACTAATGAAAATAGTTAAATATAAACATTCTGTTTGACCATTTAGGAAATCAGTGATAATATAATAGGTAGAATGAGGAGGCAATACAAATATGGTAAGTGCAGAAAAATTGAAAATGATAAGAACACACTATAAGCTGTCGCAGATTGAATTTGCGGAAAAATTAGGAGTCAGTCGCAGCACATATACAAATATAGAACAGGGACGAACTGCAGCCACCCCCAGATTGATCAATACAGTTGCTGCTATTTTCCATATTGATAGGGAAATGTTGGAGGATGATGATAAAGAGGATAATAGTTTTCTTAACAGTTTAATAGATGATGCTATTCTGGAGAAATATCGTAAACTGAAACCAACATACAGAGAATGTGCAGAAAAGCAATTGGATCAACTTTTAGAGTTACAAGAAAGAGAAGAAAATGCAACGGAAAGTCCCGTTGATCAAACCACCAGTCCAATGACACAATAGGCATGCAGTGATAGTCACACGCCCATTAAGGATACGACCTGGTATGTCGGAGATGAAGCAGCCACAGAAGTTTTGCCGGAGCATAAGTGGATGCCGCTTCCTGAAACAGGGCTGATCTGTATTGATACAGGCTGTGTGTTTGGATATAAACTGACGGCAATGGTCATTGAGGGCGGAAAATACTGGCTAGAGTCTGTATTTTGGAATAAAGAGAAAAAAGAGTAGGGGATAACGGATGGCGTTGTATGCAATTGGGGATTTCCATTTATCATTCCAGGTACATAAGCCAATGGATGTATTTGGGCCAGAGTGGAAGAATCATGTGAAAAGGATAAAGGAAAACTGGCTCAATACTGTAAAACCGGAAGATACGGCAGTGATTACCGGAGATCATTCCTGGGGACGGAATCTGGATGAATGCAGGGCGGATCTGGAATTTATAGCGCAGCTTCCGGGGCGGAAGATTCTGCTCCGGGGTAATCATGACATGTTCTGGGATGTGAAGAAGACGTGGAAATTGAATGAGCAGTTTGAAGGAAAGCTGGAGTTCCTGCAGAATAATTTCTATGCTTATGAGAATTATGCGCTGGTTGGGACCAAGGGATACTGTGATGAGGGCAGGGATACGCCAGAGCAGTTGGAGAAGCTGCTTTCCAGGGAAGAGGCCAGGCTTAGGACATCGTTTGAGTTGGCAAGAGCAGCAGGATACCAGAAATCTATCATGTTTCTGCATTATCCGCCTACCAGCATTTACGAGGACGAAAGTCGGTTTACAAAGATGGCGGAGGAATATGGAGCTGAGAACGTTATTTATTCGCACTGCCATGGCCGAAAACGGTACGGAGACAGCATCCGGGGATACCAGAATGGGATAGAATATAAGCTGGTATCTTCCGATTATCTTCGGTTTAAGCCGGAAAGGATATTATAGCAATTATAGAGGAATACAAAAGGCAGTTTCTCTTAGATGATGATAGTTTCAGTTAAAAAACAAGGGGACGGAAATATGGCTAAAAAACGAAAAACACTTCCCAAAGAGATGAGAACACTTTTAGAACGTGGAGACATGGAAGCTTTGAAAGAGCAGTTTTTGCGGTGCGAACCAAATGCCGTAACGAGTAAATACGGTTCCAATATTTTCTCCCTATCTCCCATTCCACGGGAATTTGCCTTCTGGGCAAAAGAGCAGGGGGCAGATGTGAATTTTAAAGATTACTATGAGAAAACGCCGATTTTCAGGCAAGCATCTGCCTGGAATGGGGATGTGCAGCTTTTAGTTGATCTGGGGGCGAAGGTGGATATCGCTGATCATTTTGGTGTCACCCCATTACATCTTGCGGCATTGTATGGACGTGCGAAGGCGGTGAAGATCTTATTGGATGCTGGCGCCGATGTGAATCTCACAACTGGCAGGATTGATGGGCCGGGATTTTTAACACCCCTGGAGAAAACTCTTCATCAGGATCGCCTGCCTTATAGGGAATTGCTGGAAATCTGTATGCTCCTTCTGGATCATGGGGCTGAGATCACAGACCGTTCCCGGGAATTCCTGTTGAAATCAGCAGAGCGGTTTGTGCGGGCAAAACGTGGAATCAAAGATTCGGAATTTCTGCACTGCCAGACGGAGGGACTGGAAAAACTATATGAACTGTTTGAGGTGGAGCCTGTAAAAGAAATGCCTTTTCATGATGGAGTGTCCCCAATCTGTGTGCCGGAGCAAAGCGGGAAAGAAACGTTTTCTGCGCTCTGGGATTATCTTGTCCCGCCCAGCGGAAAAGCGCAGACCGCCCAGGGCGAGGTGATCCGGATTGCAGGACGAGTAAATAATGAAATCATGGGGAACGGAGGAATCAACTGGGACAGGGATTATCAGGAAATGCTCCGTATGTTTCCGGAATATCTTCGCCTTGGAAATCCGCTAAAAGAAGAGGAGATTGTACAGGCCGAAAAGGCGGTTCGGCTTTTGATGCATGGTAGGGATGACGGAAAACTGACAGAGCTCCTGTGCACGTATGCCGTTGCCTGGGTATTGAAAAATCCGGAAGTTATTTCTTTGCTGAAAACAGACTATTCAAGATAAAGATACGGAGTGGAGCAAAGGTGAAGGTATTATACATGATCGGCGGACCCATGGGGGTTGGAAAGACAGCTGTATGTCAGCAACTGAAGAAACAGTTACCGGACAGCGTATTTTTAGATGGAGACTGGTGTTGGGATGCAGATCCATTTCAGGTAACAGAAGAAACAAAACGTATGGTGCTCGATAATATCTGCCATATCCTGAATAATTTTCTGCATTGCTCCGCTTACCAAACGGTGATTTTTGGATGGGTGATGCACGAACAGTCCATTATCAATGCGATACTTGACAAGCTGGATATCCAAAACTGTGAAGTATTCTGTATCTCTCTCATGGTGAATGAAAAGAACCTGGAAAAGAGGCTGGAGCAGGATATTGCGAAAGGAATCCGGACGGAGGATGTTATCGGGAGAAGTGTGATGAGGATTCCGCTGTATGAGAATCTTGAGACAATAAAAATTGATACAAACGATAAAACAGTTTCGGAAATAGCAGAAGAAGTCAGGAGTATCTCAAAAGCGGAACGGAATCGTTTAGACAATCTTAAAAACATGGAAGCATGAAATAACGGGAATTGATGGAAATACGCTCCTGTTCGGCGTCAATATATTTGATTATAAATGGGAGAGTACAGGGGAACGAATTGATATTGAAGATCCCTTGTATGGACAAAAGTATCGCTTCCCTGTTTATAAAGTGCTAATTGGGGAACAAGAGTATCAATTTGCTGCTGGTGAGTTTAGCAATTCCGTTTTTGGTTTTTATGTTCGAAAACATTAGGCAGGTGAAGTACGGCGAAAATGAATATGTACTCTTATTTAGAGAAGTATTGCTCCGCCATATGTAATATCAACGGGCTCATGACATATATTATCTCTCCTGAATATTATGAGGCAATTCTCTCTGATTCTGTTCTTTTGAGGGAGCTATCCATGAGAGAGGCAGATTTGAACCGATGGGTCAAAACAGTGAGGTAAATTGGAGCCAGAGGGATTTATATGGCTTTTGTATGTCATGAAGCATGGATAGAACGTTTCAGGTGGGTGGATGTAATAACGGAGCAGTTATTATGCCGATGCTGGAAGCTGATTCGGTATTTTATAAGCGTGCAGGCAATGGTTTCCCTGAGATACCGCCTGTATTGAAAAATGGGTATGCCATGATTTTTATACAAAGTATTGCTAAAATGGATAGGAAGAGCTGCGGGATATTTAGAGACAGGGCATTGACGGAGGATGAAAATGAAAAAAATAGCGGTATTTTTTCCGGGAATTGGATATACGGTGGACAAACCATTGATGTATTACAGCAGGCGGCTGGCAGCTGCTCTTGGCTATGAAATCCGCCTTTTGCCATATGGCGGTTTTCCTGACAAGATCAGAGGTGACAGAATCAAAATGACAGAGTCCTTTGAAATAGCATTATCGCAGTCGAAAACAATGATGGCTGACTTGAATTTTGAAGATTATGAAGAGGTACTTTTTGTCGGGAAGAGTATAGGCACCATTGTAGCTGCAGCGATTGCGGCGCAGAGTGCGGTAAATGACAGGATTCGATTGGTACTCTACACCCCTCTTGAAGAGACTTTTTCCTTTTCATTGAGAGACGCAGTTGTTTTTACCGGAACGGGAGATCCGTGGGTGAGTAAGGAAAACAGCAGGATTCCTGAATTGTGCCGGGAGCGCAGAGTTCCCTGTTATATGTATCCGGATGCCGATCATTCTCTGGAAACTGGAAATATCCAGACTGATCTGGACAATATGAGACAGATTATGGAGAAAACAGAGGAATTTATGAAGCGAGGATTATTCACGAAAGATGATAGCGGAAAAGGAACGGCAGTGGGATAAGCTGTTGAGAATTAAGACCACAGGACGTGATGACAGTAAAGCGGATCAGTACCATTATCCATATGGGCCCACGCCCTATGTGGTTTTGGAACGTCTTGCAGGAAGCGGATATATCGGAAAGAGAAATCTCCTGATGGATTGTGGGTGTGGGAAGGGGCGTGTAGATTTTTATTTGTCCTACCAGATCCGGTGCAGAACGATTGGAATTGAATATGACGAGAGGATGTATGGAGCTGCTGTAGAAAATCAAAAGACGGCTGTCTCTGCCGGAAAAACAAGATTTCAGTTGTCAGATGCTGTGGACTGTGAGATTGACAAAGAAACTGACCGGTTCTATTTCTTTAATCCATTTTCTGAGGAAATTTTACATAAAGTGGTTACGAGAATTATAGATTCCTACTATGAGAATCCCAGAGAGTGTATTCTGTTCGCTTATTATCCATCCCACGAATACATTTCATGTCTAATGCGCCAGGATTCGCTCTTGCTTGCGGACGAGATTGACTGCAGAGATCTTTTTCCGGGGAATGATCCACGGGAGAAGATACTTGTATTTAAGTTCGTATAGACAGAAAGGCTACGGAATGCGAGCAGGTTTGGCAAGGCGATTATGACATGAAGACACACTGGTATAAATGATTTTAACGAAGGGAAGTAAATGGTATATAACTCGTCGACTTTCCTTCAACTCGATAATTCGAGATAAT
>NZ_JAJCIC010000053.1 GCF_020554865.1 Lacrimispora sp. 210928-DFI.3.58
GCTGCGCTCCGTTTGCGTAGCAAATAGTTTCGCGCTCTGGCGCTCAACTATTTTTATTCCGCTCGTTCCTCTCTCCATAAAACGGATGGGAAACGCGAACTCCGCTGCGCTCCGTTTGCGTAGCAAATAGTTTCGCGCTCTGGCGCTCAACTATTTTTTATGCCTGCCCATCCAGCTCTACCACTCCGATATAAGGAAGGTTGCGGTACTTCTGGTCATAGTCCAGGCCATATCCCACAACAAATTCATCCGGTATGGTAAAGCAGGTATAATCCACTTTTACCTGCTTTTTCACGCGGCGCTCCGGCTTATCCAAAAGAGTGCACAGATGGATGCTCTTGGGCCCCCTCTGCTTTAATACCTCGATCAGATAGGCTAATGTACGGCCGGAGTCAATAATATCCTCCACGATCAGCACATCCTTGCCCTCCAGCGGCTCATCCAGATCCTTTACGATCTTTACTACTCCGCTGGAAACAGTGCCTGCCCCGTAGCTGGATACTGACATGAAATCCATGGATACAGGAACCGTAAGCCTCTTTGCCAGCTCACAGGTAAAGAACACGCCGCCTTTTAAAATACAGATCAAATGAACCTGCTTCCCTGCATAATCCTGATTGATCATTCCTGCGACCTCATTAATACGCTTGTCAACTTCCTCTTCTGTCAGTAATACACGAATCTTGTCTGCCATGGCTTTATCCTCCGTTTCAACTATTATGTACTCCCTAAATCTCTTTGTGCCCGGATCTGCGAGAGTACATCTATTCTATTTCTGCGTCAGACCCTTTGACTCTGGCCTGAAGAATCCGGGTAGTACAGTTGCTTATTCTGTAGTACCCGCTGATGCGGTATCCGATGACCCACATCACATGGCTCCCATCCGCCAGCAGCGGAAGGCTCCCGCGTATCTGCCTAGGTATTTTCTCGTCGATCATAAACCGTTTTAATGTCTTGCGGCTGCCGTCTGCCAATGTGATGTAGTCTCCCGGCTGCCGCGTCCTTACCATGGGCGTACCCTTTATTTTATCACAGTCAAACCATTTCGTATACCTGTTTTTCGGAATTTGTGCACCGTTTTTATAAGAAAATGTCTCGGTTTCCACAACAGGAAGGGAGGTGTCCGCCTCTTTCAAAGGTCCTTCTTTCCGGCAGAGAAAAATGCCTGTATACTCCCTGACTGCGCAGAGTCCGTATGGCAGAGACACCTGTTTTCCCACCGGGCGTTCCAAAAGTCCCAGCACCTGCTCCACGTGGATCCAGCCAATATCCTTAGAAGCCCCTGCCAGCCTTTTGATCAGCTCCATGATCCCATAGGACCATATGATCCCGGCCTCCTCCCGGAATGCCTCCTGTGAAAGGAAGCTTCCTGCCATTCCATTGTCCCCTGCCTTCTCCTCCTCATGCTCCAAAAGCCACCGGAAGGCCTTTTCCCGGAGATAAGAATCCGCCATGGCGGCAAGCTTTCCCATGCGAAGGATATTGCCCGCCGCCCCCTGGTTTACCTCTGCTTCGATCAAGGGAAGGAGGCTGCTGCGGATGCGGTTGCGGGTGTAATGGACGGAGGCATTGGTGGAGTCCGTCACATAGGGCAACCCCTGCTCCTGAAGCCAGGATAGGATATCCTTCCTGTCTGCATCCAAAAGGGGGCGTATGATCCTTCCTCTTACATAGGGGATCCCCTTAAGTCCTCCCAGCCCGCTTCCCCGGAACATATTGTGCAGAATGGTCTCTGCCTGGTCCCCGCTGTGGTGGGCTACTGCAATGCGGACTCCCCCCCTGCCTTCTTCCTCATGCTCCCACTCCAATGCCTCACGCTCCAGCGCCTCATAGCGCAGGATGCGGCCTGCCTCCTCCTCTGACAGCCCCTTCTTAGCTGCCAGCCCTGGCACATCTACTCTTATGATATGACATGGGACATCATGTTCTGCACAGAAAGCTTTGGCAAATTCTGCATCCCGGTCAGCCTCCGCTCCCCTCAGGCCGTGATGGACATGGACAGCCCTGATACGGATGCCCAGTGCTTCCTTCATCTGGCACAACAGCGCTAAGAGGCAGACGGAATCTGCCCCTCCTGATAATGCTGCGATCACTCTGTCTCCTGACCCCAGCATGTGATATTCTTCTATGGTCCTTCGGACTCTCTGATTTAGCCTGTCCACCTGTATCTCCTGTATTCCCCGTTCTTTTTCTTTTATAAATATACCCATATTTTTAAGGCTCCGCAAGGCCTTTTCGCTTGTGTTTCTGCATTTTGCACACTGCCTGAGCGGGAAACGGTCTATCCCCGCCTCTTCCATATTCCTGCTGCCAGCACCGTCATATCATCTCTGGGGGACGGTATACAGCTCACGGCGAAGTCCAGTATCCGCTCCGCCAGCTCTTGAGGCGGCATCTCTTCTATGCCCTCCAAAAACTGGCTCATGGCCTGCTCCTTGTCCTCTCCGGGCAGGGCATCCAGAACGCCGTCTGTCACCATCACGATCCGGTCCCCGTCCCAGAGCTTTCTCGACATGAGCACCGGCTCTGCATTCTGAAACATTCCCATGGGCACCTGGCCTGCCTCCAGGATCTCCACTCCTTCCTGCCCCACCACAAAGGTAGGAACAGCCCCCAGCTTCATAACCTCCAGCACTGCTGTGTGCAGGTCAATACAGCTTAGATCCAGGGTGGCCGGATGCTGCTCTGCCCCTGCCAGAAGGAGGACTGTGTTTACCAGCTTTAGGGCTGACCTGGGGGTGAATCCAGCCTCCAGAAGCTGCTCTGTCAGCTCCACTACCTGGCTGCTCTCCCTGGAGGCCTCCTCTCCGCTTCCCATGCCGTCCGACAGGCTCATGACCACCTGGCTTCCCTTGCTCTCGCAGACAGTATAATTATCACCGGAGAATTTCTCACCCTGTCTGGGCACCCTGGCAGCCCCAAAGAGCAGCCTGTAGGCACCGTCCTCCAGGAAACGCACTGTGGCAGACTGTCTGGTTATGATACTTCTGCTGTCCTTTGCGGGACTCCACTTTGTGCCCTCCATGGCTTCTCCCATGAGCTTTGCCGCATCTCTTGAGGTAACGCACCTGCCGTTTGTGGTCTTTACTGTCAGATAGGCCTCCTTCTGCCCATTTTCATACTCCAAAAGCATCAGGTCCTCCACTGCCATATGATATTTCCTGAAATATTTCTTTATTATGTATCCATGCTCATCGGATATATTCTTTGCACTGTCGATCTGGTGGGAAAATTCATCCAGTATCACAGAAAGCTCCCGAAACTGGGACACCACTGCATCCCTGCTCTCCAGAAAACGGTTCTTCCAGGACAGGTTCATAGTTGCACGGCCCAGGCTTCTGTTTAGCTGGGCCAGATAGGCATCCTTTTTTCTGCAGCCTGTCTGGAACATCTGGGGCATGTCCTCCTTCTCGATCCTCCCCTTTTGCTCAAAGGAGCGCAGCAGGTAGTACAGGTAATAGCTGTCCTCCTTCTCACTGTCGGCATACAGGTTGCATTTGCTGCAGTCCTCACACACCAGGGCTGCCGATGCCTGCATTGCCGCCAGGCCGTCGTCCCTTGTAAGCTGTCCTCCCTTTCCCATTCCATCGTCAAAGGCCTGGGCCAGCCTTCCCAGAGATTCTGCCATATCCCCTAATCTTCTGGCTGTATAATAATTCATATCCGCTCTTCTTGAAAACACAAAAAATCCCTCCTAAATCCGCGTAACTTTCAGTATACGCATCATGGAGGGAAATAGTTGTCATATTATGGAAGGGCAAACAGAAAATTTTTCGCCTCTTTTCGTCACCTTATTCCGTGGGCTTTAACAAGATCTCATCCGGATTTACCAGACCCAGCTTCTCCTTTGCAACCTCCTCTGCATACTGCTTTGTGGTCACATAGGTCTTGTACCTCTGGAGCTCTTCCGTGCGCTCTTCCTCCTCCTTTACCTGGAGGGCCAGCTCTGATTCCTTGATCTGGTACTCCAGATCTGCCTTCCGCAGGCCGGAGCCTTTTGTATTGATCGCCACAGCAAGGCACAGGACGACCAGGGTAATACCCAGGATCGCCATACGGTTTGCCCATTTTTCCCGTTTTAAACGCTTTGACCTGCCATAGGATTTCATCTGTTTACCAGCTCCTTACGAATTGCGGCCCGGAATATGAGGCCGCCGTGTAACTATCATTCTAAAACATTTCCCTGCCTTTTTCAAGCACCGGAAGAAAATTCTGCTGACAAGTCTGTCATAGAGGATCATTCCCAAAAATACTCCTGCTATCACGTACAGGCGGAACTCCCCGTCATTCTGCTCGTAGAGCAGCATAAATGTCACCAGGCCTGCATACACCCAATAAAAAAAGTCCTCCACTCCCACAAAAAAAGCATTGTGGCGCACCACCAGCCTCAGGACTCTTAAGGTGTCGTAGGCCAGCATCAGCCAGGCTCCTGTCACCAGGCTTAACACCATAAGCCAGGCCTCATACTGGATCCTGCCGCTCATAGACTCCCCTCCTTACTATGAAAACTTCGCCGCCGCAAGGCGGCACTAAATTCAGGTATGCCAAATGCGCCCGCCAGGTTTTCATGGTGTGGCGGCACGCCCACCCACCGGGTGCATGCAGGCTTATTTAAAGAGGCGGGTGAAAAGGGACTCGCCGGATCTGCGCAGGGATTCATTGGAGCTGTATGTAAGGCTGTCAATATTGCCCTCAATGTCGATCTCCCCCTTTTCCAGGGTAAGACGGCTCACATGGAGCTCCTTCCCTTTTATGGTCAGGAGGCCCATATCCGTATCCAGTACGATGGTAGACTCATCAAAGGACACAACATCGCAGATCCCGGTAATATTCCCGGCAGACCGGTTCTGCATGATAAGCTTATGCTGCCGGTTTACGCTTGTTCTGACTGTTGTCTTTTCTTCCATACAAAAAACCTCCCCATTTATCTAACCTACGTTAAATATATGGGAAGGTTGGCTATTCTATGCCAGTTTTCTACAGATAACGGTAAAGCTCCTTTGCGTCATCCTTCTTTATCGTTTCCTGCACATCCAGAACCTCTACCTTTACTGCCTTTGCGCCAAACTGTATCTCAATGATATCCCCGACCTTTACATTGAGAGAGGCCTTTGCCGGCTTGTCATTTACCAGCACGCGTCCGGCATCGCAAGCCTCATTGGCTATGGTCCTGCGCTTGATCAAGCGGGAAACCTTTAGAAACTTATCCAGTCTCATGAATTACTTATTAACCTCATCCTTCAGGGCCTTGCCTGCTTTGAATTTTGGAGTCTTGGAAGCAGCGATGGTCATTGGGTTGCCGGTCTTTGGATTTCTGCCCTCTCTGGAAGCTCTCTCAGATACCTCGAAAGTACCAAAGCCGACTAACTGAACCTTGCCTCCCTTAACCAGTTCCTCGGATACAACATCAGTGAAAGCCTTTACTGCCTTCTCTGCGTCTTTTTTGGAAAGTTCTGCCTTCTCAGCAACAGCTGCGATCAATTCTGTCTTGTTCATCAATTTTTCCTCCTAAATATTATCCGGAAAGGAACCGGATTACTTACGCCTTGGGGTTCAAAAATAAAACCTTTACGAGTGTTTTCGTACACTGGGTGTACCTTATCATTTATATCTGTTTTGCTATGATTTGTCAAGGTTTTTTGGCTTTTTCCTGCATTTTTATCTGATTCCAGAGAGCCGTTCCTTCCTCCACAGAATTGACCTTTACACCGGCGAATACGTGGGGGTGTCTTCGCACCATTTTTTGGCATATTCCATCCACCACATCATCGATGGTAAAGGCCCCGTTTTCACTGGCGATCTGGCTGTTGATCATGACCTGGAACAGCACATCTCCCAGCTCCTCACAAAGGTTTTCCATGTCCTTATTATCCACTGCCTGAAACACCTCCTGTGACTCATTTGCCAGATATTGTTTCAGGCTCTCAAAGGTCTGCTCCCTGTCCCATGGGCACCCCTCCGGGGAGCGCAGCTTTGCTGTAATTTCTACTAGATCTTTAAATGTATACATGGCCTTCTCCTATACTGCCTTTTCCCGCTTCTCTTTATTCCTCTTTATCACCTTAAGCCTGGTAAATTCCTCCCTCTCCTTCTCCTCCAATGCATTGGAGATGGAGCGGCTCAGCTCCTCGTAATGAGGGATGGTGATGTTCTTAAGGGCATTTGCGCGCTTCTGCGTTTTTTTGATGGAATTAGCCAGACGGTAAGCGGAGTTTTCCACCATGGAAAGCTTGATGGTCAGCTCCTTTACCCGCTCAAAATGGAGCCGTGCCTCGTCTAAGGACTCGGTGGTGTTGTAAAAGCCGTAGGTCAGCTCCATGGGCTTTTCCTCATGCTGCACCAGGGGGATCTCCGTTCCCATGATGCTCCTGGCCTTCAGCTTCACCCTGTCATCCACAGGAACGGACTGGCCGATCTCCTGGACATAGTTGATACCCATCTCGATGTTCGCCTTCTGAAGGGCCTCGTAGGCTGCACGGAAGGTGGAATCGATCTCCGACTGGATATCCTTTGCCTCATCGATCAGGCCCATAAGCTCCCTTATGAGGATGTTGCGCTTCTTGTCCATGAGGCCGTAGCCCATGGTGGCAAGGCTTAAGGAATTTTTTGCCAGTATCAGATTTCCTTTTGTGGGAAATGTATTTGGATCCATCTTGCGTCACCTCGTCTCCTAATCTGCCTTCTCCTCCGGGCTGCCATCTGCGGGCTTATAATACTGATCCAGAACCTTTGTATCGATCCTGTCAAGCTCCTCCCTGGGAAGCATTCCAAGGAGCCTCCAGCCGATCTCCAGTGTCTGGAAAATGGTCCTGTTCTCGTGAGCCTCCTGGCCCACAAAGGAGTTCTCAAAGGCCCTGCCGAATTCCAGGTATTTCTTATCAATATCAGAGAGCTCATCCTCACCGATAACGGAGGCAAGTGCCCTGGCGTCTCCCACCTTTGCATAGCAGGAAAAGAGCTGGTTTGCCACATCCTGGTGATCCGCCCTTGTATATCCCTCTCCGATGCCGTCCTTCATGAGACGCGACAGGGATGGCAGCACATTGATGGGAGGATAGATGGACTGGCCGTTTAACTGCCTGTCAAGCACGATCTGACCCTCTGTAATATATCCTGTCAGGTCAGGGATCGGGTGGGTAATGTCGTCATTGGGCATGGTAAGGATCGGTATCTGTGTTACAGAGCCGGGCCTTCCTGCCACAATGCCTGCACGCTCATAGAGAGAAGCCAGGTCACTGTAGAGATAGCCTGGGAAGCCCTTTCTGGAAGGGATCTCTCCCTTGGAGGAGGATACCTCACGCATGGCCTCCGCATAGGAGGTCATATCTGTCAGGATGACCAGGATATGCATCCCCTTCTCAAATGCAAGATACTCTGCCAGAGTCAGCGCGATCTTCGGCGTGATCAGACGCTCCACCACCGGATCATTTGCCAGGTTGATGAACATTGCCACGTGCTCCGATACGCCGCTCTCCTCAAAGGTACGGCGGAAGAAATCTGCCACATCATGCTTCACGCCCATAGCGCCGAACACGATGGCAAATTTCTCATCGGAGTTATCTCCCAGGGAAGCCTGCTTCACGATCTGGGCGGCCAGCTCATCATGAGGAAGGCCGTTTCCGGAAAAGATAGGCAGCTTCTGACCCCGGATCAGAGTGGTAAGCCCGTCAATGGCGGAAATCCCTGTGCGGATATAGTTTCTGGGGTACTCTCTGGTAACAGGATTTAAGGGCTTTCCGTTTACATCCAGCCGGATGTCAGAGACAATATCCCCTAAGCCGTCTATGGGCTGGCCGATACCGTTAAAGGTACGTCCCAGCATCTCCTCGGAGACAGCGATCTCCATGGGATGTCCGGTCAGCCTTGTATGGGTATTGCGCAGGGCCATACCCTCTGTTCCTTCAAAGACCTGGATGATCGCCTTATCGCCGTAGATCTCGATAATACGTCCGATCTTATGGGTATTGCCGCCCACTGTCATCTCCACGATCTCATCGTAGGCAGCATTCTGAACGCCCTCCAGGACAACCAGAGGGCCATTGATTCCACTTAAGCCTAAATATTCAATCGCCACGTTACGGTCCCTCCTTATGCGTTCCGTTCCATTACATTCTCATAGAACTCGTCGATCTTTTTCTTGTAGTCGTCAAACATATCCAGCCTGTCATTTGGCACATCATACTTGATGGAAATGATCTTATCAAAGATCTTATCCTCCTTCAGCACCGACATGGGCATCCCCATGGCGATCAGGGAACGTGACTTCTTGTACAGGTACAGGATAACCTCCATCATTTTAAACTGCTTGATCAGCGGTACGGAGGTATCGTCCTTGTGGAAGGCATTCTGCTGCAGAAATCCTACACGGATAACCTTTGCGATCTCTAACACCAGCTTCTGGTCATCAGGAAGCACATCTGCGCCGATCAGCTTTACGATCTCCATCAGGCTGCTCTCCTGGGTCAGGAGCGCCATCATACGGTTGCGGTAATCCACAAACTTCTTATCCACATTGTCCATGTACCAGGAGGACAGGTCATTTACATACTCCGAATAGCTGGTAAGCCAGTGGATCGCCGGGAAATGCCTTGCATAGGACAGGGACTTATCCAGCCCCCAGAAGCAGCGCACAAAACGCTTTGTATTCTGTGTAACAGGCTCCGAGAAATCTCCTCCCTGAGGCGAGACAGCTCCGATGATGGTAACAGAGCCTTCTGTGCCGTTTAAGTTCTGCATCATGCCGGCCCTCTCATAGAAGGCTGACAGCCTGGATGCTAAGTAGGCCGGGAAGCCCTCCTCCGCCGGCATCTCCTCCAGACGTCCTGAGAGCTCACGCAGGGCCTCTGCCCAACGGGAGGTGGAGTCCGCCATGATCGCCACGTGATACCCCATGTCCCTGTAATACTCTGCCAGCGTCAGGCCGGAATAAAGGCTGGCCTCACGGGCAGCCACAGGCATGTTGGAGGTGTTGGCAATCAGCGTTGTCCTGTCCATCAGCGGATTGCCGCTCTTTGGATCGATCAGCTCTGAAAATTCCTCCAGCACCTGAGTCATCTCATTGCCTCGCTCTCCGCAGCCAATGTAGATGATCACATCTGCGTCAGACCACTTTGCGATCTGATGCTGCGTCATGGTCTTGCCTGTTCCGAAACCCCCTGGGATAGCCGCTGTGCCGCCCTTTGCCAGAGGGAACATGGTATCCAGGATACGCTGTCCCGTGATCAGAGGCTTCACAGCCGGAAACCGCTTCGCCGTGGGCCTGGGCACACGGATCGGCCATTTCTGGGTCATGGTGAGCTTCCTCTCCGTACCATCTAAAAGCTGGACGGTCACTAACGGATCATTGATGGTGTACTGCCCGTCAGGCACCACATCCAGGACATAGCCCTCCACATCCGGTGGAACCATGACCTTGTGTACGATCGCCCTTGTCTCCGGCACCTCTGCGATGATGGTGCCGGGCATCAGCCGTTCCCCGGCCTTTACCGTCATGTGCGTATCCCATTTCTTTGCCGTATCCAGGGAGTCCACGCTGATACCGCGGCTGATATAGCAGCCGCTCCCCTTTGCGATCTCGCTTAAAGGGCGCTCAATACCGTCAAATATATTATTCAGAATACCAGGAGCCAGAGTGACAGATACAGGAGCGCCTGTTCCCGTCACGATCTCTCCCGGCTTTAAACCGCTTGTTTCCTCATATACCTGTATGGTGGTCTTTTCTGAGGTAAGGCCGATGACTTCGCCCACCAGATTTTCCTTACCAACATACACCATCTCGTTCATCTGAAAGCCGGGATCACCAGCCAGTGAAACAACAGGGCCGTTGATACCGTAGATCACACCTGTCTTAGCCACGTTCCTTTCCTCCTAGATCAAATTTAAATGCATGGCGCGCCTCCTCCAGCTTTGTGCCAAAGGAATTGTCGATCAAAATATGCTTTCCGGGGATCACTGCCCGTATACCGCCCAAGAAGGAATATTCACTTATCTTGATGGAAGCATTGTTGTGCATTGCCAGCCTTCTGGCCTTATCCTCGTCAGAAGGGTCCATATAGATGATCAGCTCCTCATCTCCCGCAAACTCCTTCGCTGCCTTTACCTGCTGCTCCAGTAAGGTCTGGTATTCCCTGGTCTCCATAAAATTCGCCAGTCTGTCCTTCAGCTCCACAAACAGCTTATCCTTCAGCTCCTCCTGCCTGCGGCTGATCTTGCGCCTCAGATCCAGCTGTCCAATGGAAAGCTTTTTATTGATCTCTCTCTCCAGCTTTTCTGTCTCGGCCTCGATCTGCATTTCGGCACGCTTCCTGGCCTCAGTCTTATGTTCCTCAAAGGTCTTCTCAAGGGCATTCATATAGTCATCCAGAAGCCTGGCACTCTTATCCCTTGCATCTGACATGCAGATATCCTGGAAATGTTTCAGCTTTTCCTCTGTTGTCAAACTCCTCACCTGCTTTCTTCATTACGCTGTGGTTACAGCTTTAATCCAATCGCCTCATTCACATAAGAGGTGATAAAGTCCGGCTTGCGGCCCGTTCCATGGCGGTCCGGTATCTCCACGATCAGCGGGAATCTGCGCTCCAGCTTCACATGGTCGATGACCTCCGGAAATTCCCTGCCAAACTTTTCCGTCAGCAGGATAATGCCGGTCTCCTTGTCTGCCAGCACCTTATCAAGCTCTTTTTTAAGCTCATCCCTCTCATGGACAACGGCTCCCTCCACACCTGCCAGGCGCATTCCCGTCAGGGTGTCCACGTTATCGCTGATCAGGTACATCTTCATATCATCACAGCCTTCCTAAGATCATAAAGGAAATGATGAGGCCATACAGGCAAACGCCCTCTGCCAGGCCTACGAAGATCAGTGACTTACCAAGGATCGAGCTGTCCTCGCTGATGGCGCCTAAAGCTGCGCTTGCTGCTGCGGATACTGCGATACCGCCGCCTAAGCAGGAAAGGCCAACGGAAAGTGCTGCTGAAAGATATCCCATGCCTGCTGCGGAGGCTGCCGCACCAGTCTCCTCTGCTGCCATTGCATTTCCTGAAAACAGGATGAAGGCTGCAAATGCCATGGTGCCGAAGAACAGAAGCAGGTTTGCTGCCAGGGCTGTCTTATAGCGCCCCTTTGTACGCTCTCCCGCTGCAAATGCCCCAAACGGTACTCCAATGCTTAAAATAAGTGCTGCGCTCAATGTCATCTTTACTAATAAACTCATAATTCTTACTCTCCTTTTCTCTTAGTCAGGTTTTTATTTGCGAGTTCTTTTCGGGCTCAACCAGTTTATGATGCCTTTCCATAAGGCTCAAATGCCCTTCCGCTTCCGCGATAGAACCGGCTGAACAATTCATAATATTCCAAACGCAGTACCTGGATGCCTACGATCAGGCCCTCCATACCGCATACAAACAAGTTGCCTCCAACTACCACTGCCCAGTTGGTGTTTCCTCCTGCCTCTGCCCCTGCAAGCATGAGCACCACCTGCATCATCGCTGCATGGCTCACGGCAAAGGCTCCCACACGGACAAAGGAAAGAGTATTGGAAAAATAGCTTAAAAGCACTTCAAACAGTTCAAAGAAGCCCTGGGTGATAAACATTCCCAAGCCTCCCTCGATCTTCTCAGCCTTCTTCTCCACAATGGCTGTGAGGGGTTCCTTAAAGAACATCACCAACAGGGGGATCACAAACATCACGGTCAGCACCGCCGTAGCCGGAAGGGCCCTGCCGCTCATATACAGCACGATCACGGAAGCAAGTGCAAAGAAGAACACCAAGCCTGCTGCTCCATTGGTATCAAAATAGATCTTCTCCACATCATGGCTGCGGACACTGTTGATAATATTGAGCACCATACACAGAAGGATGATCCCCATACCGATGGCAATGGCCACCACAAACACCGTATTCAGCCTTCCCACAAAGGGCAGGTTTGTCATGGCCTCCTGAGGCCTCAGCCAAACAGCATCGATGATGTCCTCAAATCCGAAAATACTGCCGAAGAGGAAGCCGAAGATGGTGGAAAATACACCGCAGCAGGAGATGATCCCTGCCAGCCTGACCTTTTTCAGCCGGTACAGAAGGAAACCGCCTATGAGCAGGCAGAGTCCCTGTCCCGCGTCGCCGAACATAAAGCCAAACAGGAACGAGTAGGTGAGCCCGATCAGGACCGTCGGGTCGATCTCATTGTAGGCGGGAAGCCCGTACATCTCCACATACATTTCAAAAGGCTTAAACAGCTTCGGATTCTTCATCTTTGTGGGCGGCGTACTCATGATATTGTTGTGGTTATCCTCGATAATACAGAAGGTATCTGCATCATTTTCGATCTCCTTCTGGAACCGCCCTGCATCCTCCTCTGTCATCCAGCCGCAGAGAATATAGAAATTGTGGTCGTCATGCTTTGTGCAGGCTGCCATTTTTCTCACATCAAAGTTCACGGAAAAGGTCTTAAGCCGCGCATAAGCAGCTGCAAGCTCCGCCCCGCGTCCCTCCACCGCCTGGCGTATCTCGCTGTCCACCTCATCGATCTGCCTTTGGAGCTCTCCTATCCGCTCCTCTAAGGCCTGACCGGCCTCCACCGGAGTACCCTCATACTCATCCGGCAGATACAGACGCTCAAAATGCATGGACGCATAAATGGCATCGATCTTATCTGCCAGCTTCTCCGGCACAAAGTAGACGATCCATACGTATTCCTCATTCTCCTCGCATTTGAACATCAGGGTGTCAATGGTCTCATATACATAATTGGCGAATTTTTCATAGTATTCTCTTGATATACGTCCAAAGCGGAACTTGATGAACTGGAACTTCAGAATATCCTTCACATCATAGTTGAGCCCCTTAAAGGGAACCACCTGGTCTCTGGAGCGCTCCATCTCTGCCTTCCCGGCAAGAAGGCCTTCCCGCTTTTCCGAAAGCCCCTTCAGCTTCTCATCAAGCTCCCGGACGATCCGGGCAGCCGCCTCTGGCTCCAGGCTCCTTTCCGCCTTTACAGGCACCATATCATGGTAGCTGTCCATGATCGCCTGGGCCTTTGCCAGATCCTCCTTATAGGGATTGGCCTCAATATAAGGTCTTAAGTCCTTTACCGTCTTCAGCTCTGACAGGGCATTTTCCAGATGGATCTCATACCTGGAGAGATAGGTATCCACCACTCTGTCAATATCGGCCTTCGGACCGGTAATGCTTAAGAATTTCATCTTCTCAATCACGTTGTTGTTTCCCCCTTTGTCATTTCACTGCCACACCATAGCGTATCCGCTCAATGGTAGTTATGATCCGCTCGATCTCCCTCTCCTTAAAGTAGAGGTAGGAGTTGAGCACTGCAATGGAATACGGCTCTTTCCTGCTGGTCACCTGGTAAATTCTGTCGATGATATGAAAAGCAAGCCCATTTGGATTGTCTCCTTCTCCCGGATCCACAGTATCCAGGCGGCCATACCATGTTGTCTTTATAAGACTGTAAACCTGCTCCACGGTCTCTGCCTCTGCCATGGAGCGTATCTCTTCCTTTGACAGGTGAAGCCTTATGGGAATAAGCATCGCATATATCTCTGCCGGCGGCAGCCTGTAATATTTTTTTGACCTGCATATCCACTGGAGGTTAAGCATATCCATCTTTGTCCCAAAGCACTGCTCTATAATCCTGCTCTCATCCTTAGACAGACACTTATCCTTGATCTTCCACATATTTCTAAAGTACAGCATATCCAGTGCATTTTCACAGGCCGGAAGGCTTAAGCCCCCTTTTTGTCTCAGTGCCTCCAGAGGCTCAAAATAGGGGGATCCCTTTAAATTGAGTACAAACTGCTCCATATCCTGGCACTGGCTTAAGCTTAAAAGGTCAATTTTGGAATGTCGGCTGAAAAACTCTCGGAACATGGACAGATCATGCTGCTGTTCCTTATGCCCTGCCGCATTCCGAAGGCAGGTCTTTAGAATACCGATCTCATAATGCATGAAATACAGGTTTAAAAAATTCCTTTGCTTCCTTCCTGCAAACTTGTAGAGCTTTGCAAAATCCCGGTACTGGGACAGGTTCAGATACTGCTCAATGGTTCCCCGGTGCAGATCCTTATCCTCCACGCCCTCCAGGATCTCCCTGTATGGAGGAAAGCCGCGCAGGTACTGGACAGCCTCCGGCACTGTTTCCAGGGCAGCCATCTGTTTAAACTGCTCTTCACTGATACGCCAGCGCTCCATTGCCCTTATCTTTGCAGAAATGCCGCTGTAGGCAATCAGGCTTCCCATACGCTCACTCCTTTACCATCCTGCAAAACAGAGCCTCTGTATATGCCTCATGGCTCTTTTCATAATCTTCTTCCAGCTTCCTTAAGAAGGCTTCGGAATCAAGCACCTTCTTCTTAAGGCTTTTCTCCATGTCTTCCTCCATCCTTTTCTGGATTTCGGCGATCTTTCCCGCTGTTTCCTTTTCAAGATCAGCATCGAAAGCAGCCGTTTTGGCCTCTATCTCTTTTGCAAATGCCTTTTTGCGGGCACCTGCTTCCTCCATGATGGAGCTGGCTGCTTTATCAATCTCGGACAGCTTATTTAATACTGTATCCATATGCTCTCCTTTCTGTGATTGTTTTTATATCAATACATAATACTCCTTTTTTTAAAAAAAGCCAGCACCATTTTGTAAAATAATCAAAAATTTAACAATTATTTTACGTCTAAAATTGCCAAAAAAAGAGAAGGAACGCAATATTTGTCCCTTCTCTGTGATCATTTTATTCTGGTGAAGCTTCCGGCTCTGCCTCCACTTTCTCAATAAACTGGCTGGAAACGTATGCCTCCTGGCCATCATAATTAATAACTGTCCAGTCATTGCTGTACCGCTTTACAAATGTCACCTCTGTGCCATTGGACAGCTGAGCCAGAATGCGGCAGTCTGTGGAGGGCTCTGTGCGGACATTGACGCTGTTGCCCTTGATCCGGTAGATTTCGGCCAGCGGCTCCGTCTCAGGCTCTGTCTCAGGCTCCGGGGCCGGTGTGGGCGCCGGCTCTGTGGGCGCGGTGGTAACGGCTGCCGGTGTGCTGGAGGTATCCGGCTTTGCATCCTTTCCCGAAAGAAGTACGCGTATCACTACGATCAAAAGCACTACGACTAAAACAGGTATGAGAAGCCTCCAGATATAAAATACCGGTGACACTCTTCTGCGTTTCTTTTTCTTTGCGCCGGACTGGCGTCCTGCGCTGCTGTAAGAGGACCTGGCTGCTGTCCGCTGGGTATTCCTTGATCCTGCTGTGCTCCGCTGGGAGGATGTACCCTGGCGTCCTGTGGCTGTACGTGTGACCGTGCTGCGGGCAGACGCCTGGGAACGGCCCTGCTTGCTCCCTGTAAACTCATGGGCAAAAGCATAGACCTCCTGGGTCAGGAGCTGGTACGCCTGGTTCGCATCATATGCCGTATCGTCCCCCTCATGGACCGCCTTATTCCCCAGAATGCGGATCGTATGGTAATTGTCCTTTGTCGCCTTATCGATCCAGCGTCCCTCATAGAGCTGGTCAATGGTATCTGAGAGATCACCCTCCACAAGGCAGGCACGCTCCGCCATACAACGCACCATAAACTCCAAAGTCTGCCTGGCCTTTACCATCACAAGATTATATTCTTTACGCGCGATCAAGCGCTCTGCTTCCTTCATCCCCTGCTGAATCTGCTGCCAGCTGGTGGTCCTTTCCACGTTTGCCATAAGACTTCCTCCTTAGTATCTGCAGATATCCGCCTATTATGTATAGTATACTCGATTTTTTCCAATTTTGCACTATTATTTCGTAAAAATCAGAAAAATAAGAAAAAAGTAAATATAACCGTTCAGATGTTGCAAATACATCTCTCAAATGATAAAATAATGCCTGCACACACGCATTTTAAGAAAGGAACATCCACATGAGATTACGCCATATAAAGGGCGCTGAAGCAGCCATTGCCACCAGCCCCTATGTCATTCAGGAGCCGGTAAACAACAAGGGACGCTGGGCAGAAGTATTCGGCAATTCCAATCCCCTGGAGATCGAGGTGGGTATGGGAAAGGGGCGCTTTATCATGGAGCTGGCCGCTGCCCATCCGGACATCAACTTTATCGGGATCGAGCGTTACTCCAGCGTGCTCCTTCGGGGCCTTCAGAAACGGGCCGGACTGGAGCTTCACAATATTTATTTTATGTGCATTGATGCCAAGGATATGGCAGATATCTTTGCGCCGGGAGAGGTGTCAAAGATCTACCTGAATTTTTCCGACCCCTGGCCCAAGGACCGCCACGCAAAGCGCAGGCTCACCTCTCCTGACTTCATGGCCGTGTATGATAAGATCCTGGCACCGGAGGGCTCTGTAGAATTTAAGACAGATAACCGCCCTCTTTTTGACTATTCCATGGAGGCGATCCCGGAAGCCGGCTGGGAGATCAGCGCCTTCACCCACGACCTTCACAACAGCCCATTGGCTGCCGACAATGTGATGACAGAATACGAGATGAAGTTTGCCTCCGAGGGCAAGCCCATATGCAAGCTGACTGCAAGGCGAATGCCGCCGGAAAAACAGCTGTAAAACGAGCACCAGCGAAAAAAGCAAAAAAAATAAGTTCGGCCCGGATAGGATACTTTGGGCCGAACTTATTTTTTTATGCAGCATATCCTGATAGTAAACGGAGCAGAAGGGAGGCATACCATTATGCCGCTTCCTCCCGGAATCACCAAAAAGCTGCTGCAGGCCACTGCCGACAAGACAGAGCTCAACAAGCGGGCCCTGCGCATTAACCGCTCCTTTCAGGAGGTCAGCAAGTTCCTGGGAACTGCATCAAAATCCTCCAAAGAGAAAAAAGAAGACTAGCGTCTTGTCTACAAGTCATTTAGCGAAATGTGAACGAGACAAGACACCAGTGTACTAATACCTAAGAGTCCTATAGGTATAGGCGATCACCGCCACTGAGATCAGGAAGGTAAGTACATCGGAGACCGGCATGGAATAAAGCACGCCGTCAAGTCCGAAGAATCTGGGCAGAAGAAGCGCAAAGCCCACGCCGAATACCACCTCTCGCACCATGGAAAGCATGGTGGAGATCAGGGCCTGGCCCAGAGACTGCAGGTAGATAAAGGTCGCCTTATTCACTGTTGCCAATATCATCATGCAGAGATATACCCGGAAGGATTTCACTGCAAATTCCGTATAATATACGCTCTCATTGGCTGCTCCAAAGATGCTGATCAGCTGGTTCGGAGCCAGCTCCACAATAAGGAGCGCCACCGCACCTACCAGGGCCTCCGCAGCCAGAAGGTGGGTAAACAGGCTGCTTGCTCTGTCCTTTCTTCCTGCTCCGATGTTATATCCTACAATAGGGATACAGCCGGCAGCCATACCCACTGCGATGGAGATAACGATCTGGAAAAATTTCATCACGATCCCCAGCACTGCCATTGGGATCTGGGCATACTGTGTCTGGCCGAAGACCGCATCCATTGCCCCATATTTCAGGGTCATATTCTGGATTGCCGCCATTGCTGCCACCAGTGAGATCTGCGACAAAAAGCTGCATATGCCCAAGGGCAGGTACTTTGCAGCCAGGTTCCAGTGGAAATGCAGGCTGCTCCTTTGAAGTCTGACAGCCTTCATGTGGCACAGATACCATATGGATAAAGCGGCCGTCAGCACCTGTCCCAGCACAGTAGCCACAGCCGCGCCCATCATGCCCCAGCGGAAGATAAAGATAAAAACAGGATCCAGCACGATATTGACAGCCGCGCCTGCAAGAGTGGCGATCATGGCAAACTTAGGGCTTCCGTCAGAACGGATGATCGGGTTCATTGACTGGCCGAACATATAAAATGGTATCCCCACTGTAATCCAGAAGAAATACTCTTTTGCATGAAAAAAGGTCTCCTCGTTTACCCGCCCCCCGAACATTGTCAGGATCTGCTCCTGAAATATCAGATAAACGGCCGTCAGGATCAGGCTGCTTATGATACATAAAATAACAGCACTTCCTATGCTCTTGTGAGCCTCCTCCTTCTTTCCCGCTCCCAGCCGTATGCTGACAAACGCACAGCCTCCGTCTCCGATCATGACTGCTATGGACAGCGCAACTACCGTCATAGGAAAGACCACCGTATTGGCCGCATTTCCATAAGAGCCCAGATAACTCGCATTCGCAATGAAGATCTGGTCTACAATATTATAGAGAGCTGCCACCAGCAGGGAAATGATACAGGGTACCGCATATTTTCTCATCAATGCCCCTATCGATTCTGTCTCCAGAAAAGTATTGGTTTTCTGATTCATTGGTTTCTCCTCCATAAACAAAAAAATAGAAGCGTGACGCCATCGAGCTGGTCTTATGCTCATGGCTACACGCTTCTTGTTACTATCATAACAGCTTTTTGTACGCGGTTCAAAGGCAATTTTAAACAAAATTTTTTTCAAAAAAGGTGTTGACATTCTCTTTTTATCGCGTTATAATATCGTTCGTGCTGTTGAGACAGACACAAACAAAATAGCGGATGCGCCTTTAGCTCAGCTGGTAGAGCAGTAGACTCTTAATCTATTTGTCCAGGGTTCGAGTCCCTGAAGGCGCACTTAAAGGTCTGATTTTGCAGATATTGGAAGCTGCGGGATTGGACTTTTTATTTTTCCTGTTTGCTTTTCCCGCCGCCTGAACGGTTTCCATTTCCCCTTGAAATCCCTGAAATTTTCATTAAATTTTTCATTAAAAAAACTTGACATTTTTCCGCATAAACTATATAATAATGGACGTGTCACTTAAAGAAATACTGTGATGCGCCTTTAGCTCAGCTGGTAGAGCAGTAGACTCTTAATCTATTTGTCCAGG
>NZ_JAJCIC010000054.1 GCF_020554865.1 Lacrimispora sp. 210928-DFI.3.58
AGGTGACCTGTACAAGGTGATCCCTGCTATCATGGAAGAGATGGATAAGCTGCCTGAGAAATAGTTGAGCGCCGGAGCGTGAAACTACGAGCAACATAAAAAATAGCAACGCTCGAAAAAACCTCGCGAACGATTTTTTATGCATCGCACGTAAGAGCCTAAAAGACAGGGTCTAGGTGCTCGTAGCTAAAAAAACAGTTAAGTATCAATGACCTGCAAAAGGGACAGCCGGAGGAAACAGCTTTGGGTTGTCCCTTTTTGGAAAAATGTAACGAAAAAATTACTATTGTGAGGAATAAGACATGACAGTAGACCAGATAGAAGAGGTACTTCCGGGGATATACCGAATACCTGTGCCGCTTAAGGGAAACCCCTTAAAGGAATTGAACAGTTACTTGATCCGTGGGGATAAAAACCTGCTGGTAGATACGGGCTTTCGGACAGAGGACTGCAGGCAGGCATTGTTAGAAGGCCTGTCTCTTTTGGGGATCCGTATGGAAGACACAGATATTCTGCTCACCCATCTTCATGCAGACCATTCTGGAAATGCCCCTGATATTGTATACAACGGCAATAAAATATATATGGGCAGATTGGACAAAAAATATACGGTCGGAATGGGAACCCAGGAAGAAAATGGGATCGTGCTTCTTCATATGAGCCGTGTGGAACGGCTGAAAAAGAACGGCATTTCTGAGGAACTGATAAAGGAAATGTTAAAATGCACCCCCTCCAGGACCATGGCCCCCAACCCGGATTATGTGGATTATACAGCTCTGGATGAAGGTGACGAAATACAGGCAGGCAGCTATACCCTGCGGGCAATTGAAACTCCGGGGCACACTCCGGGACAAATGTGCTTTGAAATTGTGGGAACTGGTGCTATGATATTAGGAGACCATGTTCTTTTTGATATTACACCGAATATTACAGACTGGCCGGGAGTGGAAGACTCTCTGGGCAATTACCTTGCCAGCCTTGATAAGATAGACAAATATGATGTGACCATTCCTCTTCCGGGACACCGTAAGCCTGCGGATTTCCACCAGAGGATCGCTGACCTAAAGGCCCATCATGAGAGAAGGCTTGCAGAGTGCAGGGCTGTAATAAAGCGGCTGGGTAAGGCCCATCTGTATGATATCACGGGAAATATGACCTGGAAGATCCGTGCTGCCAGCTGGGATGATTTCCCACCGGCCCAGCGCTGGTTTGCCCTGGGAGAATGCCTTTCCCATATTGATCATTTAAAACGGACAGGTCAGATAATACAACATGATGAGGGGGATATTTACTGGTATGAAGCTTAATCGATGGATCTATGCGGCAGTAGGAGTGGTGACTCTTCTTCTGGCCGGACTGGTGTATGCGTGGAGCGTGCTTTCACTTCCGATCGCCGCTTACTTTACAGAGTGGAGCAAGGCACAGCTCTCCCTGACATTTACCATATGTATGATGGCTTTTTGCTTTGGCTGCATGGCTGGAGGTATGACGGCAGGAAAGCTGAATGTAAAGTTTAATGTGTGGATCTCCGGCATCCTGTTTTTTGTGGGATTCTTCATTGCAAGCAGGGCACAGTCTCCCGCTGTGCTGTATTTTGGATACGGCGTTCTCTGCGGCTTCGCATCCGGCTTTGTATACAATGCTGTTTTAAGCACGATGAGTGCGTGGTTTCCTGATAAGCAGGGGCTGATCTCCGGTGTACTGCTGATGGGCTTTGGCTTAAGCTCCTTTATTGTGGGCAAGGTGTACCAGGCAGTCACCCCTTCCGGCGAGGGCGTGGAGGCCTGGAGAAATTCCTTCTTTGTGTTCGGCATCATCCTTTTGGCAGTGCTGGCAGTGTGCGGGTTCTTCTTTGTGAAGCCCACAAAAGAGGATTTGGAGGCCCAGGGGATCACGGCCTCTAAGAAAAAGAAGGTCAATACAGATGGGCTGGATATTGACACAAAGCACATGGTGGCAAGACCAAGCTTCTGGCTGTTCTTCTTTTGGACGATCTGCATGGGCGGCGCAGGCATGGCTCTTATCAGCCAGGCCAGCGGTATTGCAAAGGAGGTAGGCCCTGAGGTGGCGGCCGGCACCATTGCAACTGTGGTAGGATTGATCTCCATTTTCAATGGACTGGGCCGTGTGTTTTTCGGAAATCTGTTTGATAAGAAGGGGCGGAAAATCACCATGCTCACAGTGGGAACGGCCTTTGGCCTGTCCTCGCTGATCCTGGCAGCGGCTCTTGGCACAAAGCTGTTCCCGCTTATCATCCTGGGCTTTATGTGCTGCGGTTTCTCATATGGAGGCTTAAACCCCAGCATTTCTGCCTATGTAAATGCCTCCTACGGCGCTACCAATTATCCAATGAACTTTTCTGTCATGAACTTAAACCTGCTGGCAGCCTCCTTTGGCGGAACCATTGCAGGTATGCTGTATGATGCCAGCGGCTCCTATATGACAACCTTATTCTACATGATCGGCAGTGCAGTGGTGAGCTTGATATTTACAATGTCCATACGGAAAATTTGACCGTTACCGGTCCGTATCAAAAGGCTTGGAGAGATCCGGGCCTTTTTCCTTTGCCTTTTTTCGGTACAGAGTTGTTCTGTGGACTCCTAAGGATTTGGCAGCTGCGCTTAGCTGGCCGCCCTTTTGCTGGATCACAGCCTGGATATACTGCTGTTCAAACTGTTCGGTCGCTTCGCTCAGGGTGAGGTCCAGAGGAGGAAGCGCAGGAGCCGCGGAGGAAGAACATGATAGGTCAGCAGAGCGGCTATTCCACTCCTGCCGGAGCATGGAGGCCAGAGGCAGCTCCCGGTGGTCCGGCGGACAGATGAGCACGGCACGTTCGATGATATTGCGCAGCTCACGTACATTTCCGGGCCAGCTGTAGTCCAAAAGGAGCTGGAGGTTGGAAGCAGACAAAAAGGTGCGCTTGCAGTATTTCTGGTTGTAGCGGTTCACATAATATTTGGAAATGGATTCAATATCCTCAGGACGGTCTCTGAGTGCAGGGATATGGATGGGCAGCACATGGAGACGGTAATAGAGGTCGCCGCGGAAGGTTTTTTCATTTACCATCTGAAGCAGATTCCTGTTGGTAGCAGTGATGATGCGCACATCCACCTTTTCCGCCTTGCTGCTGCCAACCGGATAAAATTCTCCGCTTTCTACAAAGCGCAGAAGCTTGGACTGCATGAGGAGGGGAAGCTCTCCAAGCTCATCAAGGAACAGCGTACCCTTGTGGGCCATCTGCAGAAGGCCTGCCTTGCCCTTGGCGTTGGCACCTGTAAATGCTCCTGGACGGTAACCGAAGAATTCGGATTCAAAGAGCTCAGGCGGGATAGCGGAGCAGTTGACAGGGATAAAGGGCTGGGTGCTCCGGGAGCTTTTTGAGTGGATGAATTTGGCGATCAGCTCCTTTCCTACACCGGATTCTCCCACCAGCATGACAGAGCTGTCTGCCAGTGCGATGGTGGCGCATTCCTGGCGGATGGAATGCATTTTGGCACTGGTACAGACCATCTCGTTGTCATTGGAGGTATACAGGTAGTCGGTGATATTTTTATAGTGGGCATGCTGCTCCTGCTCATATGACAGCTGCCTGGCAAATTCATCCATCACCATGTCGGCACGGTTGTTTGTCATGACAAATTCCAGGTTTCCCTGGTCATCAAAGCAGGGCACGCTGGTGGACAGGCGGTAGACGCCTCTGACATTTACAAGGCCGGTAACGGTCTTTTTTGTCTTCATGGCCTCCAGAATGGTGGAGTTTCCATAGATGCTCCTTCCGATGAGCTCTTCCGGGGTCTTGCCCAGGATCTCTTCCTCGGAAAGCCCCATACTGTCGCAGGTGGCAGTATTGACAATGATAAAGCGTCCTTCACTGTCTGTGACGCAGAGGGCATCGAAGGATTCCTTGATAATTTTTTCGTATAAGTAATTCTTACTGTATTTGAGCTTTTTTTCGTTCATTCCGCATGTTAACTCCTAAAAAAATTTGCAGTTGTAGCTTGATCATCATAACATATTTGATGCAAAAACGCAACAAAGATGCAAAAATGCACCTAAAAAGATGCAAAAATACAACAAAAATCAAAGCGATTTGTTAAAATAGTGTCAAAATTCCTTTAAAATCGTTCCTTCTAAAATTGGCATGTTCCTTGCTGTAAATAATAGCAGGAAGACCGAAGGGGGTTAGTACTAAATACATCTAGGAGGGACTTTTATGAACAAGAGAATGGGCCTCAATGAAGCCCTGGATTTGATCCCTGATGGAGCGGGGGTCGCTGTATCCGGCTTTATGCTGATGGCAGTGCCGAGAGAGCTGTATGTGGGGATCGGAAAACGGTTCCAGGAGACAGGACATCCCTGTAACCTGACAGTCATGCATGCCGCAGGAAACGGCAACAACAAGGATCAGGGTATCTATGACATGAGCTATGAGGGGCTGATCACCCGCTACATCACAGGACATTTTGCAAACAATGCCCGTCTGATCGAGCTTACCAATGCCAACAAGGTAGCGAGCTATAATTTTCCCCAGGGAGTGATCGCCCACATGTACCGGGCAGCTGCGGCTGGAAAACCGGGAGAGATCACACGGATCGGTTTAAATACGTTCTGTGATCCGCGTATCCAGGGCGGTAAGATGAATGAGGCGGCAAAGGAGGATCTGGTGGAGCTCATCGATGTGCTGGGAGAGGAATTCCTCCTCTACAAGATGCCGAAGCTGGATATCGGCCTTATCAGAGGTACTACAGCAGATGAGAACGGCAATATTACGATGGAAGAGGAGGGCGCTCCCATTGACGCTTTGGATGTGGCCCTTGCAGTAAAGGCCATGGGCGGCAAAGTGATCGCACAGGTGAAGAACTGCGTATCAGGTGCCTCTATTGACAGGGCCCAGGTAGTGATCCCGGGCAACCTGGTGGATGCAGTGGTAGTCTGTGAGGATCCCCTTGAGAACCATAGACAGACGCCTGGCTCCTACTATAATCCGGTGCTTTCCGGTCATTATAAGCTGGATGGGGTAGGTTTTTCAGAGCTTCCATTTGACGAGAGAAAGGTCATTGCCCGCAGGGCGGCCCTGGAGCTGTCTCCCAATTCCATTGTGAATTTAGGTATCGGTATCCCTGAGGGAGTGGCAGCAGTAGCAGCTGAGGAGGGAGCGGGAGACCAGCTGACCCTTACCATTGAGAGCGGCCTGGTAGGCGGCGTTCCCACAGGCGGACAGGATTTCGGATGTGCGGTCAATGCATGGGCGGCACTTCCCATGACCTCGCAGTTTGATTATTACAACGGCGGCAACCTTGACCTGACCTGCTTAGGCTTTGCAGAGGTGGACAGCGCCGGAAATGTAAACGTGAGCCGGTTTGGAACCAGGATCGCAGGCTGCGGCGGACTGGTGGACATTTCCCAGTCTACTCATACCGTGGTATTCTGCGGAACCATGACGGCAGGGGGATTAAAAGAGAAGATCGAGGACGGCAAGCTGGTAATTGTCCAGGAGGGCAAGAAGGTGAAGTTTAAAAAGTCCGTAGAGCAGATCACCTTCAGCGCAGAGTTCAGCAAAAAACATGATCAGAGAGTGCTCTTTATCACAGAGCGCTGCGTATTCCAGGTGACAGATGAGGGGCTCGAGCTGTCTGAGGTGGCTCCTGGTATTGACATCGGGAAGGACATTCTTCCTTATATGGAATTTACTCCAATCATTCCTGAGAATGTTCCGCTGATGGATGCGCGGTTATTTACAGAGGCTCCTATGGGTCTGGATAAGATCCTGGCCCAGAGAAAGGTGGTTTAAGTATGGGAATCTTTTTGATTTTATTAAGTATCGCTCTTGTTATTGTACTGGTATTCAGAGGTGTACCTGTTTTTTATTCCGCAGTGATCGCGTCCCTGTTCTGTCTGCTCACAGCAGCGCTGTTTACAGGCGCGGGCACAGATGCCGGTATTGTGAATTATGTGATCAACGGCATGACAAGTATGGACAGTTCCTATGTAAAGGGACTGGGCAACTATTTCACCACGAACTTCTGCATTTTCGTTCTGGGCGCTATCTTTGGAAAGCTGTTTGACAATTCCGGCGCTGCGGATGCCATCGCTGAGGCGATCGTAAGCAGAATGGGCGCAAAGGCTGTTATCCCTGCGATCCTCTTAGTTGGCTGGGTGCTGACCTATGGCGGTGTTTCTGTATTCGTTGCATTCTTTGCAATGTATCCTCTGATGCTGTCCCTGTTCAAGGAGGCTGATATTCCGAGACGCCTTCTGCCGCTGTTTTACTTTGCAGGCGCAGGTACCTCTTCAGGATGGTTCCCAGGCTCTCCGCAGGCACATAACCTTCTGCCTTCCACCGCACTGGGAGTAAGCCCGTCCTCATGGCTGGTTCCCGGTATCTTCTTTGCGATCATCGAAATGATCATCGTTGTGGGCTTTGTATTTTTCTACACAAACCGCTGCAAGAAGAACGGGGAGCACTATGAGCTTACAGAGGCTGACAAGAAGATCATCGCAGAAAAGGAGGCAAAGGATGCCTCCAGACGTCCAAGCTGGCTTGTGGCAGCTCTTCCCATGGTCGTTCTGATCATTGTGTTAAATGTGGTGAAGCTGCCGGTTCCGGTATCCCTGTTAGTAGGCATCCTGGCCGCTATTATCTGCTTCTTCAAGAGCTTTGACCTGAGTAAATTCTGGGGAATGATGAGCGAGGGCGCCATGGGCGGTGTTTCCTCCCTGTTCAATACAGCAGCTATCGTTGGCTTTGGTTCCGTTGTTCAGGCAGTTCCTGCATATGCACCTCTGTGCGGCCTCTTAGTTGGCGCAGTGAGCAATCCGATCGTGGCATCTGTTATCACCGTTGGAGGCCTGGCAGGCGTTACCGGATCCGGTACAGGAGGTATCGGACTTGCTATGCCGGTTGTCATTGAGAACTTTATCGGTGACCTGGCAGTCAATGCAAACCATGTAAACCTGGCGGCTCTGGCACGGTGCACCTCCATTGCAGCCCTGACTCTGGATTCCCTGCCGCACTGCGGACTGGTTGTATCTGTTATCAGCTACACCGGCAACGACCACAAGAGCTCCTACCTGCCGTGTGCTGTTGTATTCTGCCTGGCTCCGGTGATCACAGTTGCCCTGATGCTTCTGTTTATCGTTGTTACCGGTCAGACCTACCTTATGTAATTTGTTGAAAAAGGAGAGATATCATGGCATTGGACTATATTCTTCTGGATAAAAAGGATGGAATCGCAACCATTACCTTCCACCGGCCGGAGGCCCTGAATGCACTCAACAGCCAGGTCTTAGCAGATCTGGATGCAGCAGTGGATGAGGTTTCGGCTGATCCAAAGGTGCGTGTGGTAGTATTTACCGGTGAAGGAAAATCCTTTATCTCAGGTGCTGATATCAATGAGATGGATGGATACATCGGAATCGATATCATCAATTATTCCCGCAGGGGAGCAGCCGTGTTCCGGAAGGTGGAGCTCATGACAAAGCCGACCATTGCAGCAGTAAACGGATATGCCTTTGGCGGCGGCTTTGAATTTCTGCTGTGCACAGACATCCGCATTGCCAATGAAAAGGCGAAGCTGAGGCTCCCGGAGGTGACGCTGGGGATCGTTCCGGGCTTTAACGGGACACAGCGCCTGCCAAAGTGTGTGGGTATGAACAAGGCAAAGGAGATCATTTTTACCGGAAAAATGCTCACAGCTGCAGATGGATTGGAGTTGGGTATTTTAAATAAGGTGGTACCTGTGGATAAGCTCATGGAGGAGACCTATGCCATGGCCTCCCAGATCGCAGATAATTCGGCATCAGCCATTGCCCTTACAAAGGCTGCCATGGCTGCCGGGGAAAATATGGACATTGATATCGGTAAGAACATTGAGCTGGGGTATATGGCAGCCGGCTTTGGCACACCGGATCAGATCGAGGGCTTTGCTTCCTTTAAGGAGAGGCGGCCTGCAAAGTTTCGTTAAATATTATTGAATGGTAAGAGGTGATACATATGGCATACGAAGGACGCGGATTATATCTGGAGGATTTTGAGATTGGAAAGACCTATGAGAGCCCTGGCCGCACGATCACAGAGGCGGATGTGGTGAACTTTGCAGGACTTTCCGGTGATTTCAATCCTCTTCACATGGATGAGGAATTTGGCAAGAACAACATGTTTGGAAAGCGGGTTGCACACGGCGCATTAGGGCTGATCATTGCAACCGGAATGTCCAATCAGACAGGCCTTTTTGAGGGGACTACCATTGCATTCTTGGAGCTGACAGCAAAATATACAGCTCCCCTGTGCATCGGCGATACCGTGCATCTGGAAATGGTCCCCACAGAGGCCGCTCACAGCAGGAAGCCAAAGAGAGGCATCTTAAAGATCATGGCAAAACTGGTAAACCAGGAGGGAACGGTGATCCTGGAGTCTCCATGGACGCTTATGATGAAGGCAAAGGAATAATAGAGTAAACCTGCATGCGCCCGGCGGGCCAGTGCTCCACCGCACCATGAAAGCCTGGCGGGCGCATGGGGCATACCTGAACTTAGTGCCGCCTGACGGCGGCGGGGCTTTTATAGTAAAAAGTACAGATCGTGCATCGTCTGATAATTAACCGGATCTTATGCGGAATTTGATTTCTGTCAGATAAGTGATACAGCAGAGGCGTGGCCCCCTATGCCCGCGCTGGAATATCCCTTTGAAGATGGGGTTGCGCAGAAGGCCCGGTTAATTGTCAGGCGATGCTTTTTACTATAAAAGTCCGCCCGCTGGACGCATGCAGGTTTGCTTAAAAAGGAAAGATGCGTGAATATACGTGAACGATTTATTAATAATCTCGAAATATTTTCCGCTTTATTTGAAAAAATAAGGATAGTATGATATATTGGACAAAGAATACGAGAGATGCTTCAGGCGGCCGGGATTTGCGGCCCATGGAGTTAGGAGGAAAGAATGAAAGGGATTATACTGGCCGGAGGAAGCGGGACGAGACTGTATCCGCTGACAAAAGTGACATCGAAGCAGCTGCTTCCCATTTATGACAAACCTATGATCTATTATCCGTTATCCGTTCTGATGAATGCGGGAATACGTGATATCCTGATTATTTCAACGCCGGATGATACGCCCAGGTTTGAGGAACTGCTGGGGGATGGACACCAGTTTGGGATCAACCTGAAGTATGAAGTGCAGCCCAGCCCAGACGGACTTGCCCAGGCGTTTATCATCGGTGAGAAATTTATTGGCAGCGATTCCGTTGCCATGGTTCTGGGAGACAACATTTTCCATGGGCAGGGGCTCACAAAGCGCCTGAAGGCAGCAGCCTCCAGGGAAAAAGGTGCTACCGTATTCGGCTACTATGTGGATGATCCGGAGCGGTTCGGCATTGTGGAGTTTGACAAGGATGGAAAGGCGATCTCCATCGAGGAAAAGCCAAAGCAGCCAAAGTCCAACTACTGCGTCACAGGCCTGTATTTCTATGACAACCGGGTGGTGGAGTATGCAAAGAATTTAAAACCCTCCGCCAGAGGCGAGCTGGAGATCACAGATCTCAACCGCATCTATCTGGAAAACGGTGAGCTGGATGTGATACTCTTAGGCCAGGGCTTTACATGGCTGGATACGGGAACACATGAGTCCCTGGTGGAAGCCACCAACTTTGTAAAGACCGTGGAGACCCACCAGCACCGCAAGATCGCCTGCCTGGAGGAGATCGCCTACTTAAGAGGCTGGATCACAAAGGAGCAGGTGCTTGAGACCTATGAGGTGCTTAAGAAAAACCAGTACGGCAAGTATTTAAAGGACGTGCTTGACGGAAAATACGTGGATAAGCTCCACAACAGGGAGTTTTAATTTGGAGGAAATAAGATGAAGATCATTGTTACCGGCGGAGCCGGATTTATCGGAAGCAATTTTGTGCACCACATGGTGAACAAGTATCCGGAATACGAGATTATCAACCTGGACCTGCTGACCTATGCTGGAAACCTGGAGAATCTAAAGCCAGTGGAGGACAAGCCAAACTATAAGTTCGTCAAGGGCGATATCGCAGACAGGAAGTTCATTTTTGACCTGTTTGAGAAGGAAAAGCCGGATATGGTGGTAAACTTTGCGGCAGAGAGCCATGTGGACCGCTCCATCACGGATCCGGAGGCCTTTGTCAGGACAAATGTGATGGGAACCACGACCCTGTTGGACGCCTGCCGCACCTACGGCATTAAGCGTTACCATCAGGTATCCACGGATGAGGTATACGGCGACCTGCCTCTTGACAGGCCGGATCTGTTCTTTACAGAGGAGACCCCGCTGCACACATCAAGCCCCTATTCTTCCTCAAAGGCCAGCGCTGACCTGTTTGTACTGGCTTACCACAGGACATACGGGCTGCCGGTCACTGTGTCACGGTGCTCCAACAACTATGGCCCTTATCATTTCCCGGAGAAGCTGATCCCCCTTATTATCAGCCGTGCCCTGGCTGACGAGGAGCTTCCTGTATACGGAACAGGGGAAAATGTCAGAGACTGGCTTCATGTGTCTGACCACTGCCAGGCGATTGACCTGATCATCCACAAGGGCCGTGTGGGCGAGGTCTACAATATCGGCGGCCACAATGAGCGCACCAACCTGGAGGTGGTGAAGACCATCTTAAAGGCCCTGGACAAGCCGGAGAGCCTGATCAAGTTTGTGACAGACCGTCCTGGTCATGACAGACGTTATGCAATTGATCCCACAAAGCTGGAGACAGAGCTGGGCTGGAAGCCTCAGTACAATTTTGATACAGGAATTGTACAGACGATCCAGTGGTATCTGGACAACCAGGATTGGTGGAAAAATATTTTAAGCGGCGAGTACAGCAGCTATTTTGATAAGATGTACGGAAACCGCCTGTAAAACGAAAGCTGTGGCTGACAAAAGTCAGGCGCGGTCCTTCGGGTGTACTGGTCGCTTGGCAATCATGGTATCAGTACACCGGGAGGGAGCGCTTCCTTCTGTCAGCCTTTGTTGCGAAGTATCCGGCAAAACGCGCCGGCGATGCGTTTTGCCGGATCCGGAGGATAGAACGGAGGTTTTGAATATGAGGATTCTGGTAACTGGCGTGAAGGGGCAGCTGGGACATGACGTGATGAATGAGCTGGCGCGCAGAGGCCTGACAGGCATCGGCGTGGACGTGGAGGAGATGGATATCACGGACAGCGCTGCCTGCGAACGCGTCATAAGAGAAGCAGAGCCAGAGGCAGTCATCCACTGCGCAGCATATACTGCAGTAGATGCTGCTGAAGATAACCTGGAGCTGTGCCGCAGGGTCAATGCCGAGGGAACCCGCAATATCGCAAAGGTCTGCAGGGCACTTGATATCAAGATGATGTATATCAGCACAGATTATGTGTTTAACGGTACCGGGGAGCGGCCCTGGGAGCCCGATGACCACAGGGAGCCCTTAAATGTCTACGGCCTCACAAAGTATGAGGGAGAGATCGGAGTAGAGCAGAACCTGGAAAAGTATTTTATTGTCCGCATTGCCTGGGTATTTGGTGTGAACGGCAAGAACTTTATAAAGACCATGCTGCGCCTGGGAAAGGAACGCGGCGCTGTCAGCGTGGTGGATGACCAGATCGGTTCTCCCACCTATACCTATGACCTGGCAAGGCTTCTTGTAGATATGGTCCAGACAGAAAAGTACGGGCGCTACCATGCCACCAACGAGGGACTTTGCAGCTGGTATGAGTTTGCCTGCGAGATTTTCCGCCAGGCAGGCATGGGCGAGGTGAAGGTGACGCCGGTGGATTCTGCGGGCTTTCCGGCAAAGGCAAAGCGGCCGAACAACAGCCGCATGAGCAAAGAAAAGTTGACGGAAAATGGCTTTGAGCGCCTGCCCTCCTGGCAGGATGCACTGGGAAGGTATCTTGCGGCGCTGAAGGAAAACGGGCAGCTGTAAAAAGCAACCCGTAACTGTGAGGGTACGGAACAGTTACGAAGTGATCAATATTCAGAAAGGATTGGAAAGATGGGTAAGTATTTTGGAACAGACGGCTTTCGCGGGGAAGCCAACGTGGATCTGACAGTGGAGCACGCCTATAAGGTGGGACGCTTCCTGGGCTGGTACTATGGACAGAAGGCGCCGGATGAGCGTTGCAGGATCGTCATCGGAAAGGATACGAGAAGAAGCAGCTATATGTTTGAATATTCGCTGGTGGCAGGACTGACAGCCTCCGGTGCGGACGTATACCTGCTCCATGTGACCACGACCCCAAGTGTATCCTATGTGGTGCGTACAGAGGGCTTTCACTGCGGCATCATGATCTCCGCCAGCCACAACCCCTTCTACGACAACGGCATTAAGGTTATCAATGAAAAAGGAGAAAAGCTGGAGGAATCTGTTATCACAGAGGTGGAGCGGTATCTTGACGGGGAAATGGGCGAGATCCCTCTGGCAAAGAAGGATAACATTGGCCGGACTGTGGATTTTGCCGCTGGCAGAAACCGCTATATCGGATATCTGATCTCTATTGCTACCCGCTCCTTTAAGAATATGAGAGTGGCATTGGACTGCGCCAACGGAAGCGCCTCCGCTATTGCAAAGAACGTATTTGACGCCCTGGGAGCAGAGACCCATGTGATAAGCAATGAGCCAAACGGCTTAAACATCAATACAGACTGCGGTTCCACTCACATTGAGCACCTCCAGAAATTTGTTGTGGACCAGAAGTGCGATGTCGGCTTTGCCTATGACGGAGATGCAGACAGGTGCATTGCTGTGGACAGCAAGGGCCGCGTGGTTGACGGCGATGTGATCATGTACATCTGCGGCAAGTACATGAAGGAGCAGGGGTCCCTGTTCCATAATACGGTAGTTACCACCATCATGTCCAACTTCGGCCTTTACAAGGCCTTTGAGCGGGAAGGCATCTCCTATGAGAAGACCGCAGTGGGCGATAAGTATGTGTATGAAAATATGGCAGCTACAGGCCATTGCCTTGGAGGCGAGCAGTCAGGCCACATTATTTTCAGCAAGCATGCAACCACCGGAGACGGCATCCTGACCTCCTTAAAGGTGATGGAGGTCATCCTGGAGAAGAAGCAGACTTTAGAAAAGCTGGCCTCCGAGGTTGAGATCTATCCTCAGGTCCTCAAGAATGTGAGGGTAAAGGATAAAAAGGCTGCCCAGGATGATGAGGCAGTACAGGCAGAGGTGTCAAAGGTGACAGAGGCACTGGGAACAGATGGACGCATCCTGCTTCGCCAGTCAGGTACAGAGCCTGTGGTGCGCGTGATGGTGGAGGCTTCGGATATGGACACCTGCGAAAAATATGTGGATCAGGTGATCAATGTGATGAAGGCCCAGGGGCACTGCCTGTAGGGAGCTGGCAGTACGCATTTTATGATGAATGGGAATGGAAGGCATAACCATTAGGAATAGTGAAAGAAATCCCATTGCTTGTCAGTCTCCCCGACTTATGCTATAATAAAATAACGTTGCGGCGAAGCGGCCAAAGTTACAGCAGATGCTGTATGAAGTCCTGGAATGTCGTTCCAGGGCTTTTCTTTATGAAGCCGCGGTGCAAAATACGGAAACTCAAGTGCCGCAGACGATTTTGACAGAAAAGGAATGATGATAAAGTGGGGCTGAATCAGTAAAAGTATTGCTGTTCATCGTCCGCCGTTATGGTGTGGTCGAGCGACTGCCCGCAAGGGCTTAAGGACAGAGATCAACAGGCAGGAAGACAAAGCGGACGCAAGAACGCACAGGCAGCTGTGCAGAAAAAGATGGACAGAATGGAGGAAACATATGTTAAATTATAAGAGATATAAAAGAGTACCGGTAGTGGATTTCCCGGAGCGTACATGGCCGGATAAGGAGATCATGAAGGCGCCGATATGGTGCAGCGTGGACTTAAGAGACGGTAACCAGGCATTGGTTGAGCCTATGGTGGTGGAGGAGAAGGTGGAGATGTTCAACCTTCTTGTGAAGCTGGGCTTTAAGGAGATCGAGGTGGGCTTCCCGGCTGCATCCCAGATCGAATATGACTTCTTAAGAACATTGGTGGAGCGCCGCCTGATCCCTGACGATGTGGAGGTACAGGTTCTGGTACAGTGCCGTGAGCACTTGATCAAGAGGACCTTTGAGGCCTTAAAGGGCATTAAGAAAGCCGTTGTCCACATTTACAATTCCACATCTACCCTGCAGAGAGATGTGGTATTCCACAAGGATAAAGAGGAGATCAAGGACATCGCCATTGTGGGCACAAAGCTGGTGCAGCGCTATGCAGCGGAATGTGACACAGAGGTCCGCCTGGAGTACTCACCGGAGAGCTTTACGGGCACAGAGCTGGACTTTGCTCTTGATATCTGTACAGCAGTGCAGGAAACATGGGGGGCAACAAAGGAAAGGCCGATCATCATCAACCTTCCATCTACCGTTGAAATGACCACCCCGAATGTATATGCAGACCAGATCGAGTGGATGCACACCCATTTTAAGAACAGGGAGAGCATCATTTTAAGTGTACATCCTCACAATGACAGAGGTGAGGGCATTGCAGCCACAGAGCTGGCTCTTCTTGCAGGAGCTGACCGTGTGGAGGGAACCTTATTCGGAAACGGCGAGCGCACAGGTAACGTGGATATTCTGACAGTTGCCTACAACATGTTCTCCCAGGGCATTAATCCTGAGCTGAATATTGAAAATGTGCGTGAGATCGCAGAGGTCTGCGAGCGCTGCACAAAGATGGAGATCCCGCCCCGTCATCCATACGCAGGAAAGCTGGTATTTACTGCATTCTCCGGTTCCCACCAGGATGCGATCAACAAGGGCATGCAGGCTCTCAAGGAGAGACATGGAGAATACTGGGAGGTTCCTTACCTTCCCATCGATCCCAGCGACATTGGCAGGGAGTACGAGCCGATCGTGCGCATCAACAGCCAGTCCGGAAAGGGCGGCGTAGCCTTTGTAATGGATACCTTCTACGGCTTCAAGCTCCCAAAGGGAATGCACAAGGAGTTTGCAGATGTGATCCAGAAGATCTCCGAGCAGCAGGGTGAGGTGGCCCCGGAGCAGATCATGGCAGAGTTCAAGAAGAACTACTTAGAGCGCAAGGAGCCTATGCACTTCCGCAAGTGCCGTATTACAGATACGGAGACAGCAGACGGCGAGTTTGCAACCCTGGCCAGAGTGACTTACACGGATCACGGTATTGAGAAGACCTTTGAGGGTATTGGAAATGGTCCTATTGATGCAGTACAAAGAGGTATGGAGGATGCTCTGGGCATCCAGATCAAGGTGTTGGATTACACCGAGCATGCGTTGGCATCTGGTTCCGGTGCACAGGCTGCTTCCTATATCCATCTGGTAGATCAGGCCAGCGGAAAGGCTACCTACGGCGTAGGTATCAGCTCCAATATCACAAGAGCTTCCATCCGCGGTATCTTCAGTGCGGTAAACAGGATCTTTTATTAAAAATGTTGAGAGAACCGGCTTGAAATAACAGTCGGTTCTTTTTCATAGCAGGAAGACCTACACAGGTTTCAGGAGGATGATAATGGAAGAGATGAGGACAATGAAGGGACAGCGTCTGTCTGCGAGGGAAATGGCATTTTGTGGGCTGTTTACCGCATTGATCGCAACAGGAGCATTTATTAAGATCAGCATTCCGGTACAGCCTTTCCCCATGCACTTTACATTGCAGTTCTTTTTTGTGCTGCTGTCAGGCTTTATCATGGGGGCGAAGAGAGGTGCTATGTGCGTTTGTATCTATCTGGCAGTAGGCTTGGTGGGAGTCCCGGTATTCGCAGCAGGAGGCGGGCCTGCTTATCTGGTGCGTCCCACCTTTGGATTCCTGCTGGGCTTTGTGTTTGCAGCCTATGTGACAGGATGGCTGGTATCTAAGAGGGAAAAGCATTCCGTGTTCTGGAATATTTTTTCTGCCTTCTGGGGGATGATGGCCTACTATCTGTCAGGAATGATCTACTTTTATTTCATCAGCAATTTTGTGATCAACATGCCTGTTACCTGGTGGCTTGTGTTCGTGAACTGCTTCCTTTTGACCGTAGTGGGAGATTTTCTCTTGTGTGTGCTGGCTGCCGTACTGGCCAGGAGGCTGAAGCCCCTGGCTGACAGGATCGGCTTTTAGGGTGAGTTTTCATGACGGGAAGAGAGGACAGCCGTCAAAGCTGCAGCAGGGCAGCGGGGAGCAGGAGAGCCTGGGGGCTTGACGGCACAGCACTCAAATACATTGCCATGGTTTCCATGCTCATCGACCATATCGGAGCAGTAGTGATGGAATATCTGGTGTTCTATAGAGGCGGGCTTCACAGCCTGCAGCCAATCCTGCATTCCCCGGAGGGTGCAGCCATCTACAGAGGGATCCGGCTTCTCAGGATGCTGGGAAGGGCGGCGTTTCCCATTTACTGTTTTCTCCTCGTAGAAGGCTTTCTCCATACCAGAAGCCGGAAGAAATATGGTATCAGGCTGCTCTTTTTTGCTTTCTTGTCAGAGATCCCCTTTAACCTTGCAGTCTCCAACCGCCTGTGGAGCCTGGAATACCAGAATGTATTTTTTGAGCTGGCAGTGGGCCTTTTGGTGCTGAAGGGGCTTGAGCTGGCAAAGGGCCTGGCGCCTGTGAGTCGTGAGCTGGCAGCCGGGACCGTATTGATGTCAGGCGGGCTGCTGGCCCTGTTCATGAGGACGGATTATGATATCACAGGAATCCTGCTCATAGGAGCATTTTACTGGTTTGGGGGAACGAGGAAGGGTAGGACGGCAGCAGCAGGAATCCTCGGTTTCCTGGAATCATGGGAGGTTACTTACGGAGCAGGGATCCTCTCGGCGATCCCGCTTTTCTTTTATAACGGCAAGAGGGGAAAGGGCAGGAATAAGTATCTTTTCTACTGGTTTTATCCGGCGCATCTTATGGCGCTTTTCCTCTTGCGCAGGTACTGCTTTGGCATTCCCCTGGGATAGGGTAGTGTGAGAGAAAGCCTCCATGGCGTTACCGTTCAGGCGGCTGCAAGGAGGGCGGCTGGAGCGCCTTTGCAGGGCATTAGAAGCACTTAGGCAGCTGGTTTTTCCGTTCAGAGCAGTATCAATGATTGTTTGAGCGTAGCGAGTTGCGTTGATGCTGCTCTGGCTTTTAGGAAAAATCAGGTGTCTTAGTGCTTCTTATGTCCGAAACCGAAGCGCCAGCCGCCCTCCTTGCAGCCGCCTGAACGGTAACGCCATGGCTTCCGCTTGCGGTGTGAAGGGGTTCTGTAGTATGATAGTATCAGCAAAAAGAGAACCGTGAGAGTTCGGTGAAGAGAAAGAGAGCATGGATAAATGAAAAAATATGATTATGTGCTGGTAGGAAGCGGACTTTACGCAGGTGTATTTGCCTGGTATGCCAGGAAAAATGGAAAGTCCTGTCTGGTGGTGGAGAAGAGGGATCACATAGGAGGAAACATTTACTGTGAGGAGATAGAGGGGATCCATGTACACAAGTATGGAGCCCACATTTTCCATACCAGCAACAGAAAGGTGTGGGACTTTGTAAATTCTCTGGCAGAGTTCAACCGCTATACCAACAGTCCTGTTGCAAACTTCAAAGGCGAGATGTATAATATGCCCTTTAATATGAACACCTTCAGCAAAATGTGGGGCATCTCCACTCCTGAGGAGGCAAAGGATATCATAGAAAAGCAGAGGGCAGAGATACAGGGAGAGCCGAAGAATCTGGAGGAACAGGCCATCAGCCTGGTAGGCCGCGAGGTTTATGAGAAGCTGGTAAAGGGCTACACGGAAAAGCAGTGGGGCCGGGACTGCAGGGAGCTTCCGGCATTTATCATCAAGCGTCTGCCTGTGCGGTATACCTATGACAACAACTATTTTAATGACCTGTACCAGGGTATTCCCATTGGCGGTTACAATGTGATCATGGAGGCATTGTTTGAGGGCTGCGACATGGAGACAGGAGTGGATTACCTGGAGAAAAAGGAATACTATGACAGTCTGGGAGAGACCATTGTCTATACAGGGACCATTGACGCTTACTACAGCTACTGCTTCGGAAAGCTGGAATACCGCAGCCTGCGCTTTGAGTCCGAGCTTTTGGAGGAGGAGAACCACCAGGGCGTAGCGGTGGTAAATTACACGGACAGGGAGACTCCCTACACCAGGATGATCGAGCACAAGCATTTTGAGTTTGGAACACAGCCAAAGACTGTGGTCACGAAGGAGTATCCGGTCACATGGCAGGAGGGGATGGAACCCTACTATCCGGTGAATGATGAGAAAAACCAGTCCCTGTACCAGCAGTATGCCGCACTGGCCCAGAGGGAGACCGGCGTGATCTTTGGCGGAAGACTGGGAGAGTATAAGTATTATGATATGGACAAGGTGATCGAGTCCGCTATGAAGAAGGCGGAGGAGATATTTGGAGAATAAACCTGCATGCGTCCAGCGGGTGGACGCGCCGCCGCACCACGAAAGTCTGGTGGACGCATTTGGCATACCTGAATGCATGCCGCCTGTCCGGCGGCTGAGCTTTTATAGTAAACCTGTATGCGTCCAGCGGGTGGACGCGCCGCCGCACCACGAAAGTCTGGTGGACGCATTTGGCATACCTGAATGCATGCCGCCTGTCCGGCGGCTGAGCTTTTATAGTAAACCTGTATGCGTCCAGCGGGTGGACGCGCCGCCGCACCACGAAAGTCTGGTGGACGCATTT
>NZ_JAJCIC010000055.1 GCF_020554865.1 Lacrimispora sp. 210928-DFI.3.58
ATCAGGTGTCTTAGTGCTTCTTATGTCCGAAACCGGAGCGCCAGACGCCCTCCCGGCCGCCATCTGAACGGTTACCTGGCCAGCAGCTCCGCAAGCCCTTCCAGTGTTTCCACCTGGTTAATCTCATTTCTCAGGGAAGCGGAATGGGGCATTCCCTTTGTGTACCAGGCCATATGGCCGCGCATCTCCCTCATGGCAGTTTTCTCGCCCTTATAATCGGAAAGCATCCTTCCATGGCGGAGTATCATCTCCTGTATCTCCTCCGTGGAAGGCCCCTCCAGCACCTCCCCTGTGTCCAGGTAATGGATGACCCGCTTAAAGAGCCAGGGATTTCCTTTGGCTCCTCTGGCTATCATGATCCCGTCACAGCCAGTCTCCCTAAGCATTCTACCGGCATCCTCCGGCGTGAAAATGTCGCCGTTTCCGATCACCGGAATGCTCACTGCCTCCTTCACCCGGCGGATGATGTCCCAGTCTGCCTTTCCGGAATAATACTGCTCCCTTGTCCGCCCATGGACAGCCACAGCCGCCACGCCGCAGCTCTCTGCCATTTTGGCAAACTCCACTGCATTGGCCTCCTCTTCCCGGAAGCCTTTGCGGAATTTCACTGTCACAGGCTTTTTTACCGCCTTTACCATGGCCGACAGGACCTTCCCAGCCAGGGCCGGATCCCTCATCAGAGCGGAGCCTTCACCGTTGTTCACGATCTTTGGCACAGGACAGCCCATGTTGACGTCAATGGCTGCATATGGCCCCTCCTCCAGCTGCCTGGCAATCTCCGCCATGATATCAGGATCTGAGCCAAAGAGCTGCACTGCCACAGGGCCCTCTCCCGGAGCGACCTCCAAAAGTTCCTTTGTATTCTTATTTTTATAAAGAATGGCTTTGGCGCTTACCATCTCCGTCACAGCCATGCCGCAGCCCTGCTCCCGGCAAAGTAAACGAAATGGCAGGTCTGTAACCCCTGCCATAGGCGCCAGTATCACATTGTTATCAAGAATGGTGTTTCCTATTGTAAGCTTCATATCGTATTTCCATCTATCTATTCCAGATCAAACTCTGTATCTTCTCCCAGGAAAAAGGTCCTGTAATAAAGCTCCAGAGATTCCAGAAGCTCCCTCTTCTCCTCCTGGTACTGCTTGATCTTTAACACGCTGCCGATCTCATCAAAGAGGTAATCCCCCTCATCGCTTGCAACCTTAAATTCCAGATTTCCCTTGTCGTCAAACTCCAGCGTCAGGACTCCGCCCACATCCTCTGTGTAAAGAACGCACATGATATGGAGCTCATCCTTCACTGCCTGGGGCAGGGAATCAAAGTCCTGATTAAAATAATATTTCTGCTCATAAGAGCTGGCTCCGCAGAGCACCACCGTATCCATCATACTCTATCTCCGCAAAAAGGGGGTACAGCCCCAGCACATTGCTCTCCTGCCATACCCTCTTCCTTCTTCTGATAACTTTCCTTAACGTACCAATGCCTTTGCGATCTCGTACTGGTCCTCTGGGATATCCTTTGTCATGTTCAGCGCTTCCTGGATATCATAGTCCACAAACTCGCCGTGTCTGTAAGCCACCAAACGGTTGCTCTTTCCCTCTGCTAAAAGCTTTGCAGCCGTAGCGCCCATGATGGAAGCGTACACTCTGTCCTTGCAGGTAGGCATACCGCCGCGCTGCATGTAGCCCAGGATCGTGGCTCTTGTCTCAATGCCCGTAGCTGCCTCAATGCGCTTTGCCATGGAGCCGGAATGTCCGATGCCCTCTGCATTGATGATGATATTATGCTTTTTGCCTCTCTTACGGTTCTCAATGATCCTGTTGATCAGAGCCTGCTCATCTCCGTCATAGCGCTCAGGAAGAAGGATATCCTCTGCGCCGTTGGCAATGCCGCACCACAATGCAATGTAGCCTGCGTTGCGCCCCATAACCTCGATAATGCTGCAGCGCTCATGAGAGGTGGATGTATCGCGGATCTTATCGATTGCCTCCATTGCTGTATTGACTGCGGTGTCAAAACCGATGGTGTAATCCGTACATGCGATATCCAGGTCAATGGTTCCCGGAAGTCCGATGGTATTGATGCCCAGGGAAGAAAGCTTTCCTGCGCCTCTGAAGGAGCCGTCGCCGCCGATCACCACGATGCCGTCGATTCCGTGCTTGCGGCAGATATCAGCACCCTTCTGCTGTCCCTCCGGTGTGGTAAATTCCTTACATCTGGCCGTATAGAGAATGGTTCCGCCAGTATTAATGATATCAGAAACGCTGGTGGTATCCATATCAATAATTTCCTCGTCCAGAAGGCCGGCATAGCCTCTCATGATGCCCTTTACCTTCAGTCCCTTATTGATCGCCATACGTACCACTGCGCGGATTGCTGCATTCATTCCCGGAGCATCGCCGCCGCTTGTCAAAACTCCAATGGTCTTTACTGCCTTTGCCATAGCAATTTACCTCCTTGTATTAAGCACTCCGGGATATCCTCCCTTGTGCGTTCATTGCTTGTTCCATTTCCCACTCTACACCCAACGCTATTCTAATGCATTTTACGTTGGTTTTCAAGCTCTTTTTCTACTACTTTGACATTATTTTCACCAAGTTGTGCCCGGAGTACTCCCAGAAGCTCCTTTGTGACCTGGACATTCCAGTTGGCAGGCAGGATTTTCTTTGCCCGCTCTGCCTTCAGGTAAATGATCACCTTATCCTTTCCCTCGCTGGTCCTTAAAAGCTCCAAAAGCCTCCCTTCTCCTGCCTGGTAATGCTCCTTATTATCAAACTGGATCCATAATTCCTTTGGAACGGCATCAAAGGGAACTGCCTGCTCACACACCAGCTTTCCTACCGGGTCATCGCCGATGGAGACCCGCCCCCGGATGAAGAGCTTTGCATCCTCCACAAACAGCTCCCTGTGGGCCTCATAATCCTTCGGAAATACAATGACCTCCACAGAACCCATCAGATCCTCCAGAGTGATAAAAGCCATGAGCTGGTTTGTTCTTGTGGTTTTCACCGTTTTTCCTGCTACCATGCCTCCTATGGTGACCTTTGAGCCGTCCTGGACAACTGCCCGTTCCGTCTCCTCATCCACCACAAAATCAGCTGCTGTGGCCGTAATATTCTTCCTCCAGGCCGCCTCATAGTCATCTAAGGGATGTCCGCTGATGTAAACGCCCAAAATCTCCTTTTCAAACGCAAGAAGCTCCTCTTTTGAGTATTCCCCCACATCCGGGAAGGTAATCTGATACTCACTCCTGTCCTCCTCCGGCGCAATATCAAAAAGGCTCAGCTGGCCTTCAAAGCCGTTCTTTCGCTCCTTTGCCTTTGTCTCAAGGAGAGTGGGGGCAACTGCCATCTTCTGCCGCCTTGTCCCCGGAAGAGAATCCATGGCCCCTGATTTGATAAAATTCTCCAGAGTACGCCTGTTGACCTCCTTGCCTGTCATACGGCCCACAAAATCCTCCATGGACCGGAACAGTCCGCCGCTTTTTCTTTCCTCCAGAATGGCATCCACCACAGGGCGGCCCACACTCTTAATGGCGGAAAGCCCGTAGCGGATGGACTCACCTGACACAGAAAAGCCGCTCTCCCCCTCATTGATATCCGGCGGGAGGACCGTGATCCCCATCATGCGCCTGCAGGTCAGGATGTACTCTGAAAACTTGCTCACATTGTCCATCACCGAAGACATGAGAGCTGCCATAAATTCCTTTGGATAATAATATTTTAAATAAGCTGTCTGGTAGGATACCACTGCATAGGCCGCTGCATGGGACTTGTTGAAGGCATATTTTGCAAAATCGATCATCTCATCATAGATATGGTTTGCCGTCTTCTCATCGATCCCGTTTGCCACACAGCCCTTTACGCCCTCTGCCTCATTTCCATAGACAAAGTTCCTGCGCTCTTTTTCCATGACCGAAGTCTTCTTCTTGCTCATGGCGCGGCGTACCAGGTCGCTGCGCCCCATGGTGTAGCCCGCCAGGTCGCGGACGATCTGCATCACCTGCTCCTGGTACACGATACAGCCATAGGTAGGGCTTAAGATCGGCTCCAGCTGCGGGCATTCATAGGTGATGGAGCTCTTATCATTCTTGCCCTTCAAGTACCTGGGGATAAAGTCCATTGGCCCCGGACGGTACAGGGAAATGCCGGCAATGATATCCTCCAGATTCTCCGGCTTCAACTCCTTCATGAAGCTCTTCATCCCGCCGCTTTCCAGCTGGAACACGCCCTCGGTCTTGCCAGTTCCGATGGAGTCCAGTACCTGCTTGTCATTAAAATCAATGTGGTCAATGTCAATGGTGATCCCATAGTCCTTTTCAGCCAGCCGCACCGCATTCTGGATCACAGTCAGTGTCCGAAGGCCCAGGAAATCCATTTTTAAAAGCCCCAGTTCCTCAATGGTCGTCATGGTAAACTGGGTGGTAATGGTGCCGTCTGCTGCTCTGGAAAGGGGTACAAACTCGTCAATGGAACGGCTGCCGATCACCACTCCCGCCGCATGCATGGAGGTGTGCCGCGGAAGGCCCTCCAGACGCTTTGACATGTCAATAAGGTATTTTATCTGGGCATCCTCATTGTAGGCTTTTTTCAGGTCAGGATTCATCTGAAGGGCCTTGTCCAGGGTCATGCCCAGGTCATTAGGTATCATCTTTGCGATCGCATCACAGGCCGCATAGGGCATATCCAGCACACGGCCCACATCCCTCACAACGCCTTTGGCCGCCAGTGTACCGAAGGTAACGATCTGCACCACCTGATCCTTGCCGTATTTCCTCACCACATAGTCAATGACCTCCTGGCGCCGTTCAAAGCAGAAGTCCACGTCGATATCAGGCATAGACACGCGCTCCGGATTCAAAAAGCGCTCAAACAGCAGGTTATAGCGCACCGGGTCAATATTGGTGATCCCCAGGGTATAGGACACCACACTGCCTGCCGCGGAGCCTCTTCCCGGCCCTACGATGATATCCTGAGACCTGGCATAGTTGATAAAGTCCCACACGATCAGGAAGTAGTCCACATACCCCATGGTGCGGATCACATCCAGCTCATATTCCAGGCGCTTCATCAGCGTACCGTCATCCTCCGGATATCTGGTCCTGAAGCCCTCCTTACAGAGATGGTTTAAATAGGTCCAGGAATCAAAGCCCTCCGGCACCTCGTACTTTGGCAGCTTTGTCACGCCGAACTCGATCTCCACGTTGCAGCGCTCTGCGATCCTGTGGGTGTTGTCCAGTGCCTGGGGCGCATAGGAGAAGAGCTTCCTCATCTCCTCCTCTGACTTGCAGTAATACTGGCCGCCCTCGTAGCGCATCCTGTCCTCATCCGCCACCTTCTTGCCTGTCTGGATGCACAGAAGGATATCGTGGGCCTTCTCATCCTCCGCATAGGTATAGTGGATGTCGTTGGTGGCCACCAGCTCCATTCCCGTTTCCCTGCTCATGCGCATGAGCCCCTGGTTCACCATTTTCTGATCCGGCAGCCCGTGGTCCTGGAGCTCCAGAAAGAAATTTCCCTTTCCGAAAATATCCTCATAGCGGCGTGCTGACCGCAGGGCCTCCTCGTACATTCCCCTGGCAAGATACCGCTGTACCTCTCCTGCCAGGCAGGCGCTTAAGGCAATAATGCCCTCGTGATAGGCAGCCAGCAGCTCATAATCCACCCTGGGCTTATAGTAGAAGCCGTCTACAAAGCCTTTGGACACGATCTTCATCAGGTTTTCATAGCCCTTGTTGTTCTCAGCCAGCAGCACCAGATGGTAGTATCTGTCCTCACCGCTTGTATTCTCCCGGTCAAACCGGGAGCCCGGAGCCACATAGACCTCGCAGCCCAGTATGGGCTTGATGCCTGCTTCCCTGGCTGCCTTGTAAAAATCAATGACGCCGTACATCACGCCGTGGTCCGTGATCGCCAGGCTGTCCATGCCCAGCTCCTTTGCTCTGGCTGTCAGTTCTTTTATCTTTGAAGAGCCATCCAACAGGCTGTACTCTGTGTGGACATGCAAATGTGTAAAAGCCATAAAATTCTCCTGTACAAAAATCCCTGATATGTCATCTTGATCTGTTTATATTTAAGTGTAGCATAAATCATTACAAATGGAAAGATTTATAAAACCAGAAAACCAGACAGCCCAAAAGCCGTCTGGTCCCTTTCCAAATCTATATAAGCCACGGGAAAGATCCTAGTGGTTCTGCAGATACTTCTCGATCCTGGCAACTGCCTCTTCCTCATCGCTGCCGTCTGCCTCTACCATAATGGTCTCACCTGTAACCAATCCAAGAGTCATCATGCCCATAATGCTCTTTGCGTTCACACGCTTTGCATCTGCCTCCAGATAAATCTTGCTGTCATACTGGCTGGCTACTTGAACGAGCATAGCCGCCGGTCTGGCCTCCAGCCCGGATGATAACTCAATCTTAATGAATTTCTTTACCATAATTATCCTCCTCATTCCTGATGAATGCCCGGCGGTCCTGATACGCCGCCGCCCCGGCGTCTCTGCCGGTAAAGTGTCTAATCTGACGCAGGAGCCTTCCCGCGCAGATCCTCCGCAATAAGGCTTAACTTTCTCAGCCTGTGGTTCACTCCTGATTTCCCCACCGGCGGATCCAGAGCCTCCCCAAGCTCCTTCAAAGTCGCCTCCGGCCGTTCCAGACGCACCCTTGCCATTTCCTGAAGATTCTCAGGCAAAGACTCAAGTCCGGCAGTATCACGGATATACCGGATATCCTCCATCTGCTTTACTGCTGCGGAAACGGTCTTGTTTATATTTGCAGTCTCACAATTCACCTTGCGGTTGACGTTACCCCTCATCTCTCTCAGAATGCGGATATTCTCCAGCTCCATGAGAGCCACCGAGGCCTCCATCACTCCCAGGATGTCCACGATCTGGCTGCCTTCCTTGATATAGACCACATAGTACTTCTTGCGGAGTACGATCTTCGCATCAATATCAAAAGCAGCGATCAGTCCCTGAAGCTGTCTTGCCTTTGCCATGGTTCCGCACACGATCTCAAAGTGGTAAAACCTTTCGGGATCGCTGATAGACCCGGCTGCAAGGAAAGCTCCGCGTACAAAGGCCCTCCGGCAGCATGGATTCTGTACCACCATGTTCTTTACAAGAGAAAGTTCCTCCCCCACCTCTCCGTTGGCGTCCAGAAACTTCACTGCCTGCAGTACCCTTAACGCATCCTCATGTTCTTTGACTGCTACTATATATGTCCGATTCCCTGTAAGCTTTCCGCTTTGACGAATCGAGACATCCGTATTTATATTAAATGTTTTTTTCAATAATGTAAAGTATTTTCTTGCAACTGCCACATTTTCCGTCTGTATTTCAATGGAAAAATGATCCAGGGCCGAAATCTTCACACGTCCGCAGAGACTCAATATGGCAGCGGTCTCTGCAATCTGGCAATGACGGGCAGCTGGAAACTGCCTGGAGAGCTCATCCTTTGTCCTGGATGAAAATGACATCGCGGCCACCACCCTTCCCTGCTTTAAGCTGGCGGCTCACTGCAGCCGCCTGTCTTTATCAATATCCCTGTGCTCCATTTTGATCCCGTACTGTCCCCTGTCCTTCAAATGTCCGTAAAGGGCCTCCGCCACTGTGACAGAGCGGTGCTTTCCCCCGGTGCAGCCCACGGCGATCACCAGCTGGTTCTTCCCTTCGCCGATGTAATTGGGAAGCAGGAAATCGATCATATCATAAAGCTTTGTGAGAAAGGCCTCCGCCGTTCCTCCCTGCATCACATAATCACGTACTACCTGCTGCTCTCCTGTGAGGGGGCGCAGCTCCTCCACATAATAGGGGTTAGGCAGAAAGCGCACATCAAATACCAGGTCTGCGTCCTCAGGTATGCCGTACTTAAATCCAAAGGAAAGTACGGTGATGAACATGTTGCTGAATTTCTCATTTTGGATAAAGATCTTCTCCAGCTCCTGGCGCAGCTCCCTTGTGAGGAGCTTGCTGGTGTCGATGATATAATCCGCATCCTTCTTTAAAAAGGCAAGCTTTTCCCTCTCCTTCGCAATGCCCTTGTCCAGACGCCCTGTTCCGGCCAGGGGATGGCTCCTCCTGGTCTCCTTATAGCGCTTGATCAGGGTGGGATCGCTGGCATCCAGGAACAATATCTGGAAATTCAGCTCCTGCTTTCTCCAGTTTTCAAACACCGCTTCCAGCTGGCTGATCTCATCACCGCTTCGTATGTCGATTCCCAGGGCTGCCTGGGTGATCTCGCTGCCCCCTGCCACCAGCTGGACAAATTTGTCCACCAGGGAAATGGGCAGATTATCTACACAGTAGAATCCCAGATCCTCCAGCATCTTAAGGGCAATGGTTTTTCCTGCACCGGACATTCCGGTTACGATCACAAGCTTCATCTGTATACCTCATGGCAAAATGCCGGGCTTCCTTCAGCCGTTCCCAGCTATTTCAGGCTGCAGCAGGTCTAAAATTCTCCCAGCTTCTTTACCTCCATTTCCAGCTCCACGCCGGACATGGCTTTTACTCTTTCTTTTATATGATTGCAAAGGCCTATCACATCCGCAGCCGTGGCATTGTCCCTGTTGATGACAAAACCGCAGTGCTTCTCTGATACCTGGGCTCCTCCCACACGGCAGCCCTTTAAGCCCGCGTCCTCGATCAGCTTACCTGCAAAATACCCCTCCGGCCGCTTAAAGGTGCTTCCGGCACTGTGATATTCCAAAGGCTGCTTTTCTCTTCTCCTGGCTGCCAGCTCCTTCATCCTGGACACAATGGCATCCTTCTCTCCCGGCAGCAGGCGGAAGGCTGCCTCCAGGACAATATAATGTCTGGAGGGAATGCAGCTGGTGCGGTAGCCCAGTTCAAGCTCCTCCCCGGATAAGGTGAGCACCCGGCCCTCCTCTGTCATGACCCTTGCCCAGGCAAGGACGTCCTTGATCTCAGAACCATAGGCTCCTGCGTTCATCACCAGAGCGCCTCCTACTGTTCCTGGAATACCTGCTGCAAATTCAAATCCTGTCAGGGATCTCTCAAGAGCCAGGCTGGCAGCCCGGCTAAGAAGCTCTCCTGCTCCTGCTATGAGACAGCTGCCTTCTGTGCGCCGCCAGGCAAAGCCATCCTCCATGGCGATCACAACGCCGTCATAGCCCTTGTCGCTGACAAGAAGGTTGCTGCCGTTCCCAAGCACCGTATAAGGCAGTCCGCGGCCTCTGCACAGCCTTAAGACAGCTGACAGCTCCTCCTCATTTCCAGGACTTACAAAGGCCCCTGCAGGCCCTCCTATGCGGAAGGTGGTATGGCGGGCCATAGGCTCATTCATCCGAAGGTATGCATTTTCTGAAACAAGTATGGATTTCAGAGTCTGTTCCAAATCAAACATGAATTTCCTCGCTTACCTAATTTTGACCGGCTTTTCCCAGGTTGGCCTGGACGCGGTTGTACAGCTCCTTCGCCGCATTATATCCCATCTTCTTCTGGCGGTAGTTGACAGCTGCAGATTCCACGATGATGGCCAGGTTACGGCCTGGGCGGATGGGGATGGTATGGCATACGATCCGGTTGCCCAAAAACTCCGTATACTGGTCCTCCAGGCCCAGTCTGTCATATTCCTTATCGCGGCTCCAGTCCTCCAGCTTGATCACCATGTCGATGGACTGGGTATCCTTTACGCTCTCTACGCCGTACAGCGCCTTTACATCGATGATGCCGATTCCGCGAAGCTCGATAAAGTGCTTCGTGATATCCGGAGCGCTTCCAACCAGCGTATCATCGCTTACTCTGCGTATCTCTACCACATCGTCCGTGATCAGGCGGTGTCCCCTCTTTATGAGCTCCAGGGCAGCCTCGCTCTTGCCGATGCCGCTCTCACCCATGATCAGGACGCCCTCGCCGAATACATCGATAAGAACGCCATGGATGCTGATACAGGGAGCCAGCTTCACATTGAGCCAGCGGATGATCTCAGCCATAAGGGCAGAGGTGGTCTTGTCGGAAACCAGACATGGAACGCCGTAATAATTGCAGAATTCCAGCAGGTCCTCATCCGGATCCTGGCCGCGGCTGAACACAAGGCAGGGGATCTGGCTGGAGGTGAGCTTATCGTACATCTCCCTCTTCTTTTCCCGTTCTATGGTATTAATATATGCCTGCTCCACATAGCCGATGATCTGTACACGCTCTCTGTCAAAATGGTCAAAAAAGCCTGTGAGCTGCAATGCCGGGCGGTTCACATCAGGATGTGTCAGCACGATCTTGTCCGTGTCAATATCCGGCGTGGTATTGCGAAGTTTTAACCGTTCGATAAATTCTGTTATTGTTACTCCATGCATGGTATCTCTATGCTCCCTTCATCTGATTCAAAAGAGGAACGTCTTCCCCTTTCAGCTTACTATAAAAACTTTGCCGCCGCAACGCGGCACTAAATTCAGGTATGCCAAATGCGCCCGCCAGGTTTTCTTGGTGTGGTGGCGCGTCCGCTGCCGGGCGCATGCAGGCTTACTATAAAAACTCTGCCGCCGCAAGGCGGCACTAAATCCAGGTATTCCCCATGTGCCTGTCAGACCTTCACGGTGCGGCAGCGCGCTAACCGCCGGGCACATACAGGTTTTCTATCATACTATCACATATTTTACATGTTGTCATGCATTTTCTCTCCCTCCGGGGCCTTGTGGAAAAATGCATATACAGCTTCAGCAGCCCGCCTGTTCATCTGGGGCGTCTCCTCCAGCATTTCCACAGAAGCGCTGCGGATGGCCTCAATATCCTTAAACTGGCGCATAAGGGCCTTCCTTCGGGCCGGACCGATACCTGGGATGTCGTCCAGCACGGATTTCACCTGGCCCTTGCCCCTTAAGCTTCTGTGGTACTCAATGGCAAAGCGGTGGGCCTCGTCCTGTATCCTGGTGATCAGCCGGAAGCCCTCGCTGTGCCTGTCAATGGGCACCTCCACATTTTCATAGTAAAGCCCTCTTGTCCTGTGATTATCATCCTTTACCATGCCGCACACCGGGATATGGAGCCCCAGCCTGTCTAAGACCTCCAAAGCAATGTTCACCTGACCGCGTCCGCCGTCCATCATGATGAGATCCGGGAATCTGGTGAAGCTTCCCATTCTGATATCTCCGCCCTCACGGACCAGCTCCTTTGCCTCCTCCATGCCGTGAGAAAACCGCCTTGTGAGGACTTCCTCCATGGAAGCGTAGTCATTTGGTCCCCGGACTGTCCTGATCTTAAACTTCCTGTAGTCGCTGCGCTTTGGCCTTCCGTCCTCATACACCACCATGGAGCCCACAGACTCCACGCCGCTTGTATTGGAAATATCAAATGCCTCGATGCGGCGGATGCCTTCAATTCCGATCAGGCCTCCAATCTGGTTCATGGCTCCGATGGTGCGCAGCTCCTCCCGCTTGATACGCTCCTTATCCTGGGACAGCACCAGGGCCGCATTCCTGGCAGCCAGCTCTACCAGCCGCTCCTTCTCTCCCTTTTTGGGGACAACGACCTTCACCTTCTGACCGCGTTTTCCGCTGAGCCATTCGCTGATGATCTCCTGGTCTGCCAGCGGATACTGGACCCACAGCTCCCGTGGGATAAAAGGTGTTCCCGCATAGAACTGCTTTACGAAGCTGTCCAGGATGTCCTGCTCCTGCTCTGCCGTAGCCACCGACAGGTGGAAATGGTCCCTTCCGATGAGCTTTCCCTCGCGGATAAAAAACACCTGCACTACTGCGTCCTTTTCATCCTTTGCCATTGCCACAATGTCGCGGTCCTCCATGCTGCTGCTTGTGATCTTCTGCTTCTGGGCCACCTGCTTTACACTGTTTAAAAGCTCCCTGTACTCAATGGCCTTTTCAAAGTCCAACGCCTCAGAGGCCTTCTGCATATCGGACTCCAGTTTTTTTAACAGCGGATCATACCGGCCTCCCAAAAAGTCCAGGGCAAGGCCGAAATTTTTCTGGTAATCCTCCTTTGAAATATAACCCTGGCAGGGCCCGTCACACTGCTTGATGTGATAGTTCAGACAGGGCCTGTCCTTCCCGATGTCCTTCGGAAGGCTTCTGCTGCAGGTGCGGATGCGGTACAGCTTGTGTATCAGATCCAGGGTATCCTTCACTGCCCCTGCACTGGTGTAAGGGCCGAAATACTTGCTGCGCCCGTCCTTTTTCAGATCCCTGGCAAACAGAAGGCGTGGAAAATCCTCTCCCACCGTTGCCTTGATGTAGGGATAGCTCTTGTCATCCTTTAACATGGTATTGTACCTGGGCCTGTGCTCCTTGATCAGGTTGCACTCCAGCACCAGGGCCTCCAGCTCGGAATCTGTCAGGATATACTCAAACCATGCGATATGGGATACCATCTGCTCGATCTTAGCCGTCTTGTTGCGGCTGCTCTGAAAATACTGCCTCACCCTGTTCTTTAAGCTGATAGCCTTACCAATATAGATGATCTCATCCCTGTTGTTATGCATAAGATAAACCCCCGGACTGGCCGGGAGTTTCTTTAGTTCCTCTTCCAGATCAAACACTGTCTTCACCGTCCCTTATGAATCCCGCCTGCGCAGATGGGAGCCGTCATAGCGCTGCATCAGAAGCACAGACTGACGGATAGCCTCCAGCTGCTCTCCTGCCGTCTTTCCCTCTGACTCTGCCTTAAGCCCCAGGGATAGACAGATGCAGTCCAGCTCCCGCTGTCCCACATGGCCTTCCATGGCCTTTAAAAGCTCCAGCTTTTCCTTTATGTCGGAAGCATCCAGAAAGGCGTCCAGATAGCGGTTCTCCATCTGAGGCTGGGGATCTGGCTCCGGGGAAAGGCATAAACCACTGTTCTCAGAAATACTGCCATCCTCAAAGGAGCTGCCGCCCTCAGAGATCCTGCCGGGCATCACCCGCTCAAACCGGTATGTCTGGGAGGCATCCGGGTACTTTTCCCGGTCCACCGGACTCAAAAACATGTCTAATGGCCGTACATACACCTTATAATCCCCATAAAGAGCCTGGTATACCACCATCTGCTCCCCTGTCTCCGAGTGAGTCGCCACTGCCACTACCTGGTATAGTTTATTCTTAAAATGCTTGTAAAATGCACCGGGAACCGGTATCCTGTCCATTCTTATGCGCCTCTTTCCTTCTATAAAGCTGTATTCATTTTCCCTGGCACTTCCTGGGGATCCTGCACGTCTGCCGGCTCTTCCTTCTCCGGCTCCGCCGCTGCCCTGGACTCTGCAATCGCCTTTTCTTCCTCTTTTGCTGCCTCTGGCGTCAAGAGCCCTCCGTAATGATAACTCACCCCGGCATCCCAGAGGATCCACTCATCATATCCCGCGTCATAGACAGCCTGTATCTGCTGACGGACCTGTTCATCTCCATAGTCAATATAGTGCTCCAGATAGGAGGCTGTAAAGTCCTGGAGCCAAGGCCGCACCACCGCCTGGCGCTTTTCCTCTACCCCGGCATCCCTGCAGGCAGCCAAAACCTCCTTCGATCCCTTTAATGCCTGGTAAACAGTATCATAAGGCTGGGTATCCGGATGCTCAATTCCGAAATTTCCCGGCCCGTAATGGGAGGGATATATCATTGGACAGAGATAATCCAAATGCTCTGCCATGGCCCCATAATCCTGGCCCACGGAATCCGCATCCTCCCCACTTTTGATGATAGCTCCGAACACGTCCGCAGACACGAACAGGCCTTCTCCCGCCAGCTCCTCATAGGCATAGGAAATAAACTCCGTGATCGCCTGTTTCTTATCCCGGCCCAGGGTATCAGCCTCATCAAATACCACATCCTTCATGGTACGGTCCACTGCAAACCGGATATAGTCGAACTGGATCTCCTCAAAGCCCATTTCCCCTGCCTTTTTTCCCACCTCCACCAGATAGTCCCAGACCTCTCTCCTGTATGGATTCACCCAGGCCAGCCCCTGCCTGTCACGGTAAATGCTGCCATCCGCCAAATGCAGGCTCCACTCCGGCTTCTGCTCTGCCAGATAGGGATCACGGAAAGCCACTACCCTGGCAATGGGATAAATGCCGTGGTCCTTCAGCTTTTTGATAAGCCCCGGCATATCGCCGATAAAGGCCTGGCATGCACCGATCTCATTCACTGTAGGGGAATCCATGGAAAAGGTAATGCGTCCCTGATCATCCTTCACATCAATGACAACTGCATTCAGCTCCGTTGCATCGATCTGCTCAATGATGCTGTCCATCATTTCCCCTGTCCCGGCTACATAGGCAGACACATAGATCCCCTTTACCTTCACCGGATCTCTCCGTGGATATGCGGATAGGATCAGCGCTTCTTCCTCTGTTTTTTCTTCTTCCGCTTCCTCCGTCACTGTCCCATCCTCTGACTCTGCCGTCTGTTCTTCTGCCGCGGTGATCTCACTGGAGGGCTCATACCTGGTACAGCCCGCCAATGCCGCTGCCAGCAGTCCTGCTGCAATCCATCTCTTCATCTGTAACCCCTGTCTTTCTCCCCATTGTTCCCACTATCATAGCATATTTTAAGGAGTTTGTACATAAATCATGTCTTTTTTGTTACAGATTCATTAAGTTTCCCCACTTTCTGTAAAATATGGCAAAAAGCCCCGGCGGAAACAGGTTATTCTGTTCCCGCCAGGGCCTTTCCATGGTTTTCAATTATGCCTCTGCCAGATGCTTCTTCAATGTTGCTCTTACAGCGCCCTTTCCAGCGATCAGCTCTGCGAAGATGCTCTCCACATACTCGCCAAGTCCTGCCTCATAGAGATCAACGCCAAAGATCTTTGCATCGCTTAAGATTGGCTGCAGTACTGCGTGAACGTCGCAGGCCTCTCCTACCTTTACGCCTGCCAGCTTCGCAGCCAGTCCCTCGTACATTGGATCCGGGCTTACGGTAAAGGTATTGCCCTCATCATCTACGCCCAGCAGGTAACGGCACCAGCCAGCCTGTACCATTGGGATGAACTTTAAGGACTTCACATCCAGTTCAGGGCTTGCGATGTATTCCTTGATGGTCTCACCAAAGCGGATAGACAGCTTCTGGGAGGTATCGCAGGCAATTCTCTGTGGTGTATCAGGCATAAATGGGTTCGGTACACGGATCTGAAGAACCTCATCAATGAACTTCTTCGGAGAAAGAATGCCTGGGTCAGTAACAACAGGAAGCCCCTCTTTGTAGCCGATGATCTCTACCAGCTTTACCAGATCCTCGTCCTTCATCTCCTCGCTGATCTTTGTGTAGCCCAGCAGGCAGCCGTATACGGCCAGTGTGGTATGAAGCGGATTTAAGCAGGTGCAAACCTTCATGCGCTCTACGCGCTCTACTGTCTCTCTGGTGGTGAACATCACACCGGACTGATCCAGTGCAGGACGGCCGTTGGGGAATGCATCCTCGATCACCAGGTACTGTGCCTCCTCCGCATTTACGAAAGGAGCAACATAGGTGTTCTTGCTGGTAACAATGTTGTCTGTATCTGTGAAGCCGCAGTCCTCCAGCATCTTCTTTACACTGTCATCCGGACGTGGGGTGATCTTGTCGATCATGCTCCATGGGAAGGAAACACTTGCAGGATTCTCAATGTAAGCTAAGAAGCCCTCCTCTGCCAGGCCGTTCTTTACCCATGCCTTTGCATAAGCGTCAACTGCTGCAAACAGCTTGTCTCCATTGTGAGAGCAGTTATCCATGCTGACTAAGGCCAGAGGAGCTGCACCCTGTGTATATCTCCAGTAGCAGAGAGATGCCAGCTTTCCGATGTAGCTGTCAGCCTTCTCCGGGCCTGCTGCAAAGTCAGCCTCTACATCCGGGCGGAAGGATCCGTCTGCTGTGGAAATGCTGTAGCCCTTCTCTGTGATGGTAAAGCTTACCATCTGGAGAGTCTTGCTTCCGAAGATCTCTTTTAAACGGCTCCAGTCAGCCTCGTCCTGACGGTCTACGGTCAGAGACTCTGCCAGGCTTCCGATCACGGTCTTCTCAATGGTTCCGTTTGCCTTCAGGGTAACTAACAGGCTCAGATCATCCTGTGGACGGTATGCCTTCTTGATGATCTCATAATCATATCCCTCTGCTACGATAATACCTGTCTTCTCCACACCTTCATTCAGCAGCTTCTGCTGCAGTGCTGCCGGGAATGCACGGAAAATGTTGCCTGCTCCAAAATGTACCCACTGCGGGCACTCCTTTGTTGCTGCCTTCATAGCTTCCCTGTCAAACTTTGGCAGTTCAATCTGGGCTGCCTCCCACTGCTCCCTGTTTTTCAGTTCGCTGTCTAATAAATGCATAACCTTTCCCTCCTGATTAAATAGTTACATTGCTCTCATGCTTGCGTTCTGCATTTCGTATCTTTATCTTACCACCTTCGGTCAAAATAATCCATATCCCTTTTTGTTTATTATATTGCAAAACTTGCGGTCACTTCACATTTCTGCTCGCACGATCTCCCTGACAATCTCACAATGAATAGGGATCCTGCACAGAGGATTTTTCTGATTGCAGCAAAAAAGACTGGTTTCCCAGTCCTTTCCAATTTTTATATTTCTTTCATTTACTGCACTGCATTGATCAATATCAGCGCTGCTGCCAATATGACCCATGCAAAGCTTCCAAGTACTTTTCTGACATTCATACTGCTCTGCCTCCTGGAATGTACATAAGTGCCTCTTTCCGGCGCCTATCTTTTATCCGTTCTCTTATTATACAAATTTATCACAAAAAAGCAAGCGCTTTTTTTCTTAGTCTGTCTTACAATTTCTTTAATTTTTGTTTCCTTTGCCGGGGAAATCCGGGCTGTTCCTGCGTTCTTTAATATGTGAAATTTATGGGGCTGCCTTTATTTTTCACCTTATAAATCAGTAAATTCCGCCTTTTACAAGAAAAAATCCGGTTTTAAGATATAATTGATTTAAATTATGCCCACCATCTACTACTCTCAAGAAAAGAGGATGCATCGTGATTACATATGAACCATTCTGGAACACTCTGAAAAATTCCAATGAAACCACCTATACATTGATCAATATCCATAGCATCTCCAGCGCTACCATTGACCGCTTAAGGAAAAATAAGCCATTAAGCACCACCACCATCAATGATCTCTGCCGTATTTTAAACTGTGGGATTACGGATATCATCTATTATTCCCCCTCCGAGAGCGATCAAAAATTATAAAATATCCGGACATGTGAAATGACCGGTCGGGGAACCGGTCATTTCAGGAGAAGGTATTTCGTTTCTTATGGGGTGTAGCAAAAACTATATAATGTATTGGGGGGTTACGTCTATTATAATAGCACAGAGTATCAAAAAAGTGTGCACAAAGTTCACAAATTCTGTCCTCCGTTTTTGTGCATTTTCCCCTGAACATAAAAAAAGAAGTTCGATTGCAAACGTCTCCGCCTGCGGCGGGCCGCTTTGGCGGCATCATTCCGCTCCGCCGTAGTGCGATCCTGCCGGTCGGTTTGTTACATAGGAGACTCCAAAGGAGTTTTCTATGTAAAAAGAATCCTGCATCGCAGGATTCTCCGCCTGCGGCGGGCCGCTTTGGCGGCATCATTCCGCTCCGCCGTAGTGCGA
>NZ_JAJCIC010000056.1 GCF_020554865.1 Lacrimispora sp. 210928-DFI.3.58
AATTATCTCGAATTATCGAGTTGAAGGAAAGTCGACGAGTTATATACCATTTACGTATGATGAGCTCCTACATAAGAACTGGGATCTGGCTTCCGAGGAGCAGAAGGCCCGTATTGCCCAGATCAGGGCGCAGACGGCCCGGATGTCGCTGGAGCCGGAGGTACAGGAAGAAGATGGGGTGAATATCATCAATGATGCGCCAGAAGACACAGGTGCGGATATCGGACATTGTGATCCCGAAGTATCTGCCAATATTTAATGATAAGCGGCATAAGCACATCATACTGACCTCAGGGCGCGCTGGTACTAAGTCCAGCTATGCTGCTATTCGGGCGGATTACCAGATCGTGGCAGATGCTCATGGTTCTGTGGTGGTCTTGCGCAAACGTCATAATAAGCTGCGCAAGACTGTGTATAAAGAGATGATTCGCGGTTTAGGCCGTTTGCAGATTCCGAAGAGCCGCTTCATGATCGGGAAGTCCCCCATGGAGATCACCTACAAAAAACATGGCACTACGATCTATTTTGCAGGTTCAGACGGAATTGACGATACTAAGGGTATCATTGATGAGGACAAGCCGATCAAGCTGGTGATCTTGGATGAGCTCACAGAGTTTTTTGACGATGGAGAGGGTGAGGAGGAGCTGGCTAACATTGAGGCAACATTTGTCCGTGGCAACAGCGGCGGCTTCCAAATGATCTACCTATACAATCCGCCAAAGAATCCGAATGCTGCTGTTAATGTGTGGTGTAAGAAGATGGAGCAGCGTTCAGACTGTATTCATATCCACACAGATTACCGGGATGTACCCCCAGAGTGGCTGGGGAAGGATCTTCTTGAATCAGCCCGAATGATGGAAGAGACAGATCCCAGAATGTATAGGTGGACATGGCTGGGCGAAGCCATCGGCGTGGATGACCTGATCTATTACATGTATGGGCCAAAGAACCGTTTCCGGGTGCCAAACGGCACAAAATACCGCTTGATCGGGATTGGTGTGGACTACGGCCAGCAGAACGCTACCACATTCCAGCCGTTTGGCCTAAACCTGGATGCCAGGCGTCTGGAGGGTCTGGAGGAATATTATCACTCCGGCAGGGAAACGGGAAAGCAGAAGAGCCCTTCCGAATACGCACGGGATTTTGTAACTCTGACAGACAAGCTGCACCAGCAACACGGATGCAGCTGTTTTTATGCGTACATTGACCCTTCAGCGGCAGGCCTTGCGGAGGAGATCAAGCGGCGGGCAGTACAGTGTGATTATCAGATCATCATTAAAAAAGCCGAGAACGATGTAAAAGTGGGGATCCAGCGGGTACAAAAATGTCTTGCTTACGGTATTCTCACGGTATCCCCCATGCAGCCAAAGCTCGATTGGGAGCTGGGGCTATATGAATGGGACAAGGATTCTATTGACAGGGGAGATGAGAAGCCTGTGAAAGAAAATGACCACGCCTGTGATGCGGTCCGTTATTGTGTGATGGGTATGTGGACAAAGATAAAATATTTCCTGCCAAAGGCAGATAGGGAAGGAGGTGAGGGGTAATGGACATCATTACGTTTTTAAAAAAGAAGGGGTATGACACCGTACCGGGCGATCATTACCGGATGGTGCGTATCTGGGAAAGCTGGTATAGGAGTAAAGTTCGGGGCTTCCACCAATATAGGATTAATAATGGGGCTAAATCAGTGAAATGTGACCGCTTGTCTGCGGCATGGCGAAGATGGTCAGTGAGGACATTGCGGATGACCTGATGAATGAGAAGGTCAAGATTACTATCAGCGATACAGCAGCAGATGAGTATGTGCAGGAGGTTCTGTCGGCAAATAACTGGGCGGTCCAGTCGAATGCCTATCAAGAGCGTAAGGCATACACAGGAACTGTTGCCTATGTCCCCTATCTGGATGATGTTGAGGTAGATGGGGAGGGTGCAGTAATTGCAGGAACCGGAAGGATCCGGCTCAATTATTTTGAAGCCGGCAATATTTATCCTCTCTCTTGGCTCAATGGGATTGTGGAAGAATGTGCATTTGTTTCTGTACATACTGTACATGGGAAGAAATATGCCCATATTCAAGTCCATGTGAGGGAAAGAGAGGAAAGGGAATATATTATATACAATCATGTTGTAGAATGCACCAATGGGGCAGGCCGGGAGTTGGAGCCGGCAGAGTGGAAACAGCTGCGGCCCTTTCGGGGCATGTCTGAAAAAGCTTATACCGGATCGGATAAGCGGCAGTTTGTCATTGACCGCTTGAATATCGTAAACAATGTAGATCCAGACAATCCCATGGGTGTTTCTGTATTTGCAAACGGGATCGATCAGTTGCGTGGCATTGATATTGCTTATGATTCTTATGTGAATGAATTTATTTTAGGCAAGAAGCGGATATTTGTGGCGCCAGAGATGCTAAATAGAGGAATGGATGGCTCACCGGTGTTTGATCCGAATGATGTGACCTTTTACCAGCTGCCGGAGGACAGCCTGAAGGAAGGGGAGGCCCTTAAAGAGGTAAACATGGAGATCCGTGCAGAGGCACACAGCCGGGCTATTGACGATTTCCTGAATATCCTGTCAGTGAAATGTGGATTTGGGACAGAGCATTACCGCTTTGAGAAGGGGAGCATCCAAACGGCCACGCAGGTAATCAGTGAAAACTCTGATCTATATAAAACCATTGTCAAGCATGAGATCATCCTGGAAGCTGTATTGAAAGAACTGGTGGCAATCATCCTGCGTCTGGGGAATATCCTGGGCGCCAGCTTCAATGAGGATGCGGAAGTAGTAATCGATTTCGATGATTCAATCATTGAGGATAAGGCCACGGAGCGTAAGGAAGACCGCAATGATGTGGCTATGGGAGCCATGCGGCTGGATGAATACCGGGCAAAATGGTATGGAGAGACACTGGAAGAGGCAGCTAAAAACCTTCCAGAGGTGCCGGAAGTGGAGGAGTGAGTAAATGACGCCCGAAGAACTTGAGAAGCTGCCTAAACCTCTGGAACGCACCATGACAGCGCTGGAGCTGTCGATCATGGAGGAGATTGTAGAACGCGTGAAAGAAGCTGCCCAGATCACCCCCGTGATTGATTGGTACCTGAACCGGCTGACAGCCATTGGTGAGAGCAAGGCCCGCATCAAGCACATGATCGGGGAGGCAATTGAGAAAGCAGGACTCCAGGTTGATGATATCTATGAGAATGCGGTCAACTCTGATTATGCCCGTAATAAGGAGATTTACAAAGCAGCAGGACTGGACTATCGGCCCTATGAGGAGAATGAGTGGCTCCAGCAGGTGGTAGAAGCAGCCAGAAGGCAGACGCAGGCCAGTTTAAGGCCGTTTGAGAATATCACACAGACTACGGGTTTCAATGTACCTATGGGTGGCAGAAAGGTCTTCACGCCTCTTTCAGAGTATCTGGAGCGTAGCCTTGATAAGGCAATGTTAGGGATCACTACTGGAGCGAAAACTTACAGCCAGGCTATTGGCGATGTGGTTGACGAGATGACGGCCAGCGGAGTTCGGATGGTAGATTACGCTTCTGGCAAATCAGACCGCATTGAAGTTGCGGCCAGACGTGCCGTAATGACAGGTGTGGCGCAGATGACTGACAGGGTCAACGAGAAGAACATGGAGACTCTGAAGACTGATTACTGCGAGGTAGACTGGCATGCAGGCGCACGTAACACGGGCACAGGCTATCAAAATCACCAGTCATGGCAAGGGCGTGTATATTCTTCGGAGGAGATGAGGAAAGTTTGCGGTTTGGGAGAGATGCTGGGGTTTGCAGGTATCAACTGCTACCATGTGCGTTATCCTTTCATCCCTGGCATATCGAAGCGCAGGTATACGGATGAATGGCTCGCAGAGCAGAACCGTAAAGAGAATGAGAAGAAAACCTACCGGGGCAAAGAATACGACACCTATGCAGCATTACAGTACCAGCGAAAGCTGGAGCGGACCATGCGTAAGCAGAAGCAGGACATTACGCTTCTTGAGAAGGCTGGAGCCGACAAGGAAGATATCACGGCTGCTAAATGCCGCTTACGGCTGACCAACCAGACTTATGTAGATTTTTCAAAACAGATGGGTTTGAGGCAGCAGCGGGAGAGGCTAAAAATCAGTGAAGCCGAGCCATCAAAAGAGTTCATTGAATCAGTTGAAAAGAAAAAGAAAGCTGCTATAATTAAATCAGAGTTAAAGGCGCTTGGGTTAAAAGGTAAAATCAATCTTGAACCAACAAGCGTAGATTTTACGAAGCTCGGTTTTGATGATAACCATATTAATAATGAGCGGCATCATACAGTAACTTTTGATGAAGCAAAAGATTTTATTCGGCAATCGTTGTTCTCGGAAACGGTGTGGAACGGACAATATGAACGGTATTACAGTGAGGCAGGAGCCGCATACATAAGGGCATCGGATAAATCTATCCGTACCGCATTTAAGCGGGAAGAATATTCTGAAAACATTCTGGAGGCTTTGGAGGCAGTGAAGAAGCATGGAAAATGATAACTTTGTAAAGTGTCCTCTTGTGGACGAACTAATTGAGAGTATTGATTGCATCGAGAATACGGATGCAGTTGATGGAATAATAAAAAAGGAGAATGTTCCCGGACGATTTAAGGTGAAAATCGATTGGGAAACGATTTGCAAAAAGTGCAGATGGCATAATCATTAATACCACCAGTCAGTAATGGCAGGTGGTATTTTTATACCTTTTGCGATCTCGCAACAGAGGAGGTGAGGCGATTGATTGAGAGACTGATCCGGTGGCTTCGGCAGCGCAGATGCTGTCATCATTACCGTAAGCACTGGAGCCGGGCATCCGGTTCCTATGGCGGTTATGTTAGACGATGTGTAAAATGTGACAAAATCGAGGAGTAGGCACGCAGGCAAGTCCTGGGTGTTATTTTTATGCTGTCTATGGTGGGAGGTGGTCAAGATAATAGAAATATCTTTTGATGTGAATCCAGAAGGTACCTTCTGGGGGTTTTCAGCGAGGGGCCATGCAGGGTATGCTGCAAGAGGTAGCGATATTGTATGTGCGGCAGTGTCGGCATTAACACAGGGAGCAGCCCATACCCTGGAGGGGATGAAAGATACAGGGACAAAGGTATATCAGGGAACCGGAGAACTGCATTGCACGATCTGCCATCCGTGTATTACTACACAAGCCATCATGGCAATGCTTAAACTGTCTTTAAAAGAGTTAGAAAACCAGTACAGAAACCATTTGAGGATCGCGCCATAGCCCATGGCGTTTTTTCTTATGTCCAAAACGTGACGACATAAAAAGCATCGGAAACAGTTCACGCACTAAAAAACGGAGGTATTTGACGATGAGAAAAACAATGAATTTGCAGCTTTTTGCTGACGGCGGCGAAGGCGGTTCTGGAGCGCAGGACGGAAATGCCGGATCCGGAAACGGCAGCCAGGGAAATGTCGGGGGAACATATAGCTTTGAGCAGGCGGAGGAGATCGCCAATGCAAGGGCTGAACGGGCTGAAAAAGCGGCGCTGAGATCTTACTTCCAGCAGCAGGGGATGACAGAGGAGGAGGTGAGGACAGCGCTGGCTGATTACAAGGCCAATAAAGAACGGCAGAAGCCGGATGTTGCAGCTATAGAGAAGGAACGGGACGAGGCAAACCGGAAGATCCAGCAGTATGAGAACGAAAAGGTATTGTCCGGCCTCAAAGTCAGGGGGGAAGATCTGGACTATGTGATGTTCAAGGTCAGCAAACTGGTGACGGATAAAAAGGATTTTAAAACGGCTGCAGCAGAGTGGCTGAAGGAGAATCCACGCTATAAAGAAGGCGGGACCTACCGCATGTCATCCGGCGTAGCTGCGGGTGACAATAAGCCCAGTACAGAAACAGGACATGAGACGATCAACAACATGATCCGAGGGGCATTCGGAAGAAAGTGAGGAATGAGATGTATAAAATCATAAGTGGAAGGGAGCTTCCATTAAATGTTATGAACCTTCAGCTGTTTGCAGGGACTGCGGACAGCATTGACCGGACTGGCGCCGAGGCGCTGATCCCAGAACAGACCAGCAGGGAGATCATCCAGGGAGTGACAGAACAGTCTACTGTCTTATCGATGGGGCGCAAGCTGCCTAATATGTCCTCCAATCGGACGGTTATGCCGGTGCTGGATATGCTGCCGGTGGCATACTTCGTCAATGGCGATACTGGAACAAAGAAAACTACTAAGATGGCTTGGGATAAGAAGAAAATCTACGCAGAGGAGATTGCGGTTATTGTGCCAATCCCAGAGGCTGTTCTGGATGATGCGGATTATGACATCTGGGGTGAGGTAAGGCCGCGTCTGGTGGAGGCCTTTGGAAAGGTGATTGACAGTGCCATTTTCTTTGGTGTGGATAAACCAGATAACTGGCGGGATGATATCCATGCGACAGCGACGGCCGCAGGAGCAGTGGTAACGGCTACAAGTAATTTGTATAAGGATATCATGGGGACTAACGGTGTGATCGCAAAGATTGAGAAATCCGGCTACATGCCTACTGGCTATGTGGCAGATATCGCCATGAGGGCAGAACTTAGGGAGCTGACAGACAACAATGGGCGTCCGATATTTAAAACTGATCTCCAGTCCTCCACCCAGTACAGTCTTGATGGTAATCGGATGATATTCCCGCGCAATGGCTCCTGGGAGGCAACTAAGGCGAAGCTGATTGCTGGGGATTTTGACCAGCTGGTCTATTCTATGCGGCAGGATATCACTTTCAAGCTTTTCGATCAGGGCGTAGTCCAGGATCCTTCTACAGGTGAGATTGTCTATAACCTGATGCAGAATGATATGGTGGCGATGCGTGCAGTCATGCGTCTGGGCTGGGAGATTCCGAACCCAATTAACAGCCTGGAGACGGACAAGATAAAGCGTTGCCCATTTGCAGTATATGCGCCTGCGGTCGGTTCAGGAAGCTGATAAAGGAGGTCAGGGCCTATGATCTATGCGGATGAGACATTCTACTATAGCGAATATCTTTTAGGCAGAAAGCCGGCTATAAGCTCTGGCTTTCCTTTTTATGCTCGGCAGGCCAGTCAGGTGATTGATGCGTACACTTTTGATAGGTTAAAGGATGTAGAAGACATCCCGGAAGAGGTAAAGATGTGCTGCTGTGAGCTGGCCGAGGCAGGATACCGCAGGGAAAGGCAGCAGAGGGAGGCTGGCGGAAAGGCATCTGAGAAGATCGGGACCTATTCTGTCAGCTTTGGCTCTGCTCAAGAGACAGCCAGTGCTGTCAGTCAGGAGCAGCGCAGTATTGTCATGAAATGGCTGGCCAATACGGGCCTGTGCTGTCGGAGGGTACGGTGATGTATACAAATGCAGACTGTACCCTGTATCTGTACAGAAAAGAAGGAAGGACAGAAAGCTACACCCGCCTGCCGATAGAGGACGTGTACTGGGAGGATGTAAGGCAATCCTCTTTCCTGAAGACCGGTCAGAGGGATGCCGCTGCTGTGCTCCTGGTGATCCCTCTGGAAAGCCTGGAGGCTCCGGTGAGTTTCACGCAAGGAAAGGATCTGGCCGTAAAGGGCATCATTGAGGATGAAATTGACTGCACCTCCCAGGAGGCTATGTCGAAGTCCCTGGCAGCCCTGAAGGCATCGCATAAGTATCTGACCGTGGCTACGGTGGATGAAAGGCTGTACGGCAGCGAGTCTTCACAGCACTATGAGTTGTCTTGCAAGTAAGGAGGAGGCGGTAGAGTGAAACTGCATTTTGAAATCAAGGATAAGGATACTATCCTAAAAAATCATGGACTGCAGGAGGGCGGACCGGTGCAACAATACATAGATCAGGAGTGCATTGATCGAATGGAGCCCTATACTCCGCGCTTAAATGGAAATTTGATTAAGGCAGCAACCATGGGAACGGTAATCGGGAGCGGAGAAATAAATCAAACAGCTCCGTATGCTCACTATCTGTATGAAGGGGTTGTATATGTAGATCCAAACCTTCATTGTGCCGGCTTTAATTCTTCAACGCCAGGGCCGTATTATGGACAATGGTTTTCACGAAAAGGCGTGATCAAAGTGAAATCTAATCCGCCAAGAGAGTTGCAGTTCTATGGCGGCGGGCTGAGAGGAAAGAAGTGGTTCGAGCGGATGAAAGCCGACCACAAAGATGACATACTCCGTGGTGCTCAAGCTATTATGAACAGAGGGGATAGAGTATGACAATCATAGACTTCATGAAAGAAAAGCTGACAGCTTATCCCAAAATATCAGAGTTTCTGGCAGGCAATGATATCCATATTGATTTTACAGAACCGGATCCGGTCAATTATGGGCTGTCCAGCACTGGGGACAGCCTTATAAAAGAGAACATCCGAGGGGGACAGACCAGGCAGCATAACTTTGTCATGTACGCAGTGGGCCAGTCTTACACGGACTATAACCGCCTGGCAAACAGCAACTTCCTTCTGGAGCTGGCCTACTGGCTGGAGAGGCTGCCGGAGGAGGATGGGATCACTGTCAATATCGGTGATCAGGAAGTGCCGGCCAGGTTCCTGAAAGCAACTACGGCCAATGCCATGAGCATGGGCCTGATGGGAGACACTATAGACAAGGGCGTTATGTACCAGATACAGATATACGCCCGGTATTTTGTAGAAAGCGAGGAATTTTAAATGCCTAATATAGTGACAGGGAAAATCAAGCGTGAATTAATGGCACATTTTGTAAATACATCTGCTGTAGGAAGTGCCAGCGCAGCCTATGAATGGCTGGGAGACGATCTGGAAGAGTACAATGTAGAAATGAATGCCAACGTAGAAACAAAGAATAACATTAAAGGGAAGACTTCCGTCAATCTCGACAGCTACCAGCCGCAGGCCTCTGTAGAACCATACTATGCAGAAAGGGGCAGCAAACTCTTTGAAAGGCTCCAGGCTATTGTAGATGAGAGGCAGACATTGGATGAATTAAAGACAGACGTTGTGGAAGCCCATCTTTGGGAGGAGGCTTCTGGAGCAGCAGATTCTTATGTAGCCTATAAAGAATCTGCCATTATTGAGGTGGTCAATTATGGTGGAGATACGACTGGATATCAGATCCCGTTTAACCTGCATTATCTGGGAGACCGGGTGAAAGGCGTATTTAATATCAACACTATGACTTTCACAGCAGATTCCGGTAGCGGAGAATAAGAGGAGGTAAAAAGAAGTGAAAAGTTTATCATTTAATGATGGCCGACAGAAATTCATGGTAAATGACGATCCAACCAAGGTAATCCGGTTTAATCCGTCAGATCCAGAAATTATCAACAGGCTGCTGGCCGTCCAGAAAGAATTTAGAGATTATACCCCTCCAGCCGATATTGAACTGAATCCAGACGGGAGCCCGAAGGGAGACCTGGAGAAGGGCGGCGCTTATGTGGCAGAATTTACTGCAGCCATGCGTAAGGCTTTTAACAGCATTTTTAATGCAGATGTATATGACACCATTTTTGACGGGCAATCGCCGCTGTGCATTATAGGTGAGAACTATCTGTACGAGGGAGTGCTTGACGCACTGCTTGCATTGATGAAGCCTGCTGTTGAGGCATACAACAAAAAGAGCAGAGCAAAGATGGACAAGTATCTGGAGGATCTGGATAAATGATCGGACAGTTACCCGCGAGTCTGACCGTAGGGGGAGTATTGTATCCGATTGAGACAGACTATCGGAATGTGCTCATCTTTCTGACAGCTTGTGGCGATCCGGGGCTTTCAACCGGAGATCAGCTGGAAATCCTGCTGAAACGGCTGTACCGGGACGGCTTCCACCGTATTCCAAGGGAATATCTGGGAGAGGCTCTTTCACAGGCAAAATGGTTTGTGGATTGCGGACAGACAGATGAGGAGAAAAAGCCTGCTAAAAAGATGATGGACTGGGAACAGGATGAACCCATTTTGTTCCCGGCCGTTAACAAAGTGGCGGGGATGGAGACCAGGGCTGTGCCGTATATCCACTGGTGGACTTTTGCCGGATACTTTATGGAGATTGAAGACGGAACATTTTCAACAGTTTTAGGGATCCGGCAGAAACGCTTGAAAGGCAAAAAATTAGAAAAATGGGAACAGGATTTTTACAGGAACAATCGTAGCCTGTGTGACCTACGAAAGCGGTACACAGAGGAGGAACAGGCAGAGATTGATTATTGGAAGCAAAGGTTAAGAAAGAGTAGGGAAGACGCTTAGGCGTCTTATTTTTATGCCCTGGGAGATGAGGTGAAACAGCATGGCGGCAGACGGCAGCTTAAAATTTGATACAAAAATTGATACCAGTGATTTTGATGCATCAATATCTACACTCGAAAAGGCATTGGATCGTTTGAGGAAATCTGTAGATAAGCTATCCAGCGATCTTATAATGGCTTTCAATGGGTCAGGAAGCGCAGCTGTTGATATGGGAGGAAGAGCCCAAGAAACTGCCCAGGACATAGGTGAGATTACGGAATCTGCCCAAAGAGCCGAAGAACAGACTGCTGACCTGAAAAAGGAGCTGGAAGATATCAAAGTATCATATTCGGAGGATGAAGAAACATCCCCAATACCAGAACGCAGTGAGGCAATAAATAACTCTGGTATGTACGGATATGATGCAAAGGCAATGGCAGCAGTGTTTGGTGAAGAAGCAGCAGAGATACGCAATTATGCTGAAGCTGTAAGCAAATATGGATCCCAGGCATCAGCAACTTTGAATAATATGAGCCAGGAAGCAAAGGGAGCAGAGGAGGCTTTTCGAGGGATAGGTAATGAGGGAACCAGTGTGAAGGATTCTGTTCTGAATGCTTTTAAAAATGCTCCGGCGTTGTTTGGACATATTTTTAAGCGGATCCCTGCAGTTGCAGCGAAGCATTTATGGAAAATTCCAGGAATTACAAGAAGAGTTTTTTTAGCAGCATCGAGGACTGCATTGGGGTTTGCAAAAACCCTCGGAAATAACCTAACAAGTAAAGCAAAGCAGGCAGTGACTGGCCTCAATAGCTTGAAAAAGCCATCTGACAGGGCAGGAAAGAGTATCCTGAAGCTTTCCAACATGTTTAAGCTTATGCTCATCCGGATGGCGATGAGGGCAGCCATACAGGGCGCGAAAGAAGGGATGCAGAATCTCGTACAGTATTCAGATGCGGCAAACCAGTCTGTTTCTGGTCTCATGTCTGGTATGACTTACCTGGAAAACAGCTTTGCGGCAGCCTTTGCTCCGATTCTTTCCTTTGTGGCTCCTGCTTTGAATACCCTTATCAATCTGCTTGCTACGGCAGTAGGATATATTAATCAATTCTTTTCGGCCCTGGGTGGTGGAAGTACCTTTATCAGGGCCAAAAAAGTAAATGAAGATTATGCGAAAAGCTTAAAGTCTACAGGCGGAGCAGCAAAGCAGGCCGGGAAGGATGCAAAGAAAGCCCTGGCCCCATTTGACGATCTGATACAGATGCAACGGCAGAGTAATTCAGATACCTCTGGAGGCGGCGGGGTAAGTCCTGCAAATATGTTTGAAACTGTAGGCATCGACAAAGGAATCAGCGACTTTGCTAATAAACTGAAGGAATTGTTCGATGCCGGGAACTGGGGTGGTATCGGCAGGCTAATCGGAGAGAAGATCAATGAAGCTGTACAGAGCTTTACGGAGTATATCAGCTGGGAGAACGTAGGGGGAAAGATCACAGCCTTCGTTACGGCTTTTACAACCATGTTTAACAGCCTGGTTGCAACCATAGACTGGTACGCCATTGGAATTATGATGGGTACCGGGATTAACACGCTTGCCAATACTCTGTATCTTTTACTCACGCAGATAGACTGGTTTATGCTGGGGAATGCCTTTTCCCAGGGACTTATGGGTATGGTCAATACGGTTGACTGGGAACTTTTTGGCGCAACAATCGGAGCATATTTCCAGGCAAAGATATCCGGGCTTTTCGGATTTGTGATCGGTGCAGACTGGGGTGCCATTGGTGTTGCTTTTGCTGTCTGCCTCATGGGGCTTGCAAACCAGATAAACTGGGAGCAGCTGGGATACCTGCTTGCGGCAGGACTGAATGCAGCTTTTAGGGTTATGGGTGAATTTGCCCACACTTTTGACTGGGCCGATTTTGGAAATAAAATTGCTTCCAGTTTAAGCACCTTTTTCCAGACATTCCAGTGGGCGGAGGCTGGGACTGCTATTAATGATATGGTGATAGGCATACTGGATGCATTAATAACCGTTACCACCCAGACAGACTGGTGGGCTTTTGGTGAAGGCGTGGCTGCCGCAATAGAGCATATTGATTGGGCTGCTGTGGCGACGCGTTTCTTTACGGCTATTGGGGCGGCCTTTGGAGGTTTTGCAGCTTTTTTGGGCGGCCTGATTTCAGATGGAGTAACAGCGGCGCAGCAGTATTTCCAGGGGAAAATAGAGGAATGCGGCGGTAACATTGGACTGGGAATCTTAAAGGGTATTTTAAATGCGCTAGGTAGTTTGTACATTTGGATATGTAAAAATATCCTTGATCCTTTTGTGAATGGATTTAAACAGGCCTTCGGCATCCACAGCCCCTCCACCGTCATGGCGGAAATGGGGCAATATCTTTGGGAGGGTTTCTGTAATGGCATCAAAGAGTTTTTCTCTAATCCCGGGGATTTTATCCGGGCGAATATTACAGACCCGTTTGTAAATAAGCTCAAAGACCTGCTGGGTATTCACAGCCCTTCTACTGTTATGGCTGGTATTGGTTCTTATACTGTACAGGGATTTAACCAGGGGATCACAAATCAACAGACGGCATCCCAGAACGTGATACGGTCCTGGGCGTCCGGAGTGGCATCGTGGTTTAAGGATAAGTTTGGTATCAGCACTGGCGACTCTGCAGAGTCTAAACAGTGGGCGGCGAATATTCTATCTGGATTTAATTCCAGTATTACAAAGAATTATGTAAAGTCCCAGAGCGTAATGGAGATCTGGGCGGAGAGCATCCGGAAATGGTTTGTAGGAGCAGATGAAAATCAGGGAGTGAATGAGCTCTCCTGGACAAAGTTTGCTGACCTCATTATCCAGGCATTTAAGAGTAAGATCGAGAGCAGCTTTGCAGAGACGCAGGAACCAATGGAAACCTGGGCGAAGAATGTAAAAGAATGGTTCTGGGGAGACAGTAACCCGGAAGGCACCGGCGGCATGTATGCAGCGTTTTACAACATGGCGAAACGTATCAATGAAGGCTTTGCGCAGGGCATTTCTGACTTTGCATATATGGCGAAAGCTGCTATTAGACAATGGGCCCGTGAGGCGATGGAGGAAGCAGAGGAGGAGTTTGATATTAATTCGCCATCCAAAGAGTTCTACTCCATTGCAGAGTATGTAGTGCGCGGTTTTAATGAAGGCATCACCGATCTTGCATCAAGTTCTGTAAAGGCAGCCAGAAGCTGGCTTGATGGTGTCCTGGATGTATTTGAAGGAGTAAATGTTAAACTGCCGATAGGCATCCGGATTCCTAATGCCGCATCCTACCTGCCCAGGATGGCTACTGGCAGTATTGTGCCATATGGGGCAGGAGAAATGGCTTCCAATATAAGGCGCGTATCCGGATATGGGCAGGAAGATGCTCTGGAATATCTGATAAGCAGGATTGATGAGATGATAGGCAGGCTGCAGGCAGGGGGAGAACGTCCAATACAGATTGTACTGAATCTGACCGGAAATCTGGCAGCTCTTGCCAGGATCCTGAAGCCGGAACTGGATAAAGAAGCAGCCCGCAGAGGCGTGAGTCTCGTAGTAATAGGAGGGAGCTGATATGGATAGTGTATTTCTATTGGATGGAAAAAGTTATAACGTGGAGGTAGAGGCGGATTCTCTGGAGAGGAGCTTTGCAGTGACCGATACAGACCAATCCGGGCGTACTCTCGATTACACCATGAACCGGGACATCATAGGGACTTTCTATAATTATGCTATGAAAGTCTACCCAAAGCCGGATGATCTGGCGGCATATGATGCGTTTTATGACGCTATATCAGATCCAAATTATGACAGCCATGAAATGACCTTCCCCTATGGGCAGGAGACATTGACCTTCCAGGCCTACGTGTCACAGGGAAAGGACAGACTTAGGATCAGAAAAGGCAGGAATATATGGGGAATGGAAGGTATGTCCCTCAACTTTACGGCAATGGAACCACAGAGGAGGCGGTAATACATGAAGTGGGACACGCGGGTGGAAGAAAACGGCCAGCAGCCATATTCTTCGGTAGAGAACCTTTTGAGTGTGGAACGGTATATACCTCCCTATGCTTACTGCCTGCCCCGGTATGCCAAAATGGACGGGGTTTATGCAAATGCTCCGGATGAAATTGAACCAGGAGGAAAGGGATATATAAGCGCAGCCTTAAGTGGCCCTGATGGAGAGTTTGCAGAGCCTCCTGTCATTACAGTTATATTTGACCGTCTAAAAACCAGCAACGGCATATTTATGACCTTCAACCGGATATCAGGAGATTATGCCAGCAGGATCAATATTGTCTGGTACAAGGATAGTGATCTGGTTTGGGAGCAGGGATTTGAGCCGGATGGGATGGAATATTTTTGCAGGGCAAAGGTACCGCTGTTTAACCGGCTTATCATTACGTTCCTTGCAACCAGCCGTCCGTGCCGTTACTTGTGGCTGGCAGCTCTTAAAAACCAGAGGATGATGGACGCAGGAGGTCTTAAAATTGTCTATGATGACATCGCACTAGGGGCGGCAGAGGATAATACTGCAGCTACAGAGGATAAGGATTATTATGTTGATCTTCAGGATTTGAAAAAGGACATTGAATTTCCGGATTATGCCCTGTGTCTTCCCCGGTATGCAAAGATGGATGGTGATTATATAAACGCACCAGATGAGCTGGAAGATCTGGGATATGTAAGTGACAGCATATCGGATAGCATTGGGGAATTTGAGACTCCTCCGTCTATTACATTTACATTCACACAAAATTATTCCAGTGTGGGGATAACCTTGACATTTAATGATTATTCTGGGGATTACTGCAGCAAGGTCAATATCAAATGGTACCGGGATGATGAACTCCTGGCAGATCGGGAATATACCCCGGATTCCTATAATTATTTCTGTTATGGGATCGTGGATTATTACAACAAAGTAGTCGTAACATTCCTCGAAACTAGTAAACCCTACCGTAATGTATTTCTTACAGGGATCATCTGGGGACTCATCCGGGTATTTAAGGATGATGAGATCGAGGACATTAGCTGTCTTATGGAATTAAATCCAATTTCGGAAGAAGTCAGTATTAATACAATGGGATATACTATCCGGAGCAAGTCAGAGTATATATTTGAGTTCCAGAAGCGGCAGAAGCAGACGCTGTATTTTGATGAGGCCATTCTAGGGATCTTCTACCTGAAGGATGGAAAACAGCTGGGGGCAAAGAGATATTCCGTTGAAACACAAGATGCAGTAGGGCTTTTGGACAGCAGCCAGTTTATGGGCGGTGTGTACAACGGAATATTGGTATCAGAACTGTTGGATAAGATCATGGAAGGGGAAGGAATCGCTTATTTCATAGATGATGCCTGTGCATCCATTAAAGTCAGCGGATATCTGCCTATCTGCAGCAAGCGGAATGCCCTGCAGCAGCTGGCCTTTGCAATTGGGGGGCTGGTAGATACCAGCTATGACCGCCAGCTGTATATTTATCCGCAGATGACAGAAGTCGTGGGAGAATTTACAGAGCGGGATATTTTCCAGGGACTAACTGTAGAGCATAGTGACATCATAACAGGTATCCGGCTGTATGTGCATAGCTATAGCGCTGGGACAGATTCTGCGGAATTGTATAAAGGGGTTCTGAACGGTACTACAAAGATTGAATTTTCAGAACCTTATCATAGCTTGACTGTCACAGGAGGAACACTAGGGGAGTATGGCGATAATTATGCATACATCGTAGGAAATGGTCAGGAAGTGGTACTGTCCGGGCTTAAGTATAACCACAGCACAAGCTGTCTGCTGCGGGAGAATCCGCAGATAACCCAGAACAAAAACATCGCTGAAATAAAGGAAGCCACACTGGTGACTTCTGATAATGCACAGACCGTGTTAGATCAGGCGTACCGATATTACAGCGATAATGAAAGAGTGAGCTTTCGGGCTGTGATCAACGACCAGGAGCTGGGGGACCGGGTGAATGTGGCAACAGGCTTTAAAGGAACCATGACAGGAACAATCAGGAAATTAGATTTTAAGTTTTCAAGAAGAAAGATTACGGCGGAGGTGACAGTAGGGTGAGTACCGTTTTGGACACGTTGATCACGGACAGGACAGCGGCGGATCTGGATGCTGACCTGGACAAGGTATATGCGGATTATATCTGTTTAAACCGGGTGGAGGAGGCCTGTGCCTTCCTCGCTGATAGACTGGGAGTGGATATCAGGACAAGGGTATGGTCCATGGAAGACTTCCGAACAGAGACAGAGATGGAGCGATTGTCAGGAAATATAAAAGCACTCCGGTCTGCTTACTTTGTGAAGGCCAATACACCGGCTGCCCCCGCAAAGATTACATATAAGAGCATTTATCAGGCAAATGATATTGAACAGATACTGAAAGACCTGGGAGAAATGTACAGCAATATGATCAGTGGGCAACAACATCTGTCTTTTGTGCTGGGATCAAAAATGTTAGGAAACAGGAGGTGAAACAGTGGGGTTATTGAAAACAGATTATAAGGATGATGTGTTTGAGGGAAACCGAAAGTACCGATTGACACAGGATGCCGATGGAAATACAGAGATTCAGGATGTAACAGAATATAACCAGCAGGGAGATACGTTTGGAGCTGAAGATATAAATAACCTTACCCGTGCGATTAACCAAATTCAAGATTTTATAAGCGTCACCCTCCCCGCTGCCAACTGGACGGGTACCGAAGCACCATTCGTACAGACCGTAACGGTGGAAGGGATAACAGAGACGGACAAACCCGATCAGGGGATCATCTACCCGGAAAACTGCACCAGAGCACAGCAGAAGGCAATCAATAAGGCAACGGGCTACCTATATGACCTGGAGACAGGGGATGGTACAGTAACCTTTCGGGCAACGCTGAAACCTACAGTGGATATTACCCTGGGGCTGAAAGGAGTGAATTGATATGGCGCATGTACCGATTAC
>NZ_JAJCIC010000057.1 GCF_020554865.1 Lacrimispora sp. 210928-DFI.3.58
CGATAAATGTAGAAAAGTCCGAGCTCTCGCTCGGGACTTTGTCTACAGTCTGAGGAACGGTAAGCCACCGTTCCTGTTCCTCTTTTTTATAATTACCTTGATGAACGGAGGAAATGACAATATGAATGTTTATGGTTATGTGAGGGTATCCAGCACGGATCAAAACGAAGATCGTCAAATGATCGCTTTGAAAGAAGTGCCGGTTCCAGAAAAGAATATTTTTATGGATAAGCAGTCCGGCAAGGATTTTGACCGTCCTAATTACAGAAAAATGGTACGGAAGCTGAAAGCTGGGGACCTGTTGTATATTCTCAGTATTGACCGATTAGGACGAAATTACAAAGAAATACAGGAACAGTGGCGGCTTTTGACACAAGAGAAAGGCATTGATATCTGTGTGTGGGATATGCCGCTGCTAGATACTCGCAATGGGAAAGACTTGATGGGAACTTTCATTGCAGACCTTGTGCTGCAAATTCTGTCCTTTGTGGCGCAAAGCGAACGTGAGAATATCAAGAAGCGTCAGGCCGAAGGAATCGCCGCAGCGAAGGCAAAGGGTATAAAGTTTGGCAGGCCCGAAAAGGAAGTACCTGAGAATTTTGAAGAGATTGTTAGACAATGGGAACAAAAAAGGCTTCCTTTCACGGAAGTCTTAAAACAATGCAATATGAGCGAAGCTACTTTTTACCGCAGATTGAGAGAGTATCGGATGCTTCAAAACAGAAAAAAAGGATAATACTGGGAATGTGGACTATCATAAGGTGTACATTTTGATAACCAACTAACCATTACATTAACATTATATATGTAATCTCTTGAAATCACAAGCAAATAGCAGGGTTTTTCGACATATTTTTCATCCCGACAGCTTTAGTGACATCTCGATCCAATATTATCAAAAGGTACACCTTTTGACAATATCTGAGTGGAATGTGGTAGGAATTAAGAAAATAAACTGTAATAACATCGCTTACCAATTGGCGTGGGTTGCCGTAGTCGTAAACTGACCATAGCCGCCCCACGGCAAAACGAAAAGGTGGCTGGAGATGTTGAAATTTTTTTGCATCCGTATAATATAAGTTAAGTTTGGGAGGAAAGCAGAATTATGAAAATTGTCTATATTGGAACAAATGGCGGGCTGGCTGAGACACTAGTTGAGCGAATGTGGCAGGAGGGGAATGATGTCTACCTCCTATCAGACAAAGAACTTTCACAAAAACCAAAGCAAGGCTCTCTGCACCACTTTTACCGAACTCCCCGCAAGGGCGAAAGCTTTGGAAAACTCCTGTGCTCCATTTCGCCGGATTGTGTGATATTTGCCGGTAAATACTACATAAGCAGCACCCATGAGGAGGAGTCGGATGCAGATGTGACCCTGCTGGCTCAGTCATTGCGGGCGGCTGCCGCGTTTCCGCATGTGAAATTCATTTTGCTGTCATCCATAGAGGTGTATGGGAAGACCAGTGGAAGAGCCGATGAATTCGCGGAGCGTGCTGCCGTCAGCGAACGTGGAGTCCGATTTATCCGTGAGGAACAGCTTCTGGACATTTACCGGAAACAGCACGGTATGGATGCGGTAATCCTTCGGGCATCGCAGCTCTATACCAACCGGCCCAAAGAGGGTGAAAGCGATATCTTGAGCCGGAACTTTTTCAACGCCGCCCATCCGGATGTCCATATGTCGAACAATGTGTTCCAGCCGCTTCATGTTTCCGACTTCGTGGATGCAGTTAAGCGGGTGCTGGATGCCGGAAATCAGTATGTTTACAATGTCTGCGGAAGTGCTGAGGTTTCCCAAAAGTGCCTGTACCAGATGGTCTGCCAACATGAGAAACTTTCGGAGCAGGATATCCAGTGGGAGGACTCCGGCTGCGTTACCCTGGCGGACAGCGGCCGGATCAGGCAGGAACTGGGATGGAGCGATTTTCGAAATCTGGAGGAATAGCTACAGGAGGGGGAGATCACATATGAGAGAGCACCGGTGGAGCACCGGAAGAAGAAAAAGAGGATTGTTCCGGTGGGAATCCGTCAGCTTGTGGAAAATCTTCTGATTTTTGCTGTGTTTTTTGCCTTGAGTTCCCTTTGCGGCTCCCACAGTCTGTTTTCCAAGATTGATTGGCTGATGATTTACGTCATCCTGATTTCTATATCATACAATATTTACCAGAGTGCGTTTGCGGCTGTGCTGGCTGGCGTTGCCTATTTGTACGGTCAGAACATGGAACTTCTGGATCTGGCTACGTTCCATTACTATGCGAATAGTATGCTGGCGGTTATGGAATTTGTATTTGTAGGGCTTATGGTCAGCTATACCGCCAATATGCTCAGGGAAGATGCCCGGAGTGTCCGCCAGGATTTGGAGATGATAAAGGAGGAGTATGAGGATTTAAAGGACATTAACGAGGAAAACGTACTCATCAAAAACGAGTATGAGCAGCGACTCCTGACATCCAAGTCCGGCTTTCCAAAGCTGTATGACCTGATTAGCCGCCTGATGGTTCAAGAGCCGGATCGTATCCTCTTGGAGGCTATGCAGGTTATCTCCGAGCTGGTCCGTACGGATACGGTGGCTGTCTACCATGGGCAGGCAGGAAGTCCTTGGCTCCGGTTGGTGGGAGCACTTTCAGAAAGTTCCGTAATGGACGGAAAGTCGTGGAATCTTTCCGATTCTCCAAAGATCTGTGATGCGGTAATGCGGGGGGAACTCTATCAAGGAGAGTTTGGGAGTGGCGAACCCGCCATAGTAATGCCCATTGTCTGCCAGGATGTTCCGGAGGCGGTGGTTCTCATAAAGAAGCTGCCTTATGAGTGCGAGACACTGTATCATATCAATCTGCTGAAAACTATGTCTTTGTTGCTGCGGGATTCCATGGAAAAGGCACTGCGATATGAGGAACTGTCCAGAGAAGAGCACTATGTGAAGGACACGGATATCCTGAAGCCGGAAGCATTCCGTAAGCAGATTCTTTTGGCCGGGGAGAAGGCGGAGAAGTGCATGGCAGAATACTGTGTCGTGGAGCTTACATATTCCGGCTCTTTGGCGGAGACCGCCAATGTGGTCAGACGGACACTTCGCGTGACAGACTGTCTGGGGACCAATGGAGAAGGGAAACTCTTTGCCCTGTTGAACAATACCGGTTCTGGAAACTTGGAGCATTTGCAAAAGCGCCTCTTAGCTTGCGGCGTGGAGGTCACTCCGGTTTTAGACAGACCGGTGGCAGTCTGAGCCTATGAGCAGAAAGCGAGGTTGTGATCATGTTGATTTGGTTTTTAGCGGCGAATTTTCTTTTGGCGGTACTGTATGCCATCATAAAGAGAATCCATCGAATGGGAGCTGGGATAGCGCTCTTTTTCATCTTCCTTCCGGGATTTGGATTTCTCATTTATTATCTGCCGGGACTGCTCCGGGCGTTTTTAGAAAAGGCGGGGATCGACCGGGAAGCGGTTCTGACACATGCTTTCAAGATTGACCGGCAGCCGGAACACCCTGACGTACGGGAGGCTTTAAACGTGGTGCCGGTGGAGGACGCCATGGCTGTCAGCGGGAATACGGAAAAACGGGCTCTTCTGCTGAAGCAGTTGAAAAAGAACCTGAAAGAAAATTATAAGATACTTCTGGCAGCAGAGCAGGATAAGGATTCGGAGTCCTCCCACTATGTTGCGGCCGCAAAGATGGAGATATACCGTCTCCAGCAGACGCAGTGGCTGGAGTGCCGCAGGGATTATGAGCAAGAACCCGGGGATCCGGAGAAATACCACACGGCTTGTGCGGCTCTGACAGAGATGCTGAAAAGTGATGTTCTTTCCGCCAGGGAGCAAAGTGCTTACCGAAAACATTTATGCTGCATGGTACAGGGGCAGATTGATATCGCAGAAGATGAGGTTTCTCCGGGAGAGTATGAGGAATGTTTAAGCTCCCTGGTGGAGCTTGGCCGATATGAAGATGCGGAACTCTTCTGGCAGAGATATGCGGACCGGATGCGGAGCGAGGCATCTTATCAGGATATGCTGAAAATGTTCTACGAGGCGGGAGAACGGCAGAAATTTGAGAACATCCTGGATGACTTGCGTAAAAATCGGCAGGTTCGGCTGTCTCCCAAAGGACTGGAGCAGCTGCGCTATTGGACCGCGCGTCTCTCGGGAACAGTGATGAACAACTGACTGCACACCCCTTTTGAGGGAATGGGCAGAACCAGATTTTAAATAGGGGGTGGAAGCATGTTATCACTTAAACGGTTACTGTATATCGTCCTGATTGTTGCCGTCCTGGGCGGTATTTTTTTGATTTACAGTATAAATATAAATGAGAGCCTTCCGGCGAGCGTTCAGATACCAGACCGTATTGACTCGGAACGGGAATTTACCGAAACGAGGCGGGTGGCTGGAGGAGATAAGCCCAGAGTTTGGATTTTTGGAGATTCCGATGATGTGGATTACGGAGAGATTTATGACAATGTCCGCCAGTTCTGCAGAGATCTGCATCTTACGGTGGCCGGGGAGGGAAGCCTGGACACGAGTGTGGTAAAGGAGCAGGATTTGGTAATTATTTGCGATGCATCCATCAGCCAATATGCCGATTTGAGCGAACTTAAGAGGTTCATTTCAGAAGGAGGCAGGGTCATACTGGCGGCGGGACTTGCAAAAGGGGGCGAGGACTCCCGGTTGTGGTCGGTATTTGGTATTCAGGAGAAATCCGCAGGAGAAGATTACCATGACCTGTATTTTGAAAAACCTTTGCTTCCGGTCCAGCCGGAGCAGGTCTGTTATGATGGGAACAGCGGTTCTGTACGGATCGAGGTCAGCGACGATGTGACTGTCTACATCCGGGATGCCAAAAAGGGTATCCCTATCCTTTATACAAACGACTGGAAGAAGGGCAGTGTCTGCCTGATCAATGGGAGTTTCCTCAAAGATATTCGCTGTATGGGGCTTCTGAGCGGAGCCATCGGCGCACTGCTGCCGGATTTCGTCTATCCGGTTTTGGGTGTGAAGGCCGTATTCCTTGACGATTTCCCTGTAATCACGTCTGCCGATGATGAGCTGTGCAGGCAGATGTACGGTTATTCTGCGGAAGGGTTTGTCCAGGATGTGGTGTGGCCCTCTTTCCAAGGAATCGCCCTTCGCACGGATACGCCATATACTGCCAGCATATTGGCGGCAGCGTCTTCTAAAAAGAGTTTCGGGACGATGGATGATACACTGGTTACGACCGTCGGCAAGTCGGTGCTGCAATTCGGCGGGGAGCTGGTCTATGCCGCCAATTGCCCAGAGGATGGGAAAGTTGTTTTTAACGAGGATTTTATAGACCGGTTCGCCAAAAACTTCACCGGATATACCGTCCAAGGTCTGGCTGTGGAAACCGACAATTTCTTCCCGGAAATGCTGGATGTGCCCGGTGCGGATGTGAGATTTGTCCGGGGAATACTGGGAAACCGTGACATGCGTCTTTCTTGGGAGGAAGGACGTACTGTGTTTCCCGCAGCTACAAAGGGAAACTCCATGGAAGACGGTAATCTCTTTGCCATCTGCTCCGTCCTGGGAGCTTATGGCATGGTCTCCCATGTGTTCGATGCCGGAATGCTGATTTCCAGGGATAGTGACATTGCCTCCTGGGATTCGGACAAGAGACAGATTGGCATTTTTGAGTCGGAAGTCCTTGTCTGTGTACCCTGGCTGGAGGGCAGGACGTTATCCCAGACAGAGGGAGATGTGAGGAGTTATCAGGATATGGATTACGGCTGGATAAAGAACGGCAGCAGCATAGAGATTAATTGTAGCTCTGTTTCAAAGGGGCAGGCATTCTTTTATCACACCGACGGCCGCATTGTCGAGGCAAAGGGGCTGACTTATCAGGATGTGGGAAACGGATACTATTTGTTGCGTATTCAGGAAAACCATGGAATTATCATATTGGAGGAGGGGAAATAAAGTATGCGGGTGTGTTTGATCTGTGAAGGGAGCTACCCCTATGTTCCGGGTGGCGTCTCTAGTTGGGTACAGATGTTGTGCAGCCAGTTTCAGGATGTGGAGTTTGTGGTATGGGCCATTGCGACCACAAGAGAGGAGATGCCGGGGTATGCATGTCGCATACCGGAAAACGTTAAGGAGATCCGGACGCTGTACCTGGGAGACGCGGCATTTAAAAAGAGCGGCCGGAAGATCCGGCTGACTAAAGAGGAGAAGGAGACCTTAAAAGGACTGCTAAGCGGCAGTGTAGACGCCGTCAATTGGACCGGTGTATTGGATCTCGCGAAACAGACCATCAGCATATGAGCGATTTTTTGATGAGCGAATCTTTCTTTGATGTCTGCATGGAGGAGTATCATAGGCAGAATTCCAAGAAAGTATTTCTCCAGTTTCTCTGGAATTTTAGGGGAATCTATTTCCCACTGATGTATATTCTCTCGCAGGAGATTCCAAAGGCGGATATTTATCATGCTGTCTCTGCTGGTTACGCAGGAATTCTGGGGAGTTGTGCTTCTTATGTGGAGGGGGTTCCCTTGCTTTTATCCGAACATGGCATCTATACAAGGGAACGAGAGGAGGACATCATCCGTTCGAACTGGGTAGCAGGAGAGTTCAAGGGACTATGGATTGACTTTTTCAAGAAGCTCTCTTTCATCGCCTATCAGCAGGCCAGTGTAGTCACTACTTTGTTTGAAACCAACCGCTCCCTGCAGATAGAACTGAAATGCCCTCCGGAGAAGATTTCCATCATACCAAACGGCGTGAATGCCGGAGATTTTGATTCCTGCCGGAAAAAGGAAAGGAGCGGACCGTTTGTCCTGGGGGCAATATTGCGGGTGGTGCCTATCAAGGATGTGAAAACCATGCTTCTGGCCTTTGACATCGTAAAGCGTGCAGTGCCGGAGGTCCGGCTGAAGATCATGGGCAACTGCGCGGAAGATCCGGTATATTACCATGAGTGCCTGGAGCTTTTGGAGGAGCTGGAGACGGAAGATGTGGAATTTCTTGGACAGGTCAATATAAAGGAGCATTTGCCGGAGGTGGATTTGCTGCTTCTTTCTAGCATCAGTGAGGGGCAGCCTCTGGCTATCTTGGAGGGTATGGCGGCAGAGATTCCCTTTGTGGCCACCAATGTAGGCGATTGCAGGGCTCTTTTGGAGGGCGAGCGGGAGGACGACAGATTCGGCCCAGCAGGGCTTATCGTGCCGGTCATGAACAGCGAGGCCATGGCGCAGGCTATCTTGCGCTGCATACGGAATCCAGGACTGACCGCAAGTATGGGGCAGGCCGGCAGGAAACGGGTGGAGGCGTACTACAGTCGGGAGGGAATGCTGTCTGCGTTCCGGGGTATCTATGAACACTTGGAGGAGAAATCTCATGGCAGGAATTGGATTTGAACTTAAAAAAATATATGGAAGAAAAACGTTGGCGGCTAACTTGTGGGGGACTATTTACGCTACCATGACCACCATTGGACCGGCGGTTCTGTCTGCGGTGCTGCTATTGGTGCTGAAGCTTTTGATGGATCAAGCGGGTCTCACGGTACTGGAAGAGAGGTTTTTTATCTCATCCACCACCCATGCCTTTATAATCGCTACATTGTGCGCCGTCCTTTTGGCAGCCCCCGTGTCGCGTTACATTTCCGACTGTATCTTTCTGGGCAGGGAGTCGGACATTTGCCCTTCTGCCTTCGGTGTGCTGACGTTATCCACTATCGTGTCCGGCATTGTTATGTTCCTACTGTGTGTAGGCATGTATTATTCTCAGGACGGAGTGGCGATGTCCTTCCTGGTAAGCTATTATTTCCTGGGCGTGCTGGTGACGGATGTTTACAGCATGATGACCTACGCCTCGGCGCTGAAGCATTACAAAGCGCTCACATTCAGTTTTCTGACGGGACTGCTGCTGGCGGTGGCTGTGTACTTTTTGTGTACTAAGCAGTGGGATATCGATAAAGTGACCGCAGCCTGCATGGCTCTTGTCTGCTGCTATTTTTTGATCGTATTCGCATTGGTGTTTCAGTGTGTGAAAGCCTTTGGAGTGCCGCAGGGCCGATATTTTGCGTTCCTCTCCTATTTTCGCCGGTATCCAAAGCTGGCTGTCGGAGGCTTTGCTTACACACTGGGTATCTATTGTCCTACCATCATTTACTGGTTTTTCTCCGGGATTGCGGAACAGGTCAGCGTTTTCCGCACAGCCCCGGCCTACGACTTCGCGCTGTTCCTGGCCGTTTTTGTAAATATGCCGTCACTGGTTATCTTTGTGGTAAAGGTGGAAACGTCTTTTTATGAGAAGTACACCCTGTATGTTTCCGCACTGAACAACGGCACCCACGACCTGATCCGGAAGGAACGGGGCGTCATGGTCAGGGAGCTCCGCTATCAGCTCTTTTTTGTATATGAGATCCAGCTTATCATTACCGTGGTGTTGGCCTGTCTGGGCAGTGTGTTTCTCCCCTACCTGAATGCCAGCACCCATATGCTGCAAATGTTCGTAATTCTGAGCCTGGGGATATACACCGTGTTCTGTATGTACTTTACCATTATCGTATTCTATTATTTTTCTGATTACGGTGGTGCGTGTATAAGCGCTCTTGTCTTCCTGACGGTGACAGTCCTTGGTGCAGCGGGGGCTGCCCTGATGAATGATTTTTATCCCCTGCCTCTGTTGTTGGGCGGTATTTGCGGCTGGATTGTTTCTTTCCTGTTGCTGCGCCGACGAATGGAGAAGCTCGATAGCTTTTTGATGTGCTGAAACGGTAAGCGGTGCGGATAGAATATAAGTTGAATAGAACGCTTTTGAAGGAAATTAGGTGTGATGGGAAAACAAACAATTTTAATCGTTGATGATTCAGAGATGAATCGTGATCTTCTGGTAGATATTCTGGAAGATCAATATGATCTGATAGAGGCTGAGAATGGGGTAAAAGCAATCGAAATTCTTGCAGAGCAAAGAGAAGCGATATCTCTTGTGCTTTTGGATATTATGATGCCCGAGATGGATGGATTTGGAGTGCTCAGTCATATCTATCAAAATCATTGGAATGAATCATTTGCAGTGATTATGATTTCTGCTGATGATTCTCCGGCGAATATAAAACGTGCCTATGACCTGGGGGCGTTTGATTATATCAGCCGTCCATTTGACGCCGCGATTGTCCAGCGCCGGATTTCCAATACCATGTGCTTATATGTGCGTCAAAAACATCTGGAACAGCTGGTCATAGAGCAATTTTATGAGAATGAGAATAATAATAAACTGATGATTGCGATCTTATCTCATATTGTAGAGTTTCGTAATGGGGAAAGCGGCGCCCATGTACTGCATGTGAATCAGATCACAGAGCTTTTGCTGAAGCAATTGATTCTGCATACGGACCGGTATTCTTTGTCCCAATCGGATATTGCTTTAATAAGCACGGCTTCCTCACTGCATGATATCGGAAAGATTGCGATATCGGAAGAGATTTTGAATAAACCCGGACGCCTTACAGATGAAGAATTTGAAATCATAAAAACCCATACGGCAATCGGCGCTGACATGTTATTAAGCCTGCCGGCGGATCAGCAATCGGTTCCCCTTGTCAGGATGGCATTTGAAATCTGCCGGTGGCATCATGAACGATACGACGGTAAGGGGTATCCGGATGGATTAAAAGGAGATGACATTCCGATTGCGGCTCAGGCGGTTGCGCTTGCAGATGTGTATGATGCATTGACCAGTGAGCGATGTTATAAGAAAGCTTATTCACATGAAGACGCCTTGAACATGATTTTAGACGGACAATGTGGTTCTTTCAATCCGATCCTGTTACAGTGCCTGCAGGAAATCACGACGGTTCTGAAACGGGAACTGATAAAGAAAGTGTCGGGACAGACTATGATGCAGAGAACAGGTGAAGAAATAGATTATGGCAAAATATTTTCCGCCAAAAAGTATAACTTCCAGTCCCAGCAGCAGAAGACTTGGAAGCTATTATATACGGATTCGTTAACGGGTGTTTATAACCGCCGCTATTATGATGACTATATTCAGAATGCTGAAGATATCCAGGCGGCTGTTATGATAGATGTAGATAACTTTAAACATATTAATGATAACTATGGGCACGATGCAGGGGATATCGTGCTTCACAGTATTGCCCAGACGATTTTATCCTGTGTACGAAAAACAGATGCTGTGATCCGTTATGGTGGCGATGAATTTGCCGTTATCTTTTATCAGATACCGGAAGAGGTGTTTGAGACAAAATTGGAAAGAATGAGATATTTAGTTGAGGATCTCCGTGTGAAGGAGTATCCGGAAATCCGTATGTCTATAAGCGTAGGCGGGGCATACGGAACAAAAAGAGCAAAGGAACTCTTTAAAATTGCAGACCGTATGATGTATCGATCGAAGCGTACGAAGAATCAGGTGAATATTTGTTTCTTGGATAAGAAAGCAGAGAGCGTGTAAAGAGGAAGAGAAAGCATTATGAATTTAAAAGAATGTTACATAAGTTTTGGCGGTGACTATGATGAGGTGTTGGGCAGATTGAGACGGGAACAGACTGTCCGGAAGTTCGCATACAAGTTTCTGGATGATAAAAGTTTCCTCCAGTTTGAGGCTTCTATGGAAAACAAAGAGTATGAGGAGGCGCTCAGGGCTGTTCATACACTCAAAGGAATTTGCCAGAATCTGTCGTTTACCAGGCTGTATGAAAGCAGCAGCCTCGTGACAAGTGCGTTGAAAGAGAATGATCATGATAAAGCGGTGGAGTTGATGCCGCGGTTATCAGAGGATTATCATCAGATTATTCATTCTGTTGAAGAATACAGGAACGCTAAGGAGGAATAGCGGCGATGAAGAACAGGAAAAAACGGGATCCCGCAATGCAATTCTTAATCTTCAGCTTCATAGGAGTTCTGCTTTTTAGTATTGTTGTTTTCAGTGTGTTGGGAATTTATATGAGCCGAAAGAGTGAAAAGGCGATTTCTGAGATTGGAGAAATCTATATGTCAGGAATGAACCAGCAAATGTCCGGACACTTTGATACGGTAATCGGACTGCGATTTGATCAGGTCCAAGGTATTATTTCTGTTGTTCCAACAGATAACACGAACAGAGAGCAGCTGTATGAGGAGCTGATTTACAGGGCGAAGGTCAGAGGGTTTGACTATTTAGCGCTTTGCTCCGAGGAGGGGGGCTTTGAAACTCTTTATGGAGAATCCATACAGCCCAGCAATCCAGGCCCTTTTGTGGAAGCGCTGGTACAGGGGGAACAAAGAGTTGCCGTCGGGGTTGATTCGACCGGAAAAGAAGTGGTATTGTTTGGTGTTGACGCGTCTTATCCTATGCGGAATGGAAGTAAGTGCACCGGTCTGGTAGCTGCCGTACCACTGGAGTACATTACGGATTTTCTGGCGCTGCAGGATGAAAACCAGCTGATGTATTATCATATCATCCGGCCGGACGGCAGTATTGTTATACAAAATAAAAATATGGAGCTGGCAGGATTTTTTGAACAGTTGCAGGAGTACCTTCAGTCCGAATCAGGAAACTCTTCAGAAGGGACGTTGATCGAGGAGTTTGGCAATGCGTTAAAGAATCATAAAGAGTTTTCCGGAACACTGGAAGTAGATGGTGAGAAACGGCAGATTTGTGGAATCTCATTACCTTATTCGGAATGGTATCTGGTGGCAGTAATGCCCTATAGTGCTTTGGATGATACCATAAATCATCTGAGCAATCAGCGTATGATTCTGACATTATTATCCTGTGCTTCTATATTGGCTATACTGACATTGATCTTTAGCCGGTATTTTTCCATAACCCGTTCCCAGGTGCTTGAGTTAGAGGACGCCCGCCAAAAAGCGGTTGAATCAAGTAAAGCAAAGAGCGAATTTTTGGCAAATATGAGCCATGATATCCGTACGCCGATGAATGCAATTGTGGGTATGACTGCGATTGCCACAGCCCACATAGATGACCAGAAACAGGTACAGAATTGTCTTAGAAAAATTACATTATCAAGTAAACATCTATTAGGGCTGATCAACGATGTTTTGGATATGTCTAAAATTGAAAGTGGGAAATTAACTTTAACAACAGAACAAATTTCATTAAAGGAAGTTGTTGAAGGAGTTGTTAATATTATGCAGCCACAGGTTAAGGCAAAAAGGCAAACCTTTGACATACATGTCGAAAATATCTTAACAGAAAATATATGGTGTGACAGTGTACGCTTGAATCAGGTTTTGCTAAATCTTTTATCGAATGCAACGAAGTATACACCGGAGGGGGGCTCGATACAACTATCCCTCTCTGAAGAAAAATCTCCGAAAGGAGAAAACTATATCCGAATCCATATCAAGGTCAAGGATAATGGAATTGGTATGTCGCCAGATTTTCTGAAAAGAATATATGAATCCTATAGTCGTGCTGATGGAGTCAGGGTTAGTAAAACGCAAGGCACTGGTTTGGGAATGGCGATTACAAAGTATATTGTGGACGCAATGGAAGGATCCATTAATATAAAAAGTGAAATTGATAAAGGTACCGAGGTTTCTCTTACATTTGATTTTGAAAAAGCGGTTGCACTGGAAATGGACATGGTTCTTCCTTCCTGGAATATGTTGGTAGTTGATGATGATGAATTACTCTGCAGGACAGCGATAGACACGCTGAAAACCATCGGCATCAATGCCGACTGGGTATTGAGTGGAGAAAAGGCGATAGAACTGGTTACCCAACATCACCAAAAGAGAGATGATTATCAAATTATTCTATTGGATTGGAAACTACCTGGTATGAATGGGATTCAAGTTGCAAAAGAAATCCGGCGTAATTTGGGAGATGAAATGCCGATTTTGCTGATTTCTGCATATGACTGCAGTGAATTTGAAGAGGAGGCCCGTGAAGCAGGTATTAATGGTTTTATTTCCAAGCCCCTTTTTAAATCCACGCTGTATCATGCTTTGTGTCAGTATATGGACACTCAAACAGAAAATGACCAGACATTGAATTCTAATATCGATCTATCTGGACGCCGTATCCTGCTTGCTGAGGACAATGAGCTTAATTGGGAGGTCGCAAGTGAATTGTTGTCTGACCTGGGTGTAGAGTTGGATTGGGCAGAGGATGGCCAGATATGTCTGGATAAGTTCCAAAAATCATCAGCGGGACATTACGATGCCATTCTTATGGATATACGGATGCCGCATATGACAGGGTATGAGGCTACAAAGGCAATTCGAGGAATAAATCACCCAGATGCTTTATCTATCCCAATCATTGCTATGAGTGCAGATGCTTTTTCTGATGACATACAGCATTGCCTGGAGTGCGGTATGAATGCCCATATAGCAAAGCCGATCGATGTTATAGAATTGACTCGCTTATTAAAAAGATATTTAATATAATGGCAGATATGGTATAACAAAAAATGCAAAATTATTGTTATTGTAAGATAACCATTTAGGGGAAGTTGGGAATTAAGAGGGGCCTGTAGACTGAATTGTTTGCAGGTCTTTTCTTACTTTAGCCGCCTTTTATTCAGCGGCCTATCCACAGGATACCGAAGGCATGGTTTTGCAGAGTATATGGAGCAGGTACAAAGTGCTGCTTCATATGATACCGGAATCACATCGGAATACGGACACTCCCTTTTGGCTTTATTTACCTGCAGGTATCATACAAAAAATGGGGGTTCCTCGTGGTCGCCCGAATGGTGTAACCACCGCAGTTTGGATGAAAATATCCTTGACAAATCTCATCTCAAAAGGCGATTCTCAAGAAATACGCAAAAGAACAAGGTTTCCGCAATATACAGTTTTTCGTGGACGATGGTTACTCCGGTGCGAACTTCAACAGACCCGATTGGAACCGCATGATCGAACTGGTAAAGGACGACAAGATTGGCGTTATTATTGCCAAGGATATGAGCCGTATCGGCAGAAATTATCTGGAAGTCGGTCTTTATACAGAAATGCTTTTCCCCGAACACGATGTCCGTTTCATCGCTGTGAACAGCGGTGTGGACAGCGCCAATCAGCAGGACAACGATTTTACTCCGTTCTTGAACATCATCAACGAGTTCTATGTCAAGGACAGCAGTAAAAAGGTCAAAGCGGTTATGAAGCAGAAAGGCGAATCCGGTGAGTATCTGACCACCAACCCGCCCTACGGCTACATGAAAGACCCCGACAATCCAAAGAGACATTGGATTGTGGACGATGAAGCCGCAGCCGTTGTCCGTCAGATCTTCGCTTGGTGCATGGAGGGCTTCGGTCCCTCGCAGATCACCAGGAAGCTGAAGGAAGCAAAGGTGGATTGTCCCACGGTTCATTGGATGAAAATGGGACGAAACGCTCCCGCAAAGACACCCGATAATCCTTACGATTGGGCACCACGCACCATTACTGGCATACTGGAAAAGCAGGAATACCTTGGTCACATGGTCAACTTCAAGACACGCAAGCAGTCGTACAAGAGCAAAAAGAAACTCGAAAACCCTCCCGATCAATGGAAGATTTTCGAGAATATCCATGAAGCCATTATTGACGAAGAAACCTTCGCTCGTGTGCAGGAGCTTCGCAAGAACAAACGCAGACCCGCCAGAACAGGCAAAACCAATATGTTCTCCGGTCTCGTCCGCTGTGCCGATTGTGGTGAGAAATTGTACTACTGCACCAGCAACAGTTTTGAAACCAGACAAGACCACTTCGTATGCTCTACTTCCCGCAAAAAGGGCAAGGAGGTCTGTGACACTCACTTCATCCGTGCCGTGGTACTGGAAGAAGGTACACTCCAACACATGAGGTTGGTAATCCAATGTGTTGCCGATTATGAGGATGCGTTCCGCAGAGCATTGGGTGCAAAGCGAAGTGAGGAAGCAAAGAAAGAGCTTTCTGCCAAGAAGCGAACCTTGCAGAAATCCGAAAATCGTTTGGCTGAACTGGACAGGTTGTTCAAGCGTATTTACGAGGATAGAGTCAACGGAAAACTGTCCGAAGCTCGTTTCCAGATGTTGTCTGATGATTATGAGCAGGAGCAGGCAGACCTGAGAACCAAGATTGAAATGCTTGAAAACGAAATACAGAATCAAGAAGATCAAGCGGAGAATGTTGATAGGTTTATCCGACAGGCGAAGAAGTACCTGTATCTGGAGAAGCTGACACCTACCATTTTGAACGATATGGTTAACGCCGTATATGTTCATGCACCAGACAAGTCCAGCGGACACCGAGTGCAGGATGTGTCAATCAGCTACAACTATATCGGCATACTCCCCGCCAATTTACTCTATGACGTTATGAACGGAAAAGCGGCATGATTACTCATGCCGCCTTCCCGAAAACATTATTATACTGTTTTATTGGAGCGCCCCGAAAGGTGCGACACTTACACCGGCGCAGACGATAGCCGCCGAGGCGGTAAAACGAA
>NZ_JAJCIC010000058.1 GCF_020554865.1 Lacrimispora sp. 210928-DFI.3.58
CAGCATCTCTGCTTTTTAATTATTCAGTTGTAACACATGTATTGTAATCCTACAATTTGCCGCAGAAAAAACAGAAAATCTATCTGGCACAACCCACATAGATATGCTATACTAAATAATTATTTGTTCCTCACAAAACTTAATGAAGCGGGAGATCACAAAAGACATGAAAATCGGATTTGATAACGAAAAATATCTTACCATGCAGTCGGAGCATATCAAAGAACGTATCAGCCAGTTTGGAGACAAGCTGTATCTGGAATTTGGCGGGAAGCTGTTTGACGATTACCATGCATCCAGGGTCCTTCCAGGCTTTGCACCGGACAGTAAGCTGCGCATGCTCCTTCAGCTGGCAGACCAGGCGGAGATCGTCATTGCCATCAGCGCCTCCGATATTGAAAAAAACAAGGTCCGCCATGATCTGGGCATCACCTATGACGTGGATGTTCTCCGCCTGATACAGGAATTTCAGGACAAGGGACTCTATGTGGGAAGTGTGGTCATCACCCAGTACAGCGGACAAAGCACTGCTGACCTGTTCAAGACCAAATTAGAGCACATGGGCATCAAGGTGTACCGCCACTACTGCATTGAGGGCTATCCCAGCAATGTGCCCCTGATCGTCAGCGATGAGGGCTATGGCAAGAATGATTATATCGAGACTACCAGGCCTCTTGTGATCATCACAGCTCCCGGTCCCGGAAGCGGCAAGATGGCTACCTGCTTATCCCAGCTCTACCATGAGAACAAGCGGGGGATCAAGGCAGGCTACGCCAAATTTGAGACCTTCCCTATCTGGAACCTTCCATTAAAACATCCGGTAAACCTGGCCTACGAGGCGGCAACTGCCGACTTAAATGATGTAAACATGATCGACCCCTTCCATCTGGAGGCCTATGGAAAGACAACGGTAAACTACAACCGTGATGTGGACATTTTCCCGGTGCTCAACGCCATCTTTGAGGGCATTTACGGCGCAAGCCCCTACAAATCCCCCACAGATATGGGCGTCAATATGGCCGGCTTCTGTATTGTGGACGATGATGCCTGCCGGGAGGCCTCCAACCAGGAGATCATCCGCCGCTACTACCATGCCTTAAACCGCCTTGCAAAAGAGGAGGGCAATTCCGATGAGGTATACAAGATCAACCTTCTCATGAACCAGGCAAAGATCAAGCCGGAAATGCGCCCTGTGATCGCTCCCTGCTTAGAGCGCGCAAAGGAAAGAAAGGCTCCCGCAGCTGCCATGGAGCTTCCGGACGGCCGTATTGTGACAGGAAAGACCAGCAGCCTTTTAGGTGCCTCCGCTGCCCTTCTTCTAAACGCCATCAAGGAGCTGGGAAAGATTCCCCACGACACCCACCTGATCGCTCCTTCCGCCATTGAGCCAATACAAACCTTAAAGACCAATTACCTGGGCAGCAAAAACCCCAGGCTCCATACAGATGAGGTACTGATCGCCCTGTCTATGAGCGCCGCCACAGATGACATTGCGAAAAAGGCCCTGGCCCAGCTCCCCGTTCTCCGCGGCTGCCAGGTCCACACCTCCGTCATGCTGTCGGATGTGGATATTAAAATCTTTAAAAAACTGGGCGTAGAGCTGACCTCTGAGCCTGTGTATGAGCATAAAAAGCTGTATCACTAAATGCTCCTGTATCTATCCAAACAGCAAACAGAGCTGCACACCTCAACGGGTATGCAGCTCTGTTTGCTATTTTAAATGATGGAAAACTAGAAAAATCCAATCGCCACGCCGGCCATAGAAATGAGCACCAGAATACCCATAACCTTTAATGCAGACACTCTCTTCTTTGCCATAAGCCACCAGCAGAATAGGATCCCAAACAATGTCAGCAGCTTCGGATAAATGCCGTTGAGAACATCATTTACCACTACCTGAGCCGCTTCATTTCCTGTGGCGATCACGAGCCCTGTGTTGATGGATACATAGGATGCACCTACACCGCCCACCACAATGCCTCCCAGAAGATTGAAGGCCTCGCGCACCCTCTGAGCAGCTTCACCTACGATCATGTTCACGGATTTCGTTCCCAGCTGATAGCCCTTCATAAATAAATAGTAGCTGGCAGCAGTAACGCTTACCATAAGGGTCACAATATAGAATATGGGACCTACCACGCTGCCTCCCTGTGACAGACCAATGGCAATACTTAAGAGCAGCGGAACTAACATACCAGGCACCATGGCATCACCGATACCGGCCAGCGGTCCCATAAGTCCCAGCTTAATGCCGTTAATAACCTCATCATCGATAGCAGCTCCGTTTGCCCTTTCCTCCTCAAGGCCGCAGACCACGCCGTTGATAATGGTTCCCAGCTGAGGCTCCGTATTGTAGAAGGACGCATGGCGCTTCAGAGCCGCGATCTCCTCCTCCTTGTTTCCTCCGTACAGTTCCTTGATGACAGGGATCATGGAATCAGCAAAGCTGAAGGTCTCAAGCCACTGGAAGGACATGGAGGTTAGGTTACTTAAGAACCAGCGGAGCCAGCTTTCTCTCAATGCTTTTTTGCTTAACTTTTTCATTATAATTCCTCCTCCATGTCGTCATTTGCCTGCACTTCAACTGCAGCTGTTTTCTTAGAATATACAAAGTGGCTGTATGCGAAAAATGCTCCAAAGATCGCCAGTGAGATCATATTGATGCCCATAGCTGCCACCAGAGTAAAGCCTACCAGGAACCGGATCAGATCGATATTGATCTTTGTAACCTGCTTTAAGAGGATCGCTACTCCTACTGCCGGAAGCATTCCGCCCAGAACGGTCAGTGTCCGCATGATAAAGCTGTCAACAGGGAACATATCAATAATCTGGCTTGCAAGGCCCTGCCCCAGATAGAGGACTGCTACGGTAGGAATGACCCTATAAAGGAACTGAGTGATCTGAGGCCCTACCCAGTGATTGAAGGCCAGGCTCTTATAATCTCCTGCTTCAATCGCCCGAACAGCTCTCGCGTTCCAGAAGGAGTTTGTCATCATCATGAAGTTGTGGAAAATGGTTCCAATTGCACCTACGGCTGTGGCAATGGCTACTGCGGACTCTACGGTTGCTCCGTTCTTAACGGTCAGGATGCCAAGTCCCACGCCGATGTAGGCTGCCGCATTCAGATCCTGAGGCATCTGCCCGCCGGGCGTCACAAGGGCAATGAACACTACCTGAACTGCCACGCCCACAATGATGCCTGTCTGTACGTCTCCCAGGATCGCACCGATGAGGAAGCCTGAAACTAAGGGTCTTGACAAGGTATACCATCCGCCCGTAGTCCCGAAAAACCAAGGGCATGACAGTGAACCCAGATACGATAAAATGCCGATCAATATTGCCTGTATTACGTTAATTTCCATACTGTCCTCCTAATTATTTCATCAATTTTTCTCTTATGCTGCCCCACTCAACCTTTGTGACATCCGGCACCAGCTGAAACTCAATCTGATATCCGGCCTGATGGATCCGCTCATAAGCTTCCATATCTGCCTGCGTGATATCCGCATTGCGGTTCACAGAGACCGTTCCGCTCTTTGCACTCTGGGGCCCCACATTCAGAAGCTTTTTCTCTGGCCTGAAACGGCTGTCTGTCAGAATCTTCGCCATAGTCCCCGGTTCCTTTGTGATCAGAAAATACTTCTTTTCACTGTTCACTGCCTGTTCCATCTTTTCTAAGAACTGACTGTAGGTGTAGATCAGAGTCTTCTTCGTTGATGCAGCCTTGAGCGCTGCCTTCACCACCGGATTCGTGGCAGCTTCATCATTTACTGCAATAATCCCGTCACATGGGAACTCTGTAGACCAGCGTATAATGATCTGGCCATGTATGATCCTGTCGTCTACTCTCATAAAACTGATTGCCATAATATCCCCTCCTATAATTCTTCTTCCTCTTCTCCGCCATCCTGAAACATCCGTATACTTTCCCGCGCCTCTCCTATAAACGCTGTAAGGGCCTCCTCTGTCACAGGCTGTGACTGGAATACCAGAGTCAGCATAAGCGGAAGGTTCATTCCTGCTGTCACAAAGGCTTTGCCGGTCAGTCCCTTCTGCGCCAGCAGCTCGATGGAGGCTGTAAACGGTGAACCGCCCTGTATATCTGCCAGCACAAGTATCTGCTCTGCGCCCTTCAGCTCCTCCAGCTTCTGCGAAAGACGTTCGCGGAACTGCTCAATGCTGCATTCCTCATCCAGGCACAGATAATCCAAATGCCCCAGATCACCTGCCACCATCCTCACTGCTCTTACCATCCCTTCAGCCATGCTGCCATGGCTGACGGCCAAGATCTGTATCTCTCCCATACTTTCTCCTCTCCATTATCTCATTGCTCTTCTCACCTTTTTGGTAGTGATGAGCATTTTGTGCATTACAGTTCAATACTTTATGTACGGAGCATAAAAAATTCCTGAAGATACCGAATTGCTCCGTCCTCTCCGACGCTTTTGCATACCGCTCTCGCTTTCTCTTTTACGCAGCCTGCCGCATTTTCCATCGCCACCGGCCAGCCTACCATCTGAAACAGCTCCATATCATTCTGACCATCGCCAAAGCACATGGTCTCTGAACGCCGGAGTCCCAGATGATCCAATATTTCTCTGGCTCCTGTAGCCTTCGACACATTTTTTGAATAAGCTTCTATGGAATGCGTCTCCGGGGAATACATGCATTCCAAAGGCTTTAATATCTCCCGGCAGTTCTGCACCTGCTCCGGGTCCACATAAAGCTCCATCTTCATTACCTTATCCAGACAATCCGCTAACGGCTTCTCTATCAGAAAGCGCTCATCAAATAGATATTCTTTAAAATATGCAAGAAGACGGCTTCTTTTCCTGCTCATCCACGTGCCTCCCGGAATCTGAAGGGCATACTCCACGCCTTCCTCCTCTAGCTGCTCCGTGATGTGCCTCACAAGCTGTCCGGAAAGCATATGCGTTCCGATCTCCTCTCCATCTGCCCACACACTGGCTCCGTTGGCCAGAGCATAGCCCTGAAAGCCGGCCTCCCTAACAGATGGCGGCAGAAAGGAAACTGAACGCCCTGTTGCCACAAAAAGGTGGATGCCCTGCCCTTTTATCTTCTCCAATATCCTCCGTCCATCCCCGGAAATACCATATTTTCCATGGGCGCAGTCAAGAAGGGTACCATCCAGGTCAAAGAAAACTGCTTTTATCATCATTACTCCCCTGTTATTTTCAGCTCTGCTGTTTTCTGACATAAGCGCGGATAACGCCAATCGTTCCCTCTCCGGCAGAACGGATGCTGTACTCCTCTACTCCTGCAGGGATAATGAAAGTTTCTGCGTAGTGCACCGTAAAAGGCTCAAAGGCGCCTTTGGGACTCTCTACAATGGCCTCCTCTCCCTCCACCAGGTTCAGCATATTCACCGTATTCTCCGGACGGATCACTGCCTGATTGCGGATCCAATACCGCCTTGTCTCGATAAACTCCAGCTCATGAAGGCCTGTGTGCTCCTCCTTGTAGTCCTGATTCTCCTCAACCGTATAGACCGCATTCACCAGGTTTTCCTTCACCCACTCGGTTTTTCTGTCCCACTGGATGACCTGCCTTCCATGCTTCAGATGGACGGGCCTGGGCTTTCCGTCCAGTCCGACTCTTGCCCAGTCCCACAGCTTAAAGGTAAAAATATAGGGCGTGGCGCTGATCTCCAAAACCATGGAATTGGCTCCTGAGCAATGACAGGTTCCGGCCGGGATCAGAAAATGGTCATGCTTTTTAGCCGGAAATTTATTGATAAATTTTTCCGCGTCAAACAGGCATTCTCCCCGGTTTGCCTTCTCAAGCTCTTCAAACATCTCCTCCGGCTCTGCCTCATCTGTCAGTCCCAGATACACACAGGCATCCTCCCCCGCATCCAGAAGATAGTAGCTCTCATCCTGAGTATAGGCCATGCCAAACTGCCTGTGGATATATTCCGTGAGGGGATGCACCTGCAGAGACAGATTCTGTCCTCCCATGGTATCCAGGAAATCAAAGCGGATAGGGAATTCTGCGCCGAACCTTGCAAATACCTGCGGGCCCAGCAGCTTCTTTGGCTGATAAAGTACCAGGTCCATGGCAGGAAGCTCCAGCTTTCCGTTCCCAAAATCCAGAAGAATGGAATTTTCCTCCGGAACACCGTCAAAGCTCCAGGCAAAATTCTCCCGGTCCCTGTCAAGGCCGCAGACCTCCTTCATCCACTGTCCGCCCCATACTCCCGGGTCGAAATACGGCACTGTGCGGAAGGGACGCTCCGTCATCTGGCACAGGCCCGCTCTCACGGCCTCGCCGGATACCATAACCGGCTTCCCCCGCCTATTAGTATCCAGAAAATGATCGATTCTTTCAAAAATACGCTGTTTATATTTGTCAGCGATCCTCCACTCGATAAAGAATGCTCTCTTATATTTCCGCAGAGTATCCTCATCTGTGTTGGAGCAGTTAAAATTCGGCATCCCCTTCCGGTAACGGAGCTGTATTTCCCAGCGCGCCATATCAAGATAGACCAGGGTGTCCGCCTCTGCCACAAGGCCTGCGCCGAATCCATAGACAACCGTCAGGCCCTTTGCCTGCTTTGCCTTCTCCTTTGCCCCCTTCAAAGCCTCCTCATTTAACAGATCCTCGATTTCTCCATAATACATTCTGCCAAATACACGGTCATCCGTCAGGTGGCTGCGCAGCTGCTCTGTGAGTTCGCTTTCTCCCTTAAACACTTCTTTCATCTGTATCAGATTGTCAGGCCTTAAGGCCCTCAACGCCTCCAGAACCTCCTCATCCCAGACACCCGGATATGTATCAAAGACAATGCAGTAATCCGCTCTGCCGCTCTCCCTGTACTCCTCTCTGAGAGCCGCCATAATATCGTCGTAGCCTTTCAACGCCCTTCCTTCCCATCCCTTCACGGGAACGGAAGGGTATTTCTCATAGTTACCCATTACATTCTCTCCTTTTCTCTAGTATACTGACCACTTGCCAATCGTGCTCACCAAGCAGTCAGCACACTAGGGCTCATAATCCCTCCAAAGCTCCGGATAATCCTGAGGCCTTGCAACAAACAGGAACAGATCCTTATCCTCCTGAAACTGCCGATAAACCGGCACTCCAGGTCTTAAGCCAAAGTCCTCATAGGTCCTGGCCCTCTTGACTACCAGGCTGCCCCCCTGATAGGCAGGATTTGCCGTCCAGCCAATTCCGTCTGCTTCTGCTATGGGAAAGTATGCAATGCCGTTATGGCTTCTGACTGTCTCATAATCAAAGCCATAGTCGCGGACGCACCATGCTCCGAATGTCATATTCTTCGTCACATCGGCATTGACTGTAGCATGTACCCAGCCTGGCGGGACGATCACCACATCCCCGGCCGCCGCATGTACGGCATAGCATCTGCCAGGATCATCCGTTCCCCGCTGCTGCAGGTAGATAAATGCCTCTCCCTCCCATACCTCATATACCTCCGGGGTGGAGGCACCGCAGGATGAGCTCACTGCATGGATATGTCCCTGTGAACGGACCGGCTCCCGGCCAATGATCCCTGCTGCATAAGTAACGGCCCCGAATAACAGGTTTCTCTTTTCGATCTCTGCACGGTCCCCAGTCTCTCCAACATCCATCACGATTGCATACAAGTCCTGGGGCCCGCTGCAATTCCTGTCCGCAAGGGAGCTTCTGATGTCATCGAGCCTTCTGATCTCCGGTACCGGACCAAACACGTTACTGCCGTATACAAAGCCCAGAGGATCTTTCTTGGCTGCAATCTCAAAACCCGGATCAAACTTCATGTTTTCCTCCTTTCGAAATTGATATATTGTTATAACAAATACTTCCAGTAAAAAAAGGAAAACGCTTGCTTCCTATCTTCTGTCTTCCCTTTCTTATTGTTATAACATTATAATATTATACTTTCATTCGTTTGTCAATACCGCTTTTTATGATATTATGACTTTTTTAATTCCACGTAATAGGCATACCTGTCTGAGCGGTAATAGGACTCCGTGTATTCCAGCATTTTCCCATTCTCAACATAGGAACGGCGTATACGGCGAAGCACTGGCATGGTCTTTGTAATATCCAGCTGACTTCTGATCCAGGTATCTGGCATCATACAGTCAAAGCACTCCAGCACCCGCACAGGAACAATGTCTTTTTTCTGTAAAAGCTCATATATACTGCCGTCATACAGGCTGTCATCCAGCTCAAAGCCGCATTCCATGGCAAAATAGGATACAAACAGGACAATGGGATTCCCATCCCCATTGCGCACACGCTCTACACGGTACAGCTTGGAGCCGGGCTCAGTCCCAAATATTTCCCTCAGCTTTCGGTCTGCCTCCACCAGTTCTATATGGGCATAGGAGGTAGAGGGCACGATCCCCCTCTCCTTCATCTCATTTGTAAAACTCTTAATGGTGGATAAATACTCCTCGATCCTCTGCTGGTATATCACCACTGTTCCGATTCCCCTGGAACGTTTTACAAGTCCATCCCGCTCCAGCTCCTGTATGGCCTGTCTTGCTGTGATCCTGCTGACATTATAGGCCTTCTGCAATTCCGCCTCGCTGGGAATGATGGTATTGTATGCATATTCCTTGCTCATAATCTTCTCTCTCAGTATCTGACTGATCTGCAGATACAGCGGAGCAGCCCCTCGGCTCGTATCTAATATTTCCATATCTCATCCATTCCTTTACTACTGGGTTTGCTTATTGTTATAACAATATAATAATACGAAAATAGCCAAAAAGTCAACATCAAATAAACGTCTGGCAGCTGCTGCAAACAGATATGCATAAGGAAGCAGCCTACAGAAGCCACCCTGCAGACTGCTTTCTTATGAAACCTGATCGTTTTCTATTCAAAGTCAAGATACGCACCCTTCATAGGACTCACCGCATGCTCGCTGAACAGGCGCAGGGCTCCTCTCTTGTAGCGCAGCTCCCTGGGCTTCCAGTTCTTCCTTCTCTCTGCCAGAACGGCATCCATCTCCTCCGGAGTCTTTTTCTCGCCTTTCACGCCAACGATATTCAGCTTTCTTCCCATCACATCGATCTCGATCAGGTCACCCTCTTCCACCAGTGCAATAGGACCGCCGTCTGCGGCCTCCGGGCTGCAGTGGCCGATCACAGGACCGGTGGAAGCGCCGGAGAAGCGGCCGTCTGTGATCAGGGCGATGCTGCGGCCCAGCTCCTTGTCGCTGCTGATGGCTTCGGAGGTATAGAACATTTCCGGCATGCCGCTGCCCTTCGGTCCCTCATAGCGGATGAACACAGCGTCTCCCTTTTCCACCTTATGCTTCAGCACGGCATCCAGGCATTCCTCCTCGCTGTCAAAGGGTCTTGCCCTAAGCACGGCCTTAAACATTTCCTTTGGGCAGGCTGTATGCTTGATGACAGCGCCCTCCGGCGCCAGGTTTCCCCGCAGCACGGCAATGCTTCCGTCTGTTCCGATGGCCTTGTCATAGGGACGGATGATATCCTCCTTTGTGACAGACACACCATAGCGTTCATTAAATTCCTGAAGCCACTTGTTACAGCGCTCATAGAAGCCATTTGCCCTCAGCTCTGCCAGGTTCTCTCCCAATGTCTTTCCTGTCACTGTCATCACATCCAGATGGAGGTAATCCTTGATCTCCTCCATGATGGCCGGAACGCCGCCTGCATAGTAGAAGCACTCTGCCGGCCATCTCCCTGCGGGGCGGACATCCAGAAGGTATCTTGCATTTCTGTGAAGCCTGTCAAAGGTATCTCCTGTGATCTCAATTCCCAGCTCATGGGCAATGGCAGGTATGTGGAGCAGGCAGTTGGTGCTTCCTGAGACAGCTGCATGGACCAGGATGGCATTTTCAAAGCTCTCCATTGTCACAATATCGCTGGGGCGCATATGGTCCATATGGGCCAGCTTCACAGCCTGGCCTCCCGCCTCCCTGGCAAATGCCAGCAGGTCCGGGCTTGTAGCCGGCATCAGTGCGCTTCCCGGCAGAGCCAGTCCCAATGCCTCCGCCATGATCTGCATGGTGGAAGCGGTGCCGATAAAGGAGCAGGCTCCGCAGCTGGGGCAGGCATTATGCTTTGCCCAATTTAATTTGTCCTCATTGATCTCGCCCCTCTGGAATTTGGCGCTGTACATCCCCAGCTGCTCCAGTGTCAGCATATCCGGTCCTGCATTCATGGTGCCTCCGGGAACCACCACTGCAGGGATATCCACACGGCACAGTCCCATCAGGTTGGCGGGCATTCCCTTGTCACAGCTTGCCAGATAGACGCCTGCATCAAAGGGGGTGGCATTTGCCTGGATCTCGATCATGTTGGCGATCATCTCACGGCTTACAAGGCTGAAATTAATGCCGTCTGTCCCCTGGCTCTCACCATCGCACATATCGGTGCAGTAATACCTTGCCCCGAAGCCCCCGGCCTCCTCCACGCCCTTTCTGACCTCTTCCACTAAAATATTCAGATGCCCGCTGCCCGGATGGCTGTCGCCGTAGGTGCTCTCAATAAAGATCTGAGGCTTTGACAGATCCTCCGGCTTCCAGCCGGTTCCGATCCTTAGGGGATCCAGCTCCGGGGCAGCTTTGCGCATTTCCTGACTCCTTAAACAACTCATACTATGTACCTGTCCTTTCTGTTAAATGCTATTATTTCAACATATCTCTTCCTGATTTTATCTGACATCTTATGTTTTGTGATTAAAATATACTATTTTTATTGTTTCTCGTCAATACATCAGATGTTATTCTATTTTTTTCTCTTTTATGCACAAAAAAGAGAGGGCATTTTGATAGATAACCTCTCCTTTTGTCTATTTTTACTATTCCAGTCCCGATCTTCCTACTCCCGCTCCTCCTTCATCTGCTTCAGCAGCCTCTGGCGGTTGTAGGTCAGATGCATCATCATAGCACATTTTGCTCCCACCGGATCGCGGTCCAAGATCGCATTTGTCACCGCCCGGTGGGTCTCTATGGTCTCATTCATCAGCGTACGGTGAGTCAGATCTGCAAAGGTCATGACTGCCGTATTTATAATGGGGATCAATGTCTCTACCACCCGGTTCTTACTGCATTTGGCAATGCAGGTGTGAAACTCGATATCCTTTGGGATATGGTTCTTTCCGCTTATATACATCTCTTCCGTTTCATCACAGAGCTGTACCAGCTGCTTTCGCTCCTCCTCGCCGGCGTATTCCGCTGCCCGTGAGGCGATCTCCGGCTCCAGCATCAGGCGGACCTCCAAAAGCTCCAGGGCCAGCTTGTATTTATCCTGCAATCTGGAAAGCCCCAGTGGGTCCTCCTCCGGCAGGCTGGTGCTGACAACGTAGGTTCCTGAACCTCTCCTGACCTCTAAAATCCCCTTGGATACCAGCCCCTTTACCGCCTCCCGGATGGTGCTGCGGCCCACCCCGAACAGCTCTGCCAGCTCAAATTCATTTGGTATCTTCTGTCCTACCTCTACCGGCTCTTTCAAAATATAGTTTAACAGCTCTCCCTCGACCTGGGTTCCTAAAAGCCCTTTGTTCATCTTCTCAATTTGATACATGACTTTACTGTCCTCCCCTGCCGTAAATATTCAGACATCTGATGTCTTTTTTATTATAGTGACACAAACAGCATCTGTCAAGAAATATGCCTGAATATCTTTCCGTCATTTTCCTCTCTCCAAAAGCAGCTTTGCATAAAATTCTCCTGCGGTCCGGATCGCGGCGGGTTCTACCGAAAACAGGGGGCTGTGCAGGGACGGCCCGATCCCTGTTCCGATCTTCAGATAAAGGCTGCGTGCTCCATCCACTGCCTCCCCATACTCGCTGAAATCGTCTCCCAGCATTGCCGGCGGCAGAGAAATGATCTCCAGCTCCGTAGAGCCGCAAACCTCCCTTGCTGCTCTTCTCAGATCCCCGTCATTGATCACAGCAGCCGGGCCATGATGCCATTCTATCTCTGTCCGGACCTCTGCTATCTCTCCCTGTTTTTCTACAATGCGCCGTATGTTTTTCTCAATGATGTCACGGTCATCAGGGCTCATGCTCCTGACAGTTCCCTCTAAAAAGGCGCTGTCCGGTATAACATTCCAGGTCTCCCCTCCTGACACATGGGTCACGCTTACCACCTTCGGCTTTAAGGGATCTGTCTTTCCTGCGGCAGATGCCTGGATCTGATCCACGATGGACGCCAATACGGGGATCGGGTTATTTCCCAGATGGGGAGCCGCCCCATGACAGCCCTTTCCGGTCACAGTAACTGCAAATTGATCCACGGCAGCCATTACGCTCCCACTCTCAATGGAAATCTGGCCTGCCTTCAGGGATGGTTCTGCGTGAAAGCCGTAAAACTCCTCCACCTCATCCAGAAGGCCGGTGGCCAGAAGCAGCTTTGCTCCTCCGATCACCTCCTCTGCGGGCTGGAAGGCCAGATAGATATTTCCCCGGATGTCATTTTTACGCTGCTGAAGGAGAGAGGCAATATACAGTCCTGTCGTGATATGAAAATCATGTCCACAGGCATGCATTCTTCCCTGATTCTCAGATTTATAAGGAAGATCCGTTTTCTCCTCAATGGGCAGGGCATCAATATCGGCCCGCAGGCAGATATTCTTTCCCGGCAGACTGCCTCTGATGATCCCGATAAGGCCGGTCTTCAAGTCCGCCGGAAGGATCTCGATCCCTTCCTCCATCAAAATACTCCTGATCTTCTCCGTTGTCCGGATTTTCTCATAACCCACCTCCGGATGGCGGTGGAACCATTCAAATATTTCTATCCACTTTTTTTCTGACTTCGGCATTTTCCTGTTCCCTTCCATCCCTGTCTGCAGCCCCTGCACAGCAGCGGGTTGTTATATGTAATACTCCACAGCTCTGTTGATCCTGCGGAAGAACTGCTTCGTTCTTCCCTCCTTTGGATGCAAAAGCACATCCTGGGGCGTACCGGATTCCACTACCACGCCGCCGTCCATAAAATACACCTTGTTGGCAACGTCCCTTGCAAAGGACATTTCATGTGTCACCACCACCATAGTCGTGCCCTCCCTTGCAAGCCGCTTCATCACCTGCAAAACGTCGTCAATCAGCTCCGGATCCATGGCAGTCTAATACAAAGCCTGTCTTCAGGCGGATCCCATGAATCTCCTTTTTGTAAACCTTCCGGAGGTTCAGCTCCTTCTCGTCAAATACCAGGGTTCCCTCTGTCCGCTCTTTCCAGAAAATTCATGCATCGGAGCAGAGTCGTTTTTCCTGAGCCGCTTGGCCCCAGTATGACAACGACATCGCCTTTTGGGACTTCAATATCGACTTCTCTCAGCACCTCATTCTGGTGAGAGGACTTATGGATGTTCTTTCTTTCAAGCATATCACACCTCTGCTATTCCTGCACTATAACTTTTATCTGGTTTCCGTTCCCCGTATTTCTGCAGCTTTGTCAGGACTGTGCACATCATAAGGTAAATCACCCCACCTCGCAGTAGAGGACAAAGGGCTCGCAGGTATATCCATTTGCTTTTCTCTATTAACATATATTTTCCATCGGATTAATATGCTTATACTCCACTTTTTATCTGTTGTCAATACTTATTTTTAAAAAAATACCGGCTGCGCGGAGTCTCCTCCTGCAGCCGGTATCCCAACTTTTTTGCTGTTACTTCTTCTCAACGTCTGTGTAATACAGATGCCTTGGAAGTCCATCTGTCATGATCGGTGTCAGCTCTGCCTGGATCAGCGGGCGGATGTAGTTCACAAACTCATCTGTCACATAATCTCCTGCTTCATTGATCCACTCTCTCGGAACCTTCTTCTCTACGTTTGCAACCTTGTGCACATCGTAAATGTCGGTTACGCAGATGTAGGGATCATCGGAAACACGCTTTAAGATGATCATCTTGCCAGTCTCGCCCTCAAAGGCCTCCTTTACAGCAGCGCCGCCTACCTGGTAGGCCTCTGTGATATCCACTCTGGATACGATGTGGGAAGCACAGCGCTGGAGGGAGTTGAACTCGATGGCTCTTGTCTTGCAGCCAACCTCGCGGTTGATCTTCTCTGCCAGGAAGCGTGCTGTACCTGTCAGCTGCTTGTGGCCGAAGGCATCCACAAAGTCAATGCCGTCTGTCAGCTCACAGACATAGCGGCCGTCTGCCAGCTTCACACCCTCTGAGACAGCTACCACAACGGACTTCTTTACCTTGTGGAGGTCTGCCACCTTCTTCATGAAGGCATCCACATCAAACGGGATCTCAGGAAGGAAGATCATATCCGGGCCTTCGCAGTCCTCGCACTTTGCAAGGGCAGCTGCGCCTGTCAGCCAGCCTGCATTACGTCCCATGATCTCTAAGATCGTCACATTCTGCTGGTCATATACAAGGCCGTCCTTGATAACCTCCTTTGTGATGGAGCCAATATACTTTGCAGCGCTGCCGTAGCCAGGTGTGTGGTCTGTAGCAGCCAGGTCATTGTCAATGGTCTTCGGTACACCCATGAAACGGATCTTGCTTCCGTTTAACAGGGAGTAGTCAGACAGCTTCTTGATGGTATCCATGGAGTCATTTCCGCCGATATAGAAGAAATACTCGATCTCCAGCTTATCCAGGATAGCGAATATCTTGTCGTAGATCTCTCTGCCATCGCAGATTTCGGGCAGCTTAAAGCGGCAGGAACCCAGATATGCAGATGGGGTGCGCTTTAACAGTTCAATATCAAGATCTGTCTTGATATGGTCGGACAGGTCTACATAGCGCTCATCCAGCAACCCCTGAATGCCATGGACCATACCGTATACCTTATTCGCCCCTCTGTCCTTTGCCGTCTTGTAAACTCCGGCAAGACTTGAGTTGATAACGGCTGTTGGTCCGCCAGACTGTCCTACGATTACATTGCCTTTTACCTCTGTCATGAAAAAAATACCTCCATTGATCTTATCTCCATCCGCGTCCTTGACGGATGGGCTTCCTGCGCCTTCAGTCACTGCCCCGCTGCTTTATGTAAGCGCTTACATTGTTAACTCAATTGTAATATATGTAATGCATAAAAGCAAGCATTTTCTGGATTGTTTTTACAAAAATTATGACTATTTTTTAACAAATAGTGGCGTCATCTCTTACAGAAGATGACTCAGATTGTAGACAAACTACGTTTTCCGAGATGGGAGCTCGAGGGCAAAGCCCTCGAACTGGAATCACGCAGGTGGAATTCATTT
>NZ_JAJCIC010000059.1 GCF_020554865.1 Lacrimispora sp. 210928-DFI.3.58
GCGATAAATGTAGAAAAGTCCGAGCTCTCGCTCGGGACTTTGTCTACAGTCTGAGAAATGCGCTTCGGCGCATTTCTTTTTTCGTGAGCCGAAAGATAAAAACGAAAAAATTTAGCTTTTATTGCCAAATCACCGAAAAAAATTTAGTTCAATTCTGCTGAATCTACAAAAAATCCTTAGAATCTTCACGAAAAGGTTGACAATCCCATCTGAACTACCTATAATATAGAACAGCTTTAAATTGAAAAAGCAAAGAGGAGGAATGTAATTATGAAGAAGAGATTTTTAAGTCTTGGACTTGCAGCTATCATGGCAGCATCTTTAACAGCCTGTGGCGGCGGTTCTAAAACAGAAACAACAGCAGCACCTGCAGCAGCAGAGACAACAGCAGCAGCTGAGGGCGAGACTGCAGAGGCAGCCGAGGGCGAGACTCAGGCAGCAGGCGGTGTATTCAAGATCGGCGGCATTGGCCCCATCACCGGAGGCGCAGCTGTGTACGGTATCGCTGTACAGCACGGCGCTGAGATCGCAGTAAAGGAGATCAACGCAGCAGGCGGCATCAACGGCTGCCAGGTTGAGTTCCAGTTCCAGGATGATGAGCATGACGCAGAGAAGTCTGTTAACGCTTACAATACCTTAAAGGACTGGGGCATGCAGGCTCTGGTAGGAACCGTTACATCTGCTCCCTGTATCGCAGTTGCAGATAAGTCCGCAGCAGACAACATGTTCCAGATCACACCATCCGGCTCTGCCGTAGAGTGTGCAGCAAATCCAAACGTATTCCGCGTATGCTTCTCTGATCCTGACCAGGGTGCAGCTTCCGCTACATACATCGGCGAGAACAAGCTGGCAACCAAGGTGGCAGTGATCTATGACAGCTCTGACGTATACTCCAGCGGTATTTACGAAAAGTTTGCTCAGGAGGCTTCAAACCAGGGCATCGAGATCGTAGCAGCAGAGGCATTTACAGCTGACAGCAACAAGGACTTCTCCACACAGCTTCAGAAGGCAAAGGACGCCGGCGCTGAGCTGGTATTCCTGCCGATCTACTATACAGAGGCTTCCCTGATCTTACAGCAGGCTTCCACCATGGGCTTTGAGACTCAGTTCTTTGGATGCGATGGTATGGACGGTATCCTTCAGGTTGAGAACTTTGACGTAAGCCTGGCAGAGGGCCTGATGCTCTTAACACCATTCGCAGCAGATGCAACAGACGACCTGACTGTAAACTTTGTAAAGAGCTACCAGGATGCTTACGGCGAGATCCCGATCCAGTTCGCAGCAGATGCTTACGATGCAGTATATGCTATCAAGGCAGCTATCGAGGATGCAGGCGCAACACCGGATATGTCCGCAAGCGATCTGTGTGATGCGATCAAGGCTTCCATGCTGAACATCAAGTTAGACGGCTTAACCGGTGAGGAGATGACCTGGACCGAGGATGGTGAGCCACACAAGGCTCCTAAGGCTGTTAAGGTTGTTGACGGCTCTTACGCAGCAATGTAATGATATCAGAATCGCGTGTTTTGCGACCCAAAAGAGGGTTGTCGTTACGACAGCCCTCTTGCAATATTATTTGAGACTTCAAACGAAGAGGTGTAGGTATGGGTTTTTTAAACTATTTGATTAACGGCATCAGCCTGGGCAGTGTATATGCTATCATAGCTCTCGGATATACAATGGTTTATGGTATCGCCAAAATGCTGAACTTCGCCCACGGCGATGTTATTATGATCGGAAGCTATGTTGTGTTCGTCACTGTCAGCTCCATGGGTTTTCCGCCTTTGGCAGGTGTATTGATCGCAGTGGCGGCATGCACGGTCCTGGGAATGGTGATCGAGCGGGTGGCCTACAAGCCTCTGCGTGGTGCCTCACCTCTGGCTGTTCTCATAACAGCGATCGGTGTCAGCTATCTGCTCCAGAATGTGGCCTTGCTGATTTTTGGCGCTGATACGAAGTCTTTTACATCGGTAGTTAAGATCCCGGCCCTAAAGCTGGCTGACGGACAGATGACGATCACAGGGGAGACCATTGTCACGATCCTTTCCTGTATCATCATCATGATCTGCCTTACTGCCTTTATCAACAAGTCAAAGGCAGGACAGGCCATGCTGGCTGTTTCTGAAGACAAAGGTGCAGCTACTCTTATGGGAATCAATGTAAATGGCACCATTGCCCTTACCTTTGCCATCGGCTCTGCCCTGGCAGCTATTGCAGGCGTGCTTTTGTGCTCAGCCTATCCGTCCCTTACTCCTTATACAGGCTCCATGCCCGGTATCAAGGCGTTTGTGGCCGCTGTATTCGGGGGGATCGGCTCCATTCCGGGCGCATTTATCGGAGGAGTCCTGTTGGGAGTGATCGAGATCCTGTCAAAGGCTTATATCTCCTCACAGCTTTCGGATGCCATCGTGTTTTCCGTGCTGATCATCGTACTGCTTGTGAAGCCCACCGGTATTCTGGGCAAAAAGATTAATGAGAAAGTGTAGGTGCCGGTATGAAGAGTACAGCAAAACGTAAACTGTTTATCAACAATATGATTACATATGCCATTGTAGTGATTGCCTATCTCATCATGCAGATACTCATCGGCGCAGGCCAGGTGTCCAGCCTGATGAAGGGACTGTTAGTTCCCTTCTGTATCTACGTGATCATGGCAGTATCCCTGAACCTGACAGTAGGCATCCTGGGAGAGCTGAGTCTGGGCCATGCAGGCTTTATGTGCGTGGGAGCATTTGCAGGAGCACTGTTCTCCAAGTGCGTAAAGGGCGCTATGGATCCCACGGTTGCCATGTTGATCGCCATTGTGATCGGAGCAGTGGTAGCAGCCGTTTTCGGCGTGCTCATCGGCATTCCTGTTCTCCGTCTGAGAGGTGACTATCTGGCAATCGTGACGTTGGCTTTTGGCGAGATCATCAAGAACCTGGTAAATGCTGTCTACTTAGGACGTGATTCCCAGGGCTTTCATATTTCCTTTAAGGATTCTATTTCTTTGAACCTGGAGGAAGGGGGAGAAGTGCTGATCAAGGGCGCCCAGGGCATCACCGGCACGCCTCAGGCTGCTACCTTTACCATCGGAGTGATCCTGGTCATCATTACCCTGTTTATTGTCATGAATCTGGTAAATTCACGGACAGGGCGCGCCATCATGGCGATTCGTGACAACCGTATTGCCGCAGAATCCATTGGGATCAACATTACAAAGTACAAGCTTCTGGCGTTTTCCGTGTCAGCAGGACTGGCAGGTGTGGCCGGCGTTCTCTATGCCCATAACCTGACAACGCTGACCGCTCTTCCGAAGAACTTCGGATATAACATGTCTATCATGATCCTTGTATATGTGGTATTGGGCGGCATCGGAAGCATCCGAGGCTCTGTGATTGCCACCGTTGTCCTGTATCTCCTCCCTGAGATGCTGCGAGGCTTAAGCAATTACCGCATGCTCATGTATGCGATCGTTCTGATCCTTGCTATGCTGTTTAACTCTGCGCCCCAGTTCGTTGTGTTCAGAGAACGCATTGCTGAAAGCTTAAGCAGAAAAAACAAGAAACCGGCAAAGGAGGCAGCATAACATGGCATTACTGGAAGTTAAAAATTTGAGCATTTCCTTTGGCGGATTAAAGGCAGTGGATACCTTCCATGTGGATATTGAAAAGGGTCAGCTGTACGGCCTGATCGGACCGAACGGTGCGGGTAAGACCACGGTATTCAACCTTTTGACAGGCGTGTATAAGCCGGATGCGGGAAGCATTGTGCTGGATGGCGTGAACATCACCGGGAAGAAGACCATTGAGATCAACCAGGCAGGTATAGCCAGGACCTTCCAGAATATCCGCCTTTTTAAAGAGCTGTCTGTGCTGGACAATGTAAAGGCAGGACTTCACAACCACCACAAATATTCTACAGTCACCGGGATCTTCCGCCTTCCGGTCTACTATAAGGTGGAGAAGGAGATGGATGAAAAGGCCATGGAGCTCCTGAAGGTATTTGGCCTGGATAATGAGTGCGATTTCAAGGCGTCCAACCTGCCCTACGGTAAGCAGAGAAAGCTGGAGATCGCCAGGGCCCTGGCCACAGACCCGAAGCTCCTTCTGCTGGATGAGCCGGCAGCCGGCATGAATCCCAATGAGACGGCAGAGCTGATGGACACCATCCGCTTTGTGCGCGATACATTTGATATGACGATCCTGCTCATTGAGCATGACATGAAGCTGGTAAGCGGCATCTGTGAGCGTCTGACAGTCCTGAATTTCGGACAGGTGCTGTGTGAGGGCGTCACCAGCGACGTGCTCCACAATCCAGAGGTCGTAAAAGCATATCTTGGCGAATAGGAGGAGAGGAACATATGGCTATGTTGGAAGTCAGGAACCTGGAAGTGTACTATGGGGTTATCCAGGCTCTGAAAGGAATCTCCTTTGATGTAGAACAGGGAGACATTGTTGCCCTTATCGGCGCGAACGGTGCCGGAAAGACTACCACCCTTCATACGATCACAGGCCTCCTTCCCGCAAAGGAGGGCAAGATCATATACGAGGGAACTGATATCACAAAGGTCCCAGGTCATAAGCTGGTAAAGATGGGCATTGCCCACGTGCCGGAGGGAAGGCGCGTATTTGCCAACCTGACCGTGCTGCAGAACCTGAAAATGGGCGCTTACACAAGAACAGATAAGAATGAGGTGGAGGAGACTTTAAAGCTTGTCTATGGACGCTTCCCCCGTCTGGAGGAGCGCAAGAACCAGCCTGCCGGTACTCTCTCAGGAGGTGAGCAGCAGATGCTTGCCATGGGCCGTGCGCTTATGAGCCACCCCAGGATGATCGTTATGGATGAGCCTTCCATGGGCCTGTCGCCTATCTATGTGAATGAGATCTTTGATATCATCCAGAAGATCAACGGAGACGGCACCACCGTACTTCTGGTAGAGCAGAACGCGAAGAAGGCCCTTTCCATTGCAAATAAGGCGTATGTTCTGGAAACAGGAAATATTGCCTTGAGCGGCGATGCCAAGGAGCTTATGAATAATGACCAGGTAAAGAAGGCTTACTTAAGCGAATAACCGACATATAGGAATACCCCCCTGCATATATTATAAAAACATAGCAAGGGGGTATTTTTATGGATCAATTTCATGTATACAAGGATATCCAGGTCCGGACTGGAGGCGAGATCTACATCGGAGTTGTGGGACCGGTGCGCACAGGGAAATCCACCTTTATCAAACGGTTTATGGAGCTGCTCGTTCTGCCTGCCATGGAGGACGAGAATTTGAAGGCTATCAGCAGGGACGAACTTCCCCAGAGCGCTGCCGGAAAGACCATTATGACAACAGAACCCAAATTTATTCCAAAGGAGGCTGCCGGCATCAGTCTGGCAGACGGCATTGAGGCTAAGGTGAGACTCATTGACTGCGTTGGCTTCATGGTAGAGGGAGCAGCCGGACACATTGAAGGAGGCGAGGAGCGGCTGGTAAAGACACCCTGGTTTGACCATGAGATTCCCTTTACCCAGGCCGCAGAGCTCGGTACCAGGAAGGTGATAAGCGATCATTCCACCATCGGCATTGTTGTCACCACAGACGGAACCATAGGGGAGCTCAGGCGTTCCGGCTACATAGGGGCAGAGAAGCAGACGGTCGACGAGCTGAAAAAGCTTGGAAAGCCTTTTGTGGTGCTTCTCAATTCCACAAAGCCCTATTCGGACGAGACGGCCAGGCTGGCAAAGGAGATGGCGGAGGAATATGGCGTGTCTGTACTTCCGGTAAATTGTGAACAGCTGAAAAAGGATGATATTTTCCATATTTTAGAAAAAATCCTGAAGGAGTTCCCTGTGACGGAGTTGGACTTCCATATTCCCAAATGGCTGGAGATCCTTCCTTCCACCCATTGGCTGAAGGCTCAGGTCATCCAGGCTGCAAAAAATGTAGTGCAGAAGGTAAACCACATGAAGGATGTGGCCGGGGAGCTGGCGGGGCAGAAGACAGATGCTATGAAATCCATGAATGTCCAGACCATGCAGATGGCAGACGGCTGTGTGGATATCCGGGTAGTGATGGATGACAGCTATTATTATCAGATATTGAGTGACTATGTAGGCCTTCCCATTGAAGGCGAGTACCAGCTGATGCAGACCTTAAGCAGCCTTGCCAATATGCAGAAGGAGTATGAGAAGGTAAAGAACGCCCTGGCCCAGGTGCGCTTAAAGGGCTACGGAGTGGTGACTCCGGAGCGCTCAGAGATCGTTTTAGATGAGCCCCAGGTGATCCGCCATGGCAATAAATACGGTGTGAAGATGAAGGCGGAGGCCCCCTCCATCAATTTGATCAAGGCCCACATCGAGACGGAGATCGCCCCCATTGTGGGAAGCGAGCAGCAGGCGCAGGACCTGATCGCATACATCAAGGAAAATGCCAGGGAAAGCGATGACGGCATATGGAACACGAACATTTTTGGAAAATCCATTGAGCAGATCGTGGAGGACGGCATCCAGGCAAAAGTATCACAGCTCACAGAGGAATGCCAGCTAAAGCTCCAGGATACGCTTCAGAAGATCATCAATGACAGCAATGGAGGTATGATCTGTATTATTATTTGATACCCGCTTGAACTTTAATTCTATAAAATGTTAATACTATTTGCATTCTAAATGGGAACTGTGATATACTAAAGATAGAATTGACAGACAATTCATAAACAATACAGATAAAAATGTCCAATATTGGCCTGGGAGAGCCGCCGTGCCTATAGTGGATAAAGAGGGGAGAATGCAGATGAAACTTACATTTATCGGAGCAGACCATGAAGTGACAGGCAGCTGCCATTTTCTTGAGGTGGGGGAGACGAAAGTACTGATCGACTGCGGAATGGAGCAGGGCACTAATGTGTATGAAAATGCAGAGCTTCCCGTAAGCTATGGGGAGATCAATTATGTTTTTCTGACCCATGCCCACATTGACCATGCGGGCATGCTTCCCTGGATCTCTGCAAGAGGCTTTAAGGGTCAGGTGATCACCACCTATGCCACTGCAGACCTGTGCGGGATCATGCTGCGTGACAGTGCCCACATCCAGGAAATGGAGGCAGAGTGGAAGAACAGGAAGGCAAAGAGAGCCGGGCGCGGCCAGGTGGAGGCCCTTTATACCACTCAGGATGCGGAGAATGTGCTGAAACATTTTGAGGGCGTTGCCTATGGCCAGGTATTTAAGCTCAATGACAATCTTACCCTGCGGTTTACGGATGTCGGCCATCTTTTAGGCTCAGCCTCCATTGAGATCTGGGCCACGGAAGGGGAGGAGAGAAGAAAGATCGTCTTCTCCGGAGATATCGGCAACCAGAACAAGCCCCTGATACGCGATCCCCAGTACATTGAGGATGCGGATTATGTGGTGATGGAGTCCACCTATGGAAACCGCTCCCACAAAAAGGGAGTGAGCCATATAGAGAGCCTTGCCCGTATTATCGGGGAAACCTTAGACAGGGGAGGAAATGTGGTGATACCGGCATTTGCTGTGGGCCGCACCCAGGAGCTTCTCTACATGATACGCCATATTAAGGAGGAAAAGCTGGTAGAGGGGCACGATGGCTTTCCGGTCTATGTAGACAGCCCCCTGGCCGTGGAGGCCACCCATGTGTTTAAGGCAAATATGCTTGAGTGCTATGACGAGGAGACAAAGGCTCTGGTGGAGCGCGGGATCAATCCCATTGAGTTTCCGGGGCTTAAGCTGTCTGTATCCAGTGAGGAATCAAAAAATATCAACTTTGACATGACGCCGAAGGTCATTATCTCCGCGGCAGGCATGTGCGATGCAGGGCGTATCCGCCACCATTTAAAGCATAATCTCTGGCGGCCGGAGTGCTCCATTGTGTTTGCCGGCTATCAGGCGGAGGGCACCCTGGGACGCCTTCTGCAGGACGGAGCTCAGATCGTGAAGCTTTTTGGCGAGGAGATCGATGTGAGGGCCCATATTGAGACCATGGAGGGCATCAGCGGCCATGCGGACAAGGAAGGGCTCCTCACCTGGATATCTGCTTTTGAAAAGCGTCCGGAGTACGTTTTTGTGGTACACGGAAGCGATGAGTCCTGCGTGGCCTTTACCGATGTCCTTACCAGCCGCCTGGGACTTGCTGCAAAGGCGCCCTTCTCAGGCTCTGAGTTTGATCTGATAAAGGGCTGCTGGATCAAAGAGACAGCGGGCATTCCCATTGAGAAAGAGACAGCTGCCAGGAAGAAGGCCACAGGCGTCTATACCAGGCTGGTGGATGCCGGGAATCTCCTCATGGATGTTATCAGCAGGAATGAGGGCGGGGCAAACCGCGACCTGACAAAGTTCACAGAGCAGATACTTGCCCTCTGCCAGAAATGGGACAGATAAAAGACAATACTATTTACAGGATGGAGCATATATCATGACAGAAGTACAGATTTACACAGACGGTTCAGCGAGAGGAAATCCGGACGGTCCGGGAGGCTATGGGGTGGTGATGCATTACAGGGATCAGAAGGGACAGCTTCATGAGAAAACCTTGTCAGCAGGCTATGTGCGCACCACCAATAACAGGATGGAGCTGATGGCGGCCATTGTGGGCCTTGAGACTTTAAACCGTCCCTGCCGGGTGGAGCTGTATTCCGATTCCAAATATCTGACAGATGCATTTAACCAGAAATGGATCGACAGCTGGATCAAAAAGGGCTGGAACCGGGGGAAGAGCGGCCCGGTGAAGAACATCGACCTCTGGAAGCGCCTTCTGACCGCAAAGGAGCCCCATGATGTTACCTTTATCTGGGTCAAGGGCCACGCAGGCCACCCGGAAAATGAACGGTGTGACAAGCTGGCAACGGCTGCGGCAGACGGCGGAAATCTTCAGGTGGATGAGGGGCTGTCTCTGGGATAACCGCCTTGCAGTATGTGTCATGAAGTGGCTGGGGGATGCCCTGAGGGGTGTTTCTTACATATCTCTTACAATCTATTACTCCTTTCATCTTTGTATTCACTGAATGGCTTTTTTGTGTTAAGATAGGCCTATAGACAGAGACAGGGATGATGGACATGAAGGATAAAAGGATATGGGTGGTGATAGGCTGCATCCTGGTTCTGGGAAGTACGGTGACCTATTACACCAGCTCTTATATAAAGGATCGGTCTGGCAGCGCTGCCGCGATGACAATGGCGGCAAAAGAGACAGGGATACAGGAACTTGTCCAGACAGCCAGACCAGATACTGTAAGAGGACCGGAGGAGGCAGCCTCTTCAGAGGAGGGGGAAGATATCCCAGAGGCGGAATCCGGGACTATTGCAGAAGCCGCAGCGGCCGCAGTACCGGGGCTGCCGGAGGAAAGTGCTATAGCAGAGGACAGAGCGGCCGCACAGAAGAAGGCTGTTGCAGCAGAAGCGGCCGTGATCAGTGAGGATGCTATGCCAAAGGAGGCAGGCAGTTCCATAGCCCGGTCTTCGGGTGCAGGGCCGGGGGAAAGGATGGCAGATATCCAGCAGGAGGAGCCGATCTCTCCGCTGTCAGGAGGTACGGCTCTGGAGGAGACAACTACGGCGGATTCGGATTACGTCCAGCGGCTAAAGGATCTGGATACGCAGATACAGAAGATACGGAGCGAGGAGACGGACTCCAATGTCTATTCGATTAAGACCTCCGCAGAGACAGAGCTTAAGATGTGGGAGGCAGAGCTGAGCACCGTGTATAACGCCCTTCTCACACAGCTTTCAGAGGAGGAGGCAGCAAAGCTTGCAAAGGAGCAGCAGGATTGGCTCTATACCAGGGACCGGTCAGCGGCAGAAAACTCCAAAAAGGGCAGCAGCTCCATTGAACCGATCGGTTATGCAGCTACTATGGTGAAACTTACAAGAGAGCGTGCCTATGAGCTGGCAGAACGGTACAAGGATACAGCGAAAGTCGCCAGGGATGGAGTAGAGCTTAAGGGATCCCCCGGTGCAAGATCGTAATACGGATACCATTGAAAACAGGCGCTTTGTGCCTGTTTTTCTTTAAGTGAGTCTTGATAATTGCATGACGATATGGTAAAATGACGGTTATGTAATTTATGTTGTAATGATATGGAGGACGATAAAGTGAAAGAACCACAGTACCGCGGTGTGAATGAGCTGCGCCGGATGTTCCTGGAATTTTTCGAGAGCAAGGGCCATCTGGCAATGAAGAGCTTTTCACTTGTTCCGCATAACGATAACAGCCTGCTTCTGATCAACTCAGGTATGGCTCCCTTAAAGCCCTACTTTACAGGTCAGGAGATCCCGCCCAGAAGGCGTGTGACCACCTGCCAGAAGTGCATCCGTACAGGCGATATTGAGAACATCGGAAAGACAGCCCGCCATGGCACGTTTTTTGAGATGCTGGGCAACTTCTCCTTTGGCGATTATTTTAAGACAGAGGCCATCCACTGGTCCTGGGAGTTTTTAACCGAGGTAGTAGGTCTGGATCCTGACAGACTGTATCCTTCCGTATACCAGGATGACGATGAGGCCTTTGACATTTGGAATAAAGAGATCGGTATCCCTGCTGACCGCATTTTCCGGTTTGGCAAGGAGGATAACTTCTGGGAGCATGGCTCCGGCCCCTGCGGTCCCTGCTCTGAGATCTACTATGACCGCGGAGAGAAATTTGGCTGCGGAAAGCCGGGATGTACGGTTGGCTGCGACTGTGACCGCTATATCGAGGTATGGAACAACGTGTTCAGCCAGTTTGACAATGACGGACACGGTAATTACTCTGATCTGATCCAGAAAAATATTGATACCGGTATGGGACTGGAGCGTCTGGCTGTTGTAGTACAGGGCGTGGATTCCCTGTTTACTGTTGATACCAACAAGGCTCTTCTTGACCGTGTGTGTGAGCTTTCAGGCAAGGAATATCAGAAGGAGCATGAGACGGACGTATCCCTGCGTATTGTCACAGACCATATCAAGTCCTGCACCTTTATGATCTCCGACGGCATCATGCCATCCAATGAGGGCAGAGGCTACGTGCTGCGCCGCCTGCTGCGCCGTGCAGCCAGGCATGGAAGAAAGCTGGGCATTGAGGGCAAGTTCTTGGCAGAGCTTTCCAAGACCGTGATCGCGCTTTCCAAGGACGGTTACCCTGAGCTGGAGGAGAAGCAGTCCATGATCTTCAAGGTTCTTACTGAGGAGGAGGACAAGTTCAACAAGACCATTGACCAGGGCTTATCCATCCTGGGAGATATGGAGGAGGAGATGCGTGCCTCCGGCGGGAAGACCCTGTCCGGCGACAATGCATTTAAGCTGTACGATACCTACGGCTTCCCGCTGGACCTCACGAAGGAGATCCTGGAGGAGAAAGGCTACGGTGTGGACGAGGACGGCTTTGCCGCTGCCATGAAGGAGCAGAAGGAAAAGGCCAGAAAGGCCCGCAAGGCTACCAACTACATGGGAGCTGACGTTACGGTATATCAGTCCATTGATCCATCCATTACCACAGAATTTGTGGGCTATGATAAATTAACAGCTGATTCCACTATCACCGTACTGACAACAGAGGACGAGATCGTAGAGGCTCTGACAGACGGACAGAAGGGCACCATTATTGTGGAGCAGACGCCATTCTATGGAACTATGGGCGGCCAGCAGGGCGATGTGGGAACCATTGAGAGTGCAGGCGGTGCATTTAAGGTAGAGGACACCATTCACCTCCAGGGCGGCAAGGTAGGCCATGTGGGTGTGATGACAAAGGGAATGCTCCAGACAGGAGAGACCGTTACCCTTTCTGTATGCAGCAAGAACCGCAGTCTTACCTGCAAGAACCACAGCGCTACCCATCTGCTCCAGAAGGCATTGAGGACCGTTCTGGGCGACCATGTAGAGCAGGCAGGTTCCTATGTGGATGCGGGCAGACTCCGTTTTGACTTTACCCATTTCTCTGCTATGACCCAGGAGGAGATAAGAAAGGTGGAGCACCTTGTAAATGAGGAGATCCAGGCTTCCCTTCCGGTTGTGACAGAGGTTATGACATTAGATGAGGCAAAGAAGACAGGCGCTATGGCCCTGTTTGGCGAAAAGTATGGCGAGAAGGTACGCGTAGTAAAGATGGGAGATTTCTCCACAGAGCTTTGCGGCGGTACCCATGTGGCAAATACAAGCACCATTGCCTCCTTTAAGATCCTGTCTGAGGCAGGTATTGCAGCAGGCGTGAGACGTATCGAGGCACTTACCTCCGAGGGGCTTATGAAGCACTATGAGGAGGTAGAGGCAGAGCTGATGGAGGCAGCAAAGACTGCAAAGACTACTCCGGCAGCCCTGACCGCAAAGATCGAGGCCCTGTTAGATGAGATCAAGGCTCTGAACTCTGAGAATGAGAAGTTGAAGAGCAAGATGGCAAATGACGCCATGGGTGATGTCATGAACCAGGTAAAGGAGATCAACGGCTTAAAGGTGCTGGCTTCTAAGGTAGAAGGCGTTGATATGAACGGCCTCAGAGGCTTAGGAGACCAGATGAAGGAGAAGCTGGGCGAGGGCATTGTGGTGATCGCTTCCGTAGTGGACGGCAAGGTAAATCTGATGGCGACTGTCACAGATGGTGCCCAGAAGAAGGGAGCCCATGCCGGCAACCTGATCAAGGCCATTGCAGGCCTTGTAGGCGGTGGCGGCGGCGGCCGTCCAAACATGGCCCAGGCAGGCGGCAAGAACCCGGCAGGCATCGAGGATGCCTTAAAGAAGGCTCTTGAGGTGGCTGAGGAGCAGACAAAGTAGACCTACATGCGCCCGGCTGGCGGTCGCACCGCCACGCTATGAAAGTCTGGCGGGCACATTTCATACCTGGATACATGCCGCCTATTTGGCGGCGGGACTTTTAAAGTAAGGCAGTAACACTGGAAGTGCAAAATAAATTGGTTTTTTCTAAATTTATTCTTGACGTACGGTATTTTTATGCTATAATCATAGCAGTGCTAAAAATACCCAAACAGTTGTATTATGCACAATTACACAACTGGAGGGAGGTTAGGTGTGAGCTATGTCAAACGTAATTGTTAAAGATAACGAGAGCTTAGACAGCGCTTTACGCAGATTCAAAAGAAACTGTGCAAAGGCTGGCATTCAGCAGGAAATTCGTAAGAGAGAGCATTACGAGAAGCCAAGCGTAAGACGTAAGAAAAAGTCTGAAGCTGCTCGTAAGCGCAAGTACAACTAATCTGCGGGTCAGATATGGTTGCTTTGTAAGGTAGTTAAAATCAGTCGGCAGTTGTGGAGCAGATCCATAGCTGGCGGCTGTTTTTAAATTTCGGTTTCAATATCTATCCGGCCAAACGCGCCAGTGATGCGTTTGGCCGGATTGGGTAACCATCGGAAACCTTGATGATTTTATAGGCTTTACATTTTTTTAGCGGTATGATATTGGGATTATGCTAATTGATGCTCAAGTCTCTCGACCCGGCCCTTTAAATGGGATACCTCAACAGATTGCTGGTCGATCATTTTTAAAAGCAGAGAAGTATTATCTGATTTTAGCAGAAGAGTGTTGTTTTTTGCCTGCAGATCTCGTATGCTGTCTTGATTTTCAATTACGAGCTTCTCTACATTCATTAACTCGCGGAAGGTTTCGTTTCCTTGACTTTCAAGACGATCCAGTCTTTGGGTGATTCGCTCAAATTTGGAGTCTATAGAGTCCATAGTGGAAGAAAGCTTAGAATCCGTGGTAGAGGTAAGTTTGGTCTCCATAGAGTCCATAGCAGAAGCAAGCTTAGAATCCATAACAGAGGTAAGTTTGGTCTCCATAGAGTCCATAGCGGAAGCAAGCT
>NZ_JAJCIC010000006.1 GCF_020554865.1 Lacrimispora sp. 210928-DFI.3.58
ATTTATGGCGCAGCCATGAATTCCAACAGAGTGGCGACTTTGTCGACACTCTGAGCACCTTATATGTTTCCATATAAAGTGCTTGGCTTATGTTTCTACCGTATCTTAGTGAACTTTTTGTTAAAACTCACCACTTCATCCCCCAGTATCCTGTGTCTGGCTATCAGGACACAATCCACAAAAGCTTTTCTCTCCGGCATTATACAGCAAAGGAGCCGGTTACTGGAAAAACAGGAATCGGCCCCGCAATCTTTACATCACAAACCCGCACACAATATACAGCACAAAGCTTACCACTGCAACGCCGCTCACATAGGGCAGCTGGGTCTTGATGTGGTCGATGATATCACAGCCTGTGGTGGAGCAGGTCATGATCGTAGTGTCAGAGATCGGTGATGCGTGATCGCCGAAAATGCTGCCTCCGAACATTGCGCCTGCTACAAGAGGGATATTGATACCCATGGAGTATCCCATTGGAAGGGCGATCACTGCCATGATCGCCATGGTTCCCATAGAGGTACCTGTCGCAAAGGAGATCATCAGGGCCATCAGAAACGTCAGGGCAGGCAGCAGGGCCGGGCTTAAGAACTGCTGGAAAATACTGGATAAGTAGTTTCCGGTATCCAGGGCCTTTACCACATTTCCCATGGTAAAGCCGAAAAGCAGCACAAATGTGATGGGAAGCATGGAGCTCATGCCGGCAAAGATCTCATCGATCACCTCAGCCGGAGTAAACACTCTCTGGGCCACACACATAACAGAGGCAACGAACAGGCTGGAAACGACTGCCCAGATCAGGGCCTTCATGCCGGAGCCGTTCATCAGGTTTCCTCCGCCTGTTACGAACAGCGCAATAAACATAACGCCGATCAGCACGCCCACAGGGATCAAAAGATTCATTGCCCTGGGAGTTGCACCGGACACGGAAGTGGAGGTGTCTGAATTTTTCTTTGCATGTGCAGGATCATCCAGGGCGCCCGTCTTCGCTGCGCGCTCCTCCGCCTTTGCCATAGGTCCAAAATCCTTCTGTGTCACTGCCAGCACAAATACCATCAGGATAGACAGGATGCAGTAAAAATTCAGGGCAATAGACTGGAACAGCACAGAGACAGACTGCTCCTCCGGGACACCGCCGGTTACCAGGTAGCCTGCCATCGCTGCCAGCCAGCCGCTGAAGGGGAACAGCACGCACCACGGCGTGGAGGTGGTATGTACGATGTAGGCTGCCTTCTCATGAGGAACCTTCAAGGCATCATTTACAGGACGTGACACAGAGCCTGTCACCATGCAGCTTAAGGTGCCGGAGGTAAATACTGCCAGTCCAAGGACCCAGCTGAACAGGTTCGCTCCCCTCTTTGACTTGATGATCCCCTTACGCTTTACCACTACATTGACAAAGCCCTCGATACCGCCGGACTTTTCTGCCAAATGGATGATGGCTGCAGTGATCAGCACGGAGCCGATGATCAGTGTGTTGCTCTCTGTCATAGTGTCCAAAATGCTGTAGATACCTGCATTGATGCCGGTAAATACGGAAAAATGGTTCAGCACCAGGTTTCCGGTGAGAATACCGATCAGTAAAGCGATAAAAACATTTTTTGTGATAAGTGCCAGCGCAATGGTAAGCACCGGCGGAACAAGCGACCAAAATCCAAATTCCATAACACTTTTTCTCCTTTTTCGTATTTGTTGCCAATTACCTATTTCTTATTTCTGCGCAAAGCCCGTCCACAGTCCGCCTTCACGATCCGGCAGTCCCTGGCAGCCAGCTCACCGCCCACAAACACATAGTCGATCCCCTTTGGCGCAAGCATTGGCTCATCAAAGGTTGCTCCATCCTGTACCTTCTCCGGGTCAAAGATAACCACATCCGCATCTGCGCCCACATTCAGCCGCCCCTTATTGGCAAGCCCCAGGCGCTTTGCAGGAATGGATGTCATCTTTGCGATGCCGTCATAGAGGGAAACATCCCCTTCTCTCACAAACTGGGCCAAAAACCTGGGGAAGGTTCCCGCAGCCCTTGGATGTCCCTGTCCGTTATCGATGAGGCCGTCGCTCCCCACCATCACGCCGGGATCTGAAAATGCCTTGCGGATATCGCTCTCCATCATAACATAACAGACCGTCAGGCATTCCGGGAAATCCCTTCTCATCTCCGCAAAGGTCTCAGGAGTACAGCGCTGCCCCTTATATTTCCCTTCCATCAGCTGGCAGGCACTGTAGTCACAGTGATACCTCTCCAGCCAGCCGTCATCATAGGTGGTAGCGCCGATACGGGTGGAAAATGCAAAATAGGGATAGCAGTCGCAGGCAATGTTAAGACCATTCGCCCGGTAGCCTGCCACCTGCCTGAGCAGTTCTTCCATCTGCCCAAAGCCTCCCATGCTCCCAATATGGGATACCTGGACGGGAATGCTAAAAAGCTTTCCAGCCTCCGCCACCTCTGCAATTGCAGAAAATACCCTGTCCTCATCATCCCGCACATGGGCGGATATCATACAGCCCTCCGCCTCGCAGCAGGAGGCAGTCTCCAGAAATTCCTTCCTGTCTGTCCCCGGCACATAGCGAAGGCCATAGGAAATGCCGATGCATCCGGCCTCCAGGGCCTCCCTAAGCCCTCTCTTCATGTTCTCCAGCTGCTCATCTGTCACAGGTCCGTATTTGTCAGAAGCTCCTGCAGCCTCCCTGTAATATTCATGGCCTGCAAACATCATCACATTGACCGGAGCCCCCTCACGGTCAACCAGCTCCAGATATTTACAGGGATCATATACATTGATGCCGCAGTTTCCGCCAACCGCAGTGGTAACGCCCATGCGCAGCATTGCGTTAAAAATACAATATTCAATATGCCCATCCTTCACCGGATCCTCGTGCATGTGAATATCGATGAATCCAGGAGCAACCACCCTTCCGGCAGCGTCAATGACGCTGTCAGCCTCCGGGCACTCCTCTGTAACGGCTGCCACCCGGCCATCCTCCAGCACCAGGTTCAGATACGCCTGGATCTGGTTTGCCGGATCGATCAGCAGGCCGTTTTTAATCAATGTCTTCATACTCTGTCATTTCTCCTTACAGAAGCTCCGAACATCACGCCAGGCGGCGTTTTCTGCCGGATGCTCCATAGTCTGATGGTCTACTGTTCACAAGCAGGCTGAAAGCAGCCATTCTGTGAACAAAGCGGGCAAGCCCGCCTCAGCCCCCCAACCTCGTACGCTACGGGGCTTGCACGTTTTGCGCGCCGCCGCGCGTGCTCTGTTTTTTAGAGCGCATTTCCTTCGCGGGATATCAATACAGTTCTCCTAAAATGGACTGCTCTGCAAACAGGGCCGTTGCTCCGCCTGTGTGCCAGAACACCACATTGCTTCCCGCCGGGATCTTTCCGCTGCGCACATAGTCCAGAAGGCCTGCAAAAGCCTTCCCGGTGTACACCGGATCAATAAACAGCCCTTCTGTTCTTGCAAGAAGGCGGATGGCCTCGCTGGCCGCCTCATTGGGCTGCTCGTAGCCTGGAGCATAATATCCGGTGTCCATACAGAGATCCTTCTGCCAGTCTACCTTAAGGGGACTGTTCAGAAGCTTCAGCACATTGTTTGCCAGGTCCTCCACCTTGTGCAGATAAGACTCGTCCTTACGGCTGACAGTAACAGAGATGATCTTTGTATCGCTGCCGCAGAGCTTCCGCCCTGCAGCAAGGCCTGCCATGGTGCCTCCTGTCCCTGTGGCATGAAAAATATAATCTGCATGGAGCCCTGCCGCATCCAGCTGATCTTCAAATTCCAGATAGCCTCTGGCAAAGCCCACAGAGCCCATAACGCTGGCTCCGCCCATGGGGATATCGTAGCAGGGATGGCCTGCAGCAGTGAGCTCTGCCGCCCTGGCTGCGCCCATCTCAAAGGAGCGTGCCTCTGCCTCCTCCTCTGTCTCCCCCGGCCTGATATCCACAATATGGAGCTCTGCATCCATGATCTTATCAAGGAGCAGGTTCGCCCGCACATCTTTATCATCCGGCGGAACAACAGCTGTCAGGTACAGGATCGGCTTGATCCCGCATTTCCGGCAGGAGGCCACTGTCTCCATGGCATGGTTTGACTGGGTGGCTCCATAGGTGACCGCATGGTCACAGCCCTTTGCTCTGGCGTCTCCTAAGAGAAATTCCAGCTTTCGGATCTTATTGCCGCCAAAGAGGTTCATCCCCGTAAAGTCATCCCTCTTGATATAGAGATTCACTCCCAGCTCAGCGGACAAATTGTCCAGACGGTAAAATGGTGTCGGAAAGAATCCCAGCTGTTCTCTTGGCAGAACTTCAAACAGCTTCCGCGCTTCCCTTGTAACATGTTCCAATGTGTTATCCCTCCTTCGTGCTTGTATACAAGCTGCAGTACTTTTTACGATTATAGCACATTAAACTAAAAAAGTACAGTCCCATGCGGAAGCGGAAAGCCTGCCTTTGCTTTTATGGAAAAATATGTTATGATAGCACAAGCAATGCTTGAGGAGATATATATGAAAAACGATAGAACAATCATGAAAAAAAACGATATGATTTTATTGGCCGTATTGCTCATGGCTGCTGCCCTGGCCGGGGCAGGCTACCATTTCTCCCACCGTGCCCCTGCCCTCCAGGCGGAGATCACTGTTGACGGCAAGGTGGTAGAAATGCTGGATCTGTCCAAAAACCAGGAGATCATCATCCACGGTGTACAGAACGGCACAAACACCCTGATCGTACAGGATGGGGAGATCTGGTGCTCCGATGCCTCCTGCCCTGATAAAGTGTGCATCCACCAGGGAAAACAGTCCATGGATGGCGGTACGATCGTCTGCCTGCCCAACCGGATGATCGTGCGTGTGATCGGGGAAAAGTAACGTCACTCCTCCGCATCCAGCAGATAAGGAGTTACCTGATAAACGTAATAGTTCAGCCAGTTTGTATACAATGTATTGGATGTATTTCTCCAGGTCAGGGCCGGAACGGAGAAGGGGTCGTTGTGCTCATAGTAATTGTAGGGCACTTCGGGGTTTAAGCCCTTCTTTAAATCCCTGTGGTACTCATTGTTCAGCGTCATCCTGTCATATTCCGGGTGGCCCTGGACGAAGATCTGGCGGCCGTCACGGCTCATTACCAGAAATACGCCAGCCTCCTCGGACTCTGCCAGGATAGCCAGCTCAGGATGCTTTAAGATGTCCGCCTTCCTCACCTCTGTGTACCGGGAATGGGGGGCCAGGAAAAAGTCGTTTAAGCTCCGCACAAGGGGCACCTTCCGTTCTAATACCTTGTGGTTGTAAATGCCGGAAAGCTTTGTTTTCCTGGGATATTTGGGTATCCCATAATGGTAGTAAAGGCCTGCCTGGGCTCCCCAGCAGATGTGGAGGGTGGAGGTCACATGGGTCTTGCTCCACTCCATCATCATGGAAAGCTCTTTCCAGTAATTTACCTCCTCAAACTCCAGGTTCTCCACCGGAGCGCCGGTGATGATCATACCATCGAATTTCTTCTTTTTTATCTCATCAAAGGTCACATAAAATTTGTTCAGATGGCTGGACGAGGTATTCTTTGACACATGGGTGGAAAGCATGAGAAAGGTGCAGTCCACCTGAAGAGGGGTGTTGGAGAGCGCCCTCAAAAGCTGTGTCTCCGTATCCTCCTTAATGGGCATCAGATTCAGGATCAGGATCTCCAGCGGACGGATATCCTGGCTCATGGCCCTGTCCTCATCCATAATAAAAATGTTCTCAGATTCTAATATTGCCCTTGCAGGCAGTTCCTTTTGTACTTTTATCGGCATAACCGTATCTCCCTTCAAATGCTGCTTTTATCATAACTGTTCAGTACCCTCACAATTACGGGCAAAAATCCATTTAAAATCGGCTCCCCCGATGGGATTTTTGCTTTCTAGCCCAGGTTATTTTACGGTCAGCGCAGCAAATGCGCAGACCTACCGAACAGCTATTTTTTACCATACAATTCTCAGAGCCTTCCTGCTATTTGGAACGGCTCCGTGTCACAGGTCCGCACAGCGTCCCACAGCCCAGAGCGTGTCTGAAAATTGCTTTCCGTCAGGCTCTAAGCTGCAGGCGGCTGTGCTACAGCATTCGCAGGAACTCCTCTTCCGAAATGATCGGTACGCCTAATTCCTTTGCCTTTTTATTCTTTGAGGAATTGGATGTCACATCGTTGTTGATCAAATAGGTGGTCTTAGCCGTTACAGATCCCGTGGCCTTACCTCCCTTGCTCTCGATCAGGGCCGTAAGTTCCTTTCTGTTTGCAAAATGCTCCACAGACCCGGTGATCACAAAGGTCATGCCTGCAAATATTGCCTCCGTCTCCTCCACCTGCTCCTTTTCAATATCAAGCTCCTTTAAGAGGCCGTCTACCTCCCGGTTGCTGGCCTCCGATGCAAAGTAATCCATCCAGGCCTGGGCCAGTACGCCTCCGATGCCGTCCACTGCGGTAAGTTCGTCCATATCCGCCCTCCTCATGGCATCAAAGTCATAGGAGAATTCCCTGCACAGCATTTTTGCATTGGCAAGACCGATTCCGGGGATCCCCAAGCCGTATACCAGACGCGGCAGCGTGGTATGGGAGGCTGTCTTTATGGAGGCTATCAGGTTGTCGTAGGACTTCTGTCCAAAGCCCTCCATCTCCACAATGGACTCCCTGTGATCCTCCAGATGGAAGATATCTGCATAGCTGTGGATAAAGCCTGCGCCGATGAATTTTTCCAGAGTTGCCTCGGAAAGGCCGTCTATATTTAAGGCATCCCTGCTCACAAACAGGGTAAAGCTTTTGATCTTCTTTGCCTGGCAGCCGGGATTGGTGCAGTAAAGGCTCTTTACGTCTCCCAACTGGCGGATCTCCGTGGCTCCGCCGCATACGGGACATTTCTCCGGGATATCCCTTACGCCGCTGCGGGTCAGGTTATCCGCAATCTGCGGGATGATCATATTGGCCTTGTACACTGTGACCGTATCTCCTGTTCCCAGCTCCAGGGCTTCCATGATGCTGATGTTGTGAACGCTGGCCCTGCTGACCGTAGTGCCCTCCAGCTCCACCGGCTCAAATACCGCCACCGGATTGATCAGCCCCGTCCTGGAGGGACTCCACTCAATATAAGAAAGGGTGGTCTCCCTGATCTCATCCTGCCACTTAAAGGCAATGGAGTTGCGGGGAAACTTCGCCGTGCGTCCCAGGGATTCCCCGTACGCGATATCATCAAAAATGAGCACTAAGCCGTCAGAGGGAATATCATTCGTCTCCACGGCCTTTGCAAAGCCTTCCACTGCAGCCGGGAGACTGTCCCTTGTCACTTCCTCGTAGCGGACCACCTCAAAGCCCTGGCTTTTCAGCCACTCAAACTGGTTTTTCCTGGAGTTGCCGAAATCCACCCCCTCTGCCTTCACCAGAGCAAAGGCCTCAAAATGGACGTTCCTCTCTGCAGTGATCTGGCTGTTCAGCTGACGCACAGAGCCGCTGCAAAGGTTGCGCGGGTTCTTATATTTGGCATCCAGCTCCTTGATCTCCTCATTGATGCGGTTGAAATCAGAGTAGGTGATAACTGCCTCCCCGCGGAGGATAAGCTGGCCCTTATACGCGATATTTAAGGGGATATTGGAAAATGCTCTTGCATTGCTGGTGATGACCTCTCCGATCTCTCCGTTTCCCCTGGTGACAGCCTTTATGAGGCCTCCATTTTCATAGGTCAGCACAATGGTAAGGCCGTCCATTTTCCAGGACAGAAGGCCCTTCTGTCCTCCCAGCCACTCCTGTAAGTCCTCCACGCTCTTTGTCTTGTCCAGGGAAAGCATGGGAGACTCGTGGGTCTCCTTTGGCAGCTCGCTTAAGACCTCATATCCTACCTGTCTGGTAGGACTACCGGACATGACAATGCCTGTCTCCTCCTCCAGAGAGAGGAGTTCATCGTACAGCTTATCGTATTCAAAATTGCTCATGATCTCCCGGCTCTCCTGATAGTAGGCCTTTGCGGCCTCCCGGAGAAGGGGAACAAGTTCTTTCATTCTCAGGATCTTATTTTCCATTCTACACTCCTGAATCGTTACCATTTATAATTGCTGCTTCACCGGCAGGCTGGAGGAGCCGGAAAGAAGCCTTAAAAGCTCCTCATACTCTTTCCCTGATATCTCCCGGCTCTGCCCTTCCTTCAGGCTTCCCAGCCCGATATTCATGATCCGCACCCTGACAAGCCGCTCCACACGGCAGCCGCAGGCCTGGCACATCCTGCGTATCTGGCGGTTCAGTCCCTGGGTCAGAATGATGGAAAAGCGGCGGTCATCCAGCCACTTTACCTTACAGGGTCTGGTGCGTACCTTAAGCTCCTCTAAATAAATGCCGGCAGACATCCTCCTCAGAAATCCGTCTGTGACATCTCTGTCAATGGTGACAATATACTCCTTTTCATGAGCATTGCCGCTGCGCATGATCTTATTCACCAGATCCCCCTGGTTTGTCATGAGCAGAAGGCCCTCAGAGTCCTTGTCCAGCCTTCCCACAGGGTAAATGCGTTCCGGATAATGGAGAAATTCTACGATGTTTTCCGCTCTGTCCTTATCCGATGTGGTACAGACAATGCCCCTGGGCTTATTCACCGCCAAGAGGATGGGGCGGGGTTCCTTCTCCTTCCCAGATAGTACGGGGCGTCCGTCAAAAAGAACAGACTGGCCCTCCGTGACCTTCTCGCCCATGGAAGCTCTCCTTCCGTCTACCAGGACACGGCCCTCCTCTATCATGCGGTCTGCCTCCCGCCGGGAACAGATGCCCATACGGCTCAGATATTTATTCAGCCGTTCTTCCATCGCCATTCCTCCAGCCTCTTATGCTTCCCGCGCCTTTGGATGTGATGCAATGAACATGGCATCCCCAAAGGAAAAGAAGCGGTATCTTTCCCTGATGGCCTCCTCATAGGCGGCCAGTATATGCTCCCTGCCTGCCAGGGCGCTCACCAGCATTACCAGGGTAGACTCCGGCAGATGGAAGTTGGTGATCAGGGCATCCAGGACCTTGAAGCGGTAGCCCGGATAGATGAAGATCTCTGTCCATCCCGTGCCTGCATGCAAGATGCCGTCCTCCGTGGAAGCGGATTCCACGGTGCGGCAGCTGGTGGTCCCCACGCAGATCACACGGCCTCCGGCAGCCTTTGTGTCGTTGACCTTTTTTGCCTCTGACTCCTCCACCATATAAAATTCCGAATGCATGTGATGGTCCAGCACATTTTCCACCTTGACGGGGCGGAAGGTGCCAAGGCCCACATGAAGAGTCACATGGGCGATCTTTACGCCCATGTCCTCGATCTCCTTCAGCAGCTCCTTTGTAAAATGAAGGCCTGCTGTGGGAGCCGCCGCAGAGCCGTCATGCTTTGCATATACTGTCTGATAGCGGTTCTTGTCCTTTAACTGATGGGTGATATAGGGCGGAAGGGGCATCTGGCCCAGCTGGTCTAAGATCTCCTCAAAAATCCCCGTATAATGAAACTGTATCAAACGGTTTCCGTCATCCACAGTTTCCACCACTGTTCCGGTGAGAAGCCCTTCGCCAAACTCGATGACAGTTCCCGGCTTTGCCTTCTTGCCAGGCTTTACAAGGGTCTCCCAGATGTCATTTTCCCTGCGCTTTAAGAGCAGGATCTCGATCTTTGCCCCTGTATCCTTCTTTACTCCGAACAATCTGGCTGGGATCACCTTTGTGTCATTGATGACAAGGCAGTCTCCCGGCCTTAGATATCTGGTAATATCCTTGAATATTCTGTGCTCCACTGCCCCTGTATCCTTATCCAGCACCAAAAGCCTGGAGGAGGAGCGGTCTTCCAGCGGATCCTGGGCGATCAGCTCCTGGGGCAGGTCAAAATAAAAATCCTTTACATCCATTTACTAGCTATTCCTCCGCTTCAAATCCTATTCAATCGTCACCTGGGGATCAGCTGCCGCCTCCTGGGAGGGAGCTGCCGACGGCTCTTCCTCACTGCCATCCTGAGATACTCCCGGCCCTGCTTCCTGCGTTCCGCCTGATCCTTCTGTGCTCTCACTGCTTCCTGCCTCTGAAGCTCCTCCCGGTCCGCTGACTCCCGGGCCCACCTCTCCGGCCGGGGCCTGTCCTGTCCCCGCACCGTCATCGATCAGCTCAATCTGACTGTCCTGGCCGCTTTCTGTCTCCTCAGAATCCGAGACAACGGCCCCGTTTAAGAGCTCCTTGTATCTGCCTGCCAGCAGGCTGTCAGACTCGATCGCCTGTCTTAAGCGCTCATTGACCTGTGTTGACAGCAGGCGCACGTCCTCTGTCTGGTTCTGGGATGCCACATAATCAGCCTCATCGCCGATCACATTTTCACGGATAATGTAATTCCCGTCCTCATTTTTTACAATATAGCACCACATAAGCCCCGGAGCCAGTGTGTCCACGCGGCGGAATTTCACCTCGTATGTCACATAGGCCACATAGGAATCCGCTGTAAGACCAGGCTTTGTATAGCAGGTAATGGCCTGGTAGTCCTCGATAAACACACCCTCATTTTCCAGCTCCTTTTTGCGGGCTGCCAGGGAGCCGTCGTCCGCCTTGCCAAACAGGCGGTAGAGCGTCTCTGCATCCTGGTCCACCTTTGCCTGGAAATACTCGCTGATCAGCTGGTTTACCTGGGGAATCTCATCTTTTTTCAGCTCATACTTGGAAAAGTCTGTCTTATACTCGCTGTTGTCCGGCTCCACGCTCTCATCCCCGGACGGATCCTCCCCGCTCTGGGCCTGATCCTCTGCCCGGCTCCCTCCATCCGGCTTCTGGTCTCCGTGGATCTCGATCTCCCCTTCTGCCGAAGAGTAGCCTGCCGGAGTACCAAACGTCTCCTCTGTCCCCGGCTTCTTATGCATCAGCACAAATACTGCTACCAGTACTGCCACAATGATAAGAGGGATTGCCGCTAATCTGATATATCTGATCCTGTCATCCACTGACAGGCTGTTCTTTCTGCTTCTCCGCCTGTTCTGTGCCATATCTGTCCTCCTGACCTTCCTGTACCATGTTACGGTTTCACTTCTTTATCTCCGCTCTATTCTAACAAAAAGCAGTTGAAATTGCAATGCTGCGCCTGTAATAAAAAAGAATCCTGCCGGTCGGGCTTTTTGTATCATAGGAGGCTCCAGAGGAGTTTCCTATGATATAAAAAGCGCAAAACCAGGGTTTCCCCTGGTTCCGCAGTGTAATGCAAATATAGGTATCAAAAAATGCGTCTGATAGGAATCGAACCTACGCACGCGGCTCCGGAGGCCACTGCTCTATCCACTGAGCTACAGACGCATCTCTAGTATAATACTATATTTTCCCAAAAACTTCAATACCTAATTTTTTTAATCTGGCCCTTGTGAGGATTTTTCGTAACAGTTCAGTCGGCTGCCGGGAGGGCGGCTGGAGCGACTTTGCAGGACATTAGAAGCACTTAGGCAGCTGGTTTTTCCGTTCAGAGCAGCATCAATGATTGTTTGAGCGCAGCGAGTTACGCCCACGCTGCTCTGGCTTTTAGGAAAAATCAGGTGGCTTAGTGCTTCTTATGTCCGAAACCGGAGCGCCAGCCGCCCTCCCGGCAGCCGACTGAACTGTTACGATTTTTCTTGACAAAATCCCTGCGGTGAATTAAGCTTATCTCATCTTAATAAGATTCAATCATAACATTCTTTTCTCTATATTCCATCTTGTTTCCTTCTGCGGAATTCTTCTCAAGACTTCCCTTTTTGCATGCAGATCCAGGATGATATGTGCTGCTTTTGGCAGATCGCATAAATATTTATAAAGGAGGTATATCTTTTGGTATACGAATTATTTCTCAACACGGTAAAGGAGCAGCTTGAACAGGCTCTGGGCGAAGGGTATGAGCTCTTTTTGCGGAAGGTGCCGAAGAACAACGGAATCGTTCTGGACGGGCTCTGCATTTCAAAAAAAGGCTCCAGCGTAGCGCCTGCCATTTACCTGAACTCCTGCTACAGCCAGTATCTTTCCGGGCGGCCGGTAACGGATATTGTGGCGGAAATAGAGGCCCTTTACCGCGCCAATGAGGATCTTCCCGTATTTGACTGTTCCTCCCTCACGGATTTTGAGTCCATGAAGCCCAGGATCATCTGCCGTCTGATCAACAGCCAGTGGAATGAACTGCTCTTAAGGGATATCCCCCACATTCCATGGCTGGATCTGGCCCTGGTGTTCCATCTGGCCCTGAAGGAGGATGAGGAAGGCCTTATGACTGCCCTTATACAGAAGGAACATCTGGACATCTGGGGCATTACCCAGAAAGAGCTTTATCAGGCTGCCATGGAAAACGGCCCCCGGAGCTTTCCTCCCATTATCACCAGCATGGACCATCTTTTGGAGGAGCTTGCCGGCAGTCCGGTCATAAGCGCCGCGCTTCCCCTCTACGTTCTTACAAATACAGGCGGTGTAGGCGGTGCCTCCTGCCTTCTCTACCCCAATGTATTAAAAAACTTCGCGGAAGGGACGGAAACAGATCTGATCATCCTTCCGTCCAGCATCCACGAAGTACTGCTTCTTCCCTATGAAACTCCCATCTCTTTCAAAGAGCTCTCACGTCTTGTATCCTTTATCAACCGCTCCGAGGTTCCGGAGCAGGACCGTCTCTCTGATCAGGTCTATCTCTATACCAGAAGCACGGATTCTGTGACCATTGCTCCCCAGAACAATGCCCTTGTGTGCTGACCGGTTATCCCAGGATCAGGCTTCCGATCTGGAATACGGCCACAGCCCCCAGCCATGCCACAGCCAGCTGGAAGAACACCATTCCCGCCGTCCATTTCCAGGACCCGGTCTCCCTTTTGATGGTTGCCACTGCTGCAATACAGGGTGAGTACAGGAGGCAGAAGATCATCAGCGCATAGGCATTGACGCCTCCAAAGCCTGCTGCTGCCAGCACATCTGACAGCTGTGCCATCCCTGAGGGGGAGTTGATGTTGTTAATGCCAAACAGAACGCTGAAGCTGGATACCACCACTTCTTTTGCAGAAAGTCCGGAGATCAGCGCCACTGCAACCTGCCACAGGCCCAGTCCTGCAGGCGCAAGTACCGGCACCAGCATATGGCCGATCATGGATGCAAAGCTGTCAGATACCTCATCCACAAAGCCTGATGGCCCCAGATTCATGACAAACCAGAGCACAATGGAGGCAATGAAGATCGTGGTTCCCGCCTTGCTCAGATAGTCCTTGACCTTATCCCATACATAGATCGCCACTGTCCGCTTGTTCGGCGTCTTATATTCGGGAAGCTCGATCAGGAGCGCATTCTTTGCACTGTCATTCCTGGCGTGGATATGTATGATAAATGCCACCAGGATCGCCATGCAAAGCCCGATCAGGTACAGAGAGTAGGCTACAAAAAGCGCCTTGTCCGGGAAGAACATCTCTGCAAACAGCACATAGATGGGCAGCCTGGCCGAGCATGACATAAAGGGCGTGATGAGGATCGTCCTGCGCCTGTCCTTTACGCTTTCCAATGCCCTGGTCGCCATCACTGCGGGCACGGTGCAGCCAAAGCCCAGCAGCATCGGCAGAAAGGCCTTGCCGGAGAGCCCCACCATGCCCATGGTCTCATTCATAACATAGGCCACTCTCGCCATGTAGCCGCTGTCCTCCAGGAAGGCCAGGGCCAAAAAGAGGATGAAAATGTTGGGCAGGAAGGTAAGGATGCCTCCCACTCCCGCGATAATGCCGTCCACGATCAGTGAGATCATCCACTGGGCTGCATGGATATTTGTCAGGAAGACCAGAACGCCCTCTGACAGCATATCAAGAGCTATCTGGAAATATTCCTTCAGGAAATCACCCACGGTAAAGGTCAGAAAGAACACAAGGGCCATGATCCCCAGAAATACAGGAATCCCCCACACGGGATGGGTGAGGAGCCTGTCTACCTTGTCAGTGAAAGCGGCTTTTTCCTCTTTATTAACAAGGCATTCCTCGATCACTTCCTCGATATAATCATATTTTTCATTGATGATCTGCTTCTCGTAGTTTCGCGGAAGGATCTCCCCGGCATTCTCCAGCGGATGGTCGCTTACCACCACCTGGTCAAATTCAAGGAACTTGATGGCATGCCAGCGCATGTTATCCATCTCCCCATACCGTTCGCGGAGGGCATCCTCGATCTGGCTGATCTTCTCCTCGATCTCCTCGCTGTAATGGATCACCACGCCCTGAGGGCCCTCCTCATAGTGGTGGACCACTGCATGCATCAGGACATCAAGCCCTGTGCGCTTCCTGGCTGACACAGGAACGACGGGAATATGGCCCAGCATTTCCGGAAGGCGGTGCATATCGATCTCCATGCCTCTCTCTTCCACGATATCCATCATGTTGAGAGCGAGGATAACCGGTTTTTTCAGCTCGATCAGCTGGGTGGTAAGGTAAAGATTGCGCTCCAGGGAGGAGGCATCTACTACATTTATGATGACATCGACCTCACCGTCCTCAATGCATTTTCTTGTGACCTTTTCCTCTATGGTGTAGGAGGTAAGGCTGTAGATACCCGGAAGGTCAATGACCTTAATGGGCCTTCCCTTATAGCTGGTCTCTCCTTCCACCCGTTCTACTGTCACTCCGGGCCAGTTGGCGACCTTCAGCTTTGCTCCTGTGAACGCATTAAACAATGTGGTCTTGCCGCAGTTGGGATTGCCCACAAAGCCTACGGTAATGGGGCGGTCTTCTGTCCTGTGCCCCTGCCTGTTTGGCCTCAGCGGTGCAGATATCCTGCCGGATACATTTCCATCTTTATCAGTACTGTTCAGCGTGATGCTGCCGTATATCCGGCTTCCCTCTGCGCGGGGACGGATACCTGGGGCCTCCTTCTGTCCGCCTGCAGCCTCAGGCTGCATCAGGTCTTTCCCCTCGCTTATCCGGCTTGAGGCAGCGCCTCCCAGAGTAAGGTCATTCTCTGCTCTTAAGTCTCCGTTCATGACGCCGCCTCCTCCTTCACCGTGATCCCCTCTGACAGCCTCCTTCCCAGGGCAAGCCTGGTTCCTCTTATTTTGATGATTACGCTGCCGCTGCCTTTTTTATTCAATATATTTACCGGCGTGCCCTCGTTTACCCCCAGAGCCTCCAGCCTTCTTGTAATGCTCTCGTCCACCTGTACGCCTGTCACCACGTACCGTTTTCCGACCTCGCATTCATTCAGTTGTTTTTCCATTTCTGGCTTATCCTCCTGTATGTCCTGTAGATCACATTTATTGTATGCTTATTGATAAAAAATGTCAACAACAGCTATGGCCGGACAAGTACAAAAGCAGAGCAAAAAAAACACCGGAGCGCTCAACATAACTGCAGAGCACCCCGGCACTTTTTATAGAACTGAACCGTTCGTTCCTCAGACTCTTATCTTTAAATTCCGATATGGATCCCCATTACCAGCCAGCACATCAAAAAACCGGCTATGGATCCAACAGCGATCAGAATTCCGAACAATGTATCATTATCCTTCATTACAATACCTCCTATTTGCTCTCAACATAACCATGAACCTTTTTATACTGACGGCTCTGCATGCGCCAGAAACCTTCCTCTGCTGCCTTGGTGGGCGCTGCGCGGCTCATTCCTACAAACAGAACGATGAAGGAAGCAGGCAGTGCAACGTAGATCTGGTGAGGCAGGATCGGATTTGTCAGAGTCAGCAGCCAGTAGCCGATATTAAGTACCAGAGAAATGATGATCGACCAATAAGCAGCCGGTTCGGATACCTTCTTGGAGATGGAGCCGATAAAGATTGCCGGCAGCCAGCATACGAAGATACCGGATGCAAATGCCCAGGAGTACAGGGTGAAGAAATCACTTGCCATATCAACCATGGAGATGAGCAGCATCAGGACACCGATCACTAACATACACCCGCGGGATACGGAGAGAACCTTCTTCTCCCTCTCCTCTGCAGGCAGGTGTGATAAGAAGAACTGTCCGTAGATATCATTTCCCAGTGCGGAGCCTGCCTGCTGCAGCAGCGTGGATGCTGTGGACAGACCTGCCGCTGAAATACCAGCCAATATAATACCGGCCAGATAAGGATTAAACCACTCCATAACCATCCACACGTATGCCTGGGAGCCCTGCATATCCGCGGGAGCTGCGATCTTGATAAAGGGAGCAGTCGCATAGACAAGCACCAGGAACAGAACTACTAAAAGCTGCGCAAAAATGAAGCTGCGGGCCACAACCTTCTCATTCTTACAGATCATGGTACGGCTGAGGCAGTGGGCTCCTGTAAGGCCTACGCTCATGGAAACCAGAACCATGAAGCCCATGAAGCCTACAAATCCGGAAGCGGACCAGAATGGCTTGCCAAACATCGGCATGTAGCCGCCTGCCTTAAATGCGCCGGGAAGGCTTGCATTGATGGCCTGTACCAGCTCTGCCGGGGAGGCTGTGCCTGCATGTGTCAGGGCGATGGGGAAGCCCAGGATGGCGGCGCCCACAAAGAGAACCATCATCATGGTATCAGTGACAACAACGCCCCACATACCGCCGGTTACGGAGAAGAACAATACTACGATACCGCTGATAGCGATAGCGAAATGCTTGGATACGCCCAGAGGTCCGGCAAGCGCGATGCCTGCGCCTGCGAAAATACTTACCAGATAGGTAGAGCAGGCTAAGATCATCAGGATGGATGCTGCAGTACGGATGCGGTGTGTGCCGTAGCGGATGGAAAGGATCTCCGGGATGGACAGGGCCTTCAAACGGTAAACGCGGGGGCCCAATACAAAGATCAGAAGCGTCCAGGTAAGCAGGCAGCCATAGTTTAAGATGCCGGGGCCCATGCCCAGATTATAGGCAGAAGCAAAGATACCTGTAAATGCCGTGGTGCTTAAATAAGATGCAACGATTGTTCCTGTAACCAGGAAGGTCGGAGCCTGACGCCCCATTACATAATAGTCCTCGGCGTTCTTCACTCTCTTAGATACCCATACGCCGACTCCCATAAACAGAAAGAATGATACTACGATCATAATTTTTGCAATTAAAGATGTATTCACGCTTTGCCACCGCCTTTCTCCGTTTTCTCTTCCTGCTCCTCGTCCTCAAAATAACCGATTTTACAAAAATGAATGTACAGCAGGGCGCTTACGAACGGAATACCCCATATTATAATTTGCCAGATCAAAAAGTTTGTTGCTTCCGACATGGAATAACACCTCCCAAAATTTGTCTCTCTATGCGCGAGACTGGATTGATTGATAGTAAGGCAGATAGATCTGCGTATTTCGTATGACGCATCCCGTGGGAACGCCTGCGCGGATCAGCTCGCTGCATTTTCCGCAGGTGACACAGGTGTGGAGCTTATCCAGCTTTCCCGTGGTCATGATCTCATTGGGGAAATTCGGATTAGCGAAAGAAAGCCTTCCAAAGCACGCCGCATCGCATATTCCCTCGTGGATCGCTCCCGCCACCAGATTAGGCGAGAACTGTCTGAGATAAGTCGGCGCCGATGCCGCTACGCCCAGGCTGGGGAACGCCTTTTTGATCACGCCAAAGCCCTCGTACAGCCTGGCAATGCTCACCAGCTGATGCTCCGGCACCTCTGTCAGCTTATCATGGTCGTAAGGCCTGGTCACATGGAAATTCTTGTGGGGATCTCCCATGGTCAGGTTGATAAAGGGCATTCCCAGCTCCTTGTGGAGGATCCTTACGATCTCAATGGGCTCCGTATAATCCGGCTCCAGGCTTCCATCCTTTGCCATGCCGAACCCATGGGGATAGGGGAACCTGTCGTGGATACCCAGACGGCAGATGATCGTAAAGGAATCGTCTTCTGCCTGTTTCGCATTCTTTACGGAATTGATCAGCAGGCGGAACCTGTTCTCAAAGCTTCCCCCGTAAGGCCCCTCTCTGGTGAAGGCCGATGCAAATTCATCAAAAAGATATCCGTGACAGCTCTTCACATCCATTGCGTCAAACCCGGCCTCCTTGCAGAGGAAGGCCGCCTCCCCAAAGGTTTCCTCCATCTGCTTTAAGTAGTCGTCCGTGGCAATGCAGCTGTCATCCAACCGGCCCAAAGCCTCGTGCTCCGGGCGGTGGTACGCAATGATCGGCTCCGGTGACGCCTCCGGGTTCGGCCGTGAGTAACGGCCGCTGTGGTTCGCCTGCATGACAACGTAAGGGGCAAACCCATTTTTCTTAAGCCCTATTTCTTTAACCTCTGCCACCAGCTTTTTAAATGCCGGCAGCGTCTCGCGGTTGAGATACAGCTGCTTGAGGCTGGAACGTCCCTCCTGCACAACGGATACCGCCTCAAACCATATTAAGGCAGCTCCCCCTTCAGCCAGCTTGTGATAGCGCCTGATTGTAAGCTCAGACGGAGCACCGTTCGGAAGGGAGTCAACACCCTCCATGGAAGCGATGCACAGCCTGTTCTCCAGCTTCACAGCGCCGAACTCACATGGCTCCTTCAGTATCTCTACATCCTCGCTGAGCGGAAGGGATTTGCCAAGCTCCTTCAGCTCATTTCTCACATCATCCAATGAATGATAATGGAACAACTGTTTCAACACCATACCTCCTCTTTATTTATTATCCAGTTTTGCCAGCCGGTGGCTGATCTCCATGGATGCCTGGCCTGCATCCCGAAAGATCTCATACAATTCCTTGTATATCTGGTGCCGCTTCATGTCCGGCTCAGTCACGCTGGACGTTCCCTGCAATTCCCGTATGACCTTTATGTCCGGGAAGATACCCTGGGCTGTGCCTGCGATCACCGCGATTCCCAGCGCGCCTGCCACATCGGAAAGATGGTTCGACAGGATGGGCACCCCGTAGACGTCCGCAAAAATCTGGCGCCACAGAGGGCTGGATGCACCTCCCCCCACAAGCTTCATACTGCTCAGGGCTTCTATCTGGTTGATATCCATGATCCTCATCAGGATCATCCTCAGATGCATGGCTACCCCCTCCAGCACACTCCGGCAAATATCGCCTTTCTTCGTCCTACCGGAAAGTCCCAGGAACGCTCCTCTAAGTTCTGTATCCCAGTAGGGAGAGCGTTCTCCTAACAGATAGGGCAGATACATGACACCCCCTGCTCCGGGGGAAGATTCCGCCGCCAGACGGTCAATGAGGATATAATCCTTCTGTCCCGTCTCCTTCGCTCTTATGCGCTCCTCACCGCAGAGAGTATTTTTAAGCCAGCTGTAGGAATAGCCGCCGGCCTGCATTGTCCCGGAATCGCGGAGAGTATCAAAGTAGTTGATCTTTGAAATACCTCTCTCAGGGTCCAGCCGCTCGCTGCCCGTCACAACAGAGACCCAGCTGGAGGTTCCGAGGCTGGTATACGCCTCCCCTTCCTCCACGATCCCTGCTCCCAGCGTGGCAGCTCCTCCATCGCCTGTTCCCATTACCACTGGTATTCCAGCCTTGAGCCCGGATTCCAGGGATGCTGCCCCGGTCACCTCCCCCAATATACTCCCTATGGGAAGGATATCCGGCAGTTTCTCCCGTGCAATGCCCGCTGCATCCAGCAATGTCTGGGACCAGTCCCTGACCCTCCAGTCTGCGCAGTGCATGTAGGCTGCGCATTCCGGATCTGTGGCCATCCGCCCTGTCAGACGGAAATTGATAAAATCCTTGACATTTAAAAAGCAATGGGTATGCTCATAAATCTCAGACCGGTGCTTCTTAAGCCACATCAGCTTTGGCAGGCTGTACCCTGCCGCTGACCTCATACCGGTAATGTTGTAATACTCCTTCTCTCCTACCCTGGCTTCCAGCTGCTTGGCTTCCTCTGCCGCCCTGGTATCTGCCCATATTATGGCCGGATAGAGCGGCTTTCCCTGCACGTCCACAGCCAAAGCACACATCAGCTGGCTGCACATGGAAACTGCCGCCACCTCCCCGGCGTCCAGGCCCTCTAACAATGTATGGTTGCACGCGCAGAACGCGTTCCACCAGTCCTCTGGATTCTGCTCCGCCAGGCCATTTGACGGCGTATGTACAGGGTAATTCTCCGTGCAGACCCGCAGCACTTCCCCGCTTGCGGATATCAGCGCCGCCTTGTCGCAGGAGGTTCCCAGATCATGGGCTATCAGATAATTTCTCAAAAAATCCCCGCCTTTAGTATTTGATAGTTAACGGTTGTTGGCCGCATCGCAGATCTCTTTTGCATGCCGGTAACCGATTCCGAACCGGGCCACCCCCATATCCAGCATCCTGTCTACTGTCTGGATATCTCTGATCCCTCCTGCCGCCTTGATCCACACCTTGTCTTTTACTGTCTTTGAGATCAGTTCCACATGGCGCAGGGTGCAGGGGCCTTCCGTACCGGAGCAGGTCTTGATGCAGTCGGCGCCGGAGGCTACGATGATCTCCGCTGCTCTCACGATCAGCTTCTCATCGTGAAGCGGGCATTCAATAATGACCTTCAGCGCCTTGTCCCCGATGGCATCCTTCACAATGCGGATATCCTCCTCCGCTTCCTTGTACATGCCGGAGACAAGATAGCTCTGGTTCATGACCATATCGATCTCCTGAGCTCCCAGGCTCACTGCCCACTTTGCCGCATAGGCCTTGCAGTGGGAGGGATCTGCTCCCGACCAGCGGGTGCAGCCGAATCCGGGATTCGTATCCGTTCCCTTAAGCTGCTCCACCAAATAGGGGAAATAGCAGGCCGGTCCGTTGATGGCAAAGAAATGATACTCCTTTGCCTGGGCGATCATCTCGTCTATCTCCTGCTTTGTGGCAAGCGTTCCAATATCCGTGCTGTCGATCATTCTCGCTAAATCTTTTCCGTTAATTGGCATATTATTCCACCTCGTATTTTGTTCTTTTATTCTGCTATGACGCCCATATAATCGCTTGTTTTTCCGTTCTCTCCCTTGAACATCTGGTTATACCATGCGTCAGGCTGATTGACAGGATTTTCTGCATAGTCGTAATATGCAGCCTCCATCATCAGGAAAAATGACTGCCCGTTTGCAGAAATGCCCGTCTTATTGTTGTCCGGCACGCCGCACACGCCGTACACAAAGCCGTAAGGATCCACCTTGTCATGAAGAGTCTGGCGCAGATGGTTGGCCTTCTCCTCATATGTCTTATCCAGATAGCCTGCTGCCAGAGCGCGGTATATCGCACCTGTGACCATACTAACTGCATTAATGCCGATAATGCTCTCGGGATTATCCAGGGTATCATGGCAGACGCCGTCGTCGTCGATGTACTTAAGGATCGAATCGATCACGATCTTCCCCTTCTCCATCATCTTGTCCTTCTCCTCCTTCATTGACATTGGGAGACGGGCTGCCACCTTCACAAGGCCTACTGCTGCGTAGCCGGTGCAGATGCTCCTGTGGTGTGTTCTCACATAGTGCTTTTTCTCATCGTCCCAGATCCAATAAAGCATCTTGATCTCAGGATCATAGAGGGCGTCCCAGTATCCGTTGATCTGCTTTACCGCCTCTTCATAATAGCCGGCTGCTGCCAGGAAGGGAGGCATCATATAGATGGAGTCAACCCAAAATTCCGGCGCGTCGTTTAAGTGGTAGAGGATTCCCTGAGGATTCCTTGCCGCCTTGTGCAGGGTGTAGTCCAAAAGGCCCTCATAGGTCTCGCGGATCAGGCGGTCATTGGTGAGCTGGGCAGCGACCATCATCGCTTCGCCGCAGGCGCAGGGATCTGTGACAGTGCGCTTCTCCCACTCGGTGGTGAGGGTTGTGCGGCCGTCCTCCAGGCGGATATAGGAGGCTTCCTTCGCAAAGGTGATCAGAGTCTCATAGTCTCTCAGCTCCAGCATGGCCTGCATTGCCTCGCTCTGCTCCCAGCTGCGGCGCTGGATGGACATCAACGCATTCTTTACCTTGCGGATGATTGGTGTATCAGGTATCATTTTATATTCTCCTTTCATATAAAAGTCTGCTGCGTTTTACAGGCGGCGGATATGGTAGCCTCCGTCTGCATTCAGGATCTGGCCTGTAGCAAAGTCAAGCCTTCCGCTGCAGAGCACTGCCACGCAGTCGGCCACATCCTTCGGAGTTCCAAAGCGCTTGATGGGGGTAAGTGTACCGGCCTCGATCGCCTTTCCAAACCTTTCTCTGGAAGCCTCGGCCATCATGTCGGTGAGGATCATGCCCGGACGCACTTCAAATACAGGGATGCCGAACTCTGCCAGCCTGTCGGCATAGAGTGTGGTAGTCATGGAAATGGCTGCCTTTGACACGCAATATTCTCCGCGGTTAGTGGAGGATGCATAGGCGGAAACAGAGGAAATGTTGATGATGCGCGGACAGTAGTCCTCCAGCCCCTCCTTCTGGAACTCGATCATCTTTCTCGCCGCCAGCTGGCACATGAAGAACATGGAGCGGGCATTGATCCCAATCACGCGGTCGTAGCTCTCCTCCTCTACCTCCAGAAGGTCACGCCTCACCTTCGGCGCTACGCCGGCATTGTTCACCAGAACGTCCAGACGCCCGAACTTTTCGCATACTGTGTTGATCAGATTCTCCCTGGCCTGGGTGTCAGCCACATTGCACTGGATATATTCACAGTCAATGCCCAGGGCTTTGAACTCCCCCATGGTCTCCTCTGCCTCGGCGCTGGCAGCGCTTACGACTACGTAGTAGCCCTCTCTTCCCAGCTCCTCGGCAATACCTTTTCCTATGCCCCTTCTGGAGCCGGTGACAATTGCAACTTTCTTAGCCATGTAACCCTATCCCCTTTCAATATTGTATTTATGACATTATGTCTTTACATTTATTATAGCAAAAAAATGGTTACTGTCAAGAAGAACTTGAAATTCTCCTCTTTTTACCATTTTTTTATAATTTTGAAATTGTGCGATTTGCAAAAATATGCTATATTCCTAATGTAAGAATAATATTACATTATAGGAGTGTTACTATATGAAATCTGATCTGTCTATTTTCCGCATTAACAAAGCCATACCTGTCCCTCTTTACTATCAGCTGAAGCTTTGTATTTTGGATCTCATTGAAAATCACACTCTTAATGAGGGGGATCTTCTCCCCCCGGAGAACGAGTTATGTGATAGCCTGGGAATCAGCCGCCCCACTGTGCGCCAATGCCTCGGCGAGCTGGTAAGCGAGGGATATCTTGTCCGCCAAAAAGGGAAGGGAACCTTTGTCGCCCCCAAACGGATTGATGCGCGCTTTCTGAATAAACTGCAGACATTTAACGAGGAAATGAGGGACCGCGGACTGGTTCCCACCTGCAAACTCCTTCAGATCGAGGTCGTAAATCCGCAGAATATGATCAATGAAAGCCTTGGCCTCGCCAAAACAGATAGGCTGATCCTTCTAAAACGTCTGCGCGGAGTTGACAATGAGCCCATCATGATACAGCAGAACTATCTGTCCTACGACAAATTCCACAAGCTGCTGGAGATTGATTTTTCTACCGCCTCCCTCTATCATGTGCTGGAGGAGGAGTACGGGCTCTATATCGACTATGCTCACAGGAGTATTCAGGCCGCAAATGCCACTTCAAAGGAGGCCCAGCTGCTTCAGATCAATTCCGGCATGGCTATCTGCATTGTGACAACGGTGGCCTATGCAAACCGTACGACTCCTGTGGAGTACACCATATCAAAATACAGGGGAGACAGGATGAACTTTGGCGTAGAGCTCTGCCGCTGATCTCCAAAGGCCCTGTACGCCCTGACCACGAATAAATGGCTATGCCCGCACATGAAGGATAGCCATTTTTCTTTCTCATTTTGTTTATTTTGCTTCCTTTGCCGCCTTCACCGCATCGGTCATAAGCGGGACCACCTTAAACAGGTCTCCTACGATGCCGTAATCCGCGCACTCAAAGATCGGGGCAGACTCATTGGCGTCTACCGCAATGATAAGCTCCGAATCCTGCATCCCGGCCTTGTGCTGGATCGCACCGGAGATGCCCAGGGCAACATATATTTTCGGACGCACCGTTTTGCCGGTCTGTCCCACCTGATGGTCGGAGGGCAGCCAGCCAGAGTCGATCGCGGCTCGTGACGCGCCGACCACTCCCCCTCCCAGGGCCTTTGCCAGTTCTTCTGCCAATTCGATCCCCTTCTTCGGATCCCTGCTGATACCGGCTCCCACGGAAACCACGACCTCGGCCCCTATGAGGTCAACCATTTTCCTTGTCTCCTTTACTACCTCAAGGACCTTTGTCTTTAATGCTGCATCCTCCAGCCTTACCTCCACTCTCTCGATCTCGCATGCATCTGCCTTTTCCCGGCAGAAGGCACTCTTCTTAAACACGCCGGGCCGGACGGTCGACATGCAGGGCCGGAATCTGGGACAGATGATCGTTGCCATCAAATGTCCTCCAAAGGCAGGTCTGGTCATCTTCAGGTTGGTGTCCTCCATCTTAAATTTGACGGAATCTACGTCAATGGTGGAGGATTCCCTCAAAAACTGCACATAGCGTTCCATGTCAATATCCAGATGCGTGCAGTCGGCTGTAAGGCCTGTGTGCAGCCTTGCCGCCACGCGGGGGCCCAGATCCCTGCCGATGTTGGAGGCCCCTATCAGCAGCACCTCCGGCTTTCTCTCCATTACGATGTCACAGATTACATTGCAGTACCTGTCCGTTGTATACACATCCAGCGCCGGATCTTCACAAACGATCACCTTGTCAGCGCCATAGCCTCCCAGCTCTCCTGCAGCCCGGCTGATTCCTTCTCCTCCGAGCAGGATGCCTACCAGCTTCGCCCCTCTCTCATCAGCCAGCTTCCGCCCTTCGCTGATAAGCTCAAAATCCGTATTCTGAAGCACGCCGTCCCGCTGCTCACAGAATACCCAAATATCAGAAAATCCATTGATCTCTGCACTGTTAAAAGCCATTCCCGTTCCTCCCTCTTCCTTAGATCACATGTTTTTTTACAAGCTGGCTGACCAATTCCTCTACAGCCTCCTCCTCAGTGCCGGCCAGTATGCGTCCTGCCTCCTTCTTCGGAGGCGTAAAGGAACGGAAAATATTGGTTGGGGAACCCTTCAGGCCAATGGTCGTAAGGTCGATCAGCGGATCATCCTTTAAAGCATTGTAATCTAATATCCGGACCGGTTTTTGATAGCAGCCGAGAATATTTTTAATTGTCATATAGCGCGGAGCGTTCATCTCCCTCACGCAGGTAAGCAGACAGGGCGTCTGTACCTGTATCGTCATATATCCGTCCTCCAGCAGGCGCTTTACTGTCAGAACATTTCCATCCTTTTTCATATCCGCCACATATGTAACCTGAGGAAGATTTAATTTTTCTGCGATCTGCGGGCCTACCTGGGCCGTATCCCCGTCAATGGCCTGGCGCCCGCAAAAGATCACATCCTCCCCGCCGACCCCCAGATAATGCAGGGCTCCGGCAATGATCTGGGACGTGGCAAAGGTGTCAGAGCCGCCAAATTCGCGGCTGGAAATCAGGACTCCATCGTCTGCCCCCATTGCCAACAGCTCCCGGAGCATCCCCTCTGCCGGGGCAGGCCCCATGGTCACTGCTGTGACCTGGCAGCCAGTCTCATCCTTTAACTGCAGGGCCGCCTCCATGGCAGCCATGTCGTCCGGATTAATGATCGTTTCCATGGATGCACGGTCCAACGTTCCATCCTCCTTTACAGCAACCTTTCCGGATGTATCCGGAACCTGCTTCACGCACACATAAATTCTCATGCCAGCTCCCTCCTATTTTAACAAATTGCCGGAAATGACCATTTGCTGTACCTGGCTGGTTCCTTCATACAGGGTCATGATCCTGGCGTCACGGTACAGCCGCTCCACTCTGTATTCCTTCATGTAGCCATAGCCTCCATGGATCTGGATCGCCTTTGCGGCAACCCGGTTTGCCATCTCCGATGTGAAATATTTACACATGGAGCATTTCATAGGAGCATCCTTTGCTCCCGCATCCTTCTCAATGGCAGTGCTGTAGATCAGCTCGCGGGCAGCCGCGATCTCTGTCGCCATATCTGCGATCATAAAGCTGATCGCCTGATTTTTGCAGATCGGTTTGCCAAACTGCTTTCTCTGCTTTGCGTAGCTTATGGATTCCTCCAGGCAGGCCTGGGCAATTCCCAGAGACTGGGCCGCAACGCCCAGACGTCCTCCGTTCAATGTCTTCATAGCTGCTGCAAAGCCTTTGTCAAGAGGCCCCAACAGCTGTGTCTTCGGTACGCGGACATTTTCAAATACGATATCGCTGGTGGGATATCCGTTGATCCCCATCTTGTTCTCGTGTTTGCCTATGGAAATGCCGGGAAGCTTGAGATCAACGATAAACATGGAGATCCCCTTGTTTCCCTTCAGGGCAGGATTCGTCCTCGCATATACAATGGCATAGTCCGAGATCGGAGCTCCTGAGATAAAGCATTTCCGCCCATTTAATATGTAGTCTTCCCCATCCTTTACCGCCCTGGTCATCAGGCTCCCTGCATCAGAGCCCGCTCCCGGCTCTGTCAGTGCAAAACAGAAATTCTTTTCCCCTGACGCCAGCAGGGGAATATAGGTCTTCTTCTGTTCCTCCGAGCCATAAGACAGCAGCGCCCCGCAGCCCAGAGAATTGGGAGTATTGGCATAGATGGCCAAAACAGGACTCACGCGGGCAAATTCCTCCACCATCAGGACGTACGCCAGCGTATCTCCTCCCTGGCCGCCATATTCCTCCGGGATCTTACAGCCCAGGAAACCATATTTTGCCATTTTATCGTGCATATCCCAATCAAATCCGCCCTCGCGGTCTAATCTGTCCTGGAGCTCTGCTGTAAACTCCGTCTCCGCAAAATTGCGGAAATTTTTCCTCATTAATTCATATTCCGGTGAAAGGATCATTCTTTTCCTCCTTTTCCTATTTGCGCTTTGCCCGGCACTATGGGCTTGCAGAGTATCTCGTCAATCCGTGTATCCAAAAAAACGGCAGTATACGCGGGCCTGAGGATGAGGGCAGTATCTGCGCCGCGGCTGGTTCCGGCAACGGCCATCACCGGCTCCCCGTAGGGTACAGCCCCGCAGTCCGCCGCCATGATGGCAGACTCAATGGCAGCCTTTGTCCCGCGTCCGAACATCATAAGCGTCTTTGCCGCCGCCTCCACTGGCCCGATGCCTCCAAAGGCCCTGGAAAATGCCCGCTCTCCTCCGCTGAGGCAATGGGCCGCTATGATGATTCTGACTCCCCTCTCCTCCAGCTGGCGGCGCACCACCTCCTCCATCGTCTGCTTACCGATCTCAAAATATCCGTATACAAGGGAAACACAGATAACTGTCATCCCTTCTATATCCATATCCAACAGTTTTTTTACGGTCTCCCCCGTATTTGACGCAACGATGATGCAGTTAATACCGCGCCTCCTTGCTCCTTCCAATGCAATGCTCAGCGCCTCATCCGTATTCGCTGGTCCTGGCTTTTCAAAAATATGCATCTCCCGTGCTTTTCTCCTATCTTCTGCGATACTCCGGCCTGCGTTTTTCCTTAAAGGCACGCATGCCCTCTATGCGGTCCTCTGTAGAAAAGATCACCCCCGCCATCAGGCCTTCCATATCAAGTCCATCCTGCAGGTTCGTATCCATGGAGGCTCGTATGGCGCGCTTTGCCATTGCGATCGCCAGCGGCGCCTTCTCAAGCAGCGTCTCAGCCAGCTTTTCTGCCTCCTCCATGAGCTGTGCCTGGGGTACCACCTTCATCACCAGGCCGAAATCCTGGGCCTCTTTGGCATTTAAGCGCCTTCCCGCCAGGATCATCTCCTTTGCCCTGCCCACTCCGATCATGCGGGCCAGCCGCTGTGTACCGCCTGCTCCGGGGATGATCCCCAATCCCGTTTCCGGAAAGGCGAAGGCCGCGTTTTCTGAGGCAATGCGGATGTCACAGCCCAGGGCAAGCTCCAGTCCCCCTCCAAACGCATATCCATTGATGGCTGCAATCACTGGTTTTGTAGATTTCTCCAGCTTATTTGTTATGTATAACAGTCCCCGTGCAAACACTTCTGACAGGGCATCGCGATCTGCCAGGGAACGGACATCGGAACCTGCACAAAAGGCCTTTTCACCGGCTCCGGTGATAACTAAAACCTTCAAGTGGTCCGCCGATTCAAAATAATCACAGAATGCTTCTATCTCTGTCCATGACTCCGGATCCAGGGCATTTAAGACCTGGGGCCGGTTAATCGTGAACCATGCAATTCCTGACTCCTCCTTCAATAAATAGCTTTTTCCCTGCTTCATGTTGCACTCCCTTCCTCTTCCAGCTTTTGATCCCCAGACGGAAACCTCTCCTTCAGCCCGATCAGCTCCTCCTTAAACAGCGACTCATCCATGATCTTTAAGTCCGGAGAAATGAGAGGAGCAAATTCCATTAATTTCAAGATATCCCTCTCAAGCTCCACGCCCGGAGCGATCTCCGTGAGCATCAGTCCATCCCTTGTGAGCTCAAATACGGCCCGCTCCGTGACAAACAGTACCTGCTGCCCGCATTTTGCCCCAAAGCTTCCGCTGTAAGTGACCTGCTCCAGATGATCCACAAATTTCAGGTTCCTTCCCTCCTGGAGTATGTGAAGCCTTCCCTCCTGAAAGGTCTCCCTGAGCCCTCCGGCTGTGAATGTACCGCAGTAAATGAGCTTTGGAGTCCGCTGGGAAATATTGATGAATCCGCCGCAGCCTGTTACCTTTCCGGAGAATTTTGAAACGTTCACATCTCCAAACCGGTTTGTCTGGGCTAATCCCAAAAATGCAATGTCGAGGCCTCCGCCGTCATAAAAGTCAAACTGAGGCGACTGCTCCAGGACACCGCTAAAATTGCGCGCTGCGCCAAAGCCAAGGCCCTTGCAGGCCTGACCGCCAAAAATGCCGCTTTCTAATGTAAGGGTGATCTGCCTTCCGCAGCCCTCCTCCTCTGCCACTGCACCCACATATTCAGGTGTTCCTATCCCCAGATTGACCACTGCATTGGGCGTAAGCTCCAGAGCACATCTTCTTGCGATCACCTTTTTCGCATCTAAGGGCAATGGCGCGTTTTGCTCTGCCGGGACAATGATGTCCCCGGACAGGGCCTTATCATAATAGCAGTCAGAGGATTGCTTGTGGTAAGAAACAGGATCCGAGGTCTGCACCACTGCATCTACAAAGATCCCCGGCACATGGATCTTATTTGGCATAAGCGTTCCCGCAGGAACAATGTGCTTGACCTGGGCGATCACCTTGCCTCCTGAGGCCTTTGCAGCCATGGCGATAAGACGGATATCCGTGGGAACCGCCTCATCCTCAATGCTTATATTTCCCTCTGTGTCCCCGCAGGTGCCTCGTATGATCCCCACATCGATCTTGGGAGCGGGATAAAAGAGGTACTCCTCCTCTTTGATATTGATCACTTCCACCAGATCCCGGTCAGTGACCGCATTCATCCTGCCCCCCTCCAGACGGGGATCCACATACGTATGAAGTCCCACCTGGGAGATGGCCCCCGGCAGTCCCTCTACCCTGCTGCGGAACATTTTCTGCAAAATGCCCTGGGGAAGATTGTACGCCTTCACTTTATTTTCAAAAATAAGCTGTCCCAGATTAACCGCAGCCCCATAATGTCCTGCCACTGCGCAGTCCAGAAAGCCCTCATGGGCAAAGTGATCCACCCCATGTCCATGCCAGTCGCTCATGCCCGAACCATAGTACAGCGTCAGATGGTTTGGACTGCCTGTCTGCAAAAACCGCTCCTCCAGCCCCACAGAGATTTCCTCTGCATGGCCGCAGAGGCCAAATCCGCTTGTTGCAACCGTATCACCGGAATGGATCAGATCCAGCGCGGCCTCCAGCTTGTAAACCTTATTCCCCATATAGTAATTCTCCTTCCCCTTAAGCCTGTTTCCCTGAGGCTTCTTCCTTTGGCAGGATCTTTGTGTAGATCTGGCCGTCTACCAGAAGAGTCCCGTCCTGATTCGTGGCGTAGCCCCTGGTGACCAAGATCTGCTTTCCCTGCTTCTTCTCTAAGATCTCAACCGTAAATGTAACCGTGTCTCCTATTTTTGCAGGAGCTAAAAATCTCTGGTTATGGCCGGCATATACTGCGCCGCTGCCGAAAAACGGGCCGCTGCTGGCACTTAAGATAGCGGTGATCAAAAGCCCCTGGGCAATACGTGTGCCAAACATGGTGGTCTTTGCATAAAGCTCATTGAGATGCAGCGGACTGAAATCCCCTGTGAGACCAGCATAATTGAGTACGTCTGTCTCTGTGATCGTACGGCTGTATTCCGTTTTGTCCCCTACATGAAATTCATCAAAAGTCTTGTGTTCGTATGCCATCGTTCTTTTCCTCCGCCTTCTTTGTTAATATGTAATTACAACATTATGTTTTTACATTAATTATTATAACAAATAAGGCACGAAAATACAAGCTCCATTTTATGAAATCAAAAACACATCCCTTCGGCTCAAATCTGCCTTTGAGCCGAAGGGATGTGCTGACAATGAGATCTGGAAGTCCTGTGAAGGGCCGTTTCAGATATCATATAGGAAACTGGATGTTATCTTGTAAACAGCTGAGTCCAATAATGAACACCTGACGGACTCACGTAATGGCCTACGCCTATGGATGTGAAATTCTGATCCAGGATATTGGCGCGGTGACCGGAGCTGTTCATCCACTGCTCCATAACCTGCTCTGCGCTTGTCTGTCCGTAGGCAATATTTTCACCGGAACGGCTGTATGTAAGGCCTGCCTCTGTGAGGGCTGTGGAAAAGCTGCTTCCATTTGGCCTGGTGTGGGAGAAGGAGGCTGTCAGCTCCTCTGCCCTTGTCCGGGCTGCGCTGGCTGCCTTTGTATTCCATGTAAGAGGGGACAGGCCGGCCTTTGCACGCTCTTTATTTACCAGCTCTGCCACCTGTGCCGCCAGAGAATCGCTGCTTTCGGTCACATCCGGAATCGTCTCATCCGGGGCCGTCTGATCCGGTACCGTATGGTCTGGTATCATTTCGTCCGGCGTTGTCTGTACTGGAGGAATCTGTCCTGGTACTCCTTGCCCCGGAAGCATCTGCCCCGGCTGCATCTGTCCAGGTATCATTTCACCCGTCCCGCCGCCATTTCCCGGAATCAGGCAGTCAGAACCCAGGATCTCTGCCAGATTATCACAATTCACCTGCATCCCCGCCAGGATCCCCTTAGAAGGATTTCCTCCGATCACAAGCTTCTGCCCTGCCCCCGGAACTTTACATACAATGTTTGCTGCCATCGCTGTCATAGGGCTTGCTGCTGTAACTGCCAATGCGGCCGCTAAACCATAGATTCCTGTTTTTCTCATGATGTTACCTCCTTATTTGTTACATAAATATTACATTTCTGTTACAAATAGATCATAACATAAAATTACTGGTAATCCTACAGGGAATGTCTGGTAATTATACCGGAAAATGGCAGAAAAAGGCCGGAGACATTTTCCTGACTCCGGCCCGTACTTTTATGTCGATCCGACAAAACGCCTCTCTGGCGCGTTTTGCTGGATACTGTGTAATTGTAACAGTTCAGACGGGGTATCTTCTTGCCCGGCCAGGCCGGACAAGAAGCATCGGATATCCATCCGATGTGGAAATCTGAACTGTTACGTGCAATTAAATATTCAGCAGATCACTGAATTCCTTCAATGCTCCGTCTGTATCATGTGCAAGCACACGCTTTGCCAATATCTTGCCAAGCTGTACGCCCTCCTGGTCAAAGCTGTTCACATTCCATACAAAGCCCTGGAACATAACCTTGTTTTCAAAGTGGGACAGAAGCGCGCCCACTGATCTGGGATTTACCTGGTCGCCGATAATAATACTGGACGGACGTCCTCCCTCAAAGTTCTTATTGCGGTTCTCATCTGACTTACCGCATGCAAATGCCACGATCTGGGCAGCCACATTCGCGCACAGCTTCTGCTGGCTTGTGCTTTCCTCGATCACGACATCCACACCCATCTGATTGTTCTTGAAGCCGATAAACTGAAGGGGCACAATGTCAGTTCCCTGATGAAGGAGCTGATAGAAGGAATGCTGTCCGTTTGTTCCGGGTTCACCAAAGATCACAGGGCCTGTCTGATAATTTACCCGCTCGCCAAAACGGTTTACACATTTACCATTGGATTCCATATCCAGCTGCTGCAGATGCGCCGGGAAACGGTTTAATGCCTGGGAGTATGGAAGAACTGCTGTACACAGATAGCCAAGCACATTGCGCTCGTAAACGCCGATCAATGCATCCAGCATGGCAGGATTCTTTAATACATCCTTATTCATGGCCAGCTTGTCTTCTTCTGCTGCACCCTCCAGGAACTGTGCAAATACCTCAGGTCCAAATGCCAGTGACAATACGGCTCCGCCCACTGCTGAACTGGAGGAGTAACGTCCTCCGATATAATCATCCATAAAGAAGGCAGCCAGATAATCATCGCTCTTTGCCAGAGGAGAGGTCTCACTGGTAACGGCAACCATATGTTTGGAGGCGTCTAATCCTGCATTTTTCAGTGCATCCTTCACAAAGGATTCGTTTGTCAAAGTCTCCAGCGTAGTACCGGATTTGGAAACAAGGATAAAGAGGGAATGTGCTACGTCGATGGAATCCAACACTGCAGCTGCATCATCCGGATCTACATTGCTGATGAATTTTGCCTGCATTTTAAGTGTATTCTGCTTCTTAGCCCAGTTCTCAAGAGCCAGATAAATCGCACGTGGTCCGAGATCACTGCCGCCAATACCAATCTGCACAACCGTAGTGAATTTCTCACCTGCTGCATTTGTGATCTCTCCTGCATGCACCTTGTTTGCGAACTCGGTGATCTTCTTCTGCTGCTCCACATAGAAGGTGCGCTTATCAACGCCGTCCGCCTGAACAGCCTCGCCCAGCTGTCCACGGGTCAGATGATGAAGCACAAGGCGCTTCTCACCGGTATTTACCACTGCGCCGTTGTAAAGAACTTGAAATTTATCTGCAAGCTGAGCTTCCTCTGCCAGCTTTACAAGATCGGCCAGGATCGCGTCATCCACCTGCTTTGCAGCATAGTTATAAACAAAACCCTCTGCCATCGGAACGCTGTACTTTTTTACACGCTCTGATCCGTTCTCTCCAGACATCGCCTCCACGAGATTTACACGCTCTGCCTTTAAAAGCTCCTGATAGGAAGCAAGCGTATCTAAGTTGTTCCAGTTGATCATGATAGATTCCCCCTTAAGATTAATATTGGATGGTATTGACCGCACAAATATCGTTGATCGAAATAATTATACTATTAAATCCGGTTTTCTTCAAGCATCTGTATACGGTGTGGGGATAATTTTCTCAAGGGGAAGCAGAGCAATCGGAACTCTTTTAGGAATTCACAACATTGACCGGTTTTCCATCTACAAAAGCTTTCAGATTGTCTACTGCAATATTCATCAATCTCTGTCTTGACTCCTTAGATGCCCAGGCAATATGCGGTGTGATGATACAATTCTTTGCAGACAAAAGTGGATTATCTGCACAGATAGGCTCCGTAGAAACCACATCAACTGCTGCTCCTCCTACTTTTCCGCTGTTTAAAGCATCTCTTAAGTCCTCCTCCACAATCAATGGCCCTCTGGAATCATTAATGATCAATACTCCATCCTTCATCTTGCTAATATTGTCTTTATTTATGATCCCCTGCGTAGCTGGAAACAGAGGACAATGAAGAGAGATCACATCAGAAACCTCAAAAAGTTCATCCAGAGAAGCATATCTGCAGCTTTCACTTTCCAGTCCATCTATTTTATGGGTATCAAAAGCTACAACCTTCATACCCAAAGCCTGAGCAATACGCGCTGTTCCCTGCCCAATTCGTCCAAATCCGATGATTCCCATTGTCTTACCTGCCAACTCAATGAGAGGATAGTTCCAGAAACACCAATCCTGGTTATTGGTCCAGTCCCCCTTCTTCACACATCGGGAATGTTCCCCGATATGATGGCACAGCTCAAGTAAAAGGGCTATCGCATACTGAGAAACTGCATCTGTTCCATAAGTGGGGATATTGGTTACAATGATTCCTGCCTCCTTAGCAGCTTCAACATCCACTACATTGTAACCTGTAGCCAATACACCAATATATTTCATTTGGGGGCAGGCTTTCATGGTTTCTCTTGTAATCGGTGTTTTATTTGTATATACTACTTCTGCATCCCCTATTCTTTCCACAATCTGACTGTGATCTGTGGTTCTGTCATATACTGTTAATTCTCCCAACTCTTCAAAGCCATTCCAACTCAGATCTCCCGGATTCTCTGTATATCCATCTAAAATAACGATTTTCATCTGTCTGATCCTCCTTAATCCTCAACCAGTGCCCATGCACGGTTCAGCACTCTCTTGGTATTTGCCAAAACAATTTCTTCGTCCTCATCCCCTACCAGAGTCACCTCCATAGATAAAACCAAGGGATTCTTACTGTTGAAAAAGCCCTCCTGCTTCAATACTGTCAGATAATCAACCAGTTCTGCAGTATCATTGGCGCTGTCAGGGAAGCCCATACGCGGATGCTTATCACCGTAGGCAGTGCATCCCTCTTTTACAACAGCATTGCCGAAATGAAGATGCGTAATATAAGGCCTTAGTGTCTGGATCACAAATTTAGAGGTCTCATATGTAGTCGGGAAATGGGACAGGTCAACCAAAAGGCCAAAATTATGATTAGTCATTCTCATGTCAGCTGCAAATTTAGCTGCATAGGGAGCCGGTCCGATAAGAGCCGCCTTATCCATATCAAAATCAAATACCTCCAGCTCTATCATCATATTCTTCTTTGCTGCATAATCACAGAGATTTCTGGTGGTTTTTAAAAGCTGTTTATAAGCCTGCTCCTTTGTAGCCTCTTCCCACTTTCCGGCCAAAAAAGCGATACCCTTTGCCCCCAAATACTCTGCCTCATCAATAGCCTCAATCAGGGTAGCCTCTGCCGCCTTTCTGCCCTCCTCATCAATATCGTTGGGATTCAGCTTCGGTCCGAGGAGCCTCGGCTGTGCTCCATAGCACACCTTCAGGTGAGACTGTTCCAGCAGCTTCTTTACCGCCTCTCTTTCCTCATCATCCTTACATTTTGTAAGCTCAATCGCATCAAAATAATCATCTGCCGCAATCCTTTTGATTGATTCCAAAACTCCCATCTTTGGAAAAGACATCCATCGGATGGTTCCTATCTGAAAATATTTGTGAATAGATTCTCTCATTTTCGCTTTCCACCTTTCATCTGAGCTTCCATTTTTATTGCAAACATACTATTGCCTTCTATAATCAATCCGGTGATTTTTGATACTGTAAATCCTGCTCTAACCAGCTTAAATATCTTTCCATTCCTTCCTCAAAACCTATCTGGGGCTCCCAGCCGAAGTCCTCTTTAATACGGCTTATATTCAAAGAATTCTCTGTAAACCCAAGTTTACCTGACCCAATGGAAATTTGATATTCAGGATAACGTTTTTTTAATATCCTTAGAACCTGTTTGAAGCTGGTAAGGACTCCGCTGGAAAGGTTGTATTCCGTATGCGGCAAAACAGAAGCATGAAGTATCTGTTCAATTCCTGCTGAGACATCATCCACATAAATGAAATCCTGTTGCTGGTCTATTCCACTCTCCCTATTTATCTTTCCTTTTTTGTATAATTCCTCCGCCATTTCCCGAATCGGACAGGAAACGTAACGTCCCGGACCATAAACATAGCTTACTCTTAATGACACGCTTTCCATACCATAATTTCTGACCATCTCCTCCCCACAGATTTTTGATGCTCGGTAGGGAAGATTTCCTTTTCTTGTGTCTTCTTCTTTTACATCAATGGGGGCATCCGGTGCATAGACTCCAGCAGAACTAATATAAATAAATCTGGATACCTGGTACTTTTTTGCCACTTTCAGAGAATTTAAAACACCGATCACATTGGTCCGGTAAATTTTGTATGGATCATCCAGATATAATTTAGGAGAGGAAACTCCTGCATTGTGAATAACACGGTCAATCTTATTTTCCTGAAATACCTGCGTCAGCCGCTTCTCATCTGTCACATCTCCCTGATACCATGCACAATCAACCGCTGTTTTAGGCATATGTGCAGAATAGACAACCAGCTCTTCATTATGATCACAAAGTCGCTGCACCAAATTGTTTCCAATCAGGCCTCCGCCCCCAACCAATAGGACTGCCATGAAAAGTCACACCCCCCTATTCAAATAATACGATCATCTCAATCTCTAATGGTGCATCTCCTGGGAGAGAAGATACTGCAATAGCAGTACGTGCATGTTTTCCAGCTTCTCCTAAAATCCGAACTAACAGATCAGAAGCTGCATTCATAACCTCTGACTGACCCGTAAAGCCATATTTGGCCGCTATATAGCCGTTTACCTTGATTACTTCTTTCACTCGGTCCAGATTGCCAAGCACAGCCTTAACCTTTCCTAATTCACATATTGTTGCTTGTTCTGCAGCTTCTTTTGCCTGCTCCATAGTCACCTCATCGCCTACCGTTCCCTTAAAAATCGGCTTTCCATCTTTCAGCGGTGTGGAACCTGATACAAACAACAGATTTCCGGCTATCTTGCCAGGTACAAACTGGGAATTATCTGCCTTTACTTCCGGCAATTTATAACCTGCATTTTCTATCTTCTGTTCAATTATCAATCTCTGCCTCCTTATCTGGCCATATAAATTTACCAAAGCCTTTCTTGCCAACCAACTGTCCATTTACATAGACTGCTTGTCCGCGCACAAAAGTTGCCTCTATTTTCCCCTTATAGCACTTCCCCTCATACGCAAACTTATCGGATTTATTCTTCCAAAAGGTTTCCTTTGCTCTGAATATCCACTTTTTATCTGGATCCACTACAATAACATCTGCATCGTATCCCGGCGCTATTTTCCCTTTTTCTTTTAACCCGAACCGTTTAGCAGCATTTGTTGCTATTAATTCTGCAAGTCTTTCCCAGGTCATTCCCCTTTTGTGGATTCCTTCATCGATCAAAGTTGGGATTGCTATATCCATTCCCGGAAAACCAGAAGATGCTTTCCAAAAATCCCCTTCTTTATCTGCTTCTGTATAAACGGTACTGTCTGTTCCGATGGTATCTACACTTTTATTCAGAACATATCTCCAAAGTTCATCCCTTTTATCTTCCGCCCGCAATGGCGGTCCGCATTTTGCATATGCACCATACTTTACAATGTCATCTTTTGTCAGTGATAGATACTGTGCACATGTTTCGGCCGATACATCAGTACCATTTCTCCGTGCTATCTCAATGATTTCCATTGCTTCCGGACACGTTACATGACAAATATGAATTTTGCTCCCCGTAAGTGCCGCCATGACACATACTTTTGCAACCTCCATTGCTTCAGCTACAATGGGACGGCTTTCTTCAAAGTATTCTTTCCCCGCTCCTCTACTCACAAATTCTTCTGTCAAATTATCACATATAGAACTATTTTCTGCATGAATCCCAATGATCGTGTTCTGTTTTGACGTTCTTTCCATCAACTTTAAAAGATGATAATCATCAAAATACGGATATGTTTTACCTGCTGGACAGGTAAATATCTTAAATCCTGCACTGCCGCTTTTTATCATATCTTCTAAAAGATCCAGGTTGCTGGGATAAGCTGCTCCCCATAATGCGATATCAATATACGCCTGCTCCTCAATCAGTCTTTTTCTCTGTTCAAACATAACTGTATTATCATTGTTCGGCATGAACTTTGACATTGGCATTTCAATTACTGTAGTAAATCCGCCGCGAGCAGCCATAGCTGTTCCATAGTCAAATGGTTCTTTATTATTAATATGTCCATGGGTGTCAATTGCTCCTGGTAAAATCACCTTTCCGCTAAAATCCCACATTTCCTTTGCTTCAACCGGAACCTCTGGTGGAATCAGGGAACAGATTTTTCCCTGATTCACTCCTATCGTACAAAATTGCAAACCTTCTGGTCCTAATACCCTTGCTCCCTGAAAGGCCACATCAAATTTAACCATCTTATACTAGTCCTCCGATGCCATTAATCTCATAACAGCAATGGCCAATGTTTTCGAAGCTTCCACAAGTTGATCGATAGAAACACACTCATTGGGAGCATGTCCCAATACAGGATCTCCCGGGCCAAAAATTGCGATAGGAATTCCGAGCTTTGCAAAACGGCTCCCATCACTATGCTGGTAATAACCCGTTGGCTCTACTTGTTTCCCCCGTACATCTTTCAGTGCTCCCAATAATGTCTTTATTAAAGGATGCTCTGCATCTGTGTTTACACCAATATCATTATTCGTAATTTCTACAGACCACTCAAATGGCTGATCAGATTCTTCTGACATTTTTCTAAGTAAATCTTCCAAACGACCCTTCACATACTCTTTCGTAATATTAGGCGTCATACGGCAGTCAATTCCCAACACACATTCTTCGGGTATAATGTTTGTCAAGCTTCCTCCTTTTATTCTGGTAGTTGCTAATGTCGTTGCAGGAAGATAAGGAGGCTTGTTAGCCTGCAATTCTGGTACCAGCTCTTCATTTACCAGCATAACAAATTTAGACATATGTATGGTTGCATTATTTCCGGCCCAGGGCATGGCTCCATGAGCTGCCTTTCCATGGATCGTAACAACGAAAAAGGCGATAGAGCGCTCACCGACTGCAACTTCATTATCAGTCTGCTCACCGATAATGGCCAGATCAGGCTTGAGAATGCCAGAATCTCTCAACCAACGCGCTCCTCTCCAGCTATGTGCTTCCTCATCTGCCACAGGATTAATCAATAAAGTACCCTTTAATGGGATTTCTGCCTTTTTTATTGCGCATGCTGCCATAATTTGAGCCAGAACAGAGCCTTTGTCATCTCCAGCTCCCCGCCCGTAAATCATCCCATTATCTACTACACCCTCAAAAGGATCGTATTTCCACTGGCTCAAATCACCTGCCGGTACAGTGTCAATATGAGCATTCAGTAATAATGTAGGTCCCGGCTTTCCCTGAATCTTTCCAATAACACTGGGTTTCGTAATATTGTCGATTCCATCATTTTTCGGTGATATCACTGTTTCCGGCGGAATAACAATTTCGGTTTCAATTCCATATTCCTCCAGCTTATTCTTACATAATTCTGCGATTTCTCTTGTATCACCAGGAGGATAATCACTGTGTGCCTGTATCAGGGCCTTCATAAAGCTGGTGATCTCCTCCCTGTTAATCAATGATACAACCTTTTGTTCTGCTGAATTCATAAAATAAACCTCTCCTTTTATTATAAAAGTTCCATTCCTTCAAGAATTTTTCTTAAACTTGCCTTTTGATCATCGTGTAAAGGAAGAATTGGTAAGAAACAGGGGCCAGCGTCAATGCCAAGCATAGTAAGCGCCTCTTTTATAACTGCCGGAAATGTTCCCATTCCAAATGCCAGTCTAAGAGGATTCAATCTATTCTGGCATTCCAACGCCTTGTTTCTATTACCCTTCTGATAATGATCATAGATATCCGCACATAGTCTGGGAGCAACATTGGCACATGCCGCAACAGCCCCGGCTCCTCCCTGACACAAGTTTGCATAAATTAAAGTATCTCTGCCCACGAGGACATTAAATTCCTTATCCTCTGTTTTCTGAATATAGCTGGATATTTGGGTAAAATCCCCTTTACTGTCCTTAATTCCCACAATATTAGGAATATCTGCCAAGCGTTCAACCAGTCCTGGTGCGAGATTTACCCCCGTTTTCGGGGTATTATTATAAAGCAGGATCGGTTTATCTGTGCTTTCTGCGATTACGCGGTAATGTTCAAACAACTCTTCATCATTAGGTGAGATAAACATGGGTGTCAAAACTGAAATTGCATCAACGCCTACATCACTTGCAATCTCAACCAATTCCATGGCACCCTTTGTTGTAATACTGTTTGCCCCTGCATAGACCGGCACTCTGCCATTGGTATATTCCTTTGCAGCAGACAGAATTTCCCGATATATATCATGATTTACTGCATAGAATTCGGCTGTTGTTCCCATTGCAAAAATTCCATGGACCCCTCCGCTGATCATATAGTTAATCAACTTTTCTAATACTTTGTCATTAAATTTCCCCTCCTTTGTCAGAGGCGTAATCATTGCCGGAAGAATTCCCTTTGGTTTTAACATATCTTTTCTCCTTTTTCTCTCATACAGGTGGTAATCCGCACTGTTTACGTACATCATTGATCGTTTTTCTTGCACCTTCTTTTGCTGAAAAATATGGTTCATATCCGAGCTCGTCCCTGGCTGCCGAACCATCAAACTTCCATCCGCATCCATAGTGTCCCGGTTTCAGCTCAATCTCTGCCTCCGGCAACAGAGTCATGATATAATCCTTCAATTCCTTCATAGGCATAATCTCACCTGTTATCGTAAATGCCTTTGACTTTGTATAGGGAACAGTACATGCAAGCAGCGTTGCTCTGGCTGCATCTTCTACATAAAGCCAGTTCGGAGCATCATCGCCATAATCCACAACACCTTTTATACCCATAGCAGGATTAACCATTAGCTGCGATGGATATGCACCATGCCGTCCCATTCTGCCCATTCCATAGACAATACAATACCTCAATGCAATATTATCGACTCCAAATTTTTGAGCATATGCTTTTCCTGCAAATTCCAGATAAGTTTTTATAGATGAATAATTATCCCATGGATGGGGCATTCCATCGTTTGGTATCCACTCTTCCTCATGCATGACCTGCGGACCAAATATTGTTTGAGAACTGGCCCATACAACTCTGCGCAATTTTAATATACGTGCTGCCTCAAATACATTTAATGTGCCAATAATATTCACTTTGGCTGCTTCCAGATAATTCCTATCTGCCGCTCCCAGCAATCCCGCCTGATGAACGATGGTGTCAATCTGATAATCCTGGCACACTCGGATCAGTCCTGCCAGATCTCTGACATCTCCCTGCACCAAAGGAATTTCTGCAAGTTCTTCTGGTGAGAACAACATCTGAATGGAGGTATGATCCATCACATTATCATATCCCACAATTTCATGTCCTGCCCCCAGAAACTCCTTCATAATGTAAGATCCAATAAAACCGGTTGCACCTGTTAATAATACTTTCATATCCACCCTCCTTATCCAAGCCCCAGATATGCCTTTTTTACACGAGGATCATTCGCCAACTGCTTTGCATCTCCACTCATACTAACCCTTCCTGTTTCCAATACATACGCACGATCTGAAATTGCCAGCGCCATATTTGCATTCTGTTCTATTAAAAGAATTGTCACGCCCTGTTTATTAATAGACTGAATTAGCTCAAAAATCATCTGGACAAAATTTGGCGCCAGCCCTAAAGATGGCTCATCCAGTAAAAGAAGTTTTGGATCGTTCATTAACGCACGTCCAATAGCAAGCATCTGCTGTTCTCCTCCGGAAAGCGTTCCTGCCGTCTGTGTAATGCGCTCTTTCAGACGCGGGAACAAATCATAGATACGTTCATAAGCAGCCTCTGTTGCTTTTTTATCTTTTCTGGGATATGCTCCCAGACGCAGATTCTCCTTGACTGTCAATGCAGGAAATACTTCTCTTCCTTCAGGAGAAAAACCTATTTTTTTCCTTGCAATTAAATGCGTTGGCTGATTGGTAATATCATCATTCTCGAAGATAATCTTTCCTCTCTGTGCAGGAACTAACCCCATAATGGAATTAACAGTGGTTGATTTTCCGGCACCATTGCTTCCAATCAAAGAAACAATCTCTCCACTGGCAATCTGGAGGTCTATTCCTTTTAATGCATGAATATGGCCATAATATGTATTTAGTCCTTTAATCTCCAGCATTTCTTGTCCCTCCCAGATATGCCTCTATCACCCGCTCATTATTAATAATTTCTTCCGGGGTTCCCTGGGCAATCTTTTTTCCATGGTCGATCACATATATCCTGTCGGAAATATGCATAACGACATTCATATCATGTTCAATCAGAACAATTGTAAAGTTTTTATCCCTTAGTTCCTTGATAAAATGAAGCAATTCTTCTGATTCCTGTGGATTCATCCCTGCTGCCGGCTCATCCAGTAATATTAATTGAGCACCTGTTGCAATTGCCCGTGCAATTTCTACTTTTCTTTGATCACCATAGGGTAGATTGGAAGCATAATCATGGATTCTATCCCCCAATCCAAGTGAGTTTAAAATATCAATAGCCCGTTTTGTCTTTTCACTTTCTTCTAACTGGTATTTTTTATTTCTTAAAATCGTATCAAAGAAATTATATTGTGTTCGGATGTGGGTTCCTACCAGTACGTTTTCAATTACACGCATATTCGGAAATAAGCGGATATTCTGAAATGTACGTGAAATTCCCGCCTCTACTATTTTGAGGGGTTTTTGATTATGGATCGCCTTTCCATCAAACAGTATTTCTCCTGAATCAATGGAGTAAACACCAGTTAACATATTAAATACCGTTGTCTTTCCAGCACCATTGGGCCCAATCACACTGACAATTTCCCCTTTTTCCACTTCAAAATTTACATGATCTACTGCAATAAGACCGCCAAATCTTTTTGTGATCTCATTCACCTGCAAATATGCCATTCTCATATCTCCTTTGTCTCAGTGCAATTCTGTGTTTTCCGAAGCAGCTTTGGAAAACGATATGGCAGCTGCGACTTCCATCCCAAAATTCCCTGCGGTCGAAAACGCATCATAATTATAAGGATTAATCCATAAAATACAAATCGATAATTCATTAAAAAACGAGTCATTTCCGGAAAAGACAATAGAATTGCCGCCCCCAAAAACATTCCTCTTAAGGTTCCCATTCCCCCTAAGATAACAACACTGACAATCAATGTGGAAACATCGTTTGTAAAAGAATTAGGGTCGATAAAACTGATCATAGAGGCATAGAATGCTCCTGCAATGCCTGTAATAAATGCTGATATTGCAAATGCCAGTTCTTTATATGCACTTATATCAATTCCCATCATTGTTGCTGCCAGTTCATCTTCCTTTATGGAAATAAAGGCCCGGCCGATTTTTGAATTGATCACCAGATGACACAATATAGTTATAGCTGCAACCAATATCAGCATAAGATAATAAATCCCATAATTTGCCAATGTGAGCTGATAGCCAAAAATGGATGGCCTAGGAATATTTCGAAGTCCCAGAGTTCCATTTGTCATACTGTCCCAGTTTAAAAAAATCGTTCTCATAATCTCACCGAATCCCAAAGTCACTACAGACAAATAAGGACCTTTCAGCTTTAATGTGGGCAGACAGACCAGTGCTCCGCACAGAGCTGACATGATCCCTCCCAATAAAGCTGCCGGAAAAAAATTCATACTGAGACGCAGCATCAACAATGTAGCTGTATATGCTCCTATTCCATAGAAGCCCGCATGCCCCAAAGAAACCAGACCTGTATATCCAATGAGAATATTTAATCCATGTCCCAAAATGGTATAGATGCCGATCATAATTATAATGCGCAGAAGATAATTTCCGATTCCTAAAAAAGGCAGCGCAATCAGGCCTATAATACCCACTGCAAATAATAAGATTCTGTTCTCTGAGAAAAAAGCTTCCAGTTTGTAGAGCTTACTTCTCTCTTCTTTATTACTACTAGATTTCTTCATAGCTCTACACCTTTTGAATATCCTTTCTGCCAAACAATCCTGTGGGTCGTATGATCAACACCAGTACCAGAATGATAAATGCTACAGAGTCTCTGTAGGTCGATCCTAAAAATGTGGCTGCCATACTTTCCGAAATTCCAACGATCAGTCCACCTATGACAGAGCCATATAAAACTCCAATTCCCCCAAGCACTGCTGCTGCAAATGCCTTTAATCCAACCATAACGCCCATTGTAGGATATACAATCTGGTAATATCCTCCGATCAATGCTCCTGCGATTGCAGCAGAGGCACCTGCCAGAAAGAATGTAAAAGAAATCACAAAATGAACATTCACTCCCACAATACTTGCCGCACGTGAATTTTGTTCGGATGCACGCATAGCCAGCCCTATCTTAGTACCACTTACCACCCCTGTCAGCACAACAAGCAAAACCATGGATACTATGAAAATAATAATCTGCGATGAGTTGATTTTGAAAGAGCCTATCTCAAGTATTCCAAAATTCAAAAATGCCGGTAAGGGTTTGCGTTCACTATTAAAAAAAATCATTAAAAGATTCTGGATTACATTGGATATGCCAATCGTTGTAATCAATGACGCAATGCCTGGAGAATGCTTTTTTCTTAACGGTTCAAGGGCAGTCTTATCAATAATGATTCCCAAAATTCCGGTCAGTACCATACTGAGTATGATAGCCGGTACAATACCGAACTTCATTCCCACAAGTAACAGAACCATATGTGCCCCAAAAGCATACACGGAACCATGTGAAAAGTTCACAAGCCGAAGAATACCGAATACCAAAGAATATCCGACTGCAATCAATGCATATGCCATCCCCAGTGCTAACCCATTAAAAATCTGTTGTGTAAGCATAATGGTTTGCTCCTTTTACTTATTTCTGTTACTTAACTTCTACAAATTCTCCATTCTGAATTTCAACTTTCGTATATGATTTTGCCGCATCGCCATTTTCATCAAAATTAGTATCACCAGTTACTCCCGGATAAGCCAACTTAGTCAATTCATCTCTAACTGCCCTATGATCCGTTGTTCCAGCATTTTTGATAGCCTCTAACAGCATTCCCGTTGCATCATAAGTCTGAGCAGCAAAGGAATTTGGCAGACCCCCATATTTTTCATCAAATTCATCTACAAAATCTTTAACCTTGGGATCCTGTGATCCGGCAAAAAAGCTAATCGGGAATCGTAAACCCTCAGCGGAGTCTCCAGCAAGATTTAACAGCTGCTGGCTAAATGCATTAGAAGTTCCTACCAACTTTATATCTGGATTAATCTGGCGATACTGTTTTGCCAGTGGTCCCGTTAAACCATATTCGCCAACGCAAAGAATAACCTGCGCACCTTCTTCTTCCATCTTAGTCACGATCGGGCTAAAGTCATCAGAACCCGTGATTATTTCTTCATGAGCCACGATCATTGCCCCGCTATCACTATAATTTGTCTCCAAGAGTTCTTTTAAAGTATTAGAAGTAGTTGTCCCCCAGTCTGTTTTAATAGACACAATACCGATTTTTTTACATCCAAAATCTTCGATCGCAATTTGGAGCATATAATTAGCTTCTGTAGAAATAATAGAATTATTGCGGAAAATAAAATCTCCAATTCCTGTAATATCCGGGTGAGAACCAGAGGTAGTAATTGCAATCACTTCATTTTCCTGATAAATTGGATCTGCTATCAGACAGAGATTGGAGGAGAAATGTCCAATAACACCTATGATATCCTTGTCTTCAACAATTTTTTGAGCAACAGTTGCAGATTCATCACCAGAATTTTTATCATCATATGGAACTATCTCGATCTGCTTTCCAACGACGCCGCCATCTTTGTTCCATTTTTCTGCCATAATTTCTGCCGCAGCCTGCATCTGCTTTCCATATTCCGCATTTTCACCTGTCATAGAAGCAGCAACCGCAATCTTAATCACTCCATCCGCACTTGTTTCTTTGGCAACACCAGTCTCATTTTGTGTTCTGATATTATTGCTGCCATTTCCGCATGCTGTTACACTTAAAGCAACCATAGCTGTCAGTAACACACCAAATAATCTCTTTTGCATCCTCATGTTTATCTTCCTCCTTCACTAGTTAAAAATTCAAAATGACATCTGATATATTATATCTGATATATCAGATAGGGATAAAATATTCCCTATCATAATAAAAATATTCCATCCCCCCTCTCTATAAATCTGATATATCAGAAAATAAATCATTCTTCTTCTAAAGCTTCATTCGCAACTCGACGAATATGATCTACTATGTAATTTTCCACCTTTTTTGCATCTTTTTTGCAAATTGCTTCCATAATCTCTTGATGCTCACGATAGGAAATAGCAAACTCTTCTTTATTTTTTTCCAAAGTATTATTTAGTGATGTTCTATCCATCGCCCGAAGAATTTCAACAATCTTAAGGATGTATTTATTATTACAGTTCTGTCTTAAAATTTGATGAAATTGGCTATTATACTCGCTGAATTTCTCAATATTTTCTTCCTGCATTGCCTTTTCTGATTTTTTTAGAATTGCTTTCAATTCCTCAATTAGTTCTTCTGTTATGTTTTCAACTGTAAAATATGCCGCAGTTCCCTCTAACGCCGCACGCGCATAAATAATTTGTCTCACATGAGTGAGAGAAAAATCAGCGACAAAACTTCCTTTTCTGGCAACTGAATAAATCAGACCTTCAGATTCTAAAATACGCAATGCTTCTTTTATTGGTGTTGTACTAATATTTAACTGTGCGCTAAGGGCCCTCTCATTTAATTTCGATCCGGAAGGCAGTTCTCCAGTTGTGATAAATTTTCGCAGCAAATGAGCTACCTGCTCTCTTACTGGAACATATTCGTTAATTGTCTCTTTCTCAAACATCTATAACCTCTCTTGTAATTGATATTTAATATCTGATATATCAATCATATAACAATTTATTTCCCATGTCAAGATAAATTTATATATATTGCATAAATATTCCTGCTTTTCTATTCATTTTGTAGACAATACCCCTATTAGGAATATTTTACAAGCTCATTCCGATATCATTTCCTCCTTCCATCATTCAATCAATATGATCCATTTCTTCCAAAACCTGCATACGCCCTGCAGCAATAGCCTCAAGCCATACTGCAGCAGATGCCAAGCAATGATCCTGGAAATTTTTTCAATCCCTTTTTCTGCCCATCTCCGGTATAAAACCCTCCCAATCCGTACATCATTTCGTTATAGCAGATTCATCCAGTGACCCTGCCCAGGCAGGGAAATGGCAATATAACGGAGGTAAGGATCATGTCGGGCTACAAAGTTGAGATTTGCGGAGTCAATACCGCCAAGCTGCCTTTACTGAGTAATGAAGAAAAGGAGGCTCTGTTCGGCCGCATACTGGACGGAGACATGGAGGCCAGGGAGCAGTACATCAAAGGAAACCTGCGCCTCGTATTGAGTGTTATCCAGCGTTTTGCAAATAATCAGGAAAATATTGACGATCTGTTCCAGATCGGCTGTATCGGCCTGATCAAGGCCATTGATAATTTTGATATTACACAGAATGTAAAGTTCTCCACTTACGCTGTTCCCATGATCTTAGGGGAAGTGAGAAGATATTTACGAGATAATAATTCCATCCGCGTCAGCCGCTCCCTGCGCGACACTGCCTACAAAGCCCTCTACGCCAGGGAACAGCTCACTCGCCGCAATGCAAAGGAGCCCTCTCTTCTGGAAATCTCCCAGGAGATCGGCGTGTCCGGCGAGGATATCACCTATGCACTTGATGCCATCCAGACACCTGTGAGCCTCTATGAGCCTGTATATACGGACGGCGGGGATCCGCTTTACGTCATGGACCAGATCAGCGACAAGAAGAATCTGGAGGAAAACTGGGTGGAGGATCTCTCCCTGGTGGAAGCCATGAAGCGCCTGCCTGAACGGGAGAGGCACATCATCGATATGCGCTTTTTTGAGGGAAAAACACAGACAGAGGTGGCCGAAGAGATCCACATCAGCCAGGCCCAGGTCAGCCGGCTGGAGAAAAATGCGCTTAAGAGCATGAAGACCTATCTCAGCTGACACTACCCCATAAAAAATTAATAGACTGACACAAAGGGTATAGCAGCAAAAACCTTTTCATTTTTTGCTGCTATACTACCGCTTTCATATCTTATGGCAGGCAACTATGCGGCCGGACTCAATCCTCCCGGACCCTATATCTCACCTGTCAGCTCAAACAACGCTTTCGCCTCGGCCGGAAGAGACTCTATCTTATCATCAGGCATAAATTCCAACAGCATCATATGATCGCCCGGTATCTCCCTAAGATAAGTCTTCCACTCTTTGATTCCTTCTGCCAGAGAAAAGCGCAGTGTCTCCTTCCACTGGAATACATGAATGTGCGTAATATAGTCCTTTAAAAGACGGATATACTCCACATTTTCATCGACTGTCCGCATCTGATTCGGCTGCCAGTACATGCGAAACGCAGGAGAATCCACTGCCTGCATTAATTCCAGGGCCCCTTCTTTTGTCTCTGTATAAGATTTCCTGTGACACTCCATGCATAACATAACGCCTGCTTCTTCTGCCATTGCTGCAGCTTTTTTGCACTGATCAAATAGAAACGCCTTTTCCTGCAAAGTAAAGTCCTCTGACTTTTTATTTCCGCACCACAGCCTCAGAATATCGGTCCCCAGCATTTTTGTCGCCCTGATGTAGCCGGCAAGCTCCTCGATCGGAGTCACTGCCAGACGAAAATAAGTGCCATAAGAGCAGCACGTTACTCCATACTTCTCCTGAAGCTTTACAATTTCAGCCAGACGCTCTGTATTTGTATAGGGTGCATGAACATCACTCCCCCACTCAATATATTTAAGGCCAGCCTGTGCCGAAGACATGATCACTTTCTCAAGAGGCAGGTCACGAAAAGACACAGATACCAAACCGGAATGCAGCATAAGTTTATTCCTCCTATCAATAAGATGTTTTATCTCTGCAATATCCACTTCTCAATTGTAGCATTGAATACTTTATTCCGCTATATAAAGTCTGCTTCTGCACTCAAATTCCTATTGACAGGTCTCATAAAGTTTCCTCCACGCTTTGTGCAGAGCATTAATGAGGCTATCATCCTAGTACCCCTCCGCATCGATTTTTGTCATATTCTTTCCCTTGCCGCATTTTTCCAGATGTGTTACACTAAGATAGAAGGGTTCGCCTGACAGAGCGGCGAATTCTACTATAACATATCCCTATAAAACGGTCAGCTTCCTGTTTTATCGGGTTCTTTTAGAAAGTGAACATATATGGAACAGAATGAAAAGCGATTTGCAGTATTGATCGATGCGGACAATGTATCTCCGAAGTATATCAAATATATCCTGGATGAGGTATCTGACATCGGCATTGCCACTTACAAGCGTATCTACGGCGACTGGACAGACACAGAAAAGAAGGGATGGAAAAATGTGCTTCTCGACTGGTCTGTCAATCCCATCCAGCAGTACAGCTACACAACAGGCAAAAATTCCACGGATTCAGCCATGATCATTGATGCCATGGATATTCTCTACTCCGGCAATGTGGACGGCTTCTGCCTTGTCTCCAGCGACTCCGATTTTACGAAGCTGGCTCAGAGGCTCAGGGAAGCGGGTATGTTAGTCATGGGGATCGGAGAGCAGAAAACACCCAAGCCCTTCCGTGCTGCCTGCGACACCTTTAAGCTGTTAGAGATCATCTCCTCTGAGGATACCCCTGAGGCCGCTCCTGTGGTCAGAGGCAAGACAAGCTGTGCAGCTGCGGCAAAGGCAGAGACTGCCTCCATTGATGAGATCCAAAAGACCATCACCAGCACAGACGAGATCCAGAAGGCCATCACAAAGCTCCTTATTGAGAACAACAGCCAGAACCAGCCTATTATCCTCGCAAAGGTGGGGAATTTCCTCACAAAGCGCTTCTCTGACTTTGACGTGCGAAACTATGGCTATTCAAAACTTTCCACCTTCCTCGAAAGCCTGGACAACAACGATTTCCAGGTAGTCAAGCTCCACGGCGGCTATTTTGTACAGGAAAAGAGCGCCAGTATTTCAAAGGATGAGATCGAAAAGGAGATCATACGGCTCATACGTGACAGCAAGGGCCATGTGGATAATCTGAGCATTATCCATGAGGACCTCAAAAAAGCTTTCCCCTCCTTTGATGTGAAGCAGTACGGCTTCAGCCGGCTTTCCAGCTTTATCCGCAGCTTCGGCACCTTTAAGATCAAGGATAATGTGGTGCAGATGAGATAGCTGCCAAACGGCCGGCAGATCCGGCAGGGCGCGTCATTGGCGCATATTGCCGGATTCTCCATAGCGCATAAAAGGGCGGCTCCACCCGGAGCCGCCCTGCTTTTTTCGTCTCACTCAAATCTGACGATCTCTTTTTTCAGCCTTTTCATGATCTTTTTCTCAAGCCTTGATATGTAGGACTGGGAAATGCCTAAGAGGTCTGCTACTTCCTTCTGGGTCATCTCCTCTCCTTCCTCATTTGTCAGGCCGTAGCGCAGCTCCACGATCTTGCGCTCCCTGGGATTCAGACGGCTGATGGCATTGTTCAAAAGATTCTTTTCAATCTCATCCTCAATATCATGGTAGATCACATCCTCGTCTGTTCCCAGGATATCGGACAGCAGGAGTTCATTTCCATCCCAGTCCACATTTAAGGGCTCGTCAATGGATACCTCCAGCCGGGTTTTGTTGTTGCGGCGCAGATACATGAGGATCTCATTTTCAATGCACCTGGATGCGTAGGTCGCAAGCTTGATGTTTTTATCCGGCTTAAAGGTATTGATGGCCTTGATCAGCCCTATGGTGCCTATGGATATCAGATCCTCCACCCCAACGCTCGTATTGTCAAATTTTTTGGCAATGTAGACCACCAGACGCAGATTGTGCTCGATCAGGGAAGATCTGGCCTGCTTATCATCCTCACTGCCCAGCATTCCGATCATTTTTCCCTCCTCCTCTGCTTCCAAGGGCGGCGGCAGGATATCTGCTCCTCCTATATAGTGGACCTCCCCCTGCTTTGGAAGCAGCATAGCCCGGAAGGATGGGATCGTTTTTAATTGGAAACGGTTGGGTATGGATACTTTTACTATCATGAAAATGTCCTCCTGTAGATTCTTGCTGTCAGTAATGCTTCTGCTCCATCTGCTGTATCTTTCCGATTCCTTTTCGTGTAAATTTCCCGGACGCGGGCAAGACACTAAGGCCGTTTGGCAGCATAGAACTCCTCTGTCCTTTGCACCAGCATCTGATATTCTCCGGCGGCGGACAGCTTCTGCCTTAACACTGCCACCAGAGGCTTTTCAAGGATGTATCTCCTTCCCTCCTCTTCGACCTCCATCTGGTCTAAAAACATGGCGGCCAGCATACCTTTTTCTGTACCCACTGCCTGATAGGGCACATACATCACGCCCTTCACGGCCGGACAGAGCCGTCTCATGACCTCCTCCTCTGCCACATGGACAGGCCTTCCTGTCACCGGCTCCCGCAGGCGGTTTCCCGTATCGATCAGGCCTATGACCTGCTCCTCCCTGCCGCCGCACCGCAGGCATACGCGGCAGAGGCATTTTCTGCGGGCTGCCCTCCCTAATACTTGGCTCCAAAGCCCTGTAAGGCCATATACCGCCCCTATGGCTCCTGCCGCCAGACATATCCAGGCCGCAGCCGGGATCCCGCCTGCTCCCTCTTCACAGAGCAGTCTCTGCACATACCAGCCGGCTCTGGTATTTTCACGGAGCATCAAAAGGACACCGCCTAAGACTACAGAAGTCAGATAGATCCCGGCCACAGCAGTCAGTATATCCTTTGGCCGTTCCAGGCTGTAGGCCGTCACCGCCATAAGGCCGCTCACCGCCACATAGGTTCCGATCATCTGGACCGCTGCCGGGATACCGGGACACAGCGACAGCACACAGGCCCAAAGCCCCCCAATAGCAGCCCCGGCCAGAATACGCCTTTTCGTAGTCCTGTAAGAAAGAACTCTGTTCAAAACAGTCAACACCACAATATCCATTATCATGTTCACTGCAAATACCACATCTATGTAAACTGTATAAACCACAAAATCCAGGCGCCACCTCCCTTCCATACATTCCGAAGGACATTATAACCATTCTGAACTGCGAATGCTGTCGAAAAAGGTAGAGAATGCGTAAATAGTTTTCGACAAAAAAAGAGCAGGGCCGCCTTGTGTAAAAGCAGCTCTGCCCTTTCAGACAAATGCTATGTTTTTAATATTCCCCAACATAATAATACACGATCTTCATATAATCCTCCGCGCCAGGTATCTCCAGTGTGAGCCGGAGGGAATCATGATTTTCCGCAGACCTGGCGCGCAGCTGGTCCTGAATCCAGTATCTCTTGTTGATATTCTGCTTTCTCCCGTCAGGGCACAGCATGTTTACTCTTCCGGTGCATCCGTTCACCGTCTCCAGAAAACGTTCCATATTTAAAATATTCAGCTTTATCATATAGCTCCTCCATTTTGAAAACATCTGCCTGTTATCCGCCGGTCATCCCTGTGAATACTATTATATTGAACTGTTTTCAAAATAGATATATGATTTCCGCCACTATTTATCATTATCCTGCCATTTGCTCCGGTATTCCAATGGCGTACATCCCATGTGCTCCCTGAAGATCTTTCCAAAATAGCTGCTGGTTCCCAGACCACAGGCATGGCTGATGGAGGTGACAGATTCCCGGCTCTCTGCCAGCATCCTGCAGGCTATCTGGAGGCGGTAACCCATCATATACTCCACCGGCGTCATGTGAAGGCAGTCCCCAAAGGCCCGGTAACACTCCCTCTCACTGATAAAGGCAGCCGCAGCCAGCCGGGCTACTGGTATCTTCTCTCCATAATGCTCATGGATATAGACCATCATCTGCTTTATCTTCTCATTTGCCTTCTCTCTCCTCCCTTTTTCCTGAAACCTGGAATAAGACATCACAAAGAGATGAAGCCATATGCGCGACAATGCCTCCCGCAGGAAAATCTCATAGCCCGGCTCCTGCCCGGACAAGCAAAAACTCTTCCGTATCAGCCTCAGGATCTCTGCCTGTTTCTCATCCTCAGGATACAGTGGGATCACCTCAAGGCCGGAGGCAGAAACTACAGGAAGCACATATTTTTTCTCGATCCGGCTTCCCGGTTCCCCGGCAATGAAGGAAGAATCAAATATGTGAAGAAGCTGGACCGTATTTCCCTTCTCCCCTGCATCCCTTGTCATATGGAGCACGTTGGAATTCACCAGCCCTCCTGAGCCGGCGGGGAATATCAGTTTCCCGCCGGGAATATGATACTCCAATACGCCACTCTCTATGTAGAACAGCTCTACTGCCCTGTGCCAGTGCCATGGACAGGTACGGCCTATATAGCTGCCCATGTTCACATGGGAGGCAATATAAGGAAACTCCGGCAGGAAATCAGGCAGGCGCTCCTCCTTTGTTCCGGGATGAAATTCTATGGTCGTGATATCCTTCATGAGGCTCCCCTCTCCATATGCAAAAATCCCCCGGCCTCCGGAATCTCTGCCGGAAGCCAGGGGCATCACATGTCTCTATTATCTCTTATTCTTCAGGAAATCAGGAATATTGATCTGCATTTCCTTATTTGCTGTAGGACGGAAGGAAGGTGCTGGAGACGGATTAGAAGATCCGCTGTTCGTGCTGCCGCTTCCATACTGGCCCTGATTGTATCTCGGTCCATTGTAGCCCTGGTTGGCTGTATTTCCAGCCGGCTTATAGGATGGAGTATAACCCTGAGTCTGTCTGGTGTAGGAAGAAGCTGTGGTTGCCGCTGCCTCCGGAGCTGCTGCCTGGGAGCCTGTCTCTCTGGCGCTGCCTGGTGCTGCCGGATTCTTCTTAAAGTTTGTAAATCCGGTCATGGCCTTTGCAACGGAAGGAGTTGCGCCGTGCTCGTCCAATCCGGTAGCGATCACAGTGATGCTTGCCTCGTCCTGGGCATTCTCATCATACATCGCACCAAAGATGATGTTGGCATCCTCGCCTGCCAGCTCCTGTACGTAGCTTGCAGCCTCGTTTGCCTCGATCAGGCTGATATCACCGGAAATATTGATGATCACATGGCTTGCACCCTCGATGGTTGTCTCAAGAAGCGGGCTGGATACTGCCTGCTTCACAGCCTCAAGGGCCTTGTCATCACCCTTTGCCTTACCAATACCGATATGGGCAATGCCCTTGTCGATCATAACTGTCTGTACATCTGCAAAGTCCAGGTTGATGAGGCCGGGAACATTGATCAGGTCAGTAATGCCCTGCACTGCCTGCTGGAGCACCTCGTCTGCCTTCTTTAATGCATCCGGCATGGTGGTACGCCTGTCCACGATTTCAAGGAGTCTGTCATTGGGTATCACAATTAAGGTATCAACTGCCTGCTTCAGGTTCTCAATACCGTTAAGTGCATTTGTCATACGTGTCTTTGCTTCAAAGCGGAAGGGTTTTGTCACTACACCGACTGTCAGAATACCCATGTCCTTTGCAATCTTTGCAACAACAGGAGCTGCGCCGGTTCCGGTTCCGCCGCCCATACCGCAGGTAACGAATACCATATCTGCGCCCTTTAATGCCTGGGAGATCTCCTCAGAACTCTCCTCAGCAGCCTTCTCGCCAACGTCTGGTCTTGCGCCTGCGCCCAGTCCCTTTGTCAGCTTCTCACCGATCTGCATCGCAGTGGGAGCCTTGCAGAACTGAAGGGCCTGCTTATCGGTATTGATCCCAACAAACTCTACCCCTGCAATATTCTCATCGATCATGCGGTTCACTGCATTGTTACCTGCTCCGCCTACGCCCACAACGATAATCCTTGCGGCATTTTCTGACTCATTTATCTTAATCTCTAACAAGATACATATCCTCCTTTATTCCCTCACAGCCCAAAGCCTGAATTTCTTTATTATATATCGATTACACACAGATGTCTAGCCTAACTAATACTATATTTGATTTTAGAAAAAATATCAACCCCATTTTCAAGAAAAATTTGTGTCCCGTACTATCCGCCAAAGACCCGGAGCACGCGATCATTTTCAACCGCCTGCTCCGGGCCCTTTTGCCTTTCGGCATTTCTGTTATCTCCATTATCGAATCAGTGATTCTACCGCATCCACCATTGCCTGATACCCTGTACACCGGCAGAGGTTTCCGGAAAGTCCTCTTCTGATCTCGGCCTCGGTGGGATTCGGATGTTCTTTCAGCAATGCACTTGCAGCCAGGATCATACCCGGAGAGCAAAAACCACACTGGACAGCTCCGTGATCCACAAAGGCTCTCTGGATCCGTGCAAGCTCCGGATCCTTCTCCACGCCTTCAATGGTCAGGATCTCCTTTCCCTGTGCCTGGATCACGGGATAAATACAGGAGTTGACGGCCTTTCCATCCACCAGCACGGTACAGGCCCCGCAGTCCCCTTCACCGCAGCCCTCCTTCGTTCCGGTCAGGAACAGGCGCTCCCGAAGTACATACAGAAGGGTGTCATCCGAACATACCTCTGTCTGGCGGATCTCTCCATTGATCAAAAGTGAAATCTGCTCCATCACTTAAACCTCCTTTGCAGCTCCTTCAGGTTATGCAGCAGCATCCTGAATGCAATCCTCCTCCTGTATTCAGCAGTGGCACGGATATCATCAATCGGAAAAATGTCTTCCATCAGGGCATGCTTCAGTCCATTGCAAAATGCCGGATCCTCCATTTCCTGAAAGCTTGCTCCTAAAAGCAGCTCCTCTGCTCTGTGAGCGCGGACCACTGTGGGTGCCACCGATCCCATGGCAATGGCGGTCTCCCTGATCCGGTTATCCAGCAGATTCAGATACACTGCCTGTCCGCACACGGAAATGGCAGCCGCATTGCGCTTTCCCGCCTTGTAAAACACCGACTGGCCGGATTTCTCCGGAAGAATGATCTTCGTCAAAAGCTCCCCCGGACGAAGCCCGGTCCGGCCCACACCAAGGAGAAATCCCTCCAGGGGCACTGTGCGCTTTTCCTCCACGCTGATCAGCTCCAGCCTGGCTTCCAGTGCCATAAGAGGCACAACTCCGTCAGAGGCAGGGGATGCACAGAGGATATTCCCCCCAATTGTCCCCCGATTACGGATCTGGGGACTTCCCATCACAGAAGCTGACTGGGAAAGGCTCTCCCCAAAGGGAATTTCTGACCTTTCTATCTCAGCAAAGGTAGTCATACTTCCGATCTCCCAGCCATTCTCCGTTCTTCTTATCCCGCGAAGCTCCTCAATGCGGTCCAGGCTTACATAATCATAATCCAGAAAGGCCCCGTGATGCCTGTCCACATACAGGTTGGTGGCGCCTGCGCAGGCTTTCCTCTTCTCTCCTGCCAGCAGCCTCACTGCTTCCTCCACCTGATTTGGCTGATACATAAGTGACATCTTTTTCTCCCCTTTCCTCACCACGCTGCAGCTTGGTCTGCGGATCTGCACCTGCCTCCCCGCTCCAGCGCTTTCCTCACTGTCCCAATGATTCTGCATCATCGAAATAACTGTCCAGTGAGTAGCTTAAATCCTCAAATTTTTTCAGATAGCTGCCATCAGGAAAATCCTCAAAGGCAATGACCTTATACTGCCCATCCTCATAGACAAAGGGCAGCTCATACACCATTCCCGGAAGCCGGGCTGCCTGGGAAAATACTGCTGTTCCGCTCCTTCGATCCTCCGCCATCTCAATAGACTCATAATTGATGAACAACGGCGTAAGATAGGGATAGGACCGCTCCTTTCTGAAGGCCTCACAAAATTCCTCCAGGCTCATTTTCTCCTTAAAATCCCTTGTCAGATATCCGTACAGCCGTTCCGGCTCTTTATAATGATAATCCAGATCCTCAGCAAAGGCACAGACTGCCTTCACTGCCTCGGCCTCAGAGGGCCTGACACGGCCCGCAAACTGTTCTCCCATAAGCGCTGTTCCTATCCCCAGGCCCAAAAACAGCACTGCCGTCCAGACTATTCTACAATTTCTCATATTTCTTTGTCCGCCTCTTTATCGCTCCATCCTGGAATACGGGATTGTATAAGCGCTGGGGAATTCAGCCTTTCTGGAAGCTGTCACCAATGCCAGGATCACCAGCACATAAGGCAGCATCAGCATCAGCTGATTAGCCACATTGATCCCCAATGCCTGCAGGCGCATCTGAAGGGCTGTTGCAAAGCCAAAGAGCAGTGCGCCGCTGATCGCCCTAAAGGGCATGAACCGTGCAAAGATCACAACGGACACAGCGATAAAACCTCTGCCGCTGATGATATCCTCGGTGAACAGATTCATATAGGCAATGGACATAAAAGCGCCTGCCGCTCCCGCATAGGCCCCGCCGATGAGCACGGCCCCGTAGCGTATTCCTGCCACGCTGATCCCCTTGGAATCAGCCGCCCTGGGATTCTCTCCCACGGCCTTGATTTTTAAGCCGAAGGTGGTCTTTTCCAGGATAAACCAGGTGACAACTGCCATCAGGTAGCTTAAATATACCAGGATATTGTGCTGGAACAAAATGGGCCCGATCACCGGGATCGCCGACAATACAGGAACATTCACTGCAGCAAAGGGCGTTACCTGAGGAGGCAGGCTCTGGATCCCGAAGATAACGCGGTAAAGATATACGGCAGCGCCTCCTCCCAGAATGTTCAGGGCTGTTCCCGCGATCACCTGGTTGGCCCGCATGGTGACACTGAGCCAGCCCATGATGCAGCTCCAGAGAACCCCTACCAGGATGCCGGCCAGGACACCGGCCCAGAGATTGCCTGTGATAAAAGCAGCAGCAAAGCCGCTGACTGCTCCCATGGTCATAGTTCCCTCCACACCCAGGTTCAGGATACCGGCCCGCTGTGTGTAGAGCTGTCCCAGGGCCGGAAGCAGGATCGGCGTTGCCAGACGCACAGTGCTGGCAAGAAGACTTACAAGAAAGCCTACGGTAAAGATATTACTAAGCATGGCTCTTCCTCCTTCCTATCAGGTTCTTCACAAAGGACAGATTCATGGAAGCCCTTGCGATAATGAATACGATCACCAGCCCCTGAATAATATCCACGATGGAATAGGGCACCTCCGTCATTCGCTGCATGGTGGCTCCTCCCACCAGCAGAGCTGAGAAAAAGAAGGAGGCAATCACAATGCCCAGTGGATTTAAACCTCCAAGGAGGGCAATTACCACCGCGATATCGCCGTAGCCGCTGGCCAGGCCCTCCAGAAGACGGTACTGGACGCCATAGATCTCATTCCAGCCAGCCAGGCCCACCAGGGCGCCTGACACCATCATGGTGATGATCATGGTGCGCTTTACATTCATGCCGGAGTAGGTAGCCACCTTGTCTCCCTGGCCTGCCAGATCGATCCGGTAGCCCAGGATAGTTTTCCAGAAGAACAGCATCACAACCGCCACCAGGATTCCCACAAAAATTCCTCCGTGGATCCTCAGCCTGTCGGAAAACAGGGGCAGCCTGTAGATCTCAGCCAGATTGGGGGACTGTGGGAAATCGCCTCCCGCCGGATCCATCATGGGCCCGTGGACCAGAAATGACAGGAAATAAGAGGCAATGTAATTTAACATCAGTGTTGTGATAACCTCATTCGCGCTGAAGCGGACCTTAAGCCAGGCTGCCGCTCCCGCCCAAAGAGCGCCTCCTGCCATGCCGCAGACCAGCGACAGCGGCATAAGGAGAATGGGCGGAAGGTTGAAGTACAGTCCCGGAAGGATGCCGCAGATGGCCCCCAGGATAAACTGTCCGTCCCCGCCGATGTTCCACAGCTGTGCCTTGAAGGCAATGGACACGCCGAAAGCCATCATGGACAGCGGTATCATCTTTACAAACACCTCGGACATCCTCTGCTTTGAGCCAAAGGCGCCCCTGAACAAGGTCTGGTATGCCTCCACCGGGTCATTTCCTGACACTGACACCAGCACCGCTCCGATGGCCAGGGCGATGGCGATGGTGAGGACAGCCACCAGAACCTCCTTTATGATCGTTACAGCCTTGTTATTCATTTTCCTGCACCTCCCTGCGGTTTCCCATCATCAGGCTTCCGATCTCATGGATGGCCGCCCCTCTTGGAAGGATTCCCATCAGCTTTCCGTCATAGATCACCGCAATGCGGTCTGAAAGCTGCAGGATCTCCTCTAAGTCAGCGGAAACTAAAAGCACGGCGCAGCCTGCGTTCCTGGCGTCCAAAAGCTTCTGGCGCACATACTCGGAGGCGCCGATGTCAAGGCCTCTGGTGGGCTGGTTCGCAACCACCATCCGTGGTTCTCCCTCCAGCTCCCTTGCCAGGATCACCTTCTGTTGGTTGCCTCCTGAAAGGCTTCTGGCCTGATCCTCACCTGAGATCGCCTTGATCTGGTACTCATCCTTTGCCTTATCCCAGAGCTCATTGATCTTTCTCTGGCTTACAAAGCCGTGGGAACTCACCGGAGTCCTGCCAAAGGATTTCAGCACCAGGTTCTTTTTCAGGCTCCATTTAAGGGCCAGGCCTGTGGTCAGGCGGTCCTCCGGAATGTGGGAGATCCCCTTCTGTATGTAGTACACAGGAGCCCTGTTTACGATCTCCTGCCCATCCATCACAAGGCGGCCTTTCGTGGCCTTCCTGAGGCCGGTGATCACCTCACACAGCTCTCTCTGACCGTTGCCGTCCACTCCGGCCAGGCCTACGATCTCTCCCTCCCGGATATCCAGGGAAAAATCAGTGAGAGCCGGGATCTTCTTGTCATTATCCGCGCAGATGCCGTCTATGGAAAGCCTGACTGCTCCCGGCTCCCGCTCCGGATCCTTAAAATCAAAGAGGACCTCCCGTCCTACCATCATGCGGGTAAGCTCCTCCTTTGTCATCTTCTCCCCAGCGCTCATGGAGCCGATCAGCTTTCCGTCCCTCAATACAGTCACTTCATCAACGATCGAAATAATTTCTTCCAGCTTGTGGGTGATAAGGATAATGGACTTCCCATCCTCCTTCATATGCCTCAGCGTCTCAAAAAGCACCTCTGTCTCCTGGGGCGTCAAAACAGCCGTGGGCTCGTCCATGATCAAGATGTCCGCCCCCTGATAGATAGCGGTAAGGATCTCCACCCTCTGCTGCTCGCCTACGGACAGCTGCCATACCTTGGCGTACGGATCTACCTTCATCCTGTACTTCTCCGCCAGGGCTAAAAGCTCCTTTGCCGTCTCCTCTGCATCCAGCAGGATCCCCCGGCGTGACTTTCTGCCCAGCATTACATTTTCCACAACAGTCAGGGAACGGGCAAGCATAAAATGCTGGTGGACCATGCCGATTCCCAAAGAAATTGCTTTGATCGGTGATGAAATATCCTGCTTCTGCCCACGGATAAGGATGTCTCCCTCCTCCTGGCGGTACAGACCGTAAAGGATATTCATAAGTGTTGTCTTGCCTGCGCCGTTCTCGCCCAGCAGGCCGTGAATCGAGCCGCTTTTCAGCTTAAAATCAATGCTGTCGTTGGCCTTTACTCCACCGAATATCTTGGTGATATGACGCATCTCAACTGCCAATACTTCCATATATGCAGACCTCCTGAACTATAGATGTACTCCCAAAAAAGGTGCAGCGTGGTTTTGAGAGCACATAAGGATCGAGGGCGCGCCCCGCTGCGGGACGCCCCTCTCATCTTTCACTTTCTGATCAGCCCTGATTGAACTCAGGGAACTCGATCTCTCCTGCCTGCAGCTTCTCAAAGGTCTCCTGGATCTGAGCCTTATCCTCGTCTGTCAGCCAGCCCTTGGGATCGTTGATAGGAGCATAGTTTAAGCCCTGATTCTCTGCGTTGATCCAGTAGAAGCGGTCTCCTTCTTCTCTGCCGCGGAAGCTGCCGTCACGGATATCATCAAAGATAGAAGCGATCACGGCCTCCCACTGATATACTACGCCTGAAAGTACGTTGTTTGGAGCCAAAGTCTGCTGGTCAGCTACGTTTCCAAGGCAGTACATATCCTTTTCCTGAGCTGCCTGAACAACGCCAAGGCCGATGCCGTCACCGGAATGCCATACAACGTCAACGCCTGAATCGTACATACCTACAGCTGCTTCCTTGGCGCCTGCGGTATCGGTCCAGTCGCCAGTGTAAACCTCCTGGATCTCAATGTCAGGATTTACAGATTTTGCGCCCAGCTTAAAGCCCTCATGGCCGCGGAAGATCTCAGAAGCGTCAGCGCCGCCTACAACGCCGATCTTATTGCTCTGGGTTGCCAGGGCAGCGATCACGCCCATAAGATAGCCGCCGCTCTGGAGCTCTACATCATAAATAGCGGAATTGTCCACAGACTTGTAGCCTGTTCCTAACAGGAAGTCGGTCTCAGGATAGTTGGGAGCTACCTTTACGATGGGCTCCATAAACTGGAAGCCATGACCGAATACCACATCATAGCCCTGGTCAGCAAAGTCCATCAGTGCCGGCTCAATGTCAGCTACCTCATACACATTCTCAGTTACCTTCAGCTCGATCTCATCGGGATGAGCCTCAGCATACTTCTGCATGCCCTCAAACATTGCCTGATTGAAGGACACGTCATCCTTCTTGCCCGGAAGGATCAAGGCTACCTTCAGCTTCTCGACCGGCTCAGCTGCTTGTGCGGCTGCCTCGCTCTCAGCTGCTTGTGCGGCAGTTGTCTCTGCTGCTGCGGTTGCTGCCGCGGTGGTGCTTGCTGCGGAACCTGAACCGCATGCTGTCAGCATCATTACGGCTGCCATTGCTGCTGCCATTACTCTTGCACTCTTCTTCATTTGTTCTCCTCCTTGTTCTCCATAGATAATAGGATCTTATTTATATCTAAGGGCAGGCTGTTAAGCTTAGCCCCTGATACCTGATAAACGGCTGCGTTGATAGCCGGCGCGATGGACACGGTGGATACCTCCGCTGCTCCCTTGACCCCCATGGGGCCTGACTCCTCCCTGGCCTCCACATGGTAGCTTGCAATGTGAGGCACATCTGCCGCTGTGGGCATCAGATAGGTGGAAAAGCTGTTGTTTAAAAGCCTTCCCTCCTTAAACTGGCAATTTTCTCCCAAGGCATAGCCCACTGACATCACCACGCCCCCCTGGATCTGTCCTGCCATGGACAGGGGGTTGATGATGCGGCCTGCCTCCGTAGCTGCCGCTATATCCAAAAGCTGGATATTCCCTGTCACCGGGTCGATCCGCAGCTTTACAGCCTGGGCAATGAAGGTATACATGGCGTGGGGGAAGCCGGGAGTGGAAAACTCCTTGCCGGACTCCGGAAATGCCGCCTGGCCTGTCACCCAGTCCTCCTGCCCCTGGCTGCCCGCCCTATCCTGGCCGCTGCCTCTGGCTTTTTTTCGCTCCTTCAGCTTCCTCACCGCGTCCAGCAGGGCATTTCCCGCAATAAAGGTGGAACGGGAACCGGCGGTGGAGCCGCAGTCTAACGTTTCATCTGTATCCGCCATCACCAGATGGATGTGTTCCATATCCGTCTCAAGGGCATCTGCCGCCATGGCGGCAAGTGCGGTGGCGCTGCCCTGCCCGATATCAACCATACCAATGCAAATGGTATAGCCGCCCTCCTCTGTTTCTTTGATCCTTACCTCGGCCGTATCGCCGATGTTCTTGCCCAGGCCGCAGCTCAAATGGCCTCCTGCAATGCCATATCCCACATAGGGGTCTGTGTTGGTCTCCCTGCTCTTCCACAGATCCGACTGCCGGATCAGCTCAAGGGTCCCTTTAAAGTCCACACAGTGCTCCATCTTCTGTCCAAGGGCACCGATGGAACCGTACTCCAGGGCATTCTTCATGCGGATATCTATGGGATCCAGTCCCAGCTCGTCCGCTGCCCGGCTGATCAGCGTCTCTGTGGCAAAGGCCCCCTGGGGAGCCCCAAAGCCTCTCATGGCATGGGCCGCAGGCTTGTTGGTGTAAAAGAGACGGCTTTTGAGCCGCACGTTTGGTATCTCATAGGGCCCTGCGAAATGCTCTGTAAACAGGCCTAAGACAGCCGGACCAAGGCCGGCATAGGCTCCTGTATCCAGATCGCCCCTTCCGTCAAAGGCAAGGATCCTTCCGTCCTTCCCAAAGCCCATTTTCACATGCATCTTTACGGCATGGCGCTTAAAGCTGGCTGCCAGGGATTCTTCCCTGTCAAAAACGATCCGGGCCGGCCGGCCTGTGAGCCAGGCTACCGCTGATGCATAGATCTGGCAGAGATGACCGTCCTTTCCCCCAAAGCCGCCTCCTACAGCTGCGGCCTTCACATGAACCTGATCCGGTGTAAGCCCAAGGGCCCGGCAGATCATCCTCTTATCATGGAATACATTCTGGGTTGATGTGTATACCAGAAGCCTTCCATCCTCTATTGTGGCAAAGCATGCTTCCGGCTCCATATAGCCGTGATCCTGTACCGGTGTTTCAAAATCCTCCTCCAGGATCAATTCACTTTCCTCAAAGCCCTTTTCCACATTTCCCTCTTCATTTTCAAAGTGGACAAGAAGATTGCCTCCCTCGTGCAGAGCCGGATATCCCGGATCAGCAGCATCCACCACATCGCGCACCACCGGAAGGAGCTCATAGTCAACCTTTGCAGAAGCAGCTGCCTGCCTGGCCTTCTCTCTTGTGGCCGCCGCCACGATAGCCAGCGGCTCTCCCAGGAAACGGACGCAGGTCTCTGCCAGCACTGGCATGTCCTCGATCACATCCTCCACCACATTTTCTGCCAGATCCTTTGCAGTAAAGGTCAGAACATCTTCGGGCAGGCCGGAAAGATCCAGCTTCTTGATCCGGCCATGACAGACCTCAGAGCGGACCAATGCCAGCTCCAGCATTCCTTCCTCATGAAAATCCCCCGCGTACATAGCACGCCCGGTGGCCTTATCCATTCCCTCACGGCGTCCCATACCTGTTCCTACATACCGCTGTGTCATCTCAAACCGCCCTTTCTCTTAAAGTATTCTCCTTCGGCATTCTTCCTAAATTCAGGAAAATCTCCGCAGCTTCCTTTCTCCGATATCCTGCAAGCCAAATACCCCGTAGCAAACTACGGGGCATCAAATTTGCAGAGCTGCGGGGTATTCGGCCCTCGCGGCATTCGCCAAATATCCGTGCAAGCACGGCTACTTGGCTCATTGCTTCGCGGGAACAAAAGAAGCCTCCAGCGAAATTGCATCATCCTGCTTCCTTGCAGGATTGTGAACGATATCACCAAACGCTTCTCTTTTTCAAACAGCTTCTGAAAACCCCTATGCCGCAGCAGCCCGGCTTCCTCCACTGCTGTGTTATATCTTCTTCCGCAGCACTTTGTGCTGTAAAATTCCATCCATATAATACTCCTTCGACATCAAAACCGGCTCTCCTCTGAAATTATACCCCACCTCATCCATATACAAAACAGGCGTCCCCTGATCGATCTTGAAAATTCCTGACAGCGTTTCATCAGAGGCAACTGCCCGAACCTCCGTAAGATCCATATATACGCTCTCCCCGCAATATTTTTCCAAAAAACAGAAAATTGGCTTCTCCAGTTCCTTTATATCGTAGGACTCTGTTTTCAAATGACGCATTCCAATTTGATCCACACAATAAATCGCCGGCCTGCCGTCTGCGCTGATCAGCCTTGTGACCTGAAAAATCATCTCTCCCGGCTCCAGATGAAGCTTTAAAGCCGTTTCCTCCGGACAGGGCTTTTCTGCAACAGTGGCAAAATCGATCCTGGCTGTGTAACCGGCATCCTCCACCATTTCGAGAAATTCCTTTTCCAGGTCCATGCGGGTAACAACATCCAGCACATGCTTGTTGATCACTGTCCCCACTCCATGCTTGCGGCTGATAAAGCCCTCCCGTTCCAGGATTGCCAGACAATCCCTAAGCAGCGTTCTGCTAACTCCCATTTGCTCCGCAAGGATCACCTCCGGCGGAAGCTTTTCTTCATCAGCATATCTTCCGACACGCAGTTCCTCCAACAATCTCCGCGTAACTTCCTCTGAGCGCTGCAATACCTGCTCCATAAATCCACCTCTGATGCCGCATATTAAAATAGGTAGTACCTATTTCGGTGTTGTTTTCATAGTATCTCATAAGTAGAATCATGTCAATAGAAAAAAAAGAATAGCGTTATTCCACTTGAAGAATAACGCTATTTTCTTCTCCTACAATATTACAGGAATCAGACAATGGTGAATCACGTCCACCAGCCCCTTATCTGTCAGCCCCAGCTCCGGAACTGTGGGCAGCGAGATAAAGCTCAGTGCCATAAAGGGAGCAGCCACCGTGCAGCCCAGGCTTTCGGCTGCCTTATTCAGAACATCCAGCTCCTTTTCCACCTCATCCGGACTCTTCTCACTCATGAGACCGCCAATGGGAAGCTCCATGGAAGCCAGGATCCGGCCGTCACAGGCTACTGCCAGCCCTCCGTGCAGCCGTGCCACCTCATTCACAGCCAGAGCCATATCAGTGTCGCTCACGCCTGTGACCACGATGTTATGATGATCATGGGACATGGAGTATGCCATCGCGCCCTTTTTCAGGTGAAAGCCCTTTACGAAGCCGTTTCCCACATTTCCGTTCTTTCCATAGCGCTCCACCACAGAAAGCTTGATCACATCCTGTGCCAGATCCGGCTGGATTCCATTCTCACCAACTGTAAGCTCTGCCTGATCCTCCTCATTGATGATCTGCGAGGGCACCAGGCGGATGACGCGCACCTTCACCCTGTCACCGACTGCCTTTTGGAGCGCTTCCACCCTGAAGGATCCTGCTGTAATGGGATTTTTCAGCTTCACCGTGTCCTTAAGCCACGCGGGATAGGTACGCACCGGGGTGGGAACCAGCATAGCCCCGTTCCTGGCAGCCAGCTTGCCCTCAAACCAAACCTCAGCAGGCTGGATGTCACATATATCCTCACAGAGGATGATATCTGCCAGGCGGCCCGGTGTGATGCTTCCGATCTCCTCCTCCATGCGGAAATGCTTGGCCGCACGAATGGTTGCCATGCGGATGGCCTCCATGGGGTCAAGTCCCAGGGCAATGGAGCGGTTGACATTATAATTGATATGGCCTTCACGGCGTATATCACCAATATGCTTGTCATCGGTGCAGAACATCAAATGCTCCGTATCCAGCTTATGCTCTACCACTGCCTTCACAAGAGCGTCCACGTTGCGCTCCGTGCTCCCTTCACGGATGAATACCTTCATGCCCACACGGATACGCTGGATCATCTCCTCCTCGGTCACACACTCATGATCATCGGAAATGCCGGAGGATGCATAAATGTTCAGCTCCTGTCCCAGGCGGCCGATGGCGTGTCCATTAGCCGGCTTTCTTCTGTTTAAGGCAGAACAAATCTTCTTCAGATACTGATCCTCTTTTGAGAGAAGGATCTTGGAGGAATCCATTTCCCCCAGGCTCACGCTCTCCTCCCAGCTCATGAGCTCATCCACCTCTGCTGCTCCCAGGACAGCTCCCGTGGTTTCCAGGCCAGGTGCGGTAGGTACGCGGGAGGACACCTCGATCAGCATACGGCAGGACATGCGGTCCAGCGACTTTAACATTTCCCTCAGCCCGGCCTCTCCTGCCACATTGGCAATCTCCATCAGATCTGCCATCAGTGTTGTGGTCCCCTTTGGCACCACCACATCCGCCAGCGCCTCCGGCGACAGCATGGTGGATTCAAAATGCATATGGGAATCAATCAGCCCTGGCACAGCATACATCCCCCTGCAATCCTGCTCATGCTCTGCCATAAGATCGATCCCCGGTTCAATGGACACAATCCGCCTTCCCTTTATATAGATGTCCGTTGGATAAATCTCCCCAGAATACACATTCACCAGTTTTACATTCTTAAGCTTCCAATCGCAGGGAAGCTCTCCCTTACCGCAGGCAATCAGCTCCTTAAGCTCTCCTAGCGTCCTCATAAACAGTCCTCCTATTGGTATTACCTATTTTTCATATTGTATCACATGTTTCATGGAAAGTCGAGTTACATCACTTTTTAGATTTCCGCATGCTGCACTGCGGCTGCTGGCCGTCCTCTCAGCAGCCGCGGTGCGACGTGTCATTTCTTTTTAAATGTGATACCCGCCCGGCTGTTATTCTCCGTATAGTTTTCAAGCTTTAAGGTGCCGCTTATCTCTGCCAGCTGAGGCTGGTCTGTCAGAATGTCATTCAGGGTGGAGATCTTGCCGTCGATGTCCGCATTGTCACCCATGGTGACCTCCATTTTGTTGATGAACAGGGTGGCTTGTCCTTTGGAATCATACTGGATCCTGTCTACGGGGATATCATAGACCGAAAGCTGCTGGGTCAGGTTCATGATCTCCCCGAATATCCGGTCATCTCCCACCGGAAGGGGCCGGTAGAGCACGATCTGTCCAAACTCCAGTCCTGTGATCCAGGGCACGCCGTCAAGTTTGCTGCCGGAACTCTCCACAATGATGCCGTCCCTGTCAAAATACATGTAGCTGCTCATATAGGAGACATAACCCACAATATCCTTTTCATAGATAATGACCTCCACATGGAACGGGCTGTGAAAAATGACCTTGTAATCCTCCACAAAGGGGATCTGCTTATGTGGACGGAACCTGTTTTTAAAATAGGCAATGCCCGCATTCTTCCCCCATTTTCCCGCAAACAGTAGCTCCTCTATCTGGGCATCTGTGTACCGCTCGCTCCCGGTCACCGTCACATCCTGTATGTGCACGGACAGCACAAGGATAGCCGCAAGCAGCAGCGCTGCCACGGCAATCCCGGCTCCCATATGATGGTTTCTCCAAAATCTCCTCAACCTCATGTACCTCACTTTGGAATGTAACTGCTCAGCCTGCGGCTGTGTAGTTACGGAATCCGGCTCATTTTAAGTTCACCTACGGTGAAGGAGCCGGATTCTTCTCGCCCACAACTCATTCTTACGGTCTTTGCAGTAAATGCAAAGACCTACACTGAACTGTTACTTTGGAATCGCTGCGTCCGCCGTCCGGCCGCGATGGCCCTCCTGCAGGCAGCAGCTATGAATCTTCCCCCATCCACTTTATCCTTGCACCCAGGGCCGACAGATCCCTGCATATGTCCTCATAGCCCCGCCTGATATGACGGCACTCTCCGATGACCGTCTCCCCCTCTGCCGCCAGAGCAGCCACTGCCAGGGCGGCTCCTCCTCTCAGATCCGAGGCCGCCACCTGGGCTCCCCTTAAGGGACGGGTTCCCTGAATAGTAGCCCTCTGGCCCTCTATGGTGATCCTTGCACCCATCTGCCTTAGAGCCCCTGCTGTGGCAAATCTGCCCTCAAACACCTTCTCCTCAATATGGCTTACGCCCTGGCCTGCGGCCAGAAACGCCATAAAGGGCGACTGGAGATCTGTTGGAAATGCCGGATAAGGGCCCGTCTTCAGATCCAGGGCCCAGGGAGCCTTCCCCATTGTCACCTCAATGGTTCTGCCCTCTTCCTCCCTGCGCACCCTTGCTCCCGCCCGCTCCAGCATGGTGAGGGGGATCCGAAGCTGTGAGGGCCGGACGCCCTTTAGGACAATGTGGCCTCTCGCCGCAGCTACGGCTGCCCCGTAGGTTCCTGCCACGATCCGGTCTCCCTCCACCTGAAAGCTGCTGTCATGAAGGGAGTCTACGCCCTGGACCATCAGATGCTCTGTTCCCATACCGCAGATAACAGCTCCCATATTGTTGAGGAAGCGGCAAAGCTGGTCGATCTCCGGCTCCATGGCCGCTCCGTGGATGACCGTTACCTCCTTTGCCAGCACAGAGGCCAGAATGGCCTGCTCCGTAGCTCCCACGCTGGGGTACGACAGATGGATCTCCGCCCCCCGAAGGCCGCCTGCCTCCGCCGCCCTGGCCTCCAGCCAGCCGTCCTCCTCCTTCACACAGGCTCCCAGGCTTTTTAACACCTCCAGATGAAGGTCAATGGGCCTGGCCCCGATGAGACAGCCTCCCGGATAGCCGCTGCTGGCCTCTCCCATCCGTCCCAGCAAAGCCCCCAGCACCACAATGGAACAGCGCATGGCTGCCACATACTCCTTCGGGACGCGGGTGCTTTTTATCTGTCTGGCATCGATCACCAGGCAGTCCCCTTTATGACAGCAGCGGCAGCCCAGCCATTCCAGGATGTCCACCATACATGCTACATCCTGGATCACGGGAACATTGGTAAGCACGGTCACTCCCTTGTGGAGCAATGCAGCAGCCATCATGGGAAGGACAGCATTTTTAGAACCTTGTATGGAAATCTCCCCCTCCAGGGGAGTAGGGCCGAAAACCTGGATCCGGCAAAACGCGTCACTGGCACATTTTGCTGGACACTTCGCAATAACAGACAATGGGGCACCTCCTGGTATCTATGCTCTGAGCAGAAAACTATCTACTTTAAGCATATGCAGGTGAAGGCGCCCCTGTGCATGCAGGACCGGCCCCGGGACAGAGCCTATTTTTCCAGCCGAATCCTGTTGGACACGCTCAAAACGATCCCCATCTCCATAAGAAGGAACAGAACCGACGTACCGCCATAGCTGATAAACGGAAGGGTGATACCGGTATTTGGGATCGTGTTGGTGACAACTGCGATATTCAATATCACCTGGATCGCAATATGTCCCATCACTCCCACCACCAGCAGGGCACCGAAGAGATCCGGCGCATTGTTGGCAATGATCATAAACCGGTAGATCATAAACAGGAAGATCAGAATAATGGACACTGCCCCGAAGAGTCCCAGCTCTTCACAGATAATAGCAAAGATCATATCATTCTGTGACTCCGGCAAAAAGCCCAGCTTCTGGATGCTTCCTCCTAAGCCCTGGCCCACCAGCCCCCCGGAGCCAATGGCATAGAGGCCCTGGAGCACCTGAAAGCCCTTGTCTGTGGGATCGGACTCCGGATTCAGCCAGGCCTCGATCCTGCGGTACTGATAGGGCTGAAGAAGCTTTATCTGCACCAGCGCCCTTCCTATGGGGCCTGCTCCTGCCAGAACTCCCAGCCCCAGAAAGCCGATTCCGAAGAAAGGCCATTTGATCTTGCAGGCCACAAACAGCATCACAAAAGCAATGCCGCATACGATGATCCCTGAGCTTAAGTTGTTCATACCCACCAGTGCGGCGATGGGCAATGTCAAAAACACGATGGAAAGCGCTGACTTTAACTCATTGATCTTATTTCCCAAAACTGTGATGATCGCTGCCAGCATGACGATCAGGGCGATCTTCACAAACTCGGTCGGCTGGAAGCTTACAGGTCCCACGCCCAGCCAGCGCTTCTTGCCGTTTACCTCACGTCCCACGATGCTTACGGCAATCATCAGTATGTAGGACAGGATATAGGCAGATGCCGCAAATTTTGCAAACAAATGATAGTCGATCTTTGAGATGACAAGCATCATCACAAAGCCGGCAGCTGCAATACCCGCCTGGCGCTGCATGAAATACGCGCCGTTTCCCTTGTATAAGGGATTTAACTGAGCCGTATAGGAGCTGGCGCTGTATATCATCACCAGCCCAAAGGCTGTGAGGAAAATGATGCAGAACAGAAGGCTGTAGTCATAAAAATGCTTTACCTTCTTTTTTTTCTTTGCCACTGGCTGCTGCTCTCTCATATCCCTCACTGCCGGCCTTCCCTGCTGTACGCTCTGGGGCCTGACGGCCATCTGCTGGCCCTGGACTCTCCTGTCTGCGGGCGGCCTGTTTCCTGCCATACGCATTTACCTCCTACAGCGCCATGACGCACTCCTTAAATATGCGTCCGCGCTCTTCATAATCCCGGAACATTCCCCAGCTTGCACAGGCAGGGCTCAAAAGCACATAGTCGCCGATATCCGCATAGACAGCGCATACCTGGACAGCCTCGCTCATATCCTCTGCATACATGATCTCCGTAAAGCCATGCTCCTTTGCGCACGCCGCGATCTTATCCCTGGTCTGTCCAATGAGCACCAGGTATTTCACCTTGCCCTCAAACTCCTTTACCCACTCATCGTAGCTGCTCTCCTTGTCATAGCCTCCTGCAATGAGGATCGTAGGCCCAGGCATCGCCCTTAAAGCCTGGATCGCTGCGTCGGGATTGGTTCCCTTTGAATCATTGTAGTAGCGGACGCCTGTGCGCTCCCTCACAAACTCGATCCTGTGCTCCACCGGCTGAAAGTTCTTTATCACCTCTGTGATCTTTGACATGGGCACTCCCATAGAAAGGCCGATGGCAGCGGCAGCCATTACATTTTCGTAATTGTGCCTGCCTAAAAGCTGCATCTCATGGACATTGACCACCACTGTCTCCCTGCCCTTCTGGCAGTATACGATGTCATCTCCCGCCATGCAGAAGCCGTCTGCAAGCTTTGTGCGGCTGGAAAACCAGATAACCTCCGGCCGAAGCTCCGGATCCTCCCCAAATTCCCGCAGCACAGGATCATCGTAATTCAGCACCACCTTGTCCTCCTCTGTCTGGTTTAAGGTGATGCCCTCCTTGATCTGGATATAATTTTCCATGGTCCCATGGCGGTTTAGGTGATCCGGCGTGATGTTTAAGATCGCACTGATATTCGGATGGAAATCCATAATGGTCTCCAGCTGGAAGCTGCTGATCTCAGCCACGGTCACGGACTCCTCCGTCATCTCCATGGCCTTTGACGTATAGGGCTCTCCGATATTGCCCACCACAAAGGTCTCCTCATAGTGGGACCGCAGGATCTCTCCTGTAAGGGCTGTGGTGGTCGTCTTGCCATTGGTCCCTGTGATGGCAGCCAGCTTTCCCAAGCTGCATTGGTAGGCCAGCTCGATCTCTCCTAAGATGGGGATCTTCGCATCATCCACCACTGCCACAAAGGGGCTGGTGAGCGGAATGCCTGGGCTTATGATGCAAAGCTCCACCCCCAAAAGGTCTGAGCGCTTCATCTCTCCCAATACGACACTCACCCTTTTTTTGTCCTCACCGAAGTTTTCCTTTATGTCCTCTTCCTTTAACGCTTCATTGCCGTCATAGAGGATCACCTCTCCTCCCCGCTCCAGAATGAGCCTGGCCGCCGCAATGCCGCTTTTACCAGTTCCTGCAACTAACACTCTTTGACTCTGGTCCATTCTCCAATAACCTCCTTCCCGTTTGTCTCATGTTAAAGCCCCAGATAGGCTACCATACAGAGTATTGCCGTCACAATGGCAAATACTGCCACCACTCTTGTCTCTGACCATCCGCAGAGCTCAAAATGATGGTGGATGGGAGCCATCTTGAAAATGCGTTTTCCCCCGGTCTTCTTAAAATATGTGACCTGTATGATAACCGACAGGACCTCCACCAAATAGATAAGGCCAATGATCGGAATGAACAGAGGAAGCCGCATCATGTACGCGGAAGCCGCCACAAAGCCTCCCAGGGCCAATGAGCCTGTATCTCCCATAAATACCTTTGCAGGGTACACATTAAACAGGAGGAATCCCAAAAGACTTCCCACCACAGCACCTGTGATAGGGCTGATCCCCATATCTTCCCCGATGGCTACAATGGTGAGGAAGGTCGCCACCAGGATCGTAACGCTGGTGCACAGCCCATCCAGACCGTCTGTAAAATTCACGCCGTTATCCGTTCCCAGGACAATGAAGAACAGGGCCGGTATGAACAGGATACCCAGGGACAGGAAACGTCCGTCATCAAAGCCTCCCGTAAAGGGGATCAGCATATCGGTGCCGACCTCCCCGCTGTTCATCAGATACCAGGCAAAAATGCCGGTGATCACAAACTGGCCGATCAGCTTCTGCTTTGGGTTCAGCCCCTCCGAGCGTTTCATCACGATCTTGATGTAGTCATCCAGAAAACCGATGATCCCAAAGCCCACGGTCACGAACAGGACAGGGATGATCTTCGGATAACTGGGTATATAAAAGATCGATGTAATGATAATGCTGCACAGGATGATCAGACCGCCCATGGTCGGCGTGCCCTGCTTTTTCAAATGGCTCTGGGGACCATCATCCCTGACCTGCTGGCCGAACTTCAGCTTGTGCAGAAAGGGGATAATGATCGGGCACAGCAGAGCGCTGATGGCAAAGGCAATAATAACTGCTAATATGGTTTCATGAATCATAGGTCACCTCAATCTCATATGTATGTCTCATTTGGTAATTAGTATACGTCTTTTTCCCCGAATAATCAACCAGCATTCTCCGGGCTGCCGTCAGTTTCTTCCTTCTCTGCCTCGATTCCCAGATAAGGAAGAATATTCTTAAACAGATCTCCCACCACCGGAGCAGCGATGGTTCCGCCGTAATAGATCCCCTCCGGCTCATCGATGGTGATGAGCGCCATCACCCTTGGATCATCTGCAGGCGCAAAGCCCAAAAAGGAAGAAATATATTTTTTCAGGCTTCTGGGAAGCTTCTCCGAAGTGGCAGTCTTTCCTCCGATGCGAAAGCCCTCCACTGCCGCCTTTTTCCCGCTCCCCTCGGCCACCACCTGCTCCAGCACATAGCGCATGGTAGCGCTTGTTTCTTCTGATAATATCCGGTCCCCTAAGGGATAATCCAGACGGTGTACGGCAGTACCCTCCCTATTCTTCACCTCCACGCCGAAATGAGGCGTTACCCGTCTTCCGCCGTTTACAATGGAGGCGGCTGTTGTGATAAGCTGTATGGGCGTGATCTGGAAAGACTGGCCAAAGGAGACCGTGGCAAGCTCCACCAGCCCCATATTTTCCTTTTTGTGCATAATGGTGGCTGCCTCGCCGGGGAGGTCGATCCCCGTTTTCCCCTTTAACCCGAACTGGGTGAAATATTTGTAATAGCCCTCCACTCCCAGGCGCTGTCCCACATCGATAAACACAGGATTACAGGAATTCATCGCCCCCTGAAGAAAGGTCTCCGCTCCATGGCCTCCCACCTTATGGCAGCGGATTTTCCGGTCCTCCACCACCCGGAAGCCGGGACAGCTGAAGCGGTCTGTCAGGGATACCACACCGGCCTCCAATCCCGCTGCCGCCGTGATGATCTTAAAGGTGGAACCTGGCTCATATGTATCATTAATGCAGGTATTTCTCCACATCTGGTTCAAAAGCTCCTGCTTTTTTGCTCCTGTTGCCCCCTCATTCTCTGCTGCCAGGTCCCTGAGGCTCTGGCTTTTCAGGTTCTGGTTTAGGGTGAAGGGATCATTTAAGTTAAATTCCGGCACATTGACCATTGCCATGATCTCCCCGTTCTGCGGATCCATGACAATGATGGAAACTCTTTTTGCATTTTTCTTTTCCAGGACCTGGTAGGCCAGCTGCTCTGCGTACTTCTGGATATTCACATCGAGGCTCACATAGAGATCCCAGCCAGGGACCGGCTCGATCCTGTCCTCGGCAGCATTTGCAAGCTCAACGCCCTTTGCGTCAGACATGGTGAGAATGGTGCCGCTCATGCCTTTCAGATATTTCTCGTACTTTACCTCCAGCCCAATGATGCCCTGGTTGTCTCCTCCTGTAAAGCCCAGGACCTTTGAGGCCAGGCTGTCGTAAGGGTAATAGCGCTTATAGTCCTCATCCACCTTAACTCCGGGAAGGCGCAGGGAGCGTATCCTGTCTCCCGTCTCCTTATCCACATTTGTCTTGATGATCTCTCTGGAGCTTCGCTTCTCCACCCGTTTTCTGACAAGAGCCTCATCCATGGAGAGCTCCCCGCACAGAACGCGGATCACCTCCTCCCTGTCCGTTACCTGGTTGTAGATAACAGAAATGGTGCAGACGGTCCGGTTGTCCGCGATCACCACACCATTTGCGTCAATGATCCTGCCCCTGGCAGCCTTTATGGTGCGCTCCCTCTGGTGAAGGTCCTCCGCCATGGCGCTGTAATGGGCGGAGCGAAAGATCATGAGAAAGCCAAGCCGCCCTGAAAGGCTGATCATCACAAGGGCGATGAGCAGCCACAGGACGGCTATATTTTTTCTGTGCTTTGTTAAATTCCCATTCATACGGCTCTCCGCGTCCATCATTGATACTAATATATGGACGGGAGGAACTGATTATTCCCCTTCTCCCTTTGTGGACTCCGGGGGCGCTTCTGTCTCTGTCTCTGTCTCACTTTCCGCGGGCACAGGGAGCCTGTAATCTCCTTCCCCGGCCGCTGCCGGGACTGCGTCCGGAAGGCCGCTCTCATAGGAGGCTCCCTCCTCACCGCCCTCTATGTACTCATCTGTCGCATAGGGGCGCTTTGTCTCTGCAGGTGTCTCCTCCGGCTGTTCTCCGTTTTCTCCTTCTGTCTCTCCGTGGATCCCTTCCTCTGCCGGAAGACTGCCCTCCAGCTCCTCATCATCCGGATAATCCTGGGCCGGAAATACATTTAAATAAGGAAGAGCCTCTGTCATGATCTTTGAGAAAATGGCGCTGGCATAGGAGCTGTGCGCCTGCTCCGGGCCTGGCGGAAAGCCTGGAGTGTCGATCACCACATATACAAAGAGCTGCGGATCCTCCACCGGGGCAAAGCCTGCAAAGGATACCAGATAGTTTTTCGCAGAACGCGGCTGCTTCTCCGCTGTTCCCGTCTTGCCTCCTACATGGTAGCCCGCTACGGCTGCCGCCTTTCCGGTACCTTCGTCTACGGTCTTGAACATGGCCTCCTTTAAAAATTCAGAGGTTGACTGGGAAACGGTCTCGCGCACCAGCACAGGATCCTTTTTCTCCACCACGGACCCCTGCTCATTTAAGATCTGCCTTACCACATGGGGCTCATAGTAGGAGCCGCCGTTTATGACCGAGCACAGCGCCGCCGCCATCTGCACCATGGTGCAGTTAAAGTTCTGTCCAAAGGCATTGGTGGCCAGATCCGTAGGCCCCATATTCTCTGCCTTGTAGACCAGGCTGGCTGCATCTGCCTCGCCGGGCAGGTCAATGCCTGTTTTATCTCCAAATCCGAAAATGGCCTGGTATTTTGTGAACCTGTCCCTGCCTATCATGGCGCCGATGCGCATCATTGCCACATTGCAGGACTGCATCAGAGATTCCTCCAGGCTTAAGGAGCCATGGCCTCCCTTCAGATAGGCCGTGCATTTGATATCGTAATCTCCCACATGAAGGTAGCCGGGACAGTCAAAATATTCATTGCCCTTTAATACTCCTTCCTCTAAGCCTGCAGCCACTGTCAGGATCTTGGAGGGGGAGCCTGGCTCGTAGCTGTCACTGACGCAGAAGTTCCTCCATATCTGGTTCCAGGCCACCTGCTGGCCATAGGAGAGAACTTCTTCCCTGGAGAAATGGTCCAGTACCTCCTCCTCCGAAATGGTCTCCCCATCATGTTCCCTGCGGTATACGGCAGCGGCCTCTTTACGTCCCAGAGTCATCAGCTCCTCCTCCGTATAGCCGCTCACATCCCTGGGATTGTTTAAATCGAATTTATTGCTGGTGGCCATAGCCAGGATCTCCCCGTTGTTGGGATCCATGGCAATAACGGCTGTCACCTTGCTGCCAACGGTGTTCTGCCACTCATCCACATATTTCTGGGCAATGTTCTGGATATTGACATCAATGGTGGAGACAATGGTCTTTCCGTTTGTGGCAGGCTTTACCACACCCTCTAAGTTGGCCTCATCATCCAGATAGCCATATTCACGGCCATTTACGCCGATCAGGCTGCTGTTGTAATACTGCTCAATGCCGCCTGTACCTGCCGAGCCGTCGCTGCTGGTAAAGCCGATCACATTGCAGGCAAGGGAATTGTAGGGGTAGATGCGCTTATACTCATCCTCAAACCAGATACCCTTTATGCGTTTTTTGGCCTCCTCATCGTTCTCGCTCTTGCGGTAGGCGTCATTTGTCTGCTTTACATACTCCTCAAAAGCCACTCTCTGGTCATAGGTCAGCTGGCGTCCGGGAAGATAGCGCAGGTAAGCGCTCTTCGGGCGGTCCAGGATCATGCTGCGGATCTCATCCCCATTAAAGCCAAAGCAGGTCACAAGGGCCTGGACGGTCGGCTCCAGGTAATATCGGGCCAGCTCCTCGTTTGGTATGATCTGGCTGGGGTCGATGATCAGATTGTACACCTTCTCGCTGGTGGCCAGATAAGTGCCGTTCCTGTCCACGATGTCACCGCGCCTGTAGGGTATCACGCGGCTGTCATATTGCTGCTGGCGCTGGGACAGGACGATCTTATTGTATCTCTCATTGTTGTCACGGACGATCCGGTAGAGCACCATGATCAAAGCAAATAAAGCCAGCGTAATCACCAGAACGGTGATTGCCAGCTTTTCCTGCATGTATCTTGTAAAAATCTTTTTTCCTTTATGCGCTCTCCGGCCGCCTCCCTCTCCGCCGCCGAAGGCATTCGGGCTAGTATTCCGGGATGTCTTCATACTGTCTTACATACTCGCTTTCCGTCTTGTCATATAAGAGCACCTGGTTCTTCCTCGCGTAGACCATTCCCAGCTCCTTGGTAGCGATCTCATATATCTTATTTAAATCAATGCTGGTGTTTATGCTTGTCTCCAGGGCATCATTTTCCGCCCTCATTTTCTCAAGCTTTGCTTCCATCACCTCGATATTGTGCATCCTGGCCGTAATGGAGGACTGCACATGGAGATATTGGATACAGAGGTATAAGGTACAGATCGATGCGATCGTGAGCAGGATGACATATGGAAGATCCATATACATCGCCCGTTCTTGGTTGCGGCGTATCCGGTTGCTTGTCCGGACGGACTGGCCCTTTGCCGGCCTATGCTTCTCAGGCATGCTCTGCGGCTCCAGCTTTGGAGCGGCAGTACCCTGTACATATGCGCTGCCGTAGGTATCCCGCCTGTTTCTTCCGGCGGTTGTTCCCGGCGCTTTCTGCCTTCTTGCAGCCATGACCTTATTCCTCCCTTCTTTCCATATTCTGATCGCGGAGGCCAGAGCCTGCTTTCAAACAGTTCTACTCTTCTCCCCGTTCAAATACGCGCAGCTTTGCGCTTTTAGAACGGCTGTTTTCCTCCAGTTCCTCTTTTGTCGGCAAGATAGGCTTTCTTGTGATCACTCTTCCCTTGCTCGCTCTGCCGCAGACACAGACCGGGAAATCCGGCGGACAGATACAGGGGGATTCGTTGATGCGGAATCGCGTCTTAACGATCCTGTCCTCCAGGGAATGGAAGGTGATGATGGAAAGGCGCCCTCCCGGCTTTAACAGATCGATCATAGTGTCAATGGAAGCCTCCAGCACAGCCAGCTCTCTGTTCAGTTCAATACGTATCGCCTGGAAGGTGCGTTTGGCCGGATGGCCTCCCGTAGCCCTTACCTTTGCAGGTATGGCACCCTTTATGATCTCTGCCAGCTCCCCGGTGGTCTCAATGGGGTGCTCCTCTCTTGCCTTCACAATGTGCTTTGCAATGTTCTTTGCAAAGCGGTCTTCTCCGTAATCGCGTATAATGCGGTACAGCTCCATCTCATCGTAGCTGTTGACAATGTCTGCCGCTGTCCTCTCCTCCCTCTGATCCATACGCATATCAAGAGGGGCGTCTTCTCTATAGGTAAATCCTCTGGCGGCCGTATCCAGCTGATAGGAGGAAACCCCCAGGTCCAGATAAATGCCGTCTACTTTTTCAATGTGTAAATCCTCAAGTACCCGTTTGATGTTCTCGTAGTTGCTTCTGACAATGGTGACCTTGTCCTCCACGGTCCTAAGCCTCTTTGCTGCCGCTGCAATGGCGTCTGCATCCTGGTCAATGCCGATGAGCCTGCCGCTTCCCAGGCGCTTTGCCACCTCGCTGGCATGTCCTCCGCCTCCCAGGGTTCCATCCACATAACAGCCTCCGGGCTTGATATTCAGGCTGCCCACTGTCTCATATAGCAGTACGGACTTATGTACAAATCCATGTTCCTCCATCAAATTCCCAAGCCTTCCATGTGTTCTGCGATCTCTTCCATATCATCAAAGGTGTTGGCTTCCATCCACTTATCCTTGCTCCAGATTTCAATGCGGCTGCCCACACCTACCAGTACAGCATCCTTCTCGATCCCTGCAAATTCCCTTAAAACTGCAGGAAGAAGGATTCTTCCCTGCTTGTCAACTTCACAGGTGGTAGCTCCTGCTAAGAGGAAACGTGAAAACTTACGTCCGGCGGTGTTCGTTAAAGGCAGGGTGCGGAGCTTTTCTTCAAGGGCGGCCCATTCGGAATTTTCATACACAAAAAGGCAGTTATCGAGTCCCTTCGTCACAACGAACTCATCACCTAACTGCTCTCTGAATTTGGAAGGAACAATAAGACGTCCCTTCGCGTCCACTGTATGATTGTATTCACCCATGAACATAGCTATCACCTGCTGTACATCATCGAGGCAACGTGGAATACAATGGGGGATATCCGAATCTCCCCCACTTCATCCACTTAACAACCATCTTCTACCACTTTGCACCACTTTCTACCACTTGTATGTCTATCATAGTACAGAAAATGGGAAATGACAAGGATTTTTTAAGAAATTCTTTAAAAATGCTGACAAAAAAATAAGGCAGCCGCGCACATTTTCGCGGCTGCCCCTAAATATGGGACGTGCCTTTTTTGAGACACAAAATATGGTTTTTCTACTGTTTAAGGGCTTTTTTGCCCCTCTGGCGGGGGGATTTCCCCACTTTTGGGAGTCTGCCCTTTGAACTGCTTACTGTTTTTTCAGCTTGCGGCGGCGGTACAGGATCACTCCTGCCGATACCCCCACCAGCACAGCCGAAAGGAGCTGTGACACGGCAAAGGTTGTCCCCGGCAGCTTCAGCTGATCCGTCCTCAGGCTCTCGATCCACACCCGTCCCAGGCCGTAGCCCAGGAAATAGATCCAGAGCATTTCCCCATCAAACTTCTTGCGCTTTCTGTACCACAGCATAAAGCAGAGCACACAGAGGTTCCACAGGGATTCGTAGAGGAAGGTGGGATGGACCTGGATGTAGGCGACCCCATTCTCCACGATCTGCTTATTGATCAGCTCCCGGGAGATCATCCCTGGATTCACAATGCTCATTTTGATACGCATGGCCAGCAGGTTGTCCGTAAAGCCGCCAAAGGCCTCGCAGTTAAAGAAATTCCCCCACCTGCCGATGATCTGCCCTGTGATCAGCCCCAGCACACAGCTGTCCGCCATGGAGAAAAAGGACTTCTTCCTGATCCTTGTAAATATGATCAGCGTCAGCACAGCGGCGATCACACCGCCGTAGATCGCCAGCCCGCCTGCCCGCAGGTTGAATATCTGAAGAAGATCATCCTTATAGTTTGCCCAGTCAAAGATCACATAGTATGCCCTGGCTCCCATAATGGAAAAAATAATGGCATACAGCGCAAAATCCAGGTACATATCCGGATCCTGCCCCCTCCTTCTGGCATCGGAAAAAGCCACCGCCATCCCCGCCAGCATACCGATCCCTATGATGATCCCGTAAAACGCAATCCGAAAGCCGAATACGGAAATACTGTTTCTCAAATGCTCTATGGTAATGCCTAAATTGATAAAGCTTAAATCTGCGCCTGCTGTCTCCATCAATGTCTGCGCTCCCTTTCTCTATACTGTAAGAGTATCTTATACATTTTAAACCTTACACTTATAAAAAGCAAGGGAAATACCTCTTTTATTTCCTGCCTTTTTATGCTATGATAATAAGGCTGTATAATGTATTGTTTATAGATGACATGCAATCACATGATAGACAAACCATTTAAGATAGGAAGGTAATCACATGAAATTAGGAATCGTAGGACTCCCCAATGTGGGCAAGAGTACCCTGTTCAATTCACTGACAAAGGCCGGGGCGGAATCAGCGAACTATCCGTTCTGTACCATTGATCCCAATATCGGTATTGTTCCTGTGCCGGACTACCGTCTGGACAAGCTGACGGAAATGTATCACTCCGAGAAGACGACTCCCGCTGTGATCGAATTTGTGGATATTGCAGGCCTGGTAAAGGGTGCCTCTAAGGGTGAAGGCCTGGGCAACCAGTTTCTCTCCAATATCCGTGAGGTGGATGCGATCGTCCATGTGGTGCGCTGCTTTGATGACCCCAATGTCATCCATGTGGATGGCAGCGTGAACCCCTTAAGGGATATTGAGACCATTAATCTGGAGCTTATCTTCTCTGATATTGAGATCCTGGAGCGCCGGATCGCAAAGCAGTCTAAGGGCGCTTTTAATAACAAGGATCTGGCAAAGGAGGTTGCTCTCTTAAAAGAGCTCAAGGAGCATCTGGAGGAGGGCCGCCTGGCAAGAAGCTTTGAGGTGGAGGATGAGGATGACAGAGAATTTATCAATTCCCTGAACCTTCTTACCTGGAAGCCTGTGATCTTCGCTGCCAATGTGGCTGAGGATGATCTGGCAGATGACGGCGCTTCCAATGCCTATGTCCAGTCTGTCCGCAGCTTTGCCTCTGAAAACGGCTGTGAGGTCTTTGTGATCTGTGCGGAGATCGAGCAGGAGATCGCCGAGCTGGACGAGGACGAGAAGAAAATGTTCTTAGACGACTTAGGCCTGACAGAATCCGGTCTTGAGAAGCTGATCGCGGCCAGCTACCGCATCCTGGGTCTCATGAGCTACCTGACGGCAGGCCCGCAGGAATCACGCGCATGGACCATCAAGGTCGGCACAAAAGCTCCACAGGCAGCAGGCAAGATCCACAGTGACTTTGAGAGAGGCTTTATCCGGGCTGAGGTGGTAAATTATGATGACCTTATGGCCTGCGGCAGCATGAACGCTGCTAAGGAAAAGGGTCTTGTGCGCTCTGAGGGCAAGGAGTATGTTATGAGGGACGGAGATGTGGTTCTGTTCCGGTTTAATGTGTGATCTGACATCCTTTCGGACAGGCGGTATGCATCCCTTCTTGGGGCGTACCGCCTGTTTCTTGCTTTTCCGCGGACACTGTGCTAAAGTAAACGTATTGATCTTATTTTATGAGGCGGGGGATAGGAAGAATGGAACTATTCAGCAATGTGATTGAAACAATCAATAACTATCTGTGGGGGATCCCTATGATCGTCCTGCTTTTTGGTACTCATATTTTTCTGACCCTGCGCACAGGCTTTATCCAGCGCAAGACCTTTACGGGTATCAAGCTCTCCATCACCAGGGATCCCGATTCCAGCGGTGATATCAGCCAGTTTGCTGCCCTTACCACTGCCTTGGCCTCCACCATAGGCACAGGCAACATTATCGGAGTTGGCACAGCCATTGCCCTGGGCGGTCCCGGAGCTGTGCTGTGGTGCTGGCTTACCGGCGTGTTCGGCATTGCCACAAAGTATGCGGAGTCTCTGATCGCCGTAAAATACAGGGTTCGCACAAAGGACGGGACCATGCTGGGAGGTGCCATGTATGCTTTAGAGCGGGGACTTCATATGAAATGGCTGGCTGTGGCCTTCGCCCTTTTGGGAGCCCTGACTTCCTTTGGCATTGGCTGCGGCGTACAGGTCAACGCCATTTCCAGTATTATCAACAGCAATGTAAAGCCAGCTCTTATTTCCAGCTCCCAGGGCATGGCAAGCCTGATCGGAGCTTATCCATGGCTTATCAGCCTCACAGTGGGTATCATCACCGGAGCTGTCACATGCCTTGTCATCTTCGGCGGCGTGAAGTCCATTGCAAAGGTATGTGAAAAACTGGTTCCATTTATGGCATTTTTCTATGTGGCAGGCTGCCTTATCATATTGATTATCAACAGAGCCTACCTGGGAGAGACCTTCTCTGTGATCTTCTGCAGTGCTTTTACGGAGGTGGATTCCATTGCCGGAGGCCTGGTGGGATCCGGCATTATGATGTCCGCCCGCTACGGGATCGCCAGAGGACTATTTTCCAACGAATCCGGTATGGGCTCTGCCCCCATTGTGGCAGCTGCCGCCCAGACCCGTAATCCTGTGCGTCAGGCTCTGGTATCTGCCACCGGGACCTTCTGGGATACTGTAGTAGTCTGCCTGCTCACGGGCCTCGTGCTTGTCAGCAGCATCATTGGTCAGGATTCCATCCATGTAGCAAGCCTCTCCGGCGGAGAGCTGACAAATGCTGCCTTCAGCCTGATCCCTTATATCGGACAGCCGATCCTGATCATCGGCATTATCACCTTTGCCTACTCTACCATTTTGGGCTGGTCCTATTACGGTGAACGCTGCCTGGAATATCTGCTGGGCAAGGGCGGCGTCATGCCCTACCGCCTGGCCTGGATCATCATCCTGATCGTGGCCCCTGTCCTGAAGCTGGAGCTGGTATGGAGCATCGCTGACACCTTAAACGCCCTGATGGCAATCCCCAATCTGGTGGCTGTACTGCTTTTATCAGGGGTGGTTGCAAGGGATACGAAGTATTATCTGAAGCATCTGGATGAAACGGATGAGACGGTGATACCGGTGATCGAGGATAAGCTGTAGATCTGTTGGCAGAAAAACGGGTATCCTGCAGCCAAATCAAGGCTTTCAGGATACCCTTTAGAGATTGCTCCCATATTTTTCTGTTATTCTTCCTTCTTCCCTCTGGTAAGCTTCCCCAAAACCATCACTGCAAGCATGATGATAATGATCGCAACAAAGATCCCGCCCATGCCCTTTGCCATGATCTCCAGGGCAATTTTTATGTTCTGTATATTCATATTCTCGCTTCCTCCCTACAGATATTGTGTTACAATGCTGATCACAAGGCCGCCTGCGATGACGGAGGCTACCTGGCCGGAGACGTTGGTTCCTGCGGCCTGCATCAGGATGATGTTGCCCGGCTCCTCCTTTGCAGCCATCTTCTGGACAACACGGGAGGACATGGGGAAGGCAGAAATGCCGCAGCCGCCGATCATGGGATTCACCGGCTTCTTCCCTGCCATTTTTAAGAACACATTCACAAGCTTCGCAAAGAGCACGCCGCCAATGGTGTCAAACACAAAGGCCACCAGGCCCAGCCCCATGATCATGAGAGTGGCAGGATTGACAAACTGCTCTGCCCTCATACTGAAGGAAATGGTGATCCCCAGCATCAGGGTAATGATATTGGCCAGCTCATTCTGGGCGGCCTGGCTTAAGCTGTTAAGCACACCGCACTCCCTTAAGAGGTTTCCAAACATGAGAAAGCCCACCAATGCCACGGACTGCGGGGAAATAAAGCCCACGATAATGCTTACTGCAATGGGGAAGGCAATGCGCAGCGCCTTATTGACGCTCTTCGGATTGTATTCCATGTGGATGCACCGCTCCTTGTGGGTAGTCACCAGCCGGATGGCAAAGGGCTGGATGATCGGCACAAGGGCCATGTAGGAATAAGCTGCCACTGCAATGGGGCCCATATAGTTGGAGCCCAGAACCTGGGATACCAGGATGGAGGTCGGTCCATCCGCTGCTCCGATGATGCCGATAGAGGCAGCATCCTTTAAATCAAAGCCCAGCATGCAGGCAATGAGAATGGCTGCAAAAATACCAAACTGCGCTGCTGCCCCAAACAAAAACAGCACCGGCTGGCTGAGCAGAGGGCCGAAGTCGATCATAGCCCCTATGCCGATAAACAGCAGGATAGGCATTGCCTCCGAAGCCTCGATCCCTGTCTCAAACAGCCACTGTATGATCCCTGCCGCCGGGACCTTGCCCTGGACCATCTGATCCACTACGCCGGAATAAGGGAGATTTACAAGAATTGCCCCAAAGCCCAGCGGAAGCAGCAGGGAAGGCTCATATTCTTTTTTCACCGCCAGCCATATGAGCAGTATCCCCACTGCGTACATCACGATCTGCTGCCATGTGACAGCCATCAATCCATCCAATAAAAACTTCATTTTGTCCTCCTTGTTATGATCACTTTTCAGTCGCCTTGTCCTCCATGGCCAGTATCTCAGAATCCGCCTCCATGTACTTTCATGGTGCGGTGGCGCGTCCGCTGCCCGGCGCATGCAGGTTTATACAGTGCCCGCTTTTCCTGTGCTTTTCGCATATTCCCAGAGCCCGCGCAGCGCATCTGCAAACTCCCCAGGCCTATGGAGATCCACAGTACAGACAACCTTCCTGCATTTGCTGATCAGCTCCTCTGCACGCTTCACATGCTCTGTGCTGATAGGACAGAAGGCACTTTCACTTACCACCTCTGCTGCCAAAGCCCTTGCTGCCGGGTAGTCCAGATCATTTTCCCACAGGATTCCGGCAGCAAAGGGGATCCCGGCCCGCTGAAGTTTTCGGAAGGTATGAGCCCCGCTGCCGTTTCCCGCAATAACAAATACCTCCGGCTCTCCCTTCGGTGTCTCCAGCTCCAGACATCCGGTCTCCTCATCATAGGAACCGGAGCCAATGTCAAACAGTTCCCTGATATAGCCTGGCGTAAATACCTCCTGGGGACTGCCGAAGCGATCCACCTTGTCTCCCTTGATACAGACCACCTTGTCGGAAATGCGCTCTGCCAGATCCAGCTCGTGAAGGGACATGATGACTGCCAGCCTTCCTGTTCTTGCCAGCTTCTGGAGCACGGACAGAAATTCCAGCTTATACTTGATATCCAGAAAAGAGGTAGGCTCATCCAGCACGATCATCTCCGGCTGCTGGCAGATCGCCCTTGCCAGCATTACCCGCTGCTTCTGCCCGTCGCTGGCTGTGGAGAAATCCTGGTCTGAGAGCTCTCTCACATGCACCAGCTCCATGGACTCTCTGACGATCCTTTTATCCTCCCCGGAAAGGACTCCGAACCTTCCGGTATAGGGATACCTCCCCGCAGCTACTACATCCTCGCAGGTCATAAGCTCCGGCCTGGTCCGTTCTGTCAGGACAACTGACATGGCTTTCGATAGATCCCTTCCGGGAAATTCCTTTATATTCCTGCCATCCAGATACACCGCTCCGCCCACAGGCTCCAGCTGCCGGATAATGCTTTTTAAAATGGTGGTCTTCCCCGCACCATTGGGGCCGATGAGAGTCACGATCTCTCCCTGTTTCAGCCCGATCCCGATCTCCTTTACCAGGGGGACTCCATGGTATCCCACAGTAAGGCCTTCCGTATAAAAGTAATATTGATTCATGGTCTTTTCCTCTCCCTTACTCTGAAGGTCCCGCCGCCGGATAGGCGGCATGTATTCAGGTATGCCAGATGCGCGCCAGCCTTCACCGTGAAGCGGCGCGCCCTCCGCCGGACCCACGCAGGTTCTGCCGTATCAAAATGTAAATGACGACCGGCGCTCCGAAAATAGCTGTCACAGTGCTGATGCTGAGCTCTGTGGGTGCAAACACCACCCTGGCCAGCAGGTCACAGAACAGGCAGAAGGCCGCTCCCCCCAGGAAGCAGGCCGGGATCATGAGAAGGGGCTTTGCCGTGCCAAACAGCTGCTTTACCAGGTGGGGGACTGCGATCCCCACAAAGGACACAGGCCCTGCAAAGGCTGTCACACAGGCGGAAAGCAGGCTGGAAAGCACCACAAGCCACATCCGGAAACGCCGGATATCCACTCCCATATTGGCAGCATATGCTTCCCCCAGCTGATATGCTCCCATGGGCTTTGCCAGGAGGAAGGCACCTGCGGACGCTGTCAGGATAACGGCCGCCATCACCGCCACATTCTCCCAAGTGATACCAGAAAAGCTTCCTCTGGACCAGTTATGCAGGTTCACGATATCCGCATCATCTGCGAATGTCACAACAAAATCCGTTACGGCCGAGCAAATATAGCCGATCATAACACCGCTGACGATCAGCATGGACATCCGGTCAATCAGCTTCGACATCAGGAGCACAAAGCCCATGGAGATCATCGCTCCCACAAAGGCTGCTCCGATCAGGGCAAGCGAGCTGACGGCAAGGGCATTCCCAATAAAGCACACCAGCACCAGGGAGACCACCAGCTTTGCCCCGGAGGAAATTCCCAGAATAAATGGGCCTGCTATGGGATTATGGAAAAATGTCTGGAGAAGATAGCCGGAAAGGGCAAGCCCTCCTCCCAGGATCAACGCTGCCAGAGCACGCGGAAAACGTATCTGCAAAATAATGTCGGAGGGTACGCTCTCTGATGCTTTGCCTGCCAGCACCTGGATCACCTGAAGAAAGGGGATTTTCACGCTTCCTCCGCACACATTGGCTCCCAGGAGGACAAGGACGAGAACAGCCAGGAATAAAAACGCAGCACAATAAAAGCGGGGACCTCTGCGCCCTGCCAAAGGTTTTCTTCCTGCTGCAGAATCTGTTTCAGCTGCTGCAGCCTCTCTCTCTCGGCTGTCTGTCATATTGTGCTCCTTTCCGCCTATTCCTGCTGTTTTCCCGTCATTCTGTTTCTCTGATGTGAGCCTATTTTAATTGGTACAGGTAGGTAAGCCCGTCTGTTTCCCCAGCCAGCATGTGATGGATATCGGAAATGATATCTCCCAGCTCCATGGAGGACTGGTAGAGATTCTTCGTGGTACAGAAAACCCGGTTTTCCTGCACTGCCTGAAACTTCTCAAACAGCGGGCTTTTTGCCAGAAAATCCTCCATGGAGCCCAGACCGCCCTCAATGGTGCTGTTGTAGATCACATAATCTGCATCCTTTGCAGCTGCGTAAAATTCCTCCATCTGCATGGTAACAGTGGAAGAGGCCATATCCTCCTTCTCTCCCAGCTGGTCAAAAATATATCTTCCCCCGGCCATCTCTATCATTTTAGGCAGATAGTCCGATGCTTTGCGCACATTGACCTCGCCATTGGCCGTCAGATAGAAAAACGCCACGGTCTTTCCGGAGGCCTCCTTTTCCCGAACCGCCTCAAAGGCCTTTTCCTGAGCCTCAAAGGCTGCGGCGGCCTCCTCCTCTCTGCCTGTCAGGATCCCATACAGCTTGACCCATTCTGTCCGGCCCAGAGGATTGTTCTCATAGCTGGAATGGTCCACCAGCACCGGAATATGGAATTTTTCCAGCTGCTCCTTCACCTCCGGCGTGTGGTAGATCATAGTATTCTCAATCGCCAGTCCGCACTGCTCTGCCAGGATCCCTTCATAATCCGGAGCCGAATACCGTCCTGCATAGAGGATATCTCCCTGCTCCATGGCGCTTTTTGCCTCCTCCAGATACCACCCCTCTGCCTTTAAGCCGGAAAAACGGACACAATCCAGGGCATCTATGGACACAAACATGTCCATAACGGCAGAGGCCACCAGGTAGATATTCCTGACCGGCATTTTTAAGGGTACAATATCCGGGGACAGATCCTCCGGTATCTTCCCTCCTTCCGGTATCACCAGAAAACGGCTGCTGTCTGAAATGCTGATCAGGACATAGCCATCCTTATAATAATCTGCCTTGAATTCCTCTGCATATTGCAGCTCCATACTGCGGTCATACTGCAGCATGGAACTGACAGTCCTCTCCTTCTCCTGTCCCGCGTCCTTTTTCAGGCCTGCGCAGGAGGAGGCCAGGATGGCGCAGATGATGCATACCACACATGCGATGGCCCTTGTCCGCCGTTTCATCATGCTCCATTTTCCCTTCTTTCATTTATAACCGCGAGCCCTTACAGTTACTGTTTTTTCCGCCGCAAAAAAGCGGCTGCGCATAAGATAAGGATTCCTGCTGCCGCTGCCACAGCCGCAAGAGGGCTCCTGACAGATGGCTGTGCCGGGGACTCTGCTGCCTTGATCGTATCGCCGTGAAAGGTGATCGTATATTCCACCTCATGAGGCGTACTCATAGCGGTGGTGTCCGCTGTCACCAAGACCTCCTCATCCAGCACTGTGAGGGGAAGGGCAAAAACAGAGTTTCCTTCTGTGTTCACAGGAAGATATTTCCGGCCGTCTGCGATCATGTAATCGTAATTTGAGCTGCTCCATGCGATCTGTACAACAGCCTCTCCCTCATGGACAGAAAATTTTGCCGGAGACTCTACTGCAGCCCTTCCCGTACCGCCTGCAAGAGTGATCTCCACCGTATAGTCTCCATCTGTCAGGGCAGTAAGCCTCTCCTCTGCTGCCTGCGTTCCTTCGGCAGCTGACGTTTTCTCTGCACTCTCAGCCTCTGCCCCTGCTGCACTCTCCTTTTCTGCCTTCAAGGCCGCGATCCTCTTATCTCTTGCGGCTTTCTTTAAGGCCTCATAGTCGGGAAGCTCTGCTGTTACCGCCCCCTCCGGAAGGCTCTGGGCCTCAAACAGGAGCGTACGGTCATACCACTTTTCTTTTCTTTTGCTGAAGGCAGCGCATTCGATGGGCTTGTCCAGAGCTTCCACCGGGATGGTGAAGGTATATTTTCCTTCTTCCTCTTCCACATAGTCAATATAGGAGGAGCCGTCATCTGCCGCTGCCTCCAGGCCCGTTCCCATGAACAGCTTTAAATAGCCTGTCCCGCTCAAGGTAAGGGCTGCCTCCATTTTCCCATCCTTTACTGTCAGAACCGCCTTTTCGATACGGAACATGGAGGAGCTGCATTCCACCTCCACATCATAGACGCCCTCTGATACTTCCGATCCGTCAACCGGGATCATTCCCTCCAGGCCCACCTCCTGGGCCGCCACCTTTTCATCCTCTGAGGCGACCTGATCGTAGGCTGCGCCAAAGCTGACTGCTGCGTTCCCTACCGGGCACAGGAGAAGGCCCGCTGCAAGGAGACATAAACACATTGTTTTCTTCATTCTGATCATTCCCACCATTGGAAATTCCCCCGCCTGTAAGATGCCCGGATAACCGGCATAACAAGCGGGGGGATATCACCACATATTTACCTGTAACGTTTCCGCCTTATCTCTCCATAAAAGTCCGCTTCCGGGAGCATAGGGCAGGTATGCCTCCTGCACCCTCCGAACCTTCACAGCGAGCAGCGCATCCGTCTGCCGGACGCACAGTGTCTTACTTGGAAAGGCTCTCTAATGCTGCCTTCGCATGATCTACGTAAATGGCGCGAACCGCCTCATTCTCACCCAGACCCTTGATCAGGCATTCCACCTCGTATCCTTCCTTTGTAAGTACGGTCTTCCAGGAATCCTCCTCATCTCCTGCCATATCATTGTTGGCATGGTCGCCTGCCACTACCATAAGAGGCTCCAGGACTACCTTCTTATAGGATCCTGCCTCCTTCAGAGCGGCTGTGATATCATCCAGGGAGGGCTCTGCCTCTACTGTGCCTATGTAATAGTGCTCAAATCCATTGGCAGTCAGCTTCTCCTGCAGCTTTGCATATACCTCGTTGGAATCTGCCTCTGTGCCGTGTCCCATGAATACGATGGCAGTCTCGCCGTCATCATAGGAAGCAGTTGCGTCTGTAATGGCCTTGATGACAGCCTCAAAGTCCTCATCGCTTGTCAACAGGGGCTCGCCTACTGCCACCTTCTCAAAGCTATCCTTATACCCCTCCAGCCCATTTACAAGATCTGTGTACTCAAATCCATTCATCAAATGGGTTGGCTGCACGATCAGGTTCTTGATCCCATCGGCAGCTGCCCTGTCTAAGGCTTCTTCCACATTATCGATCTCCAGCTGGTCTCTCTCCTTCAGCTTGTCAATGATGATCTGGCTGGTAAATGCTCTCCGCACCTCATACTCCGGGAAGGCTGCAGCGATATCCTTCTCGATTGCTCCGATGGTGATGTCCCGGCTGTCATTAAAGCTGGTGCCAAAGCTGACTACTAAGATCGCAGTGTCGGAGGCCTGTGCTTCTGTCTCTGCTTCCTCTTCCGTCTCAGCTTCTGTCTCTGCCTCTGTGGACGCTGCTTCTGTGGCTGTCTCTGCCGCTGTGGTTTCCGCAGCTTTTGTCTCCTCTGCTGCCTTGCTGCCCGAACAGCCGGTTAAGCCTGCCGCCGTGATTGCCAATGCTGCCATAATCGTTACCATTTTCTTTCTCATTGTCTCCTCCTTCTTGATGGCCTTACACCATCCCTTATGTTATGACTCTGTGGATCACTATCCTGCAGATTCAAAAATGCCTCTCTGGGAGGCATTAGGGCAAGAGGACGCAAATTGGACGCAGACCTTCCGCCGATATATGGCTTACCGGTGCTGTCATCCAGTTACGACCAGTTACTCGTGGCCCAGGGAAATCCCCGCTCTATCCGCAGGCAGGTCTCCTGACTCATAGATCACCACAGGGAACCGCCTTCCCGATCGCTCAGTGACATCTTGGCTCCCTATTCCCTACTCACAGTGACGAGTTCGTACAGGACTTGCACCTGTTTCCCTTTTCACCGGCATGGACGATGGACTGACCATGCCGACACCTGCGGCGGCAGATTTATAGTCTCTGCAGGACTACATGCTTAGAGCGCATATGAAAACTCATACACGCTCTTACTGTATCACATCAATTAGGGAATTGCAACAGCAGGCTTCAATTTGCTTTCTTTACGCGTAACCGTTCAGGCGGCTGGAGCGAGAGCCGCCCTCCTGGCAGCTGCCTGAACGGTTACGTTTATGCCCTCGCAAACTGGCTGTTATAAAGCTCTGCGTAGAAACCGCCCTTTTCAAGCAGCTCCTCATGGCGCCCCTTCTCCACAATATGTCCATCCCGCATCACTAATATCACATCGGCCTCCTTGATGGTGGACAGGCGGTGGGCGACGATGAAGCTGGTGCGGCCCTCCATCATGCGGGCAAAGGCCTTCTGCACCCGGATCTCCGTTCTGGTATCGATGGAGGAGGTGGCCTCATCCAGGATCAGCATCGGCGGCAGGCAGAGCATTACCCTGGCAATGCAGAGAAGCTGCTTCTGGCCCTGGGACAGGTTTCCTCCGTCCTCGCTGATCACGGTGTCATAGCCGTCCTTCATTCTCATGATAAAGCTGTGAGCATGGGCCTCCTTTGCTGCCCGGATGATTTCCTCCTCCGAGGCATCCGGCCTGCCGTAGGCGATATTTTCCCGTATGGTCCCTGATTTCAGCCAGGTTTCCTGGAGTACCATGCCGTAGCTTGCCCGGAGGCTTTCCCTGGTGACCTCACGGATGTCCTTTCCTTCCACCCGGATCGCGCCTGCATTTACATCATAGAAACGCATGAGCAGGTTGATGATGGTGGTCTTTCCGCAGCCTGTAGGCCCCACAATGGCCACTCTCTGACCCGGCTTTACCCGGAGGTTCAGATCCTCTATCAGCTTTCTTTCCGGAGTATAAGAAAAATGTACATGCTCCAGCTCCACATTTCCGGGCGCATCCCGGAGCACGGCGGCTCCCGGAACATCCTCCGGTATGGTCTTCTCATCGATCAGCTCAAACACGCGTGCAGCGGAGGCCAGGGCATTCTGCAGCTCTGTCACCACGCCGGATATCTCATTGAAGGGCTTTGTATACTGGTTGGCATAGCTTAGGAAGCTGGTGAGCTGTCCCACGGTCAGCATCCCGCGGATAGCCCCGTAAGCCCCTGTAATGCCCACAGCCGCATAGACCATGCTGTTGACAAAGCGGGTGGCAGGATTTGTGATGGAGGAGAAAAAGGTGGCCCGCAGGCTGTAGCCCGCCAGGCGGTCATTGATCTCCTGAAAACGCTCCCCTGCCTCCTTCTGATAGCCGAAGGCCTGGACCACCTTCATATTGCCCAGCATCTCCTCTGTGAGGGAGGTCAGCTCTCCTCTTGTCTCAGACTGGTGCTTGAACATGATAAAGGTCTTTTTCGCGATAAAGCTGGCCACGAACAGGGATATGGGTGTCAGGACTACCACCACTGCCGTGATAAAGGGATTGATGGAAAGCATGAACAGCAGTGTGCCTGCAATGGTCATAACTCCGGTGAACAGCTGGGTAAAGCCCATCAAAAGGCCCTCTGAAAACTGGTCGATATCCGCTATGATCCTGCTGATGATATCTCCGGAGGCATGGGAATCAATATAGCTTAAGGGCAGTACCTCCAGATGGTTAAATGCCTTTGTGCGGATGTCCTTCACCACCCGGTAGGTGATGATATTGTTGATATGGTTCATGAGCCACTGGCTCACGGAGGTCAGTGCCATGGCTGTGAGGATTTTTGCTAAAATGGATGTAAGGCCTCCAAAATCCACGTGTCCGGGACTGACGATCCTGTCCACTGCCTGGCCTGTGAGGATCGGAACATAGAGCGTCAGGGCAACGGTCACCACTGCCAGGAAAAGAGACAGCATAACACCCCATTTATACTGGGCAATATAGCGCAGGATACGCTTTAAGGTCGCTCTGCTCTTATCCTTGTCCAGAGCCTGCTTTTTTGATTTACTGCTCATCTCTTTCCACCTCCTCCTTTGAAAGCTGTGACAGGCAGATTTCCCTGTATACGCTGCATTCCTTTAACAGCTCCTTATGACTGCCCATGCCGGCCAGACGGCCGTCATCCAGCACCAATATGGTATCTGCCTGTTTAATGGTGGTTGCGCGCTGGGATACAATGAATACGGTCATATCCTGTGTATTTTCCCGAATGGCCCTCCGCAGCCTTGCGTCTGTGGCAAAGTCCAGGGCCGATGCGCTGTCGTCCATGATCAGGATCTGGGGCCTGCGCACCAGAGCCCTTGCTATGGTGAGACGCTGGCGCTGGCCGCCGGAAAGGTTCTTTCCCCCCTGGTCGATGTGCATATCCAGGCCCTGCCCCTTTCCTTCTACCACTTCCCTGGCCTGGGCAGTGTCAAGGGCTTTGTAGATCTCCTCGTCTGTGGCATCTGCCTTGCCCCACTTCATATTGTCCCGCAGGCTCCCCTTAAAGAGAACGGCTCTCTGGGGCACTATGCCGATTTTTTCCCGAAGCTCAGAAATGCCGTACTCCCGGACGTCCTTGCCGTCCACCAGCACCTGGCCCTCCTTTGCATCGTAAAATCTGGGAATGAGGTTGACTAAAGTGGACTTGCCGGAGCCGGTACCGCCGATGACACCGATGGTCTGGCCCCTGAAGGCAGAAAAGGAGATGCCGCTTAAGGCATCGGACTTCGCTCCCGCATAGGCAAAATCCAGATCCTTAAACTCCACCTTGGGACAGGGATCAGAAGTCTGGCTTGGGGCCGGACGCGATGCCCTTTCCGGCTCCTTAATGGAGGTCTCGATCCGGAAGATCCCATCCACACGGTTCATGCAGGCAATGGCCTTTGATATCAGAATGATCAGGTTTGCCATCTTGATCAGCTCTACCAGTATCTGGGACATATAGTTCACCAGGGCAATCACCTTTCCCTGGGTGATCATGCCTCCTTCCACCTGATTCGCTCCCACCCAGATAACGGCTACGATCGCCAGATTGATGATCACATATGTCACCGGGTTTAAAAGGGCAGATATCTTTCCCACAAATACCTGCATTTTCACAAGGCTCCCGTTCTCCTCCTCAAAGGCCTTCCGCTCGCTTTCCTGGCGGTTGAAGGCACGGATGACGCGGACGCCGGTCAGGTTTTCCCTGGTGGACAGAAGGACCTTGTCCAGCTGGCGCTGCACTCCCTTATATAAAGGCATGCTCACCAGCATAATGCCGAACACCACCACACAGAGAGCCGGGATGGTGATAAGGAACACCATGGCGGACTTCACATCCACGGTAAAGGCCATGACCATGGCTCCGAACACCACAAAGGGGGATCGCAGCAAGAGGCGCAGCGTCATGTTGATGCCGCTCTGCACCTGGTTGATGTCGCTTGTCATCCTTGTGATCAGGGTGGAAGTGCCCACCGTATCGATCTCTGTGTAGGAAAGCCCTCCTATGTGGGCAAACAGATCGTTTCTTAAGGATGTGGCTGTTCCGGTAGCTGCCTTTGCCGCAAAATACTGGGCTGTCAGGGAACAGGTGAGTCCGATGAGGCCCAGAAGCACCAGAAGTCCCCCCATCTTCATCACATAGGAGGTATCCCCCTTCCCAATCCCCACATCCACCATACTCGCCACCACCAGAGGTACAAACAGCTCAAAGCTGGCCTCCAGCATTTTAAACAGCGGCCCCAGTATGCTTTCTTTTTTGTAAGCCTTCATGTAGCCTAGAAGTCGTCTCATGGTTTCCTCCATATTTCTCTGTTCTTGAGTTTTTGCATGCTGCGCCGAGACTGCCGGGAGGACGGCTGGTGCGACTTTGCAGGACATTAGAAGCACTTAGGCAGCTGGTTTTTCCGTTCAGAGCAGCATCAATGATTGTTTGAGCGCAGCGAGTTGCTTTGATGCTGCTCTGGTTCTTAGGAAAAATCAGGGGCCTTAGTGCTTCTTATGTCCGAAACCGGAGCGCCAGACGTCCTCCCGGCAGTCTTGGTGCAGCATGCGGAAACTCAAGTTTTTTTGTTTACTTGTGTTTTTTTGCACTGTCTGCTATTATAGCATAGAATAAACCATATGAAAAATATTCCTTTTATATGGTTTCCATATTTTTATCCTATAGGAGATAGGCGAAGATGAATTTAAAACAGATGGAATATTTTACAACGATCGTAAACAGCGGCAGCATTTCCGCCGCAGCAAAGGCCCTCCATATCTCCCAGCCTCCCTTAAGCATGCAGATGAAGCTTCTGGAGGAGGAGCTGGGCATCACCCTCTTTGAGCGCGGCTCCCGGTCCATCCTCCTGACCGAGGGCGGAAAGCTGTTCTTTGAGCGTGCCTCGGACATCCTTGAGATGACAGGAGGCTTAAAGCAGGAGATGGAGCAGCTGGGCAAGGGCTTAAAGGGCTCCCTGCGCTTAGGGATGATCTCCTCTGTGGAGACAGAGGCCGTCATCGGGCACACGGCAGCCTTCCGCAAGCTCCATCCGGAGGTGAACTTTCTCATATATGAGGGGAATACCTATCAGCTTCTCGACAAGCTGGATACGGGGATCATTGAGGCTGCCATTGTGAGGACGCCTTTTCCTGAGGGATCCTACGAATGCCTTTCCCTGGGCTCCGAGCCTATGATGGCTGTCGGCAGGGAGGAATTCTTTCCGTCATCCTCCGTGGACGGCGTTTCCCTAGAATCCCTCTCCTCCTGTCCCCTTATCATATACCGGAGATGGGAAAATGTCCTTAAGCATAGCTTTTCCCACAATCCCCCGGATTATCTATGCATCAATGATGATGCCAGGACCAGCCTGGCCTGGGCCAAGGCCGGAGCAGGCATCGCCATTGTGCCGGCCTCCATAGCAGGCTGCAGCAGCCAGGGCATTTCTGTAAAGCCCATCCTTGATCCCGGCCTTGAAAGCCGTATCACCCTGATCTGCCGCAGGCACAGCTCCTCCTCCTCCATTGTCCGGGAGTTTTTCAGCTTTTGGAACGCTCTATGATCTCCTGTATTCATTCCATATATAGTTGATCTCTGCTCCAAAAAACAGGATACACATGCAGGCATAAAGCCACAGAAGCAGCAGGACGATCGCTGCCAGGCTTCCGTACATGTAGGAATAATTTTTCCCTCCGATCCGGCTGAAGTACAGGGAGAAGGCCAGGGAAAAGCCCATCCAGCCCGCAGTGGCGCAGACAGCGCCCGGGAGCTGCTCCCTCAGCTTCAGCTTTTTATCCGGCACAAAGGTATAAATTCCCAAAAAGAACACAAGGAGCACCATGGCAGACCACAGTGCCCGAAAGCCGATGATGTGCGTCACAAAAACGGCGAGAACAGGAAGCCGTTTTACGAGAAACGCCTGCAGCATATTTCCGAACACAAGGATGCCCAGAGACATGATGCAGACCAGCATAAATACAATCGTGTAGCCGGAGCATATGAGCCTGTTTATCACATACCAGCGCTTCTCCCCATGACCGTGCACCCGGTTTAAGCCTCTGGCAACGCTGAACATGCCCCGGCCTGCGGACCAGAGCGCAGTGACAGCAGTCACAGACAGCATGGTGGCCGGTGATTTTAAAGACAGGTCATTGACCATGCGGAAGGCCAGGGATTTGTAATCCACCGGCACAAGTCCCACCACCAGTTCCAGAAACTGTGCATTGGTAATGCTTGGTATCATCTGGATCGCTGTCAGAAGGAGCATGATAAAGGGAACCACGGACAGGATAATGAAAAAAGAGACCTGAGCCGCATATACGGTCATTTCATCTTCTGTAAATTTGTCATAGATCTGTTTTGCTGTCACAATGAATCCCACCATAGCTGAACCTCTTTTACCTGCGCTCTAATACATTTCCCGAAAGCCTCTTTCCCCGTTCACGAGGGGGAGCCGCTGGGCCTCCATCCGGTCGATCCGTATAAAACGGCCCTCCTCCAGGCTGTTTAGCATTCTGTCAATCAGTACCTCTTCCCCCTGGACCTCCATCTCCACGGTACCATCCCACAAATTTTTCACCCATCCGGTGAGACCCAGAGGGCGGGCCAGGTAGCAGGCTGTATAGCGGAAACCCACTCCCTGGACACGGCCATGAAAAATAATGTGCTTTCTGATCCTTTCCACTGATTCCTCCCTGCGCATATGCTGTGCTGCTATTTCATCACATTCTGAGGTGTGCCTGCAAGGTAGTGCGCCACATTGTCAAACACGATCACTGCACGCTTCACCAGTGCCTCCTTTGTGGCAAAGGCCACATGAGGGGTCACGATCGTATGAGGCGCCTGGAATAAGGGATGAGACCGATCGATGGGAGGCTCATTTTCAAACACGTCAATGCAGGCTCCCGCAATGTCTCCCCTCTCCAATGCCTCTGCCAGAGCCTGGGAATCCACAACCGGTCCTCTGGCTGTGTTGATCAGGACGGCATTTTTCTTCATAAGGCCAATGCGCTCTTTATTCATAAGTCCTCTTGTCCCCTCATTTAGCGGTGTGTGAAGGGATACAATGTCACTCTGGGCAAGAAGGGTCTCAAGATCCACATAGGTAACGCCGGGAACCTCCTTTTTCGTCCTGCTGTAGGCAAGAACCCTGCAGCCAAAGGCCTGGGCAATGGCTGCCACCCGAAGGCCGATGGCCCCGGTCCCCACCACGCCGAAGGTCTTTCCCTCCAGCTCAAAGCCCACTAAGCCATCCTTTGTGCCGCCCTCACGGCAGACATGATCGCAGGCAATGATGTTCCGATAGAGGCTGATCAGCATGCCGAAGACAAGATCCGCCACTCCGCAGGTGGAGTAGCCGGCACAGTTGCACACCATGATTCCCTGCTCCCTGCATGCGTCCATGGCAATATGGTCCACGCCTGTAAATGCAACGGACAGAAGCTTTAATTTCCTGCAGCCCCGGATCACCTGGGCATTCAGGGGAAGGTTGGAAACAACGATGATATCGGCCTCCTCTCCCCTTCTTATCAGCTCTTCTGTGTCCGTGGTGCGTGTATCATAGTATACAAGCTCTGCCTCTTTCCCCAGCTTCTCCTCTGCAATGGCAAGGAGCGCCTCCTTTTCCACACCTAATGGTTCTATTATAACCACTTTCATTTGTTTTCCTTCCTTTCTCTGTTCCCTATGGAGCCGGAACAACTATTTTATCTGTTTTTATCACTTCCCGCTTATCTACGCCCTCAGGCACAAAGCGGAATACGGTAAATTCTGCCGGCTCATCTGTTTCATTGGAAAATGTATGTATGGACCTTCCTACGCGTATGAGCCCGCCGGGCCCTGTCTTTCTCGTCCTTGTCTCTCCATCCTCCTGCCAGTAAGCCGTCAGCTCCCCCTTTGTCACAAGAAGGGTCTCCTCGATCTTCTGGTGGTAATGCCATTCCTGGACCGTATGGGGAGCGATCCTGTTTAAATGGATCTCATATTCCTCAAAGATAAAATAGCTCACATCAGTGCCGTTTGACTTGCTGACATTGACGGCGTCTTCTTTTCCATAAAATTCCATTTTTGTCTCCATATAGCAACTTCCTGCCGTTCTCCTTCTCCTTGATCTAAGATCAGACGCCATTCTTCCGGCAGAGATGGCTTACGCAGCATTTATCACAGTGAGGCTTTGTTCTGGCTGTACAGACATCCCTTCCGTGGTACACCAGCCTGTGGCAGAAATCGCTTCCCTCCTCCGGCGGGATCAGCTTCCAGAGCTCCATCTCCACCTTCTTCGGCTCCTTTATCCCATCCACAAGGCCCATGCGGTTTACTAGGCGGATGCAGTGGGTATCTGTCACGATTGCCGGCTTTCCAAACACATCCCCCATGATCAGGTTGGCGCTCTTTCTGCCGACTCCCGGAAGGGAGAGCAGGGCATTAAAATCATCCGGCACTTTTCCATTATATTTTTCCTTTAACAGCTTCATGCAGCCGCTGATATCCCTGGCCTTGCTGTGCCCCAGGCCGCAGGGCTTTACAATGGCCTCGATGTCCTCCACCTTGGCCTCTGCCAATGCCTCCACGCTGGGATATTTTGCATACAGGTCCTGGACCACCACGTTTACCCTGGCGTCCGTGCACTGGGCAGCCAGACGCACGCTGACAAGAAGCTTCCAGGCTTCGTTGTAATCCAGCGTACAGCCTGCATCAGGATATTCCTTTTTCAGCCCCTCTATAAGAGCAAGGGCCAGCTCTTTTTTCGTCATTTGTATGTTCTCTCCTTTTATTTCTGCGAAGCAATGAGCCCCATGTATTTTATTTATTATATAGCATGGATTCCTGTTTTACAATAATAACTCTGCGTTTCCGCATTTTGTGTCCGCCTGACGCCGGACACAAAATGCTTCCCATAAGTTTATACCCATAGCGCGCAAAAATGGCAGGATCCCTCTATATGCGACCCTGCCGTTTCTTCTCTGCGCCATTTTTACCGGCACTCATCCAGTATCTCTTCCTGCAGATCCCTGTCCATCATTTTCATATCTGAGACAAATACCTGAGGATAGGGAAATGCCATATCTCCGTAAAGCTTTCCAAATGCAACGTATACCTTCCCGCCTTTTAAGGCAAATATAGTCCCTGCCCCAAAGCGCCTGTGCTCTACCTTCTGGTTAATGATCTTCATGCTGTCATTCCTCCCTGTCTCTTCTCCCTTTCCTGGCGCTCCTTTGCAGCCTTCCTGCGGCGGCGCAGAAGTTCTCTCTGCTCCTTTTTCCGTTCAGCCTCCCGAAGCTCATACAGCTTCTGTTTCTGCTCCTGCTCCTGGTTTTTCCTGAGCTTCAGCTGCTCCAGATCATCCTCTGCCTGAGCCTGAAGGCGGCTGCTTGTAAACTGGAGATAGGTTTCAAATGCCTCCGGGTACTGGAAGGTCTTTTCCTCCTCCATCCCCTGGAACATGACCGTGATATGGCCCTCCCTTGTGCGGATAACATTTCCATTCCCATAGGTTCTGTGGACTACAGCTTCATTTAACATACTGCTTAACACCCTTTCTTAGCAAAGCCTCTGTGCACTTGTCTAAAATAGTTCAGGACTGCAGCTCCCAAAGGGTCTCTTGCAGTCCTGAACTGTTATCCTTATTTTATCATTTTTTTAAGACTTTTTCTAAAGATTTTAAGGTGGAAGAAAGCAATTTCAGCACTTTGCAACAGAATGGTCCTCATGGTTTTTGTGCACAATTTCTTTTCCTCTTCGGATTTTTCGGAAACCAGCCCCGCTCTACCCGCTTTTCCTGCTCCTTCAGCTCCAGGATGCTCCACAGGCAGCTGCAGCCCAGTACCCCCAGGACAGCCGATATGGTTCCCTGCTCCACCAAGGCACTGACTGCCAGAAACAGGACTCCCGCAGCCAAAAACAGGGGCCAGCACCTGGATGACAGATAATACTCCGCCTTGATCACAATAGGATGGAACAGGCCGATTATCATGAAGCAGGCTGCTCCGATCACGATGCCATTTATATTCATAAGATTCTCCGCCTCTATGTTGTCCTTTTTCTTGCACTTCCCGTCTTACCGTACCTGCTTCATCAGAATATCCCTCAGATATCCGCCATACTTTTCCTTTGTCGCCATCACCTCATAGCCCTGACGCAGCACATTGTCCCTGCTGTAGCTGTTTTCCGGATGGACCGTGCACATAAGGTACCGGAAGCCCCTTTCCCTTAAGTCTGCCTCCGCCTCCTGCATCATCTGGTACTGAAGGTGATTGCCTCGGTATTCCGGTAAGATGGCGGCGGAATCCATGTGGGCTACCAGGTCCAGCTCCTTTTCAGGAAGGCCGATGTCATAGCCTAAGTTCTCCTCGTCCTTTCCCGGAAATGTGACCATAAATACTCCTGCCAAAGCGCCTGTCTCCGCCTCCACTGCCTTATATCCCAGGCCCTTTCCCTCTGCCAGGATACCATAGGTATACTCTGCATTGTCTGCCGCAAACCACTCCTTATTGGCAAGGCTGTCCCAGACCTTCTGTATCAGCCCTGCCATCTCCCTGTAATCCGCTTCCAGGGCCTTCTCAATCCTGAACTCCATGTACAGATATCTCCTTCCCTTATGCTTTTAAAGAAAATGGCTGCTTCGGACGTCTGGGCCTGCAGGAGCAGCCGATCCCTAAGCCGCCCTGACCAATGTGGCAGGACACCCCTAGGGACAGGTCATCGCACATGACCTCCATTCCAGGAAATGCCTCCCTGATCTCCCTGATCCAGCTCTCCGTTTCCTCCTGGGAGGCGCTGGAGGCCGCCAGAAGATAGACCTCTCCCCTGTCGTACCAGTCCTTGAATTTGGTCTTCAGGTCATGGTCCATGGCCTCGATCATCAGCTTTCTGGCCTTCACAAAACCTCTGCACTTCTTAAAGGTATCCAGATTTCCCACGTCAAATTTGAGCACAGGCTTGATGTTCAGCACCGCACCCAGGGCTGCTGTGGCAGGAGTGATCCTTCCCCCGCGCTTTAAATGCTCCAAAGTCTGCACTCCCACGTAGATCACCATCTTATCCCTGGCTTCCTCCAGGATATCCTTGATCTCCTCTGCAGAATACCCCTCCCTGATCAGCTCCAGGGCATCCAGCACAGAGCGGTGGAGCGGTGTGGAAACACGTCCATTGTCCACCACAAGGATACGCCCTTCATAGGGCTCCTCCTGTGCCATGGCTGTGGCTGTGCTGCAGGAACCGCTGAGTCCGCTGCTGATAGGTATGTAAAGCACCTTTTCATATTCCTTTAACGCCTCATCCCACAGCTCCAACACTGTTTCAGGAGATGGCTGGGAGGTTGTGATATCAATGCCGGAATCCAGCTTTTCAAAAAACTCCTCTCTGGACAAGGTCACATCCTCATAGTAGCATTCTCCCCCCAGATAAAAGGGCATGGGCAGAACGGTGATCCCCAGCTCTGCCGCCTGCTTCTGGGTAATGCTGCTGTGGCTGTCTGTTATGATTCCAATTGGCTTCATGTTGTTCTCCATATAAACCCGCTATTTTTTCAATCATTTTTACATTTATCGTATAGTATACATCAACTTATCCTCTGTTTACAACCAAAAACTCGGAAACTTCTGTATTCATCTCCGGTCCCGGACTCTGAACGCCGCCCTGCCAGCAGAGGTTTTCCGCAGCTGTCTCCCTCTTTCAGCTGCTTTTCTTCCCATCAAACCCATGGACCCAGTCTGTCTTAAACAGCCATACCAAAAATACCAGGGAGCTTAAGGACCATGTAATGGGATAGGCCCAGGAGATCGTCCGAAAGACCGGAAATACCGGAAGGGCCAGGGTCACATACAGTATGCGGAAGCCGCACCAGAACAACAGCATTGCCACCATGGGAACAAAGGCCTTCCCACAGCCCCTCATAACACCCGCCGCACAGTGAGAAAAGGCCAGCAGGAAAAAGAAGAGGGAAACTGTCCTTGCATGGATGCATCCGAACTCAATGGCTTCAGGCGTATCCACAAACAGCCTCAGGGCATGCTGCACTTCAAAATAGAACAAAACGCCTATCAGCTCTGCCATTGCCATTCCTGAAAGGATCCCGAAGGCAGCGCCCTTTTTTGCCCGCCCATACTCCTTTGCTCCCAGGTTCTGGCTGATAAAGGTCGGCAGGGCCAGGGACATACTCATAATAGGAAGAAACACAAGTCCCTCCACCTTTGCATAGGCCCCCTGTCCGGAAATGGCGTAAGCCCCAAAGGAATTGATGTTTGCCTGCACTGCCAGATTGCCGATGCTGATCACCGCATTCTGAACGCCGGTCGGGAGTCCCTGACGAATCACCTGGCCCATCATGGACTTATGAAAACGCAGCCTTTTCAGCTCAAGCCTTGTATCATCCTTTACGCGGCACATACGGAACAGGCACATGACAGCGCTCAGGCCCTGGGCGATCACAGTAGCCACTGCCGCCCCTCCGACGCCCCAGCCAAAGCCTGCCACGAACAGAAGGTCCAGAGCCACATTTACGGCAGAGGAAAAGATCAGATAATACAGGGGATGGAGGCTGTCCCCCAAAGCCCGCATCACTGCCATGCAGATATTGTACATGATCACAGTGGACACACCGCCGAAATAAATACGGAAATACACCAGCGCATGGGGCATCACACTTTCCGGCGTCTTCATCCACAGAAGGATATGGGGCACCAGCCAGAGTCCCACTGCCGTGGAAAGAACAGAAGCCCCGATCCCAAAGAGCACATTCGTGTGGATGGCCCTCCTCACCTGCTCTCTGTCCTTTGCCCCAAAATACCGGGAGATCACAACGCCTCCGCCGATGGCGATCCCATTAAAAAAGCCGATAATGAGAAAGGTCACATGAGTCGCCAGACTCACCGCCGCAAATGCATCATTATCCGCAAAATTCCCCACTACCCAGGCATCTGCCATATTGTAGCACTGCTGGAGCAGCTGGCCTAAAAAAATGGGCAGCGCAAAGGAGAGCAGCCCCAGGGCAATTGGTCCCTCCGTCAGGCTGGCCTGCTTTCTGTCTCCATGCCCGGCGGATATCTGTTTTGTAACCATTTTTACACTTCCTTTTATCTTTGGATCAAATTCTCCTAATAATACTACAGAACATTCCCGGAAATGTCAATGACACAGAGACTTAAGCTTCCGCATTTGTAACAGTTCAGTCGGCTGCCGGGAGGGAGACTGGAGCGACTTTGCAGGACATTAGAAGCACTTAGGCAGCTGGTTTTTCCGTTCAGAGCAGCATCAATGATTGTTTGAGCGCAGCGAGTTACGCCCACGCTGCTCTGGCTTTTAGGAAAAATCAGGTGTCTTAGTGATTCTTATGTCCGAAACCGGAGCGCCAGTCTCCCTCCCGGCGGCCGCCTGAACTGTTACAAATGCGGAAGCTCAAGCAAAGAGAACGTATTTCCTCCGCATACCGCTTATAATCTGCCTCCGTAAGGGCGGCCTTCCCGTCCCCATAGTAGATCCGATCAAGAAGGAACGACAGCTCCAGGAGAGAGGAGGCCTCCTCCGGGCTCTGCTGACTGACAGCCTGCCTTCCCGCACGCGCCAGCCTCCTCATATACTCCCCAGGGCCCTCATCCCTGCGGCGTTTCAATTCTTTTTCTTTCACCGTCCGCTCTGCTAATACAAGAAGCCCCTGGGGCGTCTTCCTGCAGCACAAATATTCCCACTCAAAACGCACTGCCTCTGCCGCCTGCCGCACAAGCCTCCTGACAGCCTCAAAAAAGTGGCTCTTCCTCCTCACTTTTCTGCGGCTTTCCCTGGCTCTCCTGCGCTTCAGCCTCAGATGGCGGCATGCATACAATATCCACACGCACAGTACCGCCAGGAGCACTGCTCCCACCGCAGCAAGTATCCACACGGGTACTGGTCCGGATGGCCCTTCTGCGATCTCCTCTGTCCCGAATCCCACATTCTCCGCAATATTTTCCCTCATTCTCCCCGATGTAAAAGGGGAGAACAGCATAAGAAGCAATATGATCTTCCCCAGCACAAGGCCAATCACTCCAAATATGGCTTCCAGACAATCACCTGCAAAACAAAGCACGATCAAAAGGAAGTCCGCAGCACTGTGGACCTGACCTGAGGCAGTCCCGGCCAGAAAGCCTGTGAGAAGGATACTTCCGACTACAAGGCCCAGAAGGATCAGCTTTCCCCCGGCCCCTGCTCCTTGAACCACAAAGGCTGCCTCATCCCCGGTCCGCAGCCTGCCTATGATCCACAGATCCAGTGCAGCGGCCAGCAGGGCAACGAGGATCAGCTCTCCGTCCGGCTCCTGCCCTGTTCCCGCTGCCACAGCCAGATAAAGCCCCAAAAGCACGATCAGGATATCCACCTGCCTTACGATCCCGTTGGATCTCGGCAGAAAATAAGCCGCTGCTGCCCCATGTATGCCGCAGCCCGCTGCTGCCGCCCAGATGTACATTGTATGAAATTCATAGGCCGGTGCAAAACCGGAGCATTTCACCGTAAAAAAGCTTCCTGCCCCGATCCCCAGCAGATTAAACACCAGATAGGCATTGACCGGCAGCCCTATTCCTGCAAGGATATCGTCTGCAAGGAACAGGGCCAGCAGGTATCCGGAAAATACCACAAGTGGAACAGAACATTCCTCCATCCGGAATGCCGCAGAGACCATATACAAGAATAGGCATGAACCAGCCGCATCTGACAAAAGGACACTGGCTCCTCTGAAATAATCAGTGATCTGTCTCATTGCTTCCTCCATCCCTCATGCATCTTCCAACCAGCACCTCTTTTTCCATATTTCCCCAATCAAGGCGTTCCAGGCAGATGTCCTCCTCGTACAGACATTCAAATTCCCCTGCCGCCCTTGCTTGTCTCTCCAGCACCAGATACCGCGCCCTGCTCCTGCCCAGGCCCTCTGCGAGCCCGTCAAGGCCGGAGGCTTCATCTGTTCTGGTACAGATATGGACATTTCCCAGCTTATGTCCTGCCTGCCAGAACTCCTCATAAGGAAAATGGGGCTCCTCCGCCCTGTAATCCACCTTTGCCAGGGCTTCCATTGCCTGCTTTAAGAGCATCTCCGGCTCCTCCCCGTCCGGGATGCAGAGAACGGCCTCCCTGTCCCCGTAGGCGGGGATAATAAGGGCCGCCGGGATCTGATACCCGGCAACGGTTCTCATGCAGGAGGCAACCAGGCTGATCATGCGCTCTAAATCCCTCTCCAGAAGGAACAGATCCAGGCAGGCAAGGCCCTGTTCTTCCTTCCTCTCTGCCGTCCTGCGAAAGGAGGACAGGTCAAGAAGAAAGGTCATGCAGCCAGGCATCACCGTCTCATATACATTTACTTCCATCTGTCCGCTTCCCGCAAGAAGGCGCCAGTTGATCCTCTTCACCGGATCCCCCGGCATATAGGGGCGGCTGCTCTTTAATATAGTCATATCCTCCGTCTGTCCCCTGTTCCTGGCAGCCGCCTCCTGGAAGACCTTTAAAAAGGGCTGGGGGCGCACAGGCACAATGCCAGGATACACCGTAAGCCCTGCGGGAACAGAGAAGGCATACCAGCGCTCCCTGGCTGACAGCCCCAGTCCATCCCCGGCCTGAAGGGATGCCCCTTCCAGCACCGCCACGCCGCGCCTCAAGGCCGTAAGCTCCTCTGTCCACCGGATCTCCTGCTGCCACAAAAGCCAGGCAAACCGAAGTCTGATCCCGGTCTGCGCTTCCCGCCATCCCTCCAGCTGATAGCGCCGCACATTTTCCGCCAAAGTCTGGCACACCAGCTCCCTCGTTCCAGTTGGGAGCAGCACATCCAGCCATGTCAGAGGGAAAAAGCTATTGTTTTTTACATTTATTTCCAGAGAAAGTCTGTCTCCGGCATATCCCTCCCCTGACAAAGCTTTCACGGAAACCTCTATCTGCTTTAGCACTCTCCTGCTCCAGAGAAAGGAGCTGCCGCACAAAAACAACAGCAGAAAAAAGAAGGCCGCTGCCTGCCAGGCCTGAAAATAGCTGGCCGCTGCTGCCAGGGAAAACAGGGCTGCTATGCCCGGGATCCCGGAAAACAGGCTGCTTTTATTTCTCTTTTCTTCCATGGAACAGCTCCTTTTTGCAGGGCGGCACTTCGGTTTCCTCCAGTATCTCGCGAAGCAGCAGCTCTGCTGTTTTCTTCTGGAATCTGGCTTCGCTCGTCAGGACTACCCTGTGTGCCATCACCGGAAGCCAGATCTCCTTGATGTCCTCCGGAATCACATACTCCCTGCCCTGCATGGCCGCGTAGGCCTTGCTGCCCTGGTATAGGCTCCTGGAGGCCCTGGGGCTTGCCCCCTGTTTCAGCCATGGGCTTACTCTGGTCTTCTGCACCAGCTCCACAATATACCTGTTTATGGCATCGGAGACCTGTACCTTTGCTGTCTCAGCCCGCAGCCCCTGGATGATTTCCTGGTTTGCCACTGCCTTTACCTCTTCGTAAGGTATCCCGTCCCCTAAATGGCTTAAGATCGCAAGCTCCTCCCGGGCATTCGGATAGCCCATGGAAAGGCAGATGAAAAAACGGTCCATCTGCGCAGCCGGAAGCATAAAGGTACTCTCACGTTCCACCGGATTCTGAGTGGCAAGCACCATAAAGGGCTGCGGCAGAGGCAAAGTCGTTCCGTCAATGGTCGTCTGCCCTTCCTCCATGGCCTCCAGCAGAGCGGACTGAGTCCTGGGAATGGCCCTGTTGATCTCGTCCGCCAGCAGGATATTGGTGTGCACCGGCCCCTTCACCAGCTCAAAATCAGCCTTTTTCTGGTTGAACACCGTCATACCCACGATATCCGAGGGCAGCAGATCCGGTGTAAACTGAAGGCGGCGGAATCCGCAGCCCAAAGCCAGGGAAAGCGTCTTTACCAGCGTGGTCTTTCCGCTCCCCGGCAGGTCATTTAACAGCACATGGCCTCCCGAAAAAATCGTCATAAGGATCAGATCGATCTGCCGGCGCTTTCCCACGATGATCTTCTCTGTTTCCGCCTCTAAAAGCTTTGTATAATACAAAACTGACTCCATGTTCATATCCTCTCTTCCGTATATCAGAAAATGTACTGTATTTTATTATATAATAGGAGCCGGAAAATGTCATCGGGATTTCGCCCCCAGTGGCTGTCCAAAAGGCAGTGGGTTTCTGTCCGCATTTTTCCATATCCCTTATTGTCTTCCCTGAAATATGTGCTATAATTTTCCCAGGTCAATACACAACTATCGATCGCACAAGGAGGATATGACAATGCTTAAAAAGCTGGCAATAGCTGCCCTGCTGCTCTGGTGCCTTGGACTTGCCGGGTGCAGTGCGTCCGGTACAGGCAGCGGCAGACAGGTAAAGGAGATCAGGGAATACTTAGAAGCCCGGTACGGCTCCCAGGATTTTCAGGTGGAGCCCTCACAGAATGGAGGTACTGCTTCCTATCAAGTAATCCCGGTCAATTACCCAGAGGCTGCTTTTACTGTTGAGGAGGGAAAGCTGGAGGAGAGCTCTGACTACAGCTACCACGATGATTTTGCCGCTCAGATGCTCTACGGCGGTGCAGACCGCCTGGGCCTTTCCTATGAAAAGGGGGCGGAAGGATATGATATCTTTGTTACCTATGAAAATTTTGCTTCTTTAGATACCTTGGGCGGGAAGCTGGAGCAGCTGGTCACCTGCTGCCGGGACAGCAGAGCCTTTGACAAACTGCGGACCTCCTGCCTGATCACGGTCAAGCCGGAGTCTGAGACAGATCCCTATTTTCCGGGATACGAGATCCGGCTGGAAACCCGCTACTCCTACCCTCTCAAAGATGATTTCGGCATCATGGCCTCGGACCTTGAAGAGGGAAAGCTGACAGACTCCTTAAAGCGCTGCCATGTATACACAGCCTACAACTATACCATTCCCACGGACAGCGCCATGTTCTCTGCCAGTGACCTTGAAGGCTACAAGACCTCCTGCACCGGGGCCACCGGGGAGGCGAAGGACGGAAGCATTACCATCTATGAGCTGGCAAACAAGGACGACCTTACGATGACCTTCGGCGGCGTCTACCAGCTGCTGTCCCAGGAGGGGCTGGTAACAGAGACCTCAAAGGACAGCTTCACTGCCTCAGGAAATGGTGTCACCATCCAGTTTACCAGGGCATTTGGGCCAGAGGGCCCCTCTGTCTCCTGTCAGATCCTTACAGGTGAAGACCAGCTGGACTCCAACACCCTGGATATGATACTGGATTTAAGCGATGCCCGGTATGCTGCAAAGGGTCTTACAGGCAAGACCATCACCTTCTCTACCCCTGAAAAGATCGCAGCTGCTAAGGATGCAGAGCGCCTGGAGCGCCTTCCTCTTGTGGAGGAGGCCTTCGCAAATGCAGCTGCACCCGGGCAGTCCCTTTCTCTGGGCACAGCTGAAGTCACCCTGCTGGGCACAGAACAGCTTGAAACCCTCCAGGGAGACAGCCTGGCGGCAATGCACTCCACGGAAGAGGAAGTATGGTGTGCCATGGATATGAGGATCAGGAATACAGGCACGGAAGAGCTGAATGTATTTCACCTGGTCTTTTACGGCGGCGGCAATGAGCTCTTTGGGATCGTGGCTGACAAGGATGCAAACCTCTATAAGCCTGTGGATGTCATCAATCTGGGACTGGAGGATATCTATGGTCAGTTTCTCCCTGCCGGGGAGACCTTAGAGGGCAGAGTATACTTTAAGCTGCCCAGAGACCGGATGGCAGACGGTTCCCTGGCCCTTCTCTTCTTCTGCGGAGCCGAGGAGGCGGCCTTCCTGCTGGACTAATTTGCTTCCGGCATGACAAAAACCAGCCCTGGCCCTCTCTGAGGGATTCCATGGCTGGTTTCTTTTGCCCTTTTGTCATAAAAACAGCTTCCATATGGCCACCATAATGGAAAAAACAGCAATTCCCTTTTTTAACACGGTCTGGTTGATCCTTACTGCATTTTTGCTGCCAAAGGCAACGCCTGTCCCGTGGAATATGAGTGCCACTGCCATGATAGGCAGAAGCTTTACCGGGGAGCATTGGAGCAGATAGCCTGCGCAGGCCGGAAGACCGATAAATACGGAATCAAACAGAGCCACGCCTACGGCGGTGCGGATGTTAATCCCCAGCACCACTAAAAGGGGCATGACGAGCACCGGACCTCCTGCACCGGACAGGGCACAGATGGCTCCTGTGAAAAAGCCCAGAAGGAGGGTTGCTGGCAGATGCCTGACAATGGACCATGCCTCCGGCCTCTGGCCTGCCCTCTGCTTCTCTGCTTTGTCCTTTCCTGCTCCATCCTTCCGAAGCAGTATGGAAATCCCCGACAGCAGCACCACCACATAGAGCAGTGTCTTTACCATATGCTCCGGTATGATGAGATTCAGCTTCACTCCCAATATGGCCCCTGCCAGGCTTCCTGCACTCAACCGCAGGCCAAAGGGCACATCCAGGTTTCCCGCCCTGTGGTAGTGAAAGGAACCCAGGGCCCCGGAAACAATGAACGCAGCAAAGCTTAACGCCAGCCCTTCTGTCACCTCCAGCCCCAAAGGCCCTGTATATATAATAGGAAGCAAAAATCCAGCCACCCCTGTCAGGCCTACCAATGCCCCCACGATCAAATTTGCGGCTGCTGCAATAAGCCAGAACGCCATGCTTCTCTCCTCCTGTTTTCGTAACTATTTCATCATTGTCCCCGGGCCTCCATGTACTTCCTTGACTCGTACATGATCCGCTCCTCATCCAGGGACAGCACCTTCCTGTTCTTCATGAGAAGCCTTCCCCCCACGATCATATCCCACACATCCCCTGCATTCACACACTCAAGCAGAGTATGCAGCTTATTTCCCGTAGGGCATAGATGGGGCTGATCCATGTTGATGCTGATCATGTCTGCCTTATATCCGGCCTCCAGTCTTCCAAGGCTTCCTTCCTCTCCCAGAGCAGCCGCCCCGCCCTCCAGGACGATCTGAAACAGCCTTTCTGCCGGCATTACCTTTGGATTTCCGTTGGGAACCCCGTGGTAAATATTCATGATGGAGCGGAATATCTTCATCTCATTCCACAGGCTCAAACCCCCGTGGGCAGCGCCGTCTGTGCCCATTCCCACCGGGATCCCCATCTCCAGAAGCTTTGGCGTGTCAGGCACTGCCTTGCCGCAGTTGCTGAAGGGACAGTGGCAGACTCTAACACCTCTCTCCTTGATAAGCTCTATCTCCGCCTCTGTAAGGATCAGGCTGTGAGCCCCCAGGAAATGACTGCCGAGAGCCCCCATTTTTTCCAGATATTCATAGGGCCTCATGCCCTCCCTCTTGACGATGCCGCTGACCTCTCCCATATATTCATTCATATGAGCCTGGAGCATAGTTTCCCTCTCCTCTGCCTTTTTCGCTGCCAGCTCCACCAGCTTATTGGAGCAGGAATTTAAAGCCCTCAGGGAATAGTAGACCTTCAAATTTCCTTTATGGTGGAAATGGTCAAAGAGGTCGTCTGTGCGCTTAACGGCTCCTTCTGCATCCATGGCAATGGAAGCCGGCAGTCCCTCCTCGTCCATGGTAGAGTAGGAAAGCGCTCCTCTCAGCCCGCTCTCCCCATAGACAGCCGCTGCGTCCTCCATAAAATAGCTCCCCGCATCCACAAAGCCGGTAGTGCCGCATTTGATCATCTCCAGTGCTGCTGCCTGGGCGGAGAGGCGCATTTTTTCCGGTGTCAGGGTGCTCTCAAAGGGAAGCATGATCCTGGTCCAGATGATCGGCTTTGCATCCAGCACCAGCCCCTTTAACAGCTGCTGTCCCGTATGCATATGGCTGTCTATCAGTCCCGGCATAAAGAGCTTTCCCTTTCCGGAAAGCACCTCCTTTGCCTCCCACTTCTCCCCCAAGCCTTTCCCAATTTCCCGGATCACGCCTTCAGAGACAGCGATATCCACATTTTCCTCCAGCGTCTCGTAATCCTTTAACACTGCTGCATTTTTTATCAATAAATCACATGCTGCCATATGGTTTTCCTCCTCAGATCGCCCCTGCCAATGTCAGCACCAGCTGATCCCACAGGCAGGACCCCAGAAATGTCCCTGTCATAACAAAGATACCCACGATCAATATCTTCCAGCCCTGGCTTACAAAGGTCTTTAACTGGTCACTGATAGCCAGGCCTGCAAATGCACCTACCATGGTAAAAGGCGCTGTAAAATTAATATTTCCTGCTGCCCGGATCACAAACTCCCTGATAGGAGAGACCGGTGACGCCGAGATCAGCCCGATGATCGAGCAGTATGCCAAAACCGGAAGCTTTAAGGGCAGCACCTTTACCAAAAATACCGCGATCATGGAGATCACCAGGAGAACTGCCAGCCCCGGAAGGGATTCTCCAAAGGGCACGCCGTATCCCACCAGATTTGCAAGGCCTGTTCCGTAGGCCCCTATTACAAACAATACCAACCATTCTATGTATCTCATTTGTTTTCCCCCTCTTTCTGTTCTCTCTTTGCATTCCAGGCAAATTTCCCCAGCCTGGGCTCCAGGAAGGTATAGAGCTTGTCACACAGCGGGATCGCCAAAAACATGGTAATGTAAATACCGGTGATGCCTGCCATGGTCTCTCCGGCGCTGGCCATGGTGGAAATAGTCTCTGCCCAGTCCGGATAAATGGTACAGAGGCTTGCACTGGCACTGGCCATCATGATGCCTGCCCCTACGCCTGAGGCAAGGCCCAGTGCCTGGGGATGGAACCATCCCGTCATTCCGATCAGGGAGGCCATCAGTCCAAAGTAGATCGTTCCAACCATTCCTCCCACAATGTAGATGGAAAGGCTTCCCCTGGCCTCTGCCGAATCAGGGCCGTAAATGTTGTTGATCAGCGCCATGTGGTATTCCCTGTTGATCGAATGGCAGGCGCCTACCGCCTCCCTCTTCATTCCCAGGAGGACTGCCACAGGGACAGCCAGCACTGGTCCCAGGAGATTACCAAAGCCGTGGAGCAACAGAGCCGGACCTGAGCTTAAAATGGTATCAATGTTTGCCCCTGCCGTGATGCCAAGCTTTGCGATAAAGGGACAGATCCCTACCACCACCAGCTTTGAGGCTGCCTTTACATGCCTGTTATCCACGATCTTAAGCACCTGAGGACCGCTTAACACGCCTAAAATAATGGCATAAAAGATCGGAAACAGGATAAACATTCCCTTCCCCACCGGAATCTTTATCTGACCGATATTGTCAGCGATCAGTATGAAGACATATGCCAATGCATATATCCTCCATTCCAGTGCAAACCGTTCCTTCAGGGAACCATATGTGTACGTCTCTTTTTTTCTGCTCATAAGAGCCTCCTCCTTTCCAGCCGGCTGTTATCTTCCCCGTCCGGCTGTTACAATCACCTTGTACTGATATTTTAGACAAAAGGGATTTTCAAAAAAAGGACAAATGAGCACTTTTGAACAATTTTTATTGATTTTGGGAAATCTTCCGTGATATACTTATGAAAATTTGATGTTATCAGAAATGAGGGAACTCTATGACCTTAAGCGAACTGGAGGCCCAATACCCGGCCCTGCTCCCATACACAAAAAATATGCCTGAGGATATCCGCAGGCGTTGTACTGTCCGGACTCATCCCGCCGGATCTATCATTCATCAAAAGGATATGGAGCTTCATTATTTCGGCATTGTGGCCACAGGGGAAAACAGGGTGATCAATGAATTTGAAAATGGCAATGTCTATATGATCGAGACCAACAAGCCCATTGATTTCATCGGCGAGGTGACGATCCTGGCACAGATGCCCAGGACCTCTGTCACCATTGAGGCTGTCACAGAGACCATCGCCGCCTATATCAGCCGCAAAGATGCGGAACGCTGGCTTTCCCAGGACGCACAGATCCTGCGCCTGGTCTCACGACATGTGGCATTTAAGCTCTACCGTTCCTCCTACAGCAACGGAGCAAAGCTCTTCTATCCTCCCAGCTATCTTCTGCTGGACTATCTGGTACAGCACGGCCGGGCAGAGGGCATGGAAAGCGCCCATCCGCCAAAAAGCCTTACCATCGGCCAGACAAGGCAGCACCTCCAGGAGGCCATCGGTGTCAATGTAAAAACATTGAACCGCACCATCCGTCATCTGAAGGATGAGGGATTTTTCAGTCTGTGCAAGGGCAAGATCACCTATGACCGGACCCAGTATCTGAAGGCATTGGAATGGCTCAGGCTGGCAAAAGACAAATGACAGCAGCTCTTACCCCCGTCTCCTGCATGCACTCTCCTCCACAGCCTTTGACAACACGATGAGTGCCATCACGTTGGGGATCACCATCAGCTGATTGAACATATCTGCCAGCTCCCATACAAGGTCATTTGAAAGACAGGAGCCCAGGATGATAAATACGACTGCAAGCAGGGAATAGATGGGGACTGCCTTTTGGCCAAACAGATCGATCACATTGATCTTTCCGAACAGGTTCCAGCTGATGATCGTAGAAAATGCAAAGAACAGGAGGCAAACAGCCACAAACAGATTTCCCAGCCTGGCGCCGAATATGCTTGAAAAAGCGATCTGGGCCATGTTGGCCTTGCTGATGCCCTCGGCTGCACCGGATACCAGCACTCCGTCTCCTGTATATAAGGTGGAGATGACGATAAGCGCTGTCATTGTCAGGACCACAAAGGTATCAATAAATACACCGATCATGGCTACTACTCCCTGGTCATGGGGAGACGGTACATTTGCCATGGCATGTGCATGAGGTGTGGATCCCATACCTGCTTCATTGGAAAACAGACCGCGCTTGACGCCCTGGCTCACCGCTGTTTTCAGGGCATAGCCAAAGCTTCCGCCTATGATTGCATTGGGCATAAATGCATATTTGAAAATGACCGCAAAGGTCTCCGGGATATAACGGATCCTGACGCACAGAACGATCAGCCCCCCTAACAGGTACAGGATCGCCATGACAGGCACCAGTTTTTCTGTCACCGATGCAATACGGGATACACCTCCCAGGAAGATAAATCCGGCAGCCAGAGCTGCCAGAACACCCATAACCCAGGAGGGAATGCCGAAAGCCGTACTGCAGGTCGCCCCAATGGAATTGGACTGCACCATGCAGCCCATAAAGCCAAGAGCCAGGATAATGGCTACAGAGAAAAAGCCTGCCAGTATTTTTCCAAAATGATTATCGTAGGCCCTTTTTATGTAGTAAACAGGGCCGCCTAAGATCGTACCGTCCTGGTTCACGATCCTGGTCTCCTGGGCCAGTACAGCCTCTGCATACACGGTCGCCATGCCGAACAGGGCAATGATCCACATCCAGAAAATCGCTCCCGGCCCTCCTGTCAGGATCGCTCCGCAGGCTCCGATGATATTGCCGGTGCCTACCTGGGCTGCAATGGCGGTTGCCAGGGCCTGGAAGGAGCTAAGTCCATTTTCCTGCTTTCCTCCCCGCATGGTGAATTTTCCAAACACCTTATTCATACCTTCGCCAAAGCAGCGGAACTGCACAAATCTGGTCTTAATGGAAAAGAAAAGTCCTGTGCCCACCAGCAAAAACACCAGGATGTAATCAGAAAGATAAAAATTGATCTTTTGCACGATCTGCAACATTGTCTGCATGATATTCTGCCTCCTTCACATAGAAAAGCCGCTGAACCAACATCCAGCGACTCTGAAGAACAAGATCCATATGCAGACAATGAACACATATCATAAATACTGCCCGCTCTGTCCTTTTGCCTGAGAGATTCGGCTGTACGCCTTGCACCTTCGGCACTCATAAATGAGATTCTCCAGAGTTTCCTCCACCTTCAGTTTCCATTAGATTCTAAAGGCTTCTTAGGAAAGCAAATGTATGATAACACATTCTTAAGGAAAGAGCAAGTATTTACGAAAAATTATATATGTGTTTTTGACTATCTTTTTATATCTTCTTAAATGTCCGCAAAGCCTTATTTTATCGGCTCTACGGGCATTTTGCTTTTGTGGTAAACCTCACATATCTAGGTCTATCTTCTTATATTTTCTCTATCAAACGTGGTTAAAATCGTGGTAAATACTTCTATGCAATTAGACGCTGAACCTCTGATTTTGCGGTATCTATGGACGCATGAGCGTACCAATTCATTGTGATACTAATGTTTGAATGCCCCATGATATACTGTAAATCTTTTGGGTTCATGTTCTTGCTTGCCAGCCTTGTGCAGAACGTATGGCGTAGCGTATGCGGTGTGATATGTGGCAAGGGATTGTCTTTGTGGTGCTTGTTGTATTTCTTTACCATACGGACAAATAAGGCGTTGTAATCAATCGCAACTTTTGGCTTGTCCTTATGATTGACAAATAGGAAATTGCCCCGTCCGTCTATCACAAATGGTTCTGCCTTTGGGCGTTTCTTCATAACCCGTTGAAATGCCTGTATCGTTTCTCTGCTTAATGGTACTTGCCTTATTCCGCTTTTCGTCTTAGGCGTTTCAATATAATAGCCTTGTTCCTTGCTCTTTAGTAACTGGTGGTCGATAATCACAACTTCATTCTTGAAATCAATATCGGCTACTGTCAGTCCGCACAGTTCCGAGATACGAAGTCCTGTTTTTAACAGTATCAGCACATCATCATAATACTTGTGATACACATTGTCCGTCTTGATGAATGAGAGTAAGGCTTGTTCCTGTTCCTCTGTCAATGCAACTTTCTCTTTGGTATCATTTTCTAGGACTTCACTTAACTTGAAATCAAAGGGATTTTTCCTTACGCAATCGTCTTGTATGGCGATATAGAATGACGCTTTTAACGAGCGTTTATGGTTGTTAATGGTATTGTAGGAAAAGCCTTTGTCTTTCATGCGTACCGCCCATTCTTTAGCGTCAGAGGGCTTGATTGTATCAATGCTCCTAGCACCCAACTTGTCCTCTTTCAATAACCGCATGAGTTGTTCCCGTTGTTTCATTGTGCTTTTCTTCACATTTGCCCTCTGTGCGTTCTGTTTGGCATAGAGTTGGCAAAGCGTCATTTTCTTGCCTGTGCTGTCGATACCGTCCTCAATATCCCGTCTTATCTGCTGTTCCAGTTCTCGAAGTGAGGGTTTTTCCCGTTTTCCCTTTGGTGTCGGGTCTGTGGGTGTCAATCTCCAAGCATACACATATTTTGTGTTTCCAAATGCGTCTACATATTTATATAAGTATTTTCCGTCTGTTCGTTGGCTCTCTCCAGTATGCAGGATACGACCTTTGCTATCCCGTCTTTTTTCTTTCATGGTGTCTGCTCCTTTCCTTGTTGGAAAGAGCCTTGATATGACTTGTGTTCATCATAACACATACAAGGCTCATTTGCATTAGATTGCGTCCAATTTGTCAATGACCTGTTCAAACTGTCGGCGTTTAATCTGTATGCGGTTGCCATTCATAATGAGCCAGCCAGCGTCCTTGTTTTCCTCTGCCAATCGTCTTAACTTGTTTTCTCCAATGCGGAAATACTTTGACGCTTCTTCAATGGTAAGGGTGTATTTTTCCCATACGGGAATATCGTTGTTATTCATCAGATACCCCCTTTCCCATGTTTTGTGTCATACTGGATATAGGGGATAAGGTCGGTGCGGTTTATCCTCTGTAAATGGGCGGTTAATTTACTGGAAAGGGAATTGCTGTATCTTGCCTTATCAAGCATAGTTCCTACTTTTTCCAGTCCACCTAATGCGTCATGTTCTTCCAAGAAATAAAAACTTTTGACAGCGGAAATGACGCCACCCTCTGTGAGCCATTGCTGTGTTTCTTCAAGGGAATTATGCTGCTTTGGTACTTGCAGTTTCAAGACTTCCACAGCCCCTAAAAAGCGTTCCCAAAATCGACACGTTTTCCACCTGCTTTTATTACTTTCGTTTCTGTTTGGCACGACAAAGCGTAGGTTGTTTGCCAGTAGCCCGAAAGCCAGTTCCCCAAGTTCCAGCGGTCTGTCCTTAAATGTCATGGCAAAAACATGAGCCTTATCATCACGCAGTTGCATTTCTGTTCGTTTCCAACTGCCGACTTCCTCAAGCGTCTTATTATGTTTTGAACAGACTTCCTTATCCTTATCATAAAAGCGGTAGGATAATCCAGATTTTCCAGCACCGATATAAACAGTCTTTGCGGTGTCGAAATCGTCAAACTTGCTTTCATCAAAGTGGTAGCCCTCACTATTGGAGATAAATTCCTCTTTTTCGCATTTCTTCTTTATCTGCTCTATGGTAAAGAATGGCTTTTCGTTCTTATCATCAATGGCAATATCAAGTCTTGTGAAATGAAAATTATCCAGTCCGTATCTTCGCTCACAGCGTCGGAACATATCCCCAAAGGTATAATTCCTACTGTCGAGAATACGGAAAATATCATCACAACCTCTGCCAGTCATAACAAGATAACAGCCTAGCCCCTGTGGGTTGTCCTCTGTCTTTCTTGCGTCCCCCGATACATAAATATCTCCAATCTGCCAGCGTGCTTGATAGGTTTTGTATTTAATGCTTGCCGGATAGACATTGAAAATATCAGTCGGTAAACCTAAAATGTGCATGATTACATCTTCAGCGGTTGCCGTTTCAAATACAATGCTGATGTAATCAATCTTAACGGATAAATTTTTGTGTGTAGTTATAGTGCATTACTCCTTTCGTATGCCCCGTTTTTTTGCGGGGTAAAAATAGCGTTTTGTCCTTTATTTATCACAGTTTCTAGGTACTATGACATGTATGCGCAGGGCGGTGTTACATATACGCCCTTTACGAGCGCCTAAAGGCGTTCCCTTTCTTCCTGTGTCTGTTCCGTTCTTAACGCTCACGAGCCTTGAGAGGCTCGTGGCTAAACGAAACAGCCCCAGTCAGAAACCCTATTTTTAGTCTGATAGTCCATGCTCATTCATGCTATCAAAGTGAAAACATCTCTTATATATGCTTACTCAAGTGTGTGATTGACCCTAGCGTGCTTAATCACTCTGTCTGATAAGATAATAACGCCACTAGAATTACTTGTCAAGAAGTTTCGATTGACTTTTCGATATATATTAAGTATGATATGCTTATAAATGACAATAAAAGCAACGAAAGGAGCGGTTATACTAAGTTATGGAGTATTATGAAAAGAAAATCAGTTTCTTAGGAGAAAACATACAAATCATAAGAAAACACAGGGGAATGAAACAACAGGAACTTGCCAATAAAATCGGTATCAATATGCAGAGCCTTTCCAAGATTGAACGAGGTGTGAATTATCCTACCTTTGATACATTGGAAAAGATAATGGACGTGCTGGGAGTAACACCGAATGAATTATTGTCGGGGGAATGGAAATATATTGACCACACCGAGCCATATATCATGGACGTTATCAAACGAGAACAGGATTTTAATGTTTCCTTAGATTATTTGTCTGAAAATGAATTTTTCAATGACGAAAAAGAATGTAGATTTTACATGGAAACTACATTGATTAGATACATTAGCAATTATCTTTCTAGTGAGGTAGTAGAGTTGGAAGAACTTATGGAAATCAAGCAGTTGATACAGCGTCAGAAATTGGAACGCATGATGAAAGTACATAAGGAAATGCGAGGGTTAGACCGATACAGAGAACAGCCCAAAGAGTATAAATATCACGACCCTTATGATGATTGGATATTCCGTCAGCTTGCAGATATAGACAACAGAAACAACATTCCCAACACTTCGCCACAATTAGATTTTAATGAAACGGACTATGAAGATTATCTAAAAGAGAAATGGAATAGAGGACTTTAATTTTCCTCTTGCATGAAAGATACAGCAAACAAAAAGCCCAATCAAGAGTGCAAAGCACCACCAATGGTGGTAAGGCTCTTTACAGGGTTCTTTCTTTTCTGTGGTGGGTAATCAAGCGAAAAATGAAGAAGTGTTTTGTCATGCTTTATATTTTTATCCCGACTTTGATAATTCAGATTGTGAAAATGATTAAATACAGAAAAGCTAAATAACACGATTTATATTAGCATCACTTTAATGATAAATTAGTTAGAGTGGTGCCTTATTTTTTTCTCTGTACAATCACTTAAATAGGTGCTATAGTAATGGGTAGATAGTATTCGAACAGAAACTATACCACATATTTTTTATTTTTAAACCATGAGGATTATATCAGTTTGAACGAGACCTCATCCATGCAGATTTTCATGATTGTCACTTCCCAGAAAGGAGTGATCGATATGAGAGCAGGATTTATCGGAGCGGGGAAAGTAGGATTTTCCCTTGGAAAATACCTGAAGGAAAACGGCGTAGAGATTACGGGTTACTTCAGCAAATCACCGGAATCAGCTAAATCAGCAGCAGATTTTACTAACACAAAACTATATAAGAGTATAGAGGATATCTTAAGTGACAGTGATACCCTGTTTATTACTGTGCCTGATGGACAGATAAGCAAAGTATGGGATTATATGAAGAATCTGGATATTAAAAATAAAAATATTTGTCATTGCAGCGGTTCGATTTCATCAACCGTTTTTTTTGATGGTGAAAACCTCGGTGCAAATATCTATTCGGTACATCCCCTATATGCAATAAGTGATAAGTGCGAATCATGGAAACACTTGAATAAGGCTTATTTTACTGTGGAGGGTTCGGCAGAGAATCTAGATGAGATTAAGAGTATCTTTGAGCGAGCAGGAAATAAGGTAATCGCAATGGGAGCGGAAAATAAATCTCTTTACCACTGCGGTGCAGTAGTTGTAAGCAATCTCGTAAACGGACTTTTTCAAGTGGGGGCTGAAATGCTTGTAAAATGCGGCTTTGATAAAAAAGATGCAAAGAAAGCCTTAGTGCCTTTGTTTACTGGAAATGCCGACACATTGGCAGAAAAAGGAGTTGCGGCTGCCCTCACAGGTCCTGTTGAGCGAAATGATTTGTCGACTATCACAAAACACATTGAAGCTATTAAGGCAGCATGGATAAACGAGTCTGAGGAAAAGGTGGGATATGAGATGATATATCTTTTGCTTTCAGAAAAGCTTCTCAGTATTGCACAGGAAAAACATTTAGACAGTGACTATTTGAAGATGACGGAGGTAATTAAAAATGAAAAACACAGTATCCACTTTTAAAGAACAGAAGGTTAAGGGCGATAAGATTACAATGCTGACAGCCTATGACTATTCGACAGCTAAATTGATGGATCAGTCAGGTATTAACGGTATTCTCGTTGGAGATTCTCTTGGCATGGTTATGCTCGGATACGAAAATACTTTGCCGGTAACAATGGAAGATATGATTCACCATACAAGAGCAGTTACAAGAGGTGCCAAAGATGCCTTAGTAGTTGGAGATATGCCGTTTATGTCATATCAAGTTTCAGTTGAAGAGGCCATGTATAACGCAGGAAGACTTATGAAAGAAGGAAGATGTCAAGCAGTAAAGCTAGAAGGTGGAGCCTCTGTTTGTCCACAGATTAAAGCTATTACAGCTGCTTCAATTCCTGTTATGGCACATATTGGACTTACACCTCAGTCAGTGAACGTTTTTGGAGGCTTTAAAGTTCAGGGAAAAAGTGAAGAGGGAGCAAAGAAACTCATTGAAGAGGCAAAAGCTGTTGAAGAAGCAGGAGCATTTGCGATTGTTTTGGAATGCGTACCTGCAAAATTAGCGGAAATTATTTCTGAAAGCATTAATATTCCTACAATAGGAATAGGTGCAGGATCTGGCTGCGATGGACAGATTCTCGTTTATCAGGACATGCTTGGAATGGTCTCTGACTTTACACCTAAATTCGTAAAACAATTCGCAAAGGTAGGAGATGTAATGAAAGAAGCCTTTGCTGCATATATAGAAGAAACTAAACAGGGAAGCTTTCCAGCACCTGAACACACATTTAAAATTTCAGAAGATGTAATTAACAAGTTATATTAGGAGATAGAACGATGAAAATAGTAAAAACCGTAGATGAAGTGAGAGTTATAGTCAAAGAATGGAAGAAAGAAGGTCTTACAGTAGGTCTTGTTCCTACTATGGGATTTTTGCACGAAGGACATAAGAGTTTAATTACAAGGGCTGTTTCAGAAAACGATAGAGTTGTTGTCAGTGATTTTGTAAATCCGACTCAATTTGGAGTAGGGGAAGATTTGGAAAGCTATCCGAGGGATTTGGAAAGGGATACTATGCTATGTGAGGAGGCAGGTGCTAATTTAATATTTAATCCTGAGCCGGAAAATATGTATTTTGACGATTTTTCAACATATGTAAACATAGAAAGTCTTTCAGAGGAACTTTGTGGAAAATCACGACCAATACATTTCAGGGGTGTAGGCACAGTAGTATCTAAACTTTTTAATATTGTAAATCCCGACAGAGCTTACTTTGGTCAAAAGGATGCACAGCAGCTTGCGATTATAAAAAGAATGGTTAGAGATTTGAACTTTGATATCGAAATTGTGGGCTGCCCTATAGTTAGAGAAGAGGATGGTCTTGCAAAGAGTTCAAGAAATACATATCTAAGCAAAGATGAGAGAAAGGCGGCACTAATTTTAAGCAAAGCAGTTAAGCTCGGAGAAGATATGGCAAAAGCAGGAGAAAAAGATACAGATAAAATTGTATCAGAAATGATTAAGCTTATTGAAACTGAGCCTATGGCGAAAATAGATTATGTTCAGGCTGTAGACGCTGTTTCAGTTAAACCGGTCAAGGAGATGACAGCACCAGTACTAGTTGCCATGGCAGTTTATATCGGCAAAACCAGATTGATTGACAACTTTATTTACGAAGGTTAAACGGGGGTTAAATATGACATTTGAAATGTTAAAGGGGAAGATACACAGAGCTACAGTAGTTCAAGCAGAACTTGATTATGTAGGAAGCATCACTGTAGACGAAGACTTACTTGACAGTGCTGGAATTTTGGAGTATGAAAAGGTAAGTATCGTAGATATAAATAATGGGAACAGATTTGAGACATACACAATTGCAGGAGAAAGAGGCAGCGGAATGATATGTCTCAATGGAGCTGCTGCAAGATGTGTTCAGACAGGTGATAAGATAATCATAATGTGCTATGCACAGATGACTCCAGAAGAGGTAAAGAAAAATCCACCTAAAGTAGTATTTGTAGATGAGGATAACAAAATATCAAGAGTCGCAAGATACGAAAAACATGGTAAGCTATAAGACATGTAATTTGCAAATAAAAAAGGGAATTTCGGTAATTAAAAAATGTAAAAGGTGAAGAATATGTCATCTGCCCTCGTTGTGAGCAAGAAGTTTATAAAGAAGTAATAATTTATCCATTTTGTAACTTTGGCATAATGGCATGGCTTGAAGGAGAAAATGATGAAAATAGCAAACCAGTGAAAGATAAATCTAAGTAAAATCTCAGCTTAACAATTTAATATCTATATTTACAAAGCAGTTGGTCTTATGATTGACTGCTTTTAAAAAAGACACCGTTTAGGTGTGAGGTCTTTTTAGTGTTATTTATAGTCATATCAAGGCTCGTTTAATTATGGTAAATTCGTGGTAAAATGAGTGCTTTTCTATACTTCAAAATATTTGAAAGTATAGTGTTTATACGGATAATCAAAAATTAGATATAAAATTTATTATAATTTAACGCTACTTACCTTTATTTTATTAGTCAGGGTTTATTAATTGAAAAAATGTCAGTTTCTGCGGATGATCCTTCTGTCTCGCTCAAGGCCTGCATCTGCCGGGATAAAGCTCTCCTCCAGGCCTTCTGTCATACTGATCGTGCCATCCGCCTCCACAAAAACAGCTTCAAAATCACCGTACTGCCTCCAATGCTCTTCTGCCTTCTCCATCCCCATTACAAAGAGAGAGGTGGACAGGGCATCGCACAGCAGGCCGCTTTCGCTGACCACAGTCACGGAGATCAGCCCGTTTTCTGCCGGAGCACCTGTAACGGGATCAATGATATGCCAATAAATGTTTCCGTCCTCATCCTCAAAAAAGCGCTCATAACCGCCGGAAGTGATGACCGCCTTGTCAGAGACAGCAACTCCTCCCAGATAGCCGGAGCCCTGGGGATCCTGTATGGCAATGAGCCAGTCTGTACCATCCGGCCTGCTTCCCAATGTCTGGACATTTCCTCCAAGGTTCAAAAGGGCAGAGGTGATGCCGTTTTCCCGAAGGAGCGCCAGCAGCTCATCCCCCGTGTAGCCCTTTGCCACACTTCCCAGATCGATTTCCATGTCAGGCTCCAGGGATGCATGGCCTGATGTAAGGCGGATTTTCCGGTAATCTACGTTCTCCAGCAGCTGCGCTCTCTCCTCCTTGCCGGGGACATGGTATTCCCCGGTGGTAAAGCCCCAGCTTTTTACCACAGGATAAATGGAGATGTCCAGGGTTCCCTGGGTCCGGCTGCACATTTTCAATGCACTCTCCAGCAGGCGCTCCGTATCCTCTGACAGCTTTGCCTTCCCACGGCTGTTCAGCTCATGGATCTCACTGTTCTCATCTGTGACAGAGAACAGTCCTTCCAGCTGTTTTATGCGCTCTTCCGCCTGTGACATCAGCCTGTCATTTCCCCCGTAAACAGACAAGGACATGACGGTGTCCATTGCAAACACCGTCATGTCACAGCTTTCCTCTGTCTTGCGGGAGCTCTGGCCGGGGCGGTCATAATGGGCCGTCCCGGTTTCCTTTGGCGCTAGCTGCTCCCTGCAGCCGCACAGCAATAGTGCCAGAAATATCCAACACCATCTTTTCATTCCTTCATTTCCTCCCAAATAGAGTAATACTCCCGCAGGATCCCTGGTTACAGGACTTCGGCGGACTCGCCAGACTGATCGTTGGCATCAGAAGGTGCTGCCTCCTCTGTGCTTTCTCCGGAAGCTCCGCCGTCCTCGGAATTGCCGTCCCCGGAGGATCCGTCTTCATCCAAACTGCCATCCTCCTCCGGCTCACCTTCCTCTGGAGTTTCCTCTGGATTCTCGCCCTTGGCAGGCTCAGTCTCCTCTGGATCCTCACCTTCGGCCGGGCCGGACTCTCCTGGCCCTTCGCCCTGTGCCGGGCCGGACTCCCCTGGCTTCTCTTCCTGGACTGAGCCGGATTCCTCTGGCTTTTCTCCCTCAGCCGAATCATTCTCATCCGGAGTTTCTCCTGCATCAGGCTCCTTCTCCTCCGGCTCTTCTGTTTTCTCAGAATCCGCCCCCTCCGGCTGCACAGCCTCCGCGGTGTCCTCCTTGGCTGTAAGATTGGTTTCCGCCTTCACGGCCTCAAGGATGCTGCTCTTTAAGGCTGTGATATTTAAGGCTGCCCTGAGTGCGGAGGACTCTTCTGTCTTGATCAGCTTTCCGTCCTTTACGGTAAAGGCGATATCCTCATAGCCATCTGCAGAGATCACAACCTCGATCTCCTCTTCTCCGGCAAAGCCATCGGTTGTCAGGTCAAGGCAGTCGTATGCATAGGCATCATACATGCTGTCTGCAGCCGAAAGCTTATACTCGCTGACAGAGTTCCAGAAGGAAGAGGTTCTCTTATAATCTATGCTTCCTACACGCACAGAAGTAATCTTGTTCAGATAACCAGTCAGTACATCACCTGATAATCCTCCAAAGGTCACGCGGTAGCACTCCGTATCCAAAAGGGACGACGGGACCTTTTTCTTAAACTCCTCTACTGTTGGAGCTTTATTGCCCTCCTCTGCTTCTTCCTCAACATCGATATCCACCGTATTATCTTCGTAGCCGTCTGCTTCCACTGTAAGTGTGACCATGCTGCCGCTTTCTAAACCGCTGACATCAATGGAAAGCTCACTGCCGCTTACATGATAGGATAACTCTTCATCCGCATCATAATAAATCTTTGAGACCGCTTCCAGATATTCCTCATCATCGCAGGTTAATATCACCTTTTCACCAGCACTGATCGTGGTTTCACCCTTTAACTTTGGTGCCGGTTTTACCTCAATTGTTTCTCCCGTTACCAGCTGTCCATCCTTATCTACTGTGAATATTACATCATCATAGCCATCTGCAAGGATTGTGACTTCTGTGTTCTCATCTGTACTGAAGCCATCCAGCGTCAGATCCAGGCAGTCATACTGTCCTGTTCCGTCCGTTACATTCTGATAATATTGCGGTCCGTCATAGGAATTAAGTCCAAGGAGCGGCCGCCTATAGGATGTGCCGTTGACTTCAACATCTGTGATTGCCTTCAAGTAAGCTTCCAGATCTGCTCTTACAAGTCCTTCAAACGTCACCCGGTAATGTTCCGGTGTGAAGCTCATAAAACCGGCATTATATGTAACCTTCCCGACCTGCGGCGCCTCTTTCTGCTCCTCTGCCGGCTGTCCGTCCTTTACTGCAAACTCTGCTTCCAGCTCATCCTCATAATATTCTGCTGTGATGGAAACCGTATAGCTTCCAGGCCTTACATTGCAAAGCGTGATGCTCTTTTTATCCTCAGAAACCACATAATATACGGCATCGCTTCCCTCTGCGCCTTTTGCTAATACATTGTCTGCCTCCTGATTTTCATCTGTCAGCACCACTGTCTTCAGATTCTTCAGGAAATCACCTTCTGAATTTCCTACAATGAAGGATGCCTCTGCATAACCATTTTCATCTGCTGTAAATGCTTCTTCATTTTCCGGATAATCCGGGAACAGCTTCAATCCGGTCTCCAGCACCTTCTGGTAATCCACTGTGACTGCCTGGCTCTTGTAGCCCGATGCATCGACCACCAGCTTCACCTCTCCGGCAGAGAGTACACTGGCGTCAATTGTCAGCGTACCGGCTGCTGCGTCTACTGTGTATTTATCAGATGCCAGTTCCTTCCAATCGCCGTTCAGATATACAGCTGTTATCTTTTCAAGGTACTCTGTATTTGAGCAGCTCAGAACGACTGCTTCGCCCTCTGCTCCCTGCTTTGGCTGAAGCTCCGGCGCATCCAGGCGTCCGTAATCACTGTTGTACTGGATATCGCCCAAAAGTCCGTCCTCCAGAACTTCCTTCACTGCATAGGGACGGTTTAAGTACTCTTCACCATCTTCTTTGTATGCCTCAAATGTCAGTACGGTATTGTTTACTTTTGCAGCTTCCACCTCATCAATGTAATCTGTCCAGTCATAATATACCGTATCACCGATATCCAGAACAGCATCATAGCTCATACTGTTCCAATAGTCCATCACAGCTATAACGGCGTCATTCTGCTCACCCAGCTCATTTAAGATCATGGCATTTACCAGCAGGTCTGTATCGAACAGAAGGTCTGCTGCTGTGTAGCTGCTGCCTCCGTCTCCGCTGCCTGAGGAGCCTCCTGAGGAGGAAGTGGCACGGCTGACGGCATCAAATGCAACTGCCATTTTGGCTCTGCCTGACCTTCCCGGCGAAGAGTCTCCCCCTGTCACCACAAAGCTCTTGCTCATGTTCTTAAAGCCATTGGAATATACGGTGATAGTGTAGGTACCATTATAGGGAATGTTGTTGCGTCCGTTTTCTGCTTCCACATCATTATACAGAACGAACAGATCTCCGATCAGATACCAGTCATCGATCATGGTCAGTTCCTTTGTGTCTCCTGCCGGATCTGTCAGAGTGACTCGCTCCACAGGCTGGGTGATCCCATAGACCATATTTTCCACTTCAAAATGCAGGTTCTTTCCGGATACGGCGCTCTCTTTCAGCTTCATTGTTGGCGCTGTTTCATTTACCAGGTGGATGGAAACCATAGCAGAGCTGCCTGTGGAGGATCTTACCCGCACATAATACCGTCCGTTGGTAGTAAAATTGCTCTGGCCCACAGGGATCGTCAGTTCTCCCACCTTTCCCTGACCATGGGAAACATTTTTTCTGGCCTTAAATTCCAAAGAGGAATTCATGGTATTGCGGTTCTCATTATATTCCACCAGTTCCAGAGTATGGATGCCGTCAAACCACTCCTTTTCCTCCTCTGTATTGTAATTGAAAAGGATCCTCACCTCTCCCGACACATCAAACGTACCGCTTCCGGCAATCTCCGCTTCCGGTGAATAGCCCGGATGAGCCGCTGACATCTCTCCCAGATTGAAGGTGGTCTTTGCCGGAGACACCCGCACCTCACCCTCATCATCGTAATTCGTCAGATAATAATCCCACACAGGAACAGCGCCATGGGTCAATATCTTTTCCGGAAGGTATCCCGTACCCGCATACACGGCATTGGCATCTGATCCTCCCAGCTTTACGGTCTCTGATTTCGAGCTGTCCGCCATGCTGGCAACGACCAGCGTGCCCGGACGGCCTGTCAGAGGAAGCTTTGCAATGGTGCCATCATCGGTTACCCTTGTTGCCAAAGAGGACACGTCCTGGCCGTCTACCGTGATAACACAATTATCCAGGCTATAGCCCTCCTCAAATACCAGAGGAAGCCATGTGGCTAAGGAATCCACCGGCATGATCTTTGTCATGTTCTCTTTTACGAGGGAATCCGTGGACGTATTTGTGCTGTCGGAGCCTGTGTTTCCTGCACTGCTTCCACCGCCGGAGCTGCTTCCGCTGCCCTCACTGCTTCCGCTTCCCGAACTGTTTCCGCTACCTGTACTGCTTCCGCTACCGGAGCCGCTTCCGCCACCGGAACTGCTTCCACTGCCGGAGCCACTTCCACTGCCTGTACTACTTCCGCTGCTGGAGCCACTTCCACTGCCGGAGCTGCTTCCGCTGCCGGAACTGCTTCCGCTGTCTGTACTGCTCTTGCCTATCCTTGATGCAGCTTCCTCTGTCTCAGTTGCAGAAAGCCCCTGCTTATCATGGCGCACAGTGCCATCCTTATCTACCCACCGGCCCTGCACATCCACAATAAATCCATCCGGCGTTACAGCGCCCTTATACATCTTTCCGTTATCAGCGCCCTCTGCCGGATCAAAATAATAACAGCTTCCCTCGATCCACTGCCATCCGGTCAATCGTGCTCCAAAGCTTCCGTTATGGGCAGTATTCATAAAGTAGCTGCTGCCATTTTTATCCTCCAGCCAGCCGCTGTGAAGGCGTCCCTCAATGGCTCCTTTTCCTCTGTTTACATCTTCCAGAGTTTCAAAATAGTACCATTGGCCATCAACGTCCTTCAACCATCCCGTCTTCATGATTCCTGTTATAGGATCCAAGTAGTACCAGCCAGATTCCTTGTGGATCCATCCTGTGCTTCTGACACCTTCCACATCCACATGTATCCATCCTTTGTCTGTTTCCTGCCATGTACCGCTTATGTAACTTCCCGCAGCCATAGTGGGAATCAAGCCTGTTTGCAAAACAACGCAGCCTGCGGTCAATGCAGACACTACTGTCTTTCTGAATAATTTCTTCAATTGCATTCCTCCTTACCTTCCAGTTAGTGTTTACTAACTCTCTGATACATTCTACCGTATACTGCCAAGTCATTACAAGTACAAAATGCATTGTATAATGACTATTTTTATCAATTGCATATCTTCATGTTGAATCAATCCAGGATAAGACGATCAGAAAGCTGTCCGCAGACTCTCACCAGAAAACAGATAAAGCGCAGAGCCTCTGTTTCAGACTTTGCGCTTTATATATGATATAATGCCCCACTCCGCTTATATGATCACTTATTTTTATAGCGGCAGTTACTCCACCATGGCCTTCAATCTCGTAACCTCCTCCGCCTGCTGATTGATCAGCCGCAAAAGCAGGTCAGAGTTATCTGCTTTTAAAAACAGTGCGTTATATTTTCCATTCAATTCTTTAATGCTGTCCTGATTTTCAAGCGCAATGCGCTCAACCCTCATTAATTCATCAAAGGTATCACTGCCTTGCTTTTTCAGGTCTTTGATATCTGTTTTCATGTTGTGTATGTCAACTGTTATACCCTGCATGTCAGACTTCATACCCTGTATATCAGACTTCATACCCTGTATATCAGACTCCATACCCTGCATATCGGTCTTCATACCCTGCATATCGGTCTTCATACCACACATTTCAGATAAAATCAATTCGAGCTTCTCGCTGTCTGTCATATCCGTATCCCTCCCTAAAACGAGATAGGGCTATTATACCATATGTAAAACGCAAAGTCACTATTCACTTTCCAAGGTAGATGATGTCCAATTTTCTAAGCCGGAAAATCACAGAGGAACCTCTGTTATCGATATAAATGATGTTAGATCAGACTTTCTATCTTTTAACATACTACATTTTCAGCCCTTTGTCAAATACTATTGGACACGCAGGCTGCCATCACCTATAATAGAAAAACAGGCAACTGCCATCAGATGCAAAGGAGGCTGACATGGGAAAACTGTCATTTGCAACTATCGGAACAAATTTTATTGTGGACCGTTTTTTAAATGCCGGAAAGCGCTGTGATGACTTTGGGCTTAGTGTGATCTACTCCAGAACAAAAGAGAAGGCCAGACAGTTTGGGGCGCGCAGCTGCTTTTTAGAATACCGGATATGCGATTCCCTGGAGGACTTGTCAGAGGATAAGGAGGTGGATGCTGTCTACGTGGCAAGCCCCACTGCCCTGCACTGCCGCCAGACTATCGATATGTTAAACAGACGCAAGCATGTCCTATGTGAAAAGCCCGCTGCATCCAATGCCCATGAGTGGGAACAGATGTGCCAGGCCGCCAGACAGTCCGGCTGCATCCTCTTAGAAGCAACGCGCCCGGTTTTTCACCCTGCCTATGAAGTTATCAGGGAAAATCTGGACAAGATCGGCCCCATACGCAAGGTATTCCTCCAATACTGCCAGTATTCCTCCCGCTACGACAATTACAAAAAGGGGATCATAGAAAATGCCTTCCGACCCGAACTGTCCAACGGCAGTCTCATGGATCTGGGGATCTACTGCATTGAGGTGATGGTCGGACTGTTTGGGAAACCATCCAGTGTGTCCAGTAAGGCCCTCCTTCTTCCCGGAAGCATTGACGGCCAAGGCACGATCCTGGCGGAATATCCCGGAATGCAGGCCATCATCTCCTACTCCAAAATTTCAGATTCTGCCATGCCCTGCGAGATCCAGGGCGAGAAGGGGGCCATACTCTGGCAGGATGTGGGCTGTCCGAAAAATGTCACCCTCAAGCTCCGCGGGCAGAATAGGACGGTCATTTACAACGAGTCCCCAATTCCTGATATGGTCTACGAAATACAGGAGTTTCTGCGCCTGGTACGCCAGAACAGAAATGCAGAAGCTTACCATGCGATCACAGCAGAAAGCCTCAGGATCACAGACGAGGTCCGCAGGCAGAACAGCATTATCTTCCCGGCTGACCGGAAGGCTGATTAACAGACCAGCTGCACATACAAAGGAGCCATCCTCCATGGATTTTAAATTACCCATGGAGGATGGCTCCTCTTGTATCATAACCGCATTCCCCCGGCTGGCTTCAAATACTCCCCTTCACTTGCCGATCAGCGTTTTCTGCTATTTCTTTTGCAGCCGTGCCTGCAGCGCTCTTTTCAACACTTGGAAAAAGCCCAGAGAATGTACCATCCGCTCTCTCGGAATGTATTGATTGATCGTCCGCAGCACTTTTTTCGGCTCTCTGGAGGAAAAGGAAAATGTCCCGCTCTGTTTTGTCCGAATCGCATAACGCGGTATATATCTCCCCTTGAACAAGACAGAGGCGATCACATAATCGACCTCACTCCAGGGTATCTGAATATAATCAGTCACTTTACGCCCATTGTAATACTCAAAGGCCTTGTCACCGATCATGATCTCCCCATAGGAATTCAGTCCCTGGAAGGATGTTCCCTTCACCACCAGATCCACCTTTGTATTTAATGACTGAACCATAAGCAGTGCCCTGCTTTAGAGCAGCCCAACCAGATGGCCAACGATACCTACAACAAACAGACCGATAATGATAACGATCGGGGAAACGTTCTTCTTTAACAGCCACATGCAGAACAGAGTAAGCAGCAGCGGCATAAATCCGGGGATCAGAGAATCCAGGTTGTTCTGCAGAGTCGTTACCTTCTCCGGAGACAGGGCCATGCCTGCGGAATACTGCATAAAGGCCTGCTTAATACCCTCGCCGCCTGCCGGAAGGCTTGCCCAGTCAATATAAGCACCCTCACTCAGCTGAACGGTGGAGACAACCGGCGTAAAGTTGATGGATACCCAGCGTTGGATCAGTGAGCCCAGCACAAACATACCCAGAATAGAAGCTCCCTTTGTAACCTTCTGAAGAAGGCCGCCGGAAAGGTCGTCTGTGATCTTGCTTCCTGCACGGTAGCCAAACTCCTGTGTGTACCAGATGAAGGCCCAACGGATCACGTTAAACAGTACAAAGAAGAGGATCGGTCCAAGAATACTTCCGGTCATAGCCAGAGAAGCTCCCAGTGCTCCCAGAATGGGACGTACCGTGTACCAGAACACAGGATCGCCCACACCGGCTAAAGGTCCCATCATACCTACCTTAACACCCTGGATCGCAGCATCGTCAACGGGAGTACCATTGGCCCGCTCCTCCTCCAGAGCCAGCGTAACGCCCATAACAGGAGCAGATACGAAGGGCTGTGTATTATAGAATTCCAGATGGCGCTTTAATGCAGCCGCCTGCTCTTCCTTGGTGGAATATAATTTACGGATCGCCGGAATAATTGCGAAGCACCAGCCGCCGTTCTGCATACGCTCATAGTTCCATGAACCCTGAAGGAAGGTGGAACGCCATGCGACAGCTAAACGGTCCTTTTTCGTCAATGTAATCTTTTCTGCCATTTTCTTTACCTCCTTTAGGATCAATAATCGTTGAGAATCTCATCCAGCGGATCGCCTACATTTCCGCCGCCTCCATTGCCTGTAGAGCCGCCGCCCTCAGACAGCTTCAGATAGATGAGAGCCAGAGAAACAGCAATGGCACCCAGAGCGATCAGAGTCAGGTCAGAGATAGCTGCCACGCAGAAACCGATAACGAAGAAGGGCCAAACCTCCTTTGTTGCCATCATGTTGATAACAAGGGCATAACCAACTGCAACTACCATTCCGCCGCCGATGGCCATACCATCTGTCAGCCATGCTGGCATGGACTCCAGAAATCCCTGTACCGTAGCTGCCGGGATAACTAAAAGAGCTGCTGCCGGGATCGCAATGCGAAGTCCCTGCATCACAATGGCAATGATATGCCACATCTCAACGCCGCGGATGTCTGCATTCACTGCAGCTGCATCCATACGATGAACGCATGCTACAGAAAGGGTACGAACGATCATGGTTAAGAACAGGCCTGCAACAGCCAGAGGGATAGCCACTGCGATGGCAGTGGAAACGCCTGCTACGCCCTGTCCGCCCAGAACCAGAATGATGGCGGAAGCCACGGAAGCTAGAGCAGCGTCCGGTGCGATCGCTGCGCCGATATTTGCCCAGCCAAGAGCGATCATCTGAAGACTGCCGCCCAGCACGATGCCTGCCTCAAGATTACCTGTTACCAGACCGATCAGCGTGCAGGCTACCAGAGGCTGATGAAACTGGAACTCATCGCACACACTCTCGATACCGGCCAGGAATGCAACGAATATTACTAATATCATTGATATAGGTGACATGTTTTTTCCTCCTATCTTTATGCCTTATCCAATTCTGTCTTTGCCTTTGCAATGATGTCGTCCATATTGTCTCTGGAATCGGAAGGAACCTTACGCACATCAAACTTTACTCCCAAGGATTTCAGCTTTTCAAATGTCTTTACATCATCCGGCCCTAAGGACAGAACCTTGCTAACAGCCACTTTGCCCACAGAATGGGCCATGGATCCGATATTCAGTTCCTTAATGTCCACGCCTCCCTCAATGGCTCTGAGAGCGTCCTGAGGAGTCTCAAACAAAAGCAATGCCTTTGTATTTCCAAAACGAGGATCTTTTGCAACCTGGATCATCTTATCAACGGGAATTACGTTCGCCTTTACTCCTGGCGGTGCAGCCTCTGTGATCAGCTTCTTGCGCAGATCATCATGGGCTACTCCATCTGACACAACAATGATCCTGGTGGGCTGAGTGGTCTTTGACCAAGCGGTAGCAACCTGTCCATGAAGAAGACGGGAATCCACACGTGCCAGCACATATTTGATCTTTCCATCGCCTACTACAGTGCCTGGCGGCAATGAGCCCTTTGGCTGCCCATTATCTGCCGGTGCAGCAGCTGGAGTCTCCTTTTTCGGCTCTAAGGTTTCCGGGCAAAGCTTCACTCCGTCTTTTGCGCTGGGAGCGATCATCTTTGCGATTTCCTGGGCACTGTCCATGCCCATACGCAGGGCATATGCCTCGATAAGCATCGGCAGATTGAGACCTGTCACAATCGCCCACTTATCCTCATGTCCAGCCAGCAGGCCATTCGCCTGGTTAAATGGAGTACCTCCCCAAAGGTCAACCAGAAACAGCACTTCATTCGGGTCATCAAAGGATGCGATGGCCTCTTCCATCTGACGCTTCACATCAGCTGGGCCCTGGCTAGGCTGCAGAGTAACAGCTGCAAGATTTGGCTGTTCTCCAAAAACCATAGCGCCGGACTGCTTAATGCCTTCTGCGAATCCGCCATGGCTAGCAAGAATAATTCCTACCATGTATCATTACCCCTTTCTTTTATTATGGTAAATGTTGCATCCCATATTAGCCTGCAATATTTTATCATTTGTTAATTATACTACAAAATAAATATTTTTACATACATTTTTATTATAAATATTATGAAATTTTTTATGAATTAGCCAGAAAAATGTAAGGAATCACTCTTTTCATAAACATATTCTCGCTTTTTGTTTAATTTAGCCTGCAATCAAAAAGGCGGCCGGACAAAGGATTCTCTTCTCCCATGTCCGGCCGCCTTTTCAATTGTTAACTTTTTCAATTTTATATCTTGATCATCTGACAGAGGATGATTATCCAAAAGCAGAGTAAAGGAAGATGACTGCGGCTGTCTCCGCCGGGTGCATGTAGCTTTACTGTCAAAGACGGGATTATACTACAAAATACATATTGCCGGAAAAATGCAAGAAACACTCCACTGGAGGCACCGGCCCGCTCTCCTCTCTATATTTCCTCTTCCGAAAATCCATTTCTGTCTGACAACGCTTTAAACCAGCTCCCTGACTTTTTCATTGTGATCTTACACCCATCGTAAATATCCACCCGCAGCAATCCATAACGATTCTTGTAAGCATTGATCCAGGACCAGCAGTCAAAGGGAGCCCACAGATGGTATCCAAAGCAGTTGGCACCCTCCGCTATTGCTTTGTGGAGGTATTTTAAATGGTCCTTGATGAACTGGATCCTGTAATCATCCTGGATCACTCCGTTTCCATCCATGAACTGCTCCTCATCCTGGATGCCCATTCCATTTTCAGACATATACCAGGGGATATTCCCATAATTTTCCTGGATATTCTTGGCAATATCGTATACTGCCGGCTCATAAATCTCCCAACCTCTGGAGGTGTTCATCTTCTGCCCCGCAAATTCATAGGGCTCATAATATTTTTCCGGCATCAGCGGGCCCTCATAGGGCGTTCTCCTGGCTCTTGCCCTTCTGGGATGATAATAGTTGACTCCCAGATAGTCCACCCTGTTTTCCCGGATAATCTGAAGCTCCTCCTCCGTCACCTCAGGAAGGATCCCCTCGGAATCCAGAAGCTCCACCAGCTCTCTCGGATATTCGCCCAGCACAGACGGATCCAGGAAGGAACGGTTAAAGATCAGATCCAGGGTGTCAGCCGCCTTTTTGTCTGCCGGATCATCGGGATTCTCGCAGTAGGTGGGAGTCAGGTTGATGATAACGCCGATCTTCCCCTTACAGCCGCTCTTTTTAAACTCTGCAACTGCCAGGCTGCTGGCCAGCTGGACAGTAAAGCCCACCAGAGCCGCCCTCCTTGCATCGCACACTGCGGGATAATGGCGCTGGTACAGATATCCGGTCTCCGGTATGATTACCGGCTCGTTAAAGGTGGTCCAGTAGGTCACCCGGTCTCCGAACCGCTCAAAACACACGGAGGCAAACCGGGCAAAGGCCTTTGCCGTATCCCTGTTCTCAAAACCGCCCTTCTCTACCCAGTACACCGGCAGGTCAAAATGGTGAAGGCACATCATGGGCTCAATTCCATTTTTGATCATCTCGTCAATGATCTTATTATAAAAGGCTACGCCTTCTTCATTTACATGGCCTTCGCAGTCCAGGATAATACGGCTCCACTGGATGGAAGTACGGTAGGACTTGATCCCGGCCTCCTTCATTTTCTTTATGTATTCCTTGTACTTGTGGTAAAAATCAGAGGTCACAGCAGGGCCCACCTGGCGGAAAAACCGCTCCGGCTCCCGCTCAAACCAGTAGTCCCACTCAGAGGGAACTCTTCCTCCCTCGTTCCATCCCCCTTCTGACTGCGGGCCGGAGCTGGCCCCTCCCCACAAAAATCCCTCACGAAATTGATAATCCATATCTCTCACCTGTTATCCTTTCTTTCTTCGTTCAAAAAATGATAGAGTGCGCCGTAAAGGTTCGCCTTATTTCCATGGGCACATGCACGGATCTGCGGGCGCAGATAGCCTGGTCGTTGTCCCTCAAGGAGCCTGTCGATCCGTTCCTGTATCCCCGCTATGAGCTCCCTGTTGGAGCTGATCCCGCCGCCTATGGCAATAAATTCCGGGTCAAAGGAAAAATTGATGTTGATACATCCCACTGCCATCCAGTGATAAAATTCATCCAGAAGCTTCTTTGCCTGTCCATCCCCGCTCTCTGCCCGTTCAAAAAGCTCCCTGCCATGGAGCGCTTCTCCTGTCAGACGATTGTACTTTCTTGCCTGCTTTTCCAGGGTATGATCGCTCCAGGTCAACAGAACGCCGTCTTCCATCCCTCCCATAGGATAGTTTCCGAACTCTGCGCGGTTCCCCGTGATCCCCTTTCTAAGCTTACCGCCCTCGATCGCCGCGCCGCCGATTCCTGTACCACAGATCACAAAGATCACTTCCTTGTGTCCGGCAGCCACGCCCTTCCACAACTCCCCCAGGCTTGCGCAGTTGGCGTCATTTTCCATGGAAACAGGAAGGCCTCCGTACCGGCTGCTTATCATCTGCTTTAGGGGGATTCCATGGATATAGGGGATGGCGCTGATCCCGCCGATATCTCCCTGTTCGCTGTGCACCTCCCCTGGAAAGCTGAAGGCCAGGCCCCTGAGCCCTCCCTTTTTCCGGACAGACTCCACGATCTCATCCAGGCTCTGAAGAAAGAGCTCCAGGCTGGAAGGCGTTGCAATGGAGCCCCATCCGGAAAGCTCTCCCTCCCTGTCAGCCAGGGCATACTTCACAGAGGTTCCTCCGCAGTCAAATACCAGACAGCTCATCCGGCTTTCCCTCCTCATCCCAGCTGTAAACATAGGCCGTATCTGCCGGTAAGGACAGGACTGTCTCATTTCCTGCTGTCACCCGCTCCCCCGTCATCCTGTTTTCAAGCTCTGTCCCTTCCTTTAGTCCAAAAAGCACACACTCATCCGGCTCAGAGGAAAAATTGATCACAAGGGCAGCCGTTTTCTTCCCGGAGGAAATGTAGCTTACGTGGACCTGATCTCTCTTTCTCGCCCAGAGAACCTGGGGCTTTTTCTCCAGCAGCTCCCTCATCAGAAATTCCCCTGCCTCCGCACAGCGGTTTTCCTTAAACTCCAGGCCGATAAAAGAATTAAAATAGATCGTCTTTCCCTTGCCCACGGGATGGACAACCACGGCCACACAGTCCTTTTTCTCTCCTGCCATCCTTGCGGCTATGGAAGCCTCCTCCTCCGTCTCCAGTATCTGGTCCATAAAGGGGCAGGGGAGCTCCTTCCCGCCAAGGAGGAAGCTTCCTTCGGACTCCACATCCTTTTCCCTCACACCAAAGAGCTCTGACAGAATAGTTCCCGGGATTCCTTCCGCCGGTACCTCCCCGTATTCATTCACAGCTCCCAGCCTTGCATCTGCAATGAGGATGCCCCCATTCTCCACATAACTTCTTAAATTCTCCGCCATTTCCCTGCTGACGCTCAAAATGGACGGCAGGATCAGGACATCGGCCTCCTCTCCCTCCAGATGCTCTAAATCTGCAAACTCTGCAGGCAGGCCGTAGTTCCAGAACATGCGGTACCAGCCCTCCACGTCCTTGCTCCAGAAGCTCCCGTTCCACTTTAAGAAGCAGTCAAAAAACAGTCTGGAGGAATAGGATACAGCAATCTTTACCACCGGCCTTCTCACGGTAAAATCAGAGAACAGATCCTTCTGTCCCTGAATCCAGCAGGCCAGCTCCCTTACCCTGCCTGCCCGCTCATTTGGCGTGCCGTCCATCTGCGTCAGTCCCCGCCCCGCAGACTGGTAGCCGTGGAGGAAGGGCCTCCAGCGCCACAGCTGCATCCCGCAGGAGCCTGTGAACATGCACATTAAGATCCAGTTGTAGAGCTCCTGAGGTGAAACCTCTGATCCCGGCGTCAGGATAGACTGTGTATGGGTCTGGAGCTCGTTGACAATGTAGGGCTTTCCTGCCTTCCTGGCCGCTGCGGCAGGAACAGAATAGTACATTGCCATCGTCCAGGGGGTATAGCGGTAATTGCGTCCCCAGCTCTTTGGATAGAAGGTGGAACCGTAGATATCAGGTATCCTGGCTGTGGCAAATTCATCGTTGTTGCGCAGCGTCACATCCCCGGAAAAGATCTGGGCGCTGGTACCGTCAATGATAATGGGATGGGACTGATCGTATTTTTTCGCCGTCTCGTACAGGAAGCGGCAGATCTCCGTCAGGTTCTCACTCCGGAATTTCTCATATTCCAGGTCGGGAAGTATGCTGCTCCAGATGCTGTAGGCAGAGCGGCGCTTTTTCGGAAGGATCTGGGAAAAGCTCTCGTACCTTCTGTACCATTTCCTGTTCAGCTTCTCAATAGAGCCGTACCTTTCCTCCAGCCATCTCTGGTATTTCCTGACAGTATAGGCATCGTCGCTTCTGAAATGTGCCTCATTGAACACATCAAAGCCAAATACCGCCGGATGGTCCTTTAAGCTGGTGATCGCCTTTTTGAAAAACAGATCCATATATTCCCGGACAACGGGATGGTTCAGATTGGCCCAGAAGCAGTTCTCATTCACATGCTCCCCACGCTCATCCTGTATCATCATCTCCTCTGTCAGGGCGGAATCCGGCATAAATTCCTGGGCCTGGTTCTGCCCGAACAGCTGCAGGATCGCCTTCATCCCCAGGGCCTGGCATTCATCCAGTACCATCCTTGTCTGGTCAAATTTCCACTCGTGAGAGCTTTCTGCCAGCCAGGGATTCCCCACAGGCCACAGTGTCACCAGGTTGCAGCCGTGATTCCTCATAAGCGACAGATCTCTTCTTATCTCCTCCTCCGTATAATCCTGTTCAATAATATAAACCGCACCAAATAAATAATCCTTCATCACGTCACCTCGGCTTTTTTTCGTACCTCCATTATAATAAGCCTTCGGTGAGATCAAAATCCCACGATCCTACACTACTATCCGATATTCTACACATTTAGGTCCCTGTAGGAGGTGGGAGTATAGCCTGTGATCTTTTTAAAGATAAAAGCAAAATATTTGTAGTCCTTAAAGCCGGACTCCTCTGCAATGGTGTAGATCTTTGTCTCCGGCTCCTGCTCCATCCTCTTTTTCGCCTTCTCGATCCGGTAGTGATTCATCCAGTCCGTAAAGCTCTGCCCCGTCTCCTCCTTGAATATCTTGCTGAAGTAGTTGGGCGTCACATAGACGGCCTGGGCCACGTCCGCCACCAGTATATTGTCCCGGTAATGCTCCTTCATGTATTCGATGCCGTTTGCCACAATGCTCTTATACTTATTGCCGCGGCAGTCGTTAATGCCGTCAATGCATTTATCATAGATCCCCTTGATCCAAAGCTCCATTTCCTCGGCCGTCTCATACCGGTTCATCTCCCTCTCATAGTGAAGATCGGCCCCCAATATCTCCCCGGCGGACAAGGACAGACGCTCCAGCTCCCTCACTGCAATCAGGATCAGATACATGCACAGCCGTTCCACCTGCTGCCTTTTCACATGCTGATCCCTGACATATTTTTCAAACGCCTCCTCGATCAGGTCATAGCACCTGCTGCGGTTTAAGAGGGCCAGAGCCTCCTGAATGCTCTTCTCCTCGTCTGCCGTTAAAAACAGGGGGCTTTCCATCCTCTGCTCCTGGTCCTCCTGGTGGATGATGATCTGGCTGCTGCCCTCCTTTATCTTGCTCTCAATGGCCTCCACTGCCTGCTTGTAGGAGCCTGCAAGGCCCTGCAGCTCGCTCACCTTCTGTCCGATCCCCAGGCTGACAGAGAGCCCGTAAAATTTTCTCATATTAAATTGGATTTCGCGGCAGCTGCGCACGATCTCCTTAATAGACGCTTTCGTGTTCAGAAGGAACAGGATCTGGGATTCCTGGTCCTCACAGGCCCTGGCTGTTCCCACCTTTCCCAGGAGTTCTTCCCCGATATTGGATAATGCATATTTTAGCAGGCCGGTTTCCTTCTCCCCATTTGCCTTCATTTGATAATAATAATCAATGCCTGCGATGATAATAACAAACTCCGGCCCCTCTGTGGGCAGGTTCAGCGGAACTGCCTTCCCGCAAAATTCCTCCAGGCCCACCTGCCCCTCAAAGAGCTGCTTAAGCAGCCGCTTCCTCATGAGAGGCTGGCTCTCCTTTAGTATCACATTTTCCCTGGACCTGCTCTGCCTGTGGGTATTTTCCCTGACGATCTCCTGCTTCAGCCGTTCCATAAGCTCGATCAGCTCTCCCGTGTTCACCGGCTTTAAGAGATAATCCTCCGCTCCAATGCGGATCGCATGTCTGGAATACTCAAAATCACTGTAGCCTGTGAGGAATACGATCCTCACCTTTGGCAGCTTCTTGCGCAGCTCGCTTGAAAATGTGATCCCGTCCATAATAGGCATCTTAATATCTGTGATCACAATGTCCGGCTTTTCCAAAAGCGCCCTGGAAAGCCCGTCCCTTCCGTTGGCAGCCTCCGCCACCACCTGAATATCCAACGCCTTCCAGTCAACCACCGTTACGATCCCTTTTCTGATAACCGGCTCATCATCTACGATCATTAATTTTATCATTTTTGCTCCCCCATCTGCCGAAAGGGCTGGATGGCCTGTACCCGAAGGCCTCCTCCCTCAGCGTTATAAAAGAAAATTCCGTACTCTTCTCCAAAACACAGCCTGATTCTGTCATTTACATTGGAAATCCCCATTCCCCGAAGGCCCTCTGGATGGCTTTGCAGCAACTCTCGAAGCTCCTCGATGTCGGCCCCCATTCCGTCGTCCTCCACTGTCATCACCAGCTTGTCCTCCTGCCGCCGGATATCGATGGAAAGCTTCCCCGGCCTCCCCGTAGGCTCCAGGCCATGGAGGATGGCATTTTCCACCAGAGGCTGCAGGATAAAGCGCACAGTCTGGCACTTAAGCGTCTCCTCCTGTGCCTGCACCTCAAACTGGATGAAATCCGTATGCCTGCACTCCTGGATCATGATGTAGCTGTTTATGTACTCCAGCTCCTGCTCCACAGAAATGACCTTCCTGGTATCCCTGGCTGACATGCGGAACAGCTTTGAAAGCGCCTCTATGAGATTGCATGTCTCCTGTGCATCCTCCATACGGCTCATCCAGCAGATGGTATCCAGGGTATTGTAGAGAAAATGAGGATTGATATAGGCCTGCATAGCCTGGAGCTGAGCATCCTTCTCCTTGATCTGGGCCAGATAGACCTGGTTCACCAGCTCGTCCAGGCGGACAGACATCCTGTTAAAGGCCTTGGAAAGCACCGCGATCTCATTGTAGCCCGACTCAGGCAGCATCGCCTTAAAGTGATTCTTTTCAATCTCCTTCATGGATGTCTCCAGGGTATTTAAAGGCCGAAGCACGCTTCTGGAGAGGAAATAGGCTCCCAGGCTGCAGATAGCCACTGCCAGGATCACCGCCGACAGTATGATCTGGGCCACCACCCATTTCTCCTCATTCATCTGGGTGAGGGGCACTGTCTGTATCAGCTGCCAGCCCGGATAGGAAATGCGGGCGCAGGAGGCCATATACCTGCTGCCGCTGTAGTGAAACACCCTGCTCCCCTTTTTCTGATAGCAGAAATCCTCTCCCAGATATTCCGCCGGATCACGTCCCAGGGCTTCCTCATTGGTGGAAATGATGATCTCATTTCCCTCCACAATGTAATACTCTGTGCCTGTATCTGTCTCTTCTTCCTTTAGGAGCCGCAGTATCTGATCCTTCTTGATATACAGCGCCTCAAAGCCGATCTCCGTATCCAGATAGTTGATATCCCGGATACATCTGGCATATCCGTATAAGCGTTCCCGCCCGCTCCCTGCATCTGTGATGAACAGGGGCTTTCCCCCTTTTTCCTGCAGCGCAAGCTTCTGCTCCTCTGTGAGCCGTTTTGCCACCGATGTGGAGCCGTAGCGGTATCCGTCCATCCTTACAAATTCCACCCCGTACAGATATTCCTCATAAGCAATGTAATTCCCAATATACCGGTCAAGAGCCTCCCAGGCCTCCTCCCGCTCCTCCTTCGGCGCAAGAAGAAAATCCCTCACTTGGCCGTTCTGATAAAATGACAGGGAATTGTTCTGGATGCTGCGGAAAATGGCTTCAATATTGGACGATACCTGCATCACATTGTTCTGGCTCAAGGTGCTGACCTTCTCTGTGATGATCTGGCTGTACTGCCGGTAGGCGATGACGCCCATGGCCCCTGTAGGCAGGATGATGAACAGTACAATCAGCACGAACAGCGTCCTCTGCAGGCTTCCCCTGATAAACCGGATCATTTTCCCCATACGTCTCCTCCTTCTTTCGTAACGCACTTAAGACAAGCCCCTGACAAGGCTTGCCTTAAACATTTTCTTTTTATCCCTTTACTGCTCCGGCTGTCATTCCCTTCATGATCTGGTTATAGAAGAGAAGGTACATGATGATGACTGGTAAGGTGGACACCACCAGCGCCGCCAGCATCAGCGGGTAATTCACTGTATAGCTTCCGACGAAATTCGTCAGGCCAATGGGCATGGTCTTTAGGGCATTGCTCCTTATGAGCACCAGGGCCAGCGGAAACTCATTCCATGTGTTTAAAAATGTCAGGATCGCACAGGTGGAAAGCACCGGCTTGCACATGGGCATAACAATGGTGAACATGGTGTTTAAAAAGGAACTTCCATCAATACACGCCGCCTCCTCGATCTCAATGGGAATCCCGTACATGCAGCTCTCCACCAGGAAGACTCCCACCGGAAGGGCAAAGGCGATGTAGGGAAGGATCAGCGTATAGCGCTTGTTCAGCAGCCCCATGGCCTTAAACTCCACAAAGATGGGAATCAGCAGCGCGTAGATGGGGATCAGCATGCCGGACAGAAACATGGCGTAGATCAGTCTTTTTCCCTTAAATTCAAACCGTGAAATGCAGTAGCCTGTGACAAAGGATATCACGATCACGATAGCTACGGTGATCACAGTGTTGAACATGCTGTTGCTGAAATAGCTTCCGATATTTCCCTCTGCAATGGCCTTGCTGTAATTCTCAAAAAATGGCTTCCTCGGCAGGCTCAAAATGTCCAGCGAAAATTCCCGGTCCGTTTTCAGAGAGGAGTACAGCATCCATATAATAGGGAAAATACAGGTGATGGAAAATATCCACACAAACAGGTTTGCAAAAAGTCCCTGAACCGTTCTCACAAGCTTGTTCATCTATTCCTCTCCTTTCTTGCGCCCTGCCAGCCTGCTGATGAATATGAGGGCAAGGCTGAGCATCAGTATCCCAATGGCCGCCGTACTTCCATAGCCATAGCGCATGCGGTTCATGGAAATGTTATAGGCATACAGGGCCACTACCTCGGAGCTGGTGCCAGGCCCGCCGCCTGTCATAACAAATATCTGGTCAAAAGTCTTCATATTGCCTGAGATGCACAGCATGATCGTTACCATCAGGGTGCTCTTAATCAGCGGTATCACAATATACCAGGATTTTTTCCAGCCAGTGGCGCCGTCCAGCTCCGCCACCTCCAGGACACTCTGGTCAATGCCCTGGATGGCAGCCAGCAGGATGATCAGATAATATCCGATATACTGCCAGATCTTTGGTATGGCGAGGGAGGGGATCACGATGTCCGGGTCATCCAGCCAGAGCTGGATCAGATTTTCCAGTCCCAGAGCCCTGAGAAAGGTGTTGACGATCCCATACTCTGAATTATACATGATTCTCCACAAAAATCCTACTACCACCGCAGACAATACCACTGGAAAGAAAATGACTGTACGGTGCAGGTTCTTTAATTTCAGTATCCTGGACTGGAGCAGCATGGCGATGATAAAGGCTATGCCGATCTGTCCGATCACTGTCCACAGGATAAAGGTCAGGTTGTTTAAAAATGCACTCCAGAAGGCCTTATCCCTAAAGAGCTCCACATAATTGGAAAGCCCGATAAATGTCCTTGCAGGGCCTCCGTTCCAGTCAAAAAAGCTGTTGTAGACCGCGACGAACAGAGGCGCAATGCAGCACACCACAAAGATAAGGAGCCCCGGTGTCAGAAGACCGTATATGACAACATTTTTCGGCCTAAGCGCTTTGCTCATAATCCCTCACTCACTTTCAATTATTCTCATACTCTGACTGGATGCGCTCTGCCAGCTCCTCCGGGGTAACGCGTCCGATCAAAAGCTCCTGAAGTCCGCCCTGCATTACATCGATAACGCCGGAGCTCAACTGGTGGTCATATACTGGAATGAATGGACGGTCCTTTGCAAAAGCGTCGAACTTAGCTGCGATAGGCTTATCGATGGTTACTTCGGTTCCCGGCTTCACAGCGGATAAGGTTCCCTCTTCAATGGCCGCAGTACCGTACTCAGGTCCTGTCATCGCCCTTAAAAGCTCTGCAACCACTGGCAGCTTTTCCTCACTGATGTTTGCATTGACTGCGATGGCCCAGCCTGCTCCTCCTGTGATGGCCGCCGGATTGCCCTTGCCGCCGTCTACCATGGGAAGAGCTGCGATCTCAGTCACATCACGCACTTCCTCCGGGCAGTTCTCGTCGAAATTGGCAATGGCCCAGCTTCCGTCAATGGTGATGGCTGCTTTTCCGTTCATGTACATCTGTCTCTGCTGCGCTCCGTCTATGCTGTTCACATCCTCGTTGAACGCTCCCAGAGCGGCCAGGTCACTCAATGCCCTTAAGGAATCCACAAACTCCGGATCAGTGAAGCTGGAGCCGCTGCGGTCCCTGATGCCCTGGTACCACTCGTCGCCTGTGCAGCGGTTTCCCAGCGTACTCATGATAACGGACTCTGCATTCCAGCGCTCCTTATTTCCCAGCACGATCGGTATCACATCAATAGCCTTCAGCTTTTCCACCGCATCCTCAAGCTCTGTCCATGTCTCAGGGAAGGACTCGATGCCGGCTCTGGAAAAGATCTCTGTGTTATAGAACACGCAGGTATTTGTCACCTGGAAGGGAACTGCGTAGATGCTGCCTCCCACCTCAAAGTTAGAGAATACGCCGTCCTTAAAATTCTCCTTCCACTGGGTATCTGCATTCAGCATCTCATCTAAGGAATGCATCTTGCCGTTTTCCACAAAGGTCTCCGCCATCTGTCCCTTGATCATAAAGACATCCGGCAGCTCGTCTCCTGCGGCCAGCGTCTGTACCTTTGTAGCCAGGTCGCTGTTGGATACAGATTCCTGATCCAGGGTCACGTTGGGGTGCTCCTCTAAGAAGCGGTCGATCTGAGGCTTCATAGCCTTTGTAACGCCCTCGCCTGGAATAAAGAAATCCAGCATAGAGACCTCCACCTTCTCCTCCTTCTGCGTCTCCTTCGCTCCGCACCCTGTTATAGCTCCCGTCAGCGTCCCTGCGCATATAGCTCCGACACACATTTTCCATAGTTTTGCTCTTAATGTTCTTCTCATACAGAATCTCCCTCTCCTTTTATGATTGTTTTTTGTTTTCTCAACTGCTTTAAGCAGATTATACCAACAGATCCTCGGAGAGATAAGGACACAAAACTATAATAACATCCGAAATTCAACACGCCTTTTCAAGATCTGGCAGTACACTGTCAAAGGCGGCCGGACAAGGTACTTTCTTTTCCCATGTTCGGCCGCCTTTTTATTTTATCCTAATATTGTTCAGTCCATCTCCTCGATCAGCCTCATCCCCGCCGTCTCCGTAACCGGCAGTGAAAACACAATGGATTTTGCCTTTGTCTCCAGACCGGCTTTGTCCATGATGGCTTTCATGATGGCATTTTTGCCCTCCTGCCTTGTCACCATGAAGATCATCTCTTTTTCTGTGGCAAGGGAAACGCCCAGGAACTTTTCGGCTTTCTCTGCGCCGGTTCCTTTTGCGTGGATCACGGTGCCGCCGGGAGCGTGAGCTTTTCTGGCAGCGTCCATGATCATTTCCGTGTATCCCTGGTTTGCTATAACAACAAGGAGTTCATATTTTGTATGCTTCAATGTACTTTCCTCTCCTTTTACAAATTCGCGCCCTTCGATCAGAAACTGCAGCTGCTTTTTTCCGCCAACGCTGCTTAAGGGGACAATAAAGGCAATGCCGCTGCCCGGGATATCGATCTTAATCTGCTGCTCCAGGCCTTTCTTGATCTTTTTCCACTCTGTGGCTGTCACAAAGGCAAAGAGAATGGATTTCTCCGCCACCTCCAGGCCAAAGGAATCCAGCACCTCCGATACGGCTGTTCCCTGCCCGTATGTCAGGAGCGTTACCGTAACGCCATATTCTTTATAAAACATCAGAAACCGTCTGGCCTGGTTCCGGTCGCTGATGGTCACCATCATATGTAATTCGCTCATAGATACTTCACCTCCTGCTTACAGCTCGATAATCGCATCATCCTCCAGCATATCCAGTGACAGGACGGGGACCTCGCCGCCCAGAGCCTTTTTCTTTCTGGCACCTGTGAATTTGGATATCAGTCCCATTATCTGTATCGTAATAAGAGGCGTCATCGCCACCATGGCCACCACGCCGAAGGCATCTGTGACAATATTCCCTCCAAGAGCAGCGCAGGCGCCCTGAGCTAAAGGGAGCAGAAAAGCAGCTGTCATGGGACCGGAGGCCACACCGCCGGAGTCAAAGGCAATGGCAGTGTAGAGCTTCGGAACAAAGAGAGAAATGCCTAAGGCAACTGCATAACCAGGCACTAAAAACCATAAAATGGAAATCCCGGTGATCACCCTGACCATAGCCAGGCCCAGTGAAACAGCCACGCCGATGGAAAGGCCCATTCCCATAGCCTTTGCAGAGATCGCACCGTCTGTGATCTCTTCAACCTGCTTATTCAGAACATACACCGCAGGCTCCGCCTTTACGATAAAATATCCGATCAGCATGGCTATGGGGATCAGGATCTCCGGATGACTCCTTCCTGCCAGCACCTGTCCCAGATAGTTTCCCGCAGGCATAAAGCCCACATTGGCCCCAGTTAAGAACAGCACCAAGCCCACATAAGTATAGCCAAGGCCGATCAGGATCTTTATCATCTTCCTTTTAGAAAGCTTTAACATCAATACCTGGAAGATCATAAAAAACAGGAAGACCGGAAGCAGGGAAATGGCGATCTCCTCCATATAGGTTGGCAGCCCTGACATAAAAAGCCCCCAAAGCTGTCTGGAATTATCCACCTCCGGAATAGCAGGAGGGGTATATGTGCCATCCTGGGGATTGTAGACCATTCCCAGGATCATGACTGCCAGGATCGGACCGATGGAACAGAGGGCCACAAGGCCGAAGCTGTCATCTGCGGCATGGCGGTCGCTTCGGATCGCAGAAACGCCCACGCCCAAGGCCATGATAAAGGGAACCGTCATAGGACCCGTAGTCACACCGCCGGAATCAAAAGCAATGCTCAAAAAATCCTTGGGCACAAAGACTGCCAGGAGAAATACAAGCGCATAAAACACGAGCAGCAGCGGAGGAAGGGGAATTGCAAACAGCATGCGCAAAAGAGCCAGGGTCAAAAAACCACCCACTCCGCATGCCACAGACATGATAAGGACCATGTTCGGCACTGCCGGAACCTGGCCTGCCAGCACCTGCAGATCCGGCTCAGAAATCGTGACAAGAAAGCCCAGCAGGAATGACAGAAGGATGATCAGAGCCAGATTCCGGCTCTTTGTCAGGCAGCTTCCCACCCGCTCTCCCATGGGAGTCATGGCAATCTCTGCTCCCAGCGTAAAAAACATCATTCCAACCAGAATGAGCACTGCTCCTATGAGGAAGCACAACAAAATACTGGGAGAAATCGGCGACACCGTAAAGCACAGCACCAGCACGATACAGATGATCGGAAGCACTGCCTGCACGGCCTCCTGCCATTTCTCCTTTAATTTCTTTCGGATACCCAAATCTTCACCAACATCCTTTCAAATAATTAAAGTATTATTATATTATTCAAAAGGAAAGAAAGCAATTAAGATAGGGTTAAAATATTCTCAAAACCCCAGCCTGCCGCAACAGTTCAGGCGTCTGCTGGGAGGGCGGCTGAACTGTTACAGCCTGCCTCCTCACAGGATACCCTCATTCTTCTCCTCCAGCACCCGGATCGCATGGTATAAGAACTCGTTGAGCGGAGTCTCCACCCCGACCTCTTTTCCCAGGCGCATCACTGTTCCGGCAAACATCTCCACCTCTGTCTTTCTCCCATTCTCAATGTCCTGAAGAGTGGAGGGCTTATTTCCTGCCGGAACCTTTTTCAGACGGCGGATATGATCCTCGGCATAATCCTCATCGATCATGATCCCCTTCTTCCTGGCAACGGCGATCACTTCCTTTGCCACCAGGATCCGGAGAGTGTTGGCATGCTCACTGCTGCACCAAGATCCGAAGGTCAGTCCCAGAAGGGCGGACACCTGGTTTTCGCTGACATTGCAGATATATTTTTCCCAGATGGCCTTTTCCATGTCCCGGCGGATGCTGGACGTTATCCCTGCTCTGTCAAACAGGCATTTCACCGCTTCCACCCGCTCTGACAGGGTCTCGTTCGTCTTCTCCCCGTATTCGATCACGGAATTCCTGGGATCAAAGTTCACCTGATTGCCGTTCATGACTACACTGACCCGTGCCAGGGAATAGATGACCCTCTCCCACCCATAGGTCTTTGCCACCAGCTCCTCACTGTCCACGCCGTTTAGCGGTGACATGATGATCGTATCCGGTCCGATCTGATTCTTCATATCCCTGACCGCTGTCTCAAGCCCCATGATCTTTGTGATCAGGATGGCCAGATCCGCATACCCGGTCTCCTCCTCCGGGGATACGATATGAAAATGCATCTGCTTTCCATTTACAACAATCCCATCTTTTTCAAGCCGCTCTTTTCTGCTGCCTCCTGCAATGATCCTGAGCTCATCTCTCAAAACCGGCTGCAGATTGCTTGCCAGGTAGCTTCCTATGGCACCCAGGCCGATCAGGGCCACTGTCTTTATCTCTCTCATTGCTCCTCATCCTGCCTTTCTTTTCCTTTTTAATGCCATATTATCATAAAAATCCTCCTCTTTCCAGCTTCATCTTCTGTTTTCTCACATACATGTCAGCATCTGCTCTCCGAAACAGCTCCTCTGCTGTATCCGATTCCTGCTTCCACAGGGCATATCCGGCGGCAATGGACAGGCAGTGCGTCTCCTTTTGTCCATTCTCCTTCTGTACCCGCTGCTGAAAAGCTTCCAATGCCTTCTCCACCTCTTCCGCTGTACTGTTCTCCAGGATCACAACAAACTCATCTCCTCCGATCCGGTAGCCCTTTCCCAGCGGTCCAAATACATCCAGGATACAGCTGGCCGCAGCCTGGATCAGGCGGTCTCCCTCATAGTGCCCATACCTGTCATTGACCTCCTTTAAATTGTTAATATCCATCACGATATAGGCTCTTTCCCTGGCCGAGGGATCCTCTCTCTGGATCTTCATAAATGCGGCCCTGTTTTCCATTCCCACCATGCTGCCCATGTAGGCCATCCTCTTATAGATGCTCAGACTGGCTGTTTTCTTCATCTGGCCATACAGTGCGTCAAAGGTGATATCCAGCAAAATCAGATAAAACAGGAAGATCCCAATGCAATAAAAAATAGGATAATTATAAGTTGGGTTAATATAGAAAATAAGAAAGGCCACGATTGCAAACAGGCTTAATACGGCAAACCCGGCAAACATTTTTCTGGCCTCCTTTTTTTCCTGGGACTTCATCTGCTCCCGGCCGGTTTTCAGCACTGCACCCATGGCGGTAAAGCACAGGATATGGTCCGGCAGGAGCAGAAAATATCCGGGAATGACCGGGTGCAGGTAATTGAGCAGATAAACAACCGAAATGAGCAGGAATAACCAGCAGCAAATATCAAATACGGGCTTTCTGATCCAGATGCAGCTGATGAACCGGAGCAGATACACAGGCATAATAAAAAAGGAGACAAAAGAGATCATGTTAACCAGCGCCACCTGATCCGTCAGACACAGCAGCAGCCCGGAATCCGTTACCACCCAGACTCCGGCGAAAAACATAAAGCCGCTTAAAGATTTCAGAGCACTTTTTTCATCCCGCTGCCTGTTCCTTTTCAGATAAGATGCCAGCATCAAAAGCCCTGTACCAGCCACAAAAGAACACGCGCCAAATAGCAGGGCATACATATTGTCCCGCCATAGCTTTCCCAATACCTCCTTTTCCCTTCCCAGATAGGCATAGATCACAGGATACTGGCCGTAGGACTGCCCGTCAGTCTTTACACTCAGCACAAATCGGCCCCCGGCACAATCTGCCGGAAGCTTGACCACAAAACGGCTGCCGCCCTTCACTCCATATACATCCTGAAAGGAATAAAAGGCCTCTCCATCCAAAAGCAGTTCAAAGCTCCGCAGATAGGATTTCATCACAAAGCTCACATCACCCTTCAGGCTTTCCGGTATGGTATAGCAGTAATCCATACTCCGGCTGTCTTCATCCCAGCTCTGCTCCCACTTATCATTCAGCTCAGTCACTGTTCCCGAAGCCAGCATTTCCACAGGAGGATGGACAGTATATCCCTTACATACGGCCAGCAAGGCCAGCACAACCATGGCACCTATAAAAATCCCATGGCATCTTCTCCCGATTCTGCCCTTTTTCATCCATTCTGTATCTCCTTTGCTTCATATTGGCCTACCCACCGCTCAAATTCGTCCATGGGCAGAGGTCTGGAAAAATAATATCCCTGTACCTTATCACAATTAATCGAATACAGGAAATCCACCTGCTCGGCTTCCTCAATGCCCTCTGCAACTGTCTCGATCTCCAGCTTCACTGCAAGCTCCACGATGCTCTGGATTATATTCTTTGCCTTTTCATTTGACATATCAAGAAAAAAGGAACGGTCCAGCTTCAGCGTATCCACATCGAATTCCCGCAAAAGTCCCAGGGAGGAGTACCCAAAACCAAAGTCATCCATGGAGCAGCGTATCCCAAGCTCATGCATTTTCCGGATCTCCTTTTTCAGCCGCGCAATATGCTCATCATCAAAAAACATGGACTCTGTCAGCTCAAACTCAATGGAATGCTCCGCCAGCCCATACTCTTTGTAAACCTGATAAAACTGCTCCAGAGGTGCCTCCTCATAGAAATGATATCTGGAAAGATTGACCGATACGGGATACCATTTTTTTCCTTCCCGCCTCCGGCGTTCATAGAACCGGCAGATTTCCTGAAAAACATAGAAATCCAGCTGGCAGATCCTTCCTGTGCGCTCAAACAGCGGCACAAATTCCGATGGCGGGATCAGGCCTCTCTTTGGATGGTTCCACCTGATCAGGGCCTCTGCGCCCTCCGGCTTACCTGTGATCAGGCTTACCTTTGGCTGAAGATAAACTGCAAAGTCCCCACGGATAACGGCTTCCTCAAACTGTTCTTCGGTCTCCTGCTCTCTTTCTATCCTCTTTGCGACCTCCTCATCATAGAAAACACACCATTTTCCCTCATCCCCATTTTTGCTCTGAATGGCGATCCGTGCCCTGTCCTGTATCAGATGGATATCCTGAACCTGGCCGTCTGCCAGGCAGCAGCCTGCTGTAAACGATATCTGATACCTGAAGCTGTCGCTCAAACGGCAGTCATTGATCTCACGGACCAGACGATCCAGCCGCTCCTGTATCGCCTGAGGTTCCTTCTCCCGCATACACAGGAAAAAATGATCGGTCTCGCCTCTGGCAGCAAATTCCTCCTTTTGCTCGTCCAGATGTACTTTGATCCCCTGGTAGATCTGGCTTAATATCTCATTTCCTGCGGCAAAGCCGAATTTTTCATTGATCCTCTTAAAATTAACGACATTGAGCAGCACAATGGCAGAGGGGAACGATTTCCCTTCTGCGGCATTCTTCTGGTATTGGAGCTGAAAGGCCTTATTGTTCATGCCTCCGGTGACAGGATCGATAAATGCAATCTGAGACAGATAGTTCCTATTATCTGTGTAAATACAATAGATCGTCATCAGATATGCCAAAAAGCACAGGGATATTCCTCCTATGATCAGTATGGACCGGAACGTGTACTGAGAAACGCTGTCAGAAAACAAATTTTCCGGTACGATTGTCAAAAGTATCCAGTCATTGATCCCCAGATTGTTGTATGCCAGCATGTTGTGGTTGTTATTGACATCCAAAAAATGGATAACTCCGTCCTCTTTGGAACGGATATCTTCCTGCATCTGCCGGATCGCCGCAACGGTCTGCTTTCTGGAATTATCCTTAAAAATATTGTCCAGATACAAAAAGGCCTTTAAGTCAGTGGGAGACAGGATCACCTCCCCATTGCTGTCAATAATGCAGCTTAATGTCTTGTCGTAAAAGGCTTTGGAAGCGATCATAGACTGCATATTTTCCCTGCTGCGGACTCCCACCAGAACCACAGGACACTCCTCCCCCACAAATACGGGTGCGGAATAAAAAAGCGTCTGGTTATCAAAAAAACCCATATTTACTTGGCCGGAAAAGGACTCCTTCACGCTGGACAGCTGGGCCAGCTTCTGAACATTAAGGACCATTCCATCGTTGATCGCCCCGGAAATACAGGCGCCCTGTTCATTGACCATAAGGATCGCATCAAAGTCCTGCTGATCGATCTCCCTCCTGAAAAACCGGTTCAGGCCATTTTTCTCATTGTTCCCGACCACACCGGAAACAGCATCTGCCACATTGAGAAGCTCTGCCTTTTTATTGTCAACGCTATCCCTGATCTCTTTTGCAATATGGGTAGTGATCCCCACACAGTATTCCCGTGTGTGATAGCTCAGATCCTTTTTCATCACTGCAATATTCCACACAGAGCACAACAGGGCCAGAAACGAGATCCCTGCTAAAATTCCCAGCTGTCTGCTTTTCCGAATAACCTTTTTAAACTCCACACAATTTCACCCCCCCCCCCGCAAATTTCCCATATCCAGGGATTGGCTCATATCCATAAATATCCACAGTGTCTCCCTGCAGTTTTCCTCGTTATGCTTTGTCCGCATTACGTACAGATGGATCCAAGAGCCGTCCTGTTTCTGGTATGTAAGCTCCGGCACGGATTCCTCTGCCAGCCTCTTCTCCATATGATCCAAATGGCAGAATTGCTCAAACTGACTGCTAAACTCTGCCTTTACTAACTGCCTGGCATACCGCCGGAGTCCCCGCTTAAAGGAGCCCCCTTCCTGTTTCAGGATCTCCGAAAAATAAGACGGAATAAATATATGGCGTACGGCATCCTGCCGCAGATCCACAAAATATACCCCCTTAAACATAGGTGACAGCACGGACAAAAACATATCCATATCCTGCTTCTGGCGCATCAGCTTTACCGCTCTCTCATCCAGAAGACGGCTTTGCTTCTCTTTTCCATTTTCCGCATAAAACCGCTGTTTATCTATGCGCATGGCAGCCTCTGCCTTATTTACAAGCTGGCTTATATTGAGATTCCCCTCCTGGCACTGTATTCCCACAGATATTTCATAGCCCAGAGCCCGGATGAAGCTGCGCGCCGTCTCCGTCTGTTTCCGGATCTTTTCCCTGCTCTTGTTTTCACACAGAACGACAAATTCATCTCCTCCAATGCGGAAAATACGATCTATAGGGAAGCTGTTCTTTAAGCCCTCTGCTATGCGGATCAGCATCTCATCCCCGGCCTGATGGCCCAGCCTGTTATTGATATCATGGAGCCCGTTGGCGTCAATGTATACACAGGAAACAGAAGGCTGCTTTTCCCCGGCCAGTTCCTTTAATATGCTGTGATAATAATTCCTGTTCATCAGCCCTGTCATGGCATCGATCCGGCCCATCTGGTCTAAGCGCCTGTAGCTGTTATACTGCTCTATCGTCATTGTGAAGCTTAAGGCCACCTGCTCAAGAGCCTCTGTTGTCTCCCAGTACCGCTCCATATTGACAGCTCCCAGCACTCCAATGATCCCCCCGTTCCTCTTCTCAACCGGTATCGCCATCAGGCTGTTTACTCCTTTGTCCCGCAGCCATTTCATCTCCTCCGGGCTGATATCAGGATCTCCATCTATCTCATGGAGGACAAAACCCTTTTTCTCCTTCAAAAGCTGAAACAGGCCTGGGAACATCTTCCTGTAGGAAACATCCTCATTTTTCTTATCCTCTCTGCAGCTCCAGTACAGCGTTTCCTTTTGGCTGCCTCTCACCCAGAAAAACACTCTCTCAGCAGACAGATATTCTGCAATTTTTCTCAAGGCCTTATAAAACTGATCCGGGTCCATATGAGCTGCAAACAGATTCTTTTCCACATCCAAAATATAGGCTATGTTTTTCAGCCCCTGTTCGCTCTCCCTCTGCTCCCGCCTCATATCCCTCAATGTCCAGAAAAAATAACACCCAAAGGTTATGATCAGCACACCTGCCAGGAGATGGAAAAACACCTGGATATTTTCCGCATAGGAAAATGCAATGCTTTCAGGCACACTGACGATCACCATCCAGTCCTCTTCCTTCACAGGCGCATAACTCACATAGAAATTTTCTCCCGCCTTTTGGGACTGAAATACCGTCGTCCCATTTTTTCTCTCTGAAAAGTCCTCTACAAACTGCTCCCTGGTATAGCCTGCCGCCGGATTTCTGTTTTTCAGGCCCTCCATATTTCCCAGGCTGTCATGCCAGGTATCCAATAGAAAATCTTCCGTCTTTCTATCTACAATATAGATCTGCATACTGTCCCCATAGTCCCGCACCGCTACGGTGTGAAGCAGCCATTTCAGATCAACCACACCGCAGAGGATACCCACAGTCTCGCCTTTTTGTATAAGGGGAATACAATTCCTGAGGATCATCCGCTTTTTGTCCTGGAACACAAGTTCCTGCCGCGCTATATGGACTCCCTGCTGTGCCTCCTCCGCAAAAGACAGCTGTCCCGATACGTCTTCCCTTCCCCCCTCCTTTAGGAGGATATCGCCAGGAAGCAGTATCTCCAGCCGCGAGATCATGCCTACCCCTTCTGCGGTTCTCATGATCTCCTGTATTCTCTCACAGTCCTCCATATCGCACTGCTCCAGCATTTTGGCAGCTGTCTCCAGATACTGCTTGTCCGTAATAAAGTTCCTGTCAATGCTCTGCCCGATCAGTTCCACATAATCGGTCAACCGGTCAAAGCACCGCACTCTCTCTGCACTGTAATAGAGCCGCGTTACTACAAGGAGCACGCTCCCCCAGGAAGCCAGCAAAAGAAGCGTGATCCCTATTCGATTTTTCTGCTTCTTTCTCTTTCGCTCTTTAGCATCCTTCATCTAACAGCCGGTTAGCCTCCTCCACTGATACTGCCTGATAGAAATAATATCCCTGCATATAATCACTTCCCAGCTGACGGATAAACTCCATCTGCTGTCTTGTCTCCACACCCTCACACAAGACCTCCATATGCAGACTGTGGGCCAGGGAGATCATCCCCTTTAAAAGAGCAGCTCCCTGCTCCTTCTTCGCTGACTCCAGGACAGAACGGTCGATCTTCACAATGTCAATGGGATAATTCTTAAAATCTAAAAAAGAAGTATTGCCGCTTCCCACGTCATCCAGAGCGATCCGGAAGCCATACTCCTTGCATTTGGAAATGTTCCTCGCAGCATGCTCCCTGTCAATCTCCATGGCGTCCTCCGTGATCTCGATGACCAGGTTCATATGGTCAAAGGAATACCTGTCTGCGATTTCCCTGATCCTCTGTGTAAAGTCCGGCTGCCCGATGGTGATCCTGGTGATATTACAGGAAATGCTCCTGTTTCTTCCCCGCCTGTCCCACTGCTCCAGCAGCCGGCACACCTCCTCAAACATGTAAAAATCCAAGTCCGCCACATTTCTTTCGCTCTCTATGACCCCAATGTAGCTGGATGGGTAAAGCCTGCCCCTAAGGGGATGCTCCCATCTGGACAGAGCCTCTGCGCCCACGATCTCCTGTGTCTTGCCGTCAACGACCGGCTGCAGGACCACCTTAAATTCCCTGTCCTCAATGGCCTTGAAAAAACGTTTTTTCAATTCCCTTCTTTCCCTGTCCTGCTTCAGCATCGTAGTTTGGAAATGCATATAGCCCACATTTTCCCTGATCGCATGGTGATAGCCCTGGCGGGCACAGTATAAAACAGTTTCGCTGCGGTCCCTTCTCTCTTTGCTGGTCCGGTATACCCCTCCGTAAAACCTTGTGCTGGCATCCCTCTGGCAGATACGGTCATACTGATTCAGGCGTTCCAGCATATGTTCCATCCAGGCCTTAAGCTCCGTTTCCCCACGCCATGGACGCAGAATGCCAAAGCCGCCTCCGCTGACTCTCGCCACAACAGCCCCATTCCCGGCGCCTTTTCTCAGCTCCCCGGCCGCATACTTAAGCCGCCGCTCTGCTTCTGCTTCCCCGTAATACTCGTTAACCTTTTCTATCTGAAAGCCGATATATATCACACTGCAGCACCTTCTGCACCAGCCTGACCTCTGAAACTGGAAATAGAAATATTTTCTGCTCTTCCTGTACGGATGCCCCAGAAGACTCCATGAAGCCCTTGCTTCCGTCAAAATAGCTGCTGCCCTATCCTTCATCTGCGTCATACTCCTTGCTTTCTGTCACACAAAGCTACACAAAAAGCCCAAAAAAGGGACAAAAAAAACCGCAGTACAATACGCTTGTACTGCGGTCAGACTGTAGACAAAGTCCCGAGCGAGAGCTCGGACTTTTCTACATTTATCGCCG
>NZ_JAJCIC010000060.1 GCF_020554865.1 Lacrimispora sp. 210928-DFI.3.58
GTAAAACTGTGCTACAGCCCCGGCAGGCCATCGCGCAGCGATTTTGTTCAATCGGGATTTCAGGAGGTATTCCTATGAAAAGGGTATTGGCATTATTTTTGGTATTGATTTGTATGTTGTCATTAGTTGCTTGTGATAAAGCAACTGGCAGTGGAGAACCTGTAAGAGGTGGTGATGTTTCAGATATGCCTGAGATTGATAAAAATGTTTTTGGTGAAACAGAGCAGACACAGCAAGCGATTGTTGAAAGTATAAGTGGAACAATTACTCGTATAGATGAAGATAAAATTTATGATTTGACCGAAGAAGAAGTAAAAATAATCGCAGACATTATTGAAAATGGCACTTGGAATACAGAAGGGACTGCCGAATGTGCCAATGATTGCAAACTTATAATTGATGAAAGAACATATTATTATCATTCGGAATGTGGAACATTCAATGACAAAGAGAACAATCAGAACTTATCTGTAACGGTTGAAGAGAAAGAAAGTATAAATGTAATATTAGCTCAATATATAACACTTGGTTTAGAGTAATTCATGCGATTATCTTTAAAGCTGTTTTGCTTAGAAACAGAACTAAAAATTCCAATTTTTAGAGCCGAAGAAATCAGAATTGATGGAGGAAAGTAAAAATGAAGTGCCCTATTTGTAACAATGAACTGTTAGAAGGAGGAATTATTGTTGATGATGTGGCATGTGGATGGGTTCCAATGGAGCAATTCAAGAAAAAAGGCATTAAGCGATTGATGTATACGGGCATGCGCACAATAGGAGAGTCCAGTATTCTTTTGAATCAAACAAAAATCCCTAATGCTTATTTCTGTAAAAACTGTAATAAGATTATGGGGATTTTTGATGTAACAAATGATTTGGATGATTAAACAACTCCTATTTTTAGAGCTGAAGAAATTGAGATTTGAGAAGGTGTTTCAATGAAAAAAAGACGGTTAATTCTATACGTAATAGCAATATTCGTAGCAGCAATTTTCTTTTATACCAACATTCAAAAGAAACATACATTTACACTTACAAATGATGAGGGCATAATCAAGTCAGAACAAATACAGCCGTTATTTGGAACTGTAAAAGTAAGTGGTGATTGTGATACGGATGTGGTCTTTACTGATATTGAAACGGGAAAAAAATATGTAATAGAGTACATTACATCTGGCGTATCAGAAAAAATCAAACTGGAAAAAGGTAAATGGTACACTGTAGTTGGCGGAGGAAATCTTGTAATAAGTCCAGTGAATGTCAGGGTTGAATAAAAAGAGATAAATCGGGAGTTGTAAAGGAGTATACTATGTCGGTCAATATAGCAGAAACATTTGAATTATTGTTTGATAAAAACAACAAGGTTGCATATAGGGCATTACAGGAATTGCAAAAAGAAAGTGCTGAAACGGATTGCGTCTATCCTTATATGGATAAATTAAGTGATATGCTTGACAGTGATAATTCTTATGTTCGTACAAGAGGGCTTACATTACTTGCCTATAATGCAAAATGGGATAAAGATTATAAAATTGATGAAATCATTGATAAATATTTAAGACACATAACAGATGTTAAGCCCATTACAGCAAGACAATGTATTAAGCTGTTGCCGATTATTGCAAAGTATAAGCCGGAATTGAGAAATGATATTATTTCTGCACTTCATAAGGCAAATATATGTATTTACGATGATAGTATGCGGCCATTAGTTTGCAAGGATATTCAAAAAGCACTAAAGGAAATACAAGGATTATAAAAGCACAACTTCCGGTTTATTGGATATATGAATAGAGCAGGAAACGGGATTTAGAGGAGGAAAAACATATGATTACTTTTGATGTGAATAGCCTGCAATGGACAAGGAAACCATTGGATTTCCATGTAGAGGATGGGAAGATTGAAATAACAACAAAACCTCACACTGACCTATGGCAGAGAACTTACTACCATTTCCAAAATGATAACGCCCCTGTGCTGCAGATGGAAACAGATGAGAAGTTCTTTTCTTTTATTGTAAAAACGGATTTTACAAAAAGTCATCACCGATTTGATCAATGCGGCATTGTTATGTATATGGACGGAGAAAATTGGTTGAAGGGTTCGGTAGAATTTGAAAATGAACATTTCCAACATCTTGGGTCTGTTGTGACGAATGATGGTTATTCAGACTGGGCAACAACAGCGATTCCTGCAGATGTGAAAATCATGTGGTATCGCTTCAGTCGTAGAGAGGATGATTATTGTATCGAATGCTCTCTTGACGGTGAGAACTTCAATCAGATGCGCGTGTGTCATATGCTGAAAGGTGGAGGAAAGATCCGATTTGGTATTTATGCCTGCAGTCCGGAGGAATCATCTTTTACAGCAATGTTTTCTGATATGAAGATAACAGAATGTGCATGGAAAGCACATGATGGTCAGGCACCAGATGAAGTATAGCGTAACTTCCAGTTTGCAGTGATGTAACTTCCAACTTTCTATGGAGGGATATTTATGGTTCAAACAATTATTTCAGGTGTAATATTTGGCTTGTGTGCGTTAATGATGCTGGGTATTGGAATTTCGCAGTTAAAGAGCAAAAGGCCGGTTGCCTTTTATAGTGGTGAAAAAGCACCAAGCGAAGATGAGATATCAGATATAAAAATGTGGAACAGAAAGCATGGAACTATGTGGATTATTTACGGAATTATTATTATCTTAGCATGGGGATGTGGATTTATAATCGGAGATAGCATATTATTACTTTTTCCTATGGTAATAGGATTGATTTTTCCGGTTATTGTTATGATTTGGTATCACCGCAAATTAATAAAAATATATAAAGTAAAATAAGTGGATCTCAAAAGCGTATTGACGGATCCACGAGCGCGAAATATTCATATGATTCTTCAAACTTGGCTGCCGCATTATCTAACAGAAATATTCTAAACAATTTGCGGGACAGTCTGCCCTATCCCTATACGGAAAACGATGCGGCGGATTACATCCATGCCATGCTGTCCGCCGATGAAAACGACACCTTCGCTTATGCCATCACGGTGGATGACAAAGCCATCGGCAGCATCGGCGCGTTCCGGCAGAGCAATATCCACCGCCAAACTGCGGAACTTGGTTATTATCTGGCAGAGGATTACTGGGGCCAAGGAATCAAGACCGACGCTATCCGCCAGCTCTGTCCGCAGACTCAGCCCGGAGGAGATCCCGGCGGCTTTAGAGCTATGCTGGCAAGTGCTTCTGAAATTTGAAGCGCCGGAATATTCTCGGGAGGGCGTAGCCGCCTTCCGAGCCAGCCTGGATGATCAGGAACGCACCCGCAGCCTGAGAAGGAAAATATATAAGTATAAATGAAAGAACTATAAGGTGAAAAATGTGTGCTAAAAAAATCAAAAACATATTGACAATTCTCTATGTATGACATATAATATAGACACATTCAAAAATGTAAATGTGAGGTGAGAGAAATGGCGGCACAATATAGCGAAACGATACGAGTGTTTAAAGCCTTTTGTGATGAGAATCGTTTATCAATATTAGGCTTGCTCCGCAGCGGAGAGAAATGTGCATGCGATCTGTTAGAAGATCTGCGTATTACTCAGCCTACTCTTTCCCATCATATGAAGATTTTATGTGATGCTGGTATTGTCCAGGGACGCAAGGAAGGAAAATGGGTTTATTATTCGATAGACCCGGTAGGTGCAGAGAAAGTAAAAGTGATACTGGAACAGCAGCTTACAGTTTCCGGCAGTAATAATGGAGTAAACGAATGAAATGATTATTTTGGCCATCTGCTATGGATGGCTTCCCTTTAAGATTTCAGATAGATATTTTTCAATATATCAATTTATTTTGCATATATTAGGAGGAAAGATTATGTGCGCATGTGGCCGTCGGCTTCAGTGCCGTTCTGAATAAAAACATTTCTGTTTGTGAACGAATGGAGAAATCTTCCAGAAGCAGATTTCCAGTGTGTTGTGGCGAATCGAAAGTTTAAGTAAGAAAGAAGGTAATTTGTATGTTTACAACGGAAACCCTTATTCATGCAGGACGGACATTCCTGATGCTGTTTAGCGAGTTGTTTGGCCTGTTCATTGGCATCAGTTTTGTGGTTGCTTTATTACAGATTTATATTTCACAGGAGCGTATTAAACGTATCCTGACAACTCCGAAAAAGGGACTGAATAGTGTCCTGGGAGCAGCGCTGGGAGCGGTGACACCGTTCTGCTCCTGTTCTACAATTCCAGTGTTGGTGGGATTGTTTAAAAGCGGAGCACCATTTTGTGGAGCCATTTCATTCCTACTGACATCTCCAATCCTGAATCCGGCAATATTGACATTGCTGGTTGCATTCTTCGGTCTTAAGGCTACAGTTGTTTATAGCGCATTTACTTTTGTTTTTGCAGTTATAATGGGACTTATTCTTGACAAAGCTGGTTTTGAAAAAGAAGTGAAAAATGTTACGGTCAAGGGTGGGCATCAGGATGGCATATCATGGGAGAAGCTGCAGGGAACTTTCTGGCAGAAGCAGCAGGCGATCACAATTGCTCTCAGAGACTCCTTTGGTTTATTTAAAGGTGTCGTATTATTCCTGCTGTTAGGCGCTGGTATTGGTGCATTCATTTATGAATTTATTCCTACTGACTTATTAGCAAACTTTGCTGGTGCAAGTAATCTGTGGGCGGTTCCATTGGCAGCGATTGTAGGCATTCCTATGTATATTCGCACTGAGACCATGATTCCGATTGCAAGTATCCTGATTTCTAAGGGTGTGGCTCCTGGCGTTATGATTGCGCTGATCTTGGGCGGTGCCGGTGCCAGCATTCCGGAAGTGTCTCTGCTGAATTCCATTTTTAAGAAGAAAATGGTGGCAGCGTTTGTACTCTGTATCTTTGCCGTGGCAACGATTACAGGTTATGTGTTTAATTTTGTATTGTAATTTGAAAGGAGAATTATATTATGGCTGAGAAAAAAGGTTTATGGGCAACATTGTTTGGTGGCAGTGGATGCAATTGCGGAATGTCTTTGGAAGAAGATCCTGCCCCGAAAAAGAAGGCTAAAAAAGGCGGCTGCTGTGATATGCAGATCACAGAAGAAGATGATGAAGAGGAAAATTCTGAATATAAACAGGGAAAATAAGCCGCCGGACAGATCGGAGCATGGATTTAATTATAGAAAATGTTCAATATGATATTGCTGCTCCTGCAGACATAATCGGGGCATCTAATTCTTTGAACTGGCAAATCGGATTGAACCAGAAAACAGGAATTGGAATGGGAAGAAAGATATGTCAAGTACAATTACAAAAAGAAATTATATTACAGGTTTAATGACAAACCCCCGATCCTGTGATATTATAATCACAGAACGAAGGAAATAAGGGCAAAAGCCCGGAAAGGAGAAACGTCATGATGAACAGAGTCATTGCATTATCATATCTGTATAGCCATAGCAGTCTGTCGCTCGAACTTGAATGCGAGGGGCTTAGATTTATGTGTTCATACAGAGACAGTTACCCGGATTGCAATGGTTTCATGACGTGATACTTTCGCTTTCACATCAAACCGAATTTTTGCATGCCGCTTGTCCTGTTGGGCAGGCGGTTTTTTATGTGCAAAAAGGAGGAAAAGACGATGCCGACCATCAATATAACAGCTACAGGAGACAATATTAAAAAGATGAGAAAGGCCGCTGGACTGACAGTCAAAGATCTGCAGAATATCTTCGGATTCGGAACACCACAGGCAATCTACAAATGGCAGAATGGAACTGCGCTTCCAACCGTAGATAATCTGGTCGTGCTGGCAACAGTATTTGGCTGCAGGATAGATGATATTCTGGTTGTTAATGCAGCGGAAGTACAGAAAACAGCATAATAGCATGCAGGAGAACAACACTCCTGTATATGGCCCCCTGGCCATATTATAGGTGGATGTGCCGAGTTGGTCGAAGGCGGCGGACTGTAAATCCGTTACATAAGAAACAGCGCAGGTTCGAATCCTGCTCCACCTATTTTGCTGACATGGCGGAATGGAAGACGCTCCAGGTTCAGAGCCTGGCGGAGAAATCCATGCCGGTTCAAGTCCGGCTGTCAGTATGATAGGAGATTTGGCAGAGAAGGCTGAATGCATCGGTTCTGAAAACCGGAGGCCTTAAATGGTCCGGGGGTTTAAATCCCTCAGTCTCCATTTATGCTTGTGTGTGCGAATGGTAAGCAGCTACACTGCTAATGTAGTATTCGGAAGATATCCGGGTTAAGGGTTCGAGTCCCTTCGCAAGCGTTTATGCCGATGTGGTATAATTAGCAGGCCCAGCGGGTTTAAGCCCCGCTGGGTAAAAACCATGCTGGTTTAATGGCATTACCTGCTTCATATGGTATGAGCAGTCAATCAACTTCTGGTTGAATGACAGGATGAATTCAAGCCATTACAATGGATATATGAGAAAAAGGAGGGGAAAGCCATCATGAAATATACGTCATCAGAAGCAAATAAGCTGCTCCGGCGGCTGAATGAGGAAAGGGATGCAGTTCTGGCAAAGGAACAGAAGAGCAGTACATTTCTTGCTGCGATAGGCGAGGACCCGGAATCCGTAAGGCCAAAGTATGATTACACCGGTACGCAGAAGGCGGTGGAAGAACTGGATTGGAAAATCCGCATTGTAAAACATGCGATTAATCAGTTTAATCTGACGCAGACAGTCCCCGGATTCGATATGACAGTCGATCAGATGCTGGTTTATATCCCGCAGTTGACAGCCAGGAAGAAGAAAATGGCGGGTATGAAGGGCAGACTGCCCAAACAGCGCGAGGCAAATGACAGGTATGGACGTATCAGCAGTGTTATCGATTATGTATATGCTAATTACGACATTGACGCTGCGGAGGCGGATTATCATGCGGTGGCTGATGAGCTTACAAGGGCTCAGGCGGCGTTGGATACTTTAAATAACACGGAACTTATGGAAATCAATGTGTGAGCATAATGTTTATACCGGGGACTTTGGAAGATGCAAGAAATTAAATCAAGGCAATGATATCGGGACTGGTTTATCGTTATTATTATGGTTGCTTGTTATTTGCTGTTATTGACAATGTCTAAGGTTTACCTTTTGAGGAGGTAGCGCAAATACCATCGCATTGGAAGAAGGAACGAAAACTTACCTGTGGAGACACAGGGCGGCGGAAGTACGGTTATAAGCTGCATTTTTAAGAGGAGAAATGAAACCGACTAATTATATAAAATTGAAAAGATTTTCTTTTCACTATTGCTATTACATGATTATTGATGTGCCAGAGTATCTGGCGGACAGCCTGTTTATACAGGAACAGGTCAGGGTGGATTTTGGTTCAGAGTACGGCAAAAGGGGTTCCCCATATATAATGATTTTTTGTAAAGTCAGGAAAAGGGACGAGGGCAGGTTCCTTCAGGCACTTGACAACTTGGGAAATAAGATGCTGTTAATGGGATATACGGATTATCGTGAATTCTGCAGCGGATTTTTTTCTGGGATCAATTAGGATAAGGGAGAAGACAATGCTGTCAGTAACAACAGAACCCAAATTGTAAGGAAAAAGTTATGGTATCTGCTGGCTGAAAAAGGTATACTATTCATAGAGTGTTACGGGATGGAAGATGAATATCAGGAGGATATACTATGGAGCCAGTATATTTGTCAATCCAACAGGAAGCAACTGGAAAAAGGATGCAGCGGTTGATCCGGGAGAAGGGATATTCCGTGCGGGATATTCAGGAGGCAATGGGCTTTGAAAGCCCGCAGGCAATCTATAAATGGCTGTCGGGAAAATGCCTTCCGAACCTGGACAATTTCCTGATCCTCAGCAAAATCTTACATACCAGCATTGAAGATATCCTCGTCGTTGACGGGGATATTGCTGTTTTTGGGAATGAGGTAAGCAAAATGAGATCTGTGTGGAATATACAGGCTTGGTTTTTGAGTGTGGTTCCGGATATGCTGCAGCAATTCAGAGACACACGTCATGGCAGCCTCGGGACTAAATGGCAGCGCTTTATAAGATGCTTGATTATAAAAACAGATACGGATAAATTCGTTAGAATGCCGGATGCGGATTAGTGCAAAGTGGATATCATTTCCTGTGCGGCGCCAAACATACGGGAATAGATTCGTGTACATGGTAAGCGCGATCTGGAGCTGTATCCGCCGGAGATTGTATTCTTCGATTAAATGAAAGAATGGCTTTCTGATCTCCCTGACGAAGGATCATATCTTCTGTTGGAATGGGGGACTCGGAAGTGAGAGCCCTCCAACTATTATGTATGGGGGACGACAGATATTCCAGCCGATAGTGCAGAAATAACTCTAACTATTTTCAAGAGCATGAGTCTCTAAATAATGACGGAATGCTTTCGTAATATAATCAGAAGCCCCTTTCTTATATTTACTATCCGTTATACTCTTTATATAATCGTTTGAATATGCGTCGATAAGCATATTCATGTAGGGCTTGCCGAGGGATACGCCAGTGCTGTTTTTTTGTATAAACTGCCATATTTCCTGAACAATGGACTGTATTTTTGCGGAAGAAACATTTTCTGACAAATCGGCAATTAATTTGCCATACAGTATCTCAGACTGTTTGGAAATTTCTTTTACTTCTTCTGATAACTGTATTTCCATGATTTCAGAAAAATGCTCCAGATTATATTTCATTGCTTCCGTATATTTTTCTACACTTCCAAATTGCTTAATAGCAAGTTTAGCTACTTCAGGCTCATCATCCTTAATTTTTTGAATAAACAGATCAAAATTTTCAACACTTCCCCAGTGCCTGATAACTTCCTCTGTCTGGTTGGACTTAAAAGCTTCCAAAGCATTAATATAATCGGACAAATCAAATTCCTTAAAACTCATACATTGCTCTCCTTTCTCTAAACGGCTAAGAAGCTGTATAAGTCTGTCCGTTCGGTTACGCTTTAGAAGAAGCAGCTCTTTTTGCTGCTTGAAAGCGGCAATTCTGTCAAAATCAGGTTTTTCAAGAATTTCCCGAATGTCCTTTAGTTTGAAGCCTAATTCCTTAAAAAACAGGATTTGCTGAAGCTTCTGCAATGCCGCATCATTGTACAAGCGATAACCGGACGGTGTTAATTCGCTTGGTTTTAACAGTCCGATTTCATCATAGTATTGCAGAGTGCGTATGCTGCTGCCTGTTAATTCTGCTACTTGGCTTATGGTCCTCATTCTTACCAGCTCCTTTGGTTATTGGAGAAGCAAGATAGAAATGGCCGGCTTATATCTATTCTGCTTCTATGAGAATAGAATACAGTATCACGTTACGTTGGAGTCAATAGCTTTTTTTCTTGCGCCCATAGCAACCACCTCTTCAAATCCCGCTACGCAGGCTGGTGCGCCCACTCTGGACAGATAAAAAGCAATGTCCGTGTTTTTATATCGAATTTTATAAACAGGTATAATACCGTTTGCGGTATATAATTCTGCTATCTTTTCAGTATTGGCCAGTGAAGAAAATTTTTGGATAATGTTCTCTGAAAACGTGGAAACACATATCTCCGGAAAATTATCATTTTTTTTCATTGTATCGGACGGACTGAATAAAGCTGGTTCTGAAATATTTGTTCGTTGAAATATTGTAGTGAACTATGTACCTCCCACTATTAATTTTCGGGATATATCTTGATGTTGCTTCATCTGCTCGATGTCACGCTGAAGGGCTTCCTTGTTTGGAAATGCGCTTTTAGTGGAATGTCAGAAAAGGATTCCTTTGTATACTTCTGTATTTATAATAGGATATGTGTGGTTGGAAGCCTGTTCCTACCCTGGTGCTACCTGAACTTCCCGCCGGGGCTACTGTAGGCATATATAAACACAAAAACCCGTCGTTGGCGGGTTTTCGGCATTATACATCAGAGACATATTTTTGATTTTTACTCTTTGGTGCATCAGGAATTGTCAGATGCAGTTTGTTCATTTCGAGCAGAGGACGAAGATACTTTTTTACCACATAAGATGGTGTTCCGATGCCCATATATTCGGCAATCTCATTCCGGCTGCGGGGTTCTGCACAATAGTCAAGGATTTTTTGCAGGGGCTCTGGTAAGGCAGTTATATCTTTTTTGGGAGCTGCGGCGTGGTGATTGTACAGAGTTACCTTGAATACACCGCGCCGGCTCTCAAACACAGCTGGCGCCAGGCCGGCTTTTTGCATTTCGCTTATAATTGTCGGAATGCCGGAAAAACGGTTTTCGGTTCCCAACATGACTTCTAATCCACCAGCAATAAATGGATTGCGGGTATCAGCAGAGACCTTGCCCAATTCATCTATGGTGATTCTCCCATAAAGCCCGCCAGGATTTTCAACCTCCATGCGATCTCTATATAGCACTACACGGATGGGAGAGTGGTCAGTGTGGATACTATAATCCCGGTGAATCAAGGCATTCAGGATGATTTCACGAACAGCTACCATAGGATATTCTGACCGGTCAGCGCGTTTCCCATTTTCATCAATAATAGTGGCATTGCGGATATTTCTGCGGATAAATGCAAGGGTATCTTCCAGCATTTGCGTCAAAGTTCCCTCCATCCGTTGGTTATCAATGAAACGCTCTCCGTTGTCACCAAGTTCTCCGATTTCAGTTCCATCTACAACCATTGCAGTGACACTAAGCTGTGGAAAAAAAGCCTGCGGATATTCCCCCAGCATCACAATACCGGCAACTGTTGGTTTTCCATGATCTGTTATCCCCTGCAGCTGCAGTATTTTTTCATCCGGCTGTTGAGCCAGCTTTGGTTTTATTTTCCGCAATTTAAAGAAATATTCTGTAAGCGCATCTTTATCAAAGGAGTTAATGTCAGCGCGGTCGACAATTCGAAGCTCGTCCTGAATTTTTCGTTTAAATGCCTCATAGCTATATATCTCATATTCCGTCATGAGCATATCTGCTTCACCGACACGGATATAGGAACCACGCATCCTTCCGGCCCCTTTATAGAAGCAGGGCTTCTCAAATATATCACATTCTGAGATTTCCGCGCTTACAATCGTCTTACCTGCAATTGTAGCAACGGTGAATACTGGTCGGACTACAGGTTCCATTTGGAGTGACTGATTTGTAACGTTTGTCTGTAAATCCTGTGCATCATAGACACCAGCGATTTCAAAATGGTTTTTCTCGTCGATTCCAAACAGGATAATTCCTCCACCGGCTTGATTGGAAAAACTTGATAATGTATTATACAGTTTTTCAGGGATACCATTACTGGCACACTTTAACTCGATATTTTGTCGTTCACATTTTTGGCAGATGACATCTTGAACTAAGTTCTCTAATTCTATTGGCAGCATGTAAGGCCTCCTTCTATAAATAAAATAACATTTTAGAGAACAAAAATCAAGAATTTCATGAAAAATTGTTTTATAATTTTATTTTATAGAACAAAAGCCTAATTTTAAAAGAACAGATTTTAATTTTAGAGAACAACCCTACTCCTCACAATCCCAGTCGTCATCCTCCCATTCCTCCGCTTCATCAAAGTAGTCCTCAATCAGCACGCCCTGTTCATCAAAATAATACAGCTGGCTGTCGATGAGAACTGTTCCTGTGACCATGGCGCCCTTGGAGTCGAAGTAGTGCCACTGGCCGTTTATCTCCTGCCAGCCAATGAGCATGTAGCCATCAGCGTTAAAGAGATAGTAATCGCCGTCAATTAAAAACAGTCCATTCTTTTTGTAAGTGGTTTCGGAATCTCTGTACCACCAGCCCTTGGAATCCTGCTGCCAGCCAAGAGTGATTGTCTCCTGCGCGGCTGTCTCCTGGACACTGGCTTTCTGGGAGGAGCCTGTGCTGGAACCGGAGCCAGAGCTTCCCGTTCCTCCATTTGCATAGGGACACACGCCGTTTGGATGCAGGTGGGCGGGATGGCCGCCGCAGTGGTAGTGGTAGCTGCCAAGGCCGCTCTTGTTCTTGTTATCCTTATGTCCGCCCTGTGAATCCGTTCTGCCGGAGTGGGCCTCAGACACAAGCACAAAATTCCCCGCAATCTCTGTGGAAGCCGGGAAAAGTCCCATGGAGAGGCACAGTGCAGCGCATACAATTTTTGCTCTTTTTCTCATAAACATTCTCCTTTATCATTAGCATATCTGATACCTTATATTATATACAAATACTTCCGGGATGAACAGCCCCTACAGCATTTCTGAAAATGTCTGTATACGTGTTCTTACCTGCTCATATCAGGTGTTCTGCTGATCGATCTCTATCATAAGGGCAGAAATATCTGTTCCAAAGTTGTTTCCTCCTGTTGTTCAATGTGTACTCTCACAAATTCGGGCACAGGGAAATTGTGAGAGTACACAAGCTCTGCCATAATCTCAGATGGGTGTTCATCTAACAGTGGGCCGCGGCAGAACACAGGATAATCGCGTTTCCGGTTGGTTAACAGGGAAAGAACAATCCACTCTCCGTCAGAGCAGCGGAAGGGAGGAGGAGTACGGGTTCTGTGTGTACGCGGATAAACGCGGCCATATTTTTGTTCATAAGTATTCCCCTAAAATAATCGAGGCTATCTGTAAATTATGTTTGTGAAATCAGCTTACTTTAACATGTTTCCGGCGATAGTCATGCGCTGGATCTGGTTGGTTCCCTCAAAGATCTGGTAGATCTTAGCGTCTCTCATGGAGCTGACAGGAGGGGATTTACTGTTTCTTTTGATAATGTGTGGAAAGTAATAGTGTCTTCTGGTAGAATAGCTATGTGGCAAATAAAAATGTGCTTTAAGAGGATTGGACGATGTAATCGGCAGAGAAAATAAGATACTTTATGAAGCTATCATATCTGAAAATCGGAAATTTGGGGGAGATGTAGTGTGAGCAAAGATAAATACTCTATTTGTGATGAATGTAGAAGTGAATTTCTAAAATCATCTTCAAAAATGATGGCATTATGTCCTGAATGTGCCCATATCCTTTATGGCTATCCAAATTGTGTCCATGTTTTCAAGAATGGAAGATGTATATATTGTCATTGGGATGGAAGCCAAAGTGAATATATAAAATGGCTGAAAAGTAACGATTAAATTAAGATTCCGGTTTTTAGAGCTGAATAAATCGTTGTTTGTGAAGGTGAATGAAATGGGAATAGAATATAAAAGATTAAGTGAAAATGAACTTGATGTATTCATTGAAATGAGAATAAATCAGTTAAGGGAAGAAGGAGCTAAAGAAGATATTGATCTAAAGCCGGCATTGCGGGATTATTATAAGCGGCATATGAAAGATGGTACATTTGTGTCGTGGATTGCTGTAAATGATGGTAGAATTATTGGTACAAGTGGGATGTCATTTGTAGAAAAACCACCATATTTTGGATGTCCTAGCGGGAAAATGGGACTTTTATCCAGCATGTTTACTAATCCAAGTTATAGGCGAAAGGGAATCGCAAAAAAGCTTTTACATAGAGTTGTTGAAGAGGCTAGAAATTATGGATGTGGAACAATACAGATTACAGCTTCCGATATGGGAGTGAAATTATATACGGCTTATGGGTTTGTTCATAATGGTAATTTTATGCAATACAAACTCTAAGATAATTTCCAGTTTTTAGAGATGACTGGAGCAGTAAATCGTTAAGGAAAGAATCGAAGGTGGTGCAAACGAAAAAGCAGCTCC
>NZ_JAJCIC010000061.1 GCF_020554865.1 Lacrimispora sp. 210928-DFI.3.58
GGCGATAAATGTAGAAAAGTCCGAGCTCTCGCTCGGGACTTTGTCTACAGTCTGAACATCTGTACATATACAGATGTTCTTCTTTTCTTTTTTCATCTCTATTTTCTGGAAATGGCCGCCCTGTAGGCCTCCCCCACTGTTCCCCCTGAATAGGCCGCATACATCTGGGCCGTGGTGCTGTCTGAGTGGCCCAGCATAGCCTGGACAGCGTGAATGTCGGCACCGCCCCGTATCAGATGGGCTGCAAAGGAGTGGCGCAGGGTATGGGGGGTAATGTCGGCCTGAATGCCCGCCTTTTCCCCATAGTACTTGATGATCTTCCAGAAGCCCTGGCGGCTCATGGCCTTGCCGTTGCAGTTGGTAAAAAGCCATTCTGATTCCTGGCCTTTGAGCAGGTCACGGCGTCCCCGCTCCAGATAGGAGGCAAGGGCCTGCTTTGCCGTCTTTCCAAAGGGCACCATGCGCTCCTTGTGCTCATCGCGGCAGGTAATATATCCAATCTGCATATTCAGATCAGTAAGCTTTAGATTGATCAGCTCCGAAACACGCATACCGGTGGCATACAGAAGCTCCAGCATAGCCTTGTCCCGCAGCTCCTTTGGGGAGGACAGGCCCGGCTGCTCCAAAAGGGCGTTTACCTCGTTGACACTTAAGATTACCGGCGCCTTCTTCTCGATCTTTGGGGCCCGCAGAAGCTCTGCCGGATCGCGGATGATCTTTCCTTCCTTCTGCATAAAACTGAAAAATGCTTTGATAGAGGCCAGTTCTCTTGATATGGTGGTAGACGCCTTTCCTTCTTTTTCCAGATACAGGATATAAGAATTCAGGCTGGTCCTTGTCACCTTACCAACCTCTGTGATCCCCTTCTCCTTCAGAAATGCACTCAGCTGCACCAGGTCCCGCTGATAGGAGATCTCTGTATTCTTAGAAGTCTTTTTTACATCTCTCAGATAGCTCACAAAATCCTTTATGTCCGACGTCATAGCCCCTTCATGCCCCTAACACATTTTCACCAAAAATCGCCCGAATCGGCGTGCTAGCTTACATTATAGCGACATTTTCCCATAAAATCAAACACATTTTTCCCACTTTTGTATACTTTTTTACTACGTTATATCATCTCTACAACATCTTGCCCCCCCACATTCTCCCCCTTGCCCATATGTTGTAAGACTCACAAAATCCCCCTCAAATACTGTCCCGCAAAAACCTCCAGAAAAGCTCCTAAACCTGTTACTGCCAGAAGAAATATCCCCCCCGGAAGATGGATCCTCTTTTCCTTCTGGCCTGCCCACCGGGCCAGCACAAACCACACAAACAGGTATAAGATTCCCTGGGGCAGGAAAGCGCACAGAAAAGCTGCGATCCCCAGGATCCCCTTTCTGACAGTGAACACGGTGAGGACCACTGCCAGGGACATGGCCCCATGAAAGGTCAGGACACCAAACAGAAGCTGGCTGCAGACCGTAAGACCTGCCACCCAGCCTGCAAGCATCCCCAGGGCTCTTGACCGGAGGACAAGGAAAAATGCCTCCATGCCGGGATTTCCCCTTGTGATCCCAGCGTTTCCTCCCAGGATCTCTCCCTGGACCACGCTGCTGCCAAACAAAAGGGCTGCTGCCGTTCCTCCCAGTATTCCGGAAATAAACGTAAGCAGCAGCCAGTCCGCATAGGTAAATGAATATGTCCTTCTCATGCTCCTGCCTCCGGCTTCCCTTATGGAATACCTTATGCAGGCTCGTTTCCCTTTATGAACGTTTCTTTAAGCAAGCTCATCCTTCTTGTCCACAGAGCGGTACTTACGGGCATAGGCCATAATAGCGGCAATGGTCTTTCCATCGGAGATCTTCCCCGCATAGATCATATCCTCCAGATCTTTCAGATCCCAGGCCTCCACGTCGATCACCTCATCCTCGTCCAGATGCTGGTGGGAAGGGATCAGGTTGCGTGCCACGAAAATGTCAATGGCCTCATCACAGAATGCCACCGTGGTGTTCACACTGATCAGATATTCCATGTTCTCAGTACGGAAGCCCGTCTCCTCCTCCAGCTCCCTGTAGGCGCATTCGATCTTTGGCTCATCCGGCTCATCCAGCTTTCCTGCGGGGATCTCCAGTGTAAAGCGGTCCAGCGCATTGCGGTACTGGCGCACCATGAGGATCTTGCCCTCAGAGGTCACAGGGAGCACTGCTGCTGCCCCATCGTGGTGGATAAAATCCCAGTGGGCCTCATGGCCGTTTGCCAATACGGTATCCTGATAGATTTTTAAGATCGTGCCCTGATACCGCAGTTCACGGTTCAGACGGACAACCGGCGTGTTCTCATTTTCTGCTTTCTTTCCCATGTTCTTACCCTCTCTTATTTTATTTTCTGGCTCTTTTCATAGCTGGCATCTGCTGCCTTGATAACAGCATTGCGAAGCCCCCACTCCTCCAGGGCGGACACTCCTGCAATGGTGGTTCCTCCCGGTGAGCAGACCTCATCCTTTAACTGGCCCGGATGCTTTCCGGTCTCCAGCACCATCTTTGCACTGCCAAGCACTGTCTGGGCAGCCATCTCATAGGCTGTCTTTCTGGGAAGGCCGTATTTGACCCCGCTGTCTGCCAGTGCTTCAATGAACATATACACAAAAGCCGGAGAACAGCCGCTGACACAGCCAACTGCATCCATCTGGCGCTCCTCCACCAGCTCTGCCTTACCGCAGGAGGTGAAGATTTCCCGGATCTCGGCCTTCTCCTCTTCGGAATAGGCCTCTGCCTCATAGGCCACTCCCGTCATGCCCTCGCCTAAGAGAGCCGGGGTGTTGGGCATGGCCCGCACCACACGCACCTGACCGCCCATGCGCTCCCTCAGGCTTTTGATGGTAAGTCCCGGCGCAAGGGATACTACGATCTGTCCAGGCCTTAAACCCTCTCTGATATCGTCAAACACCTCATCAAAATACTGGGGCTTTACTGCCAGGATCAGATACTGGGAGCTCTCTGCACACTCCCTGTTGGAAGATGCATGAGGCACACCGGTCTCCACCGTTACCTGCTCCATTTTCTCCCTGTGGGCTGCTGTGAACAACAGATCCTGCGGCCCATAGGTTCCCTTTTTCAAAAGTCCCTTTAAAATGGCGGAGCCCATATTTCCCATTCCGATAAATCCAACCTTCGCCATGCTCTCATCCTCCTTCCGACCCTTCTATAAGGCCTCTCTCCTGACACATGCAGTGCGCCACAAAGGCCCCGGCAGATCATAAACGCTTCATGCCGGGACCTCCTTTCCATGTCAGTCGATATTTTTCAGTATATCACAAAAATCAAAGGTAGCAAAGTAGTCTTTTGCAGTTTCTGCCCTGCGTATCATCTCCACGGAGCCGTCCTCCTTCAGCAGGAGCTCCGCAGACTTTAGCTTTCCGTTGTAATTATAGCCCATTGCAAAACCATGGGCGCCTGCATCGTGGATCACCAGAAGATCTCCTTTTTCGATCTCAGGCAGCATGCGGTCAATGGCAAACTTGTCATTGTTCTCACAGAGAGAGCCTGTGATATCATACATGTGGTCGCAGGGAGCATCCTCCTTGCCCATTACGGTGATGTGATGGTAAGCGCCGTACATGGCAGGACGCATCAGGTTTACTGCGCAGGCATCCACGCCGATATACTCCTTGTGAGTGTGCTTCTCGTGGATCGCCTTTGTCACCAGGCAGCCGAAAGGCCCTAACATAAAACGGCCCAGCTCGGTGCACAGGGATACATCGCCCATTCCGGCAGGTACAAGGACCTCCTCATAGACCTGGCGCACGCCCTCGCCGATGGCTAAAATATCATTGGGCTCCTGATCCGGGCGGTAAGGAATGCCAACGCCGCCTGACAGGTTGATAAAGGTAATGTGAGCCCCTGTCTCCTCCTTTAACCTGACTGCCAGCTCAAACAGGATCTTTGCCAGCATGGGGTAATACTCATTGGTAACCGTGTTGCTTGCCAGGAATGCATGGATGCCAAACTGCTTTGCTCCCTTTGCCTTTAAGATCTTAAAGGCTTCGATGATCTGCTCTGTTGTCATGCCGTATTTGGCATCTCCGGGGTTGTCCATGATATCATTGCTGATCTTGAACACACCGCCCGGATTATAGCGGCAGCTGATAGTCTCAGGAATATATCCCAGCGTGTCCTCCAGGCACTGAATGTGGGTGATATCATCTAAGTTGATGATCGCCCCCAGCTTTTCTGCATAGGCAAACTCCTGAGGAGGAGTGTCATTGGAGGAAAACATGATATCGTGACCAGAGAAGCCGCAGGCCTTTGACATCATAAGCTCTGTCATGGAGGAGCAGTCTGTGCCGCAGCCCAGCTCCTGTAAGATCTTCAGGATAAATGGATTGGGAGTTGCCTTCACGGCAAAATACTCCTTGTAGCCTTTGTTCCACGCAAATGCCTGCTTTAACTTCCTGGCATTTTCTCTGATCCCCTTTTCATCATATAAATAGAAGGGAGTGGGATAGGTCTCCTCAATCTTTTTTAACTGTTCCAGGGTTACAAATGGTTTCTTTTCCACAATGTTTTCTCCTCTCTGTTACTATAAAAGTCCTGCCGCCGGATAGGGGCATGTGTTCAGGTATGCCAAATGCGCCCGCCAGACTTTCATGTTGTGGTGCGTTCCCCGCCGGGCGCATGAGGGTTTTCTATAAAAACTGTAGACACAAAAAGCCTGTCAGGAAGTACCACATTAACGCGTTCCCGCGGTTATTGTACTCCCAGGCAGACTTCTTTGTCCAGTGTTTTTTCAATTATCTGTTATTCAATGCTGATTACCCGCATGATATTGGTCTGGGTAGCCGGCTCGTGACGTCTGGTGTAGGTGACCACGCCTGCGGTGATAACCGCCAGCTCTCCCGGATGAACCAGGCCCTTTTCCTTTAACTCCTCTGTGGAGTTCTCGATCAGCTCATCCGTGGACTCTGCTCTCCTGGACCATACAGGAGTCACACCCCACTGCAGCTGCATCTGACGCACAGTTGCCATGCTGGGGGACATGCCGATGATCCTTGCAGCAGGCCTCCATTTTGACAGCAGCATGGAGGTAAAGCCGGAAATACTCGGCGCCACAATGGCGTCTGCTCCCACATCATGGGCCGTGGAAACAGAGGAAAAGCAGACAGCATTGGAAATATTCTTCATGTTCTGCTTGCTGACCTTGCGCTCACGGTAATTTGTATAATCCAGATGGCTCTCTGTCTCCTCCGCAATGGAAGCCATCATCTTTAATGCCTCTACCGGGTATTTGCCCATGGCAGTCTCACCGGACAGCATCACAGCGTCCGTACCGTCATAGATCGCATTGGCAACGTCTGTCACCTCTGCCCTGGTAGGCCTTGGATTTCTTATCATGGAATCCAGCATCTGGGTGGCAGTGATAACGGTCTTACAGGCCTCATTGCACTTGCGGATGATCTGCTTCTGAATGTGGGGAACCTGCTCTGCGGGGATCTCCACGCCCATATCGCCTCTCGCTACCATAATGCCGTCTGCCGCCTCGATAATCGCATCCAGATTCTCAATGCCCTCTGCATTTTCGATCTTTGCGATCACCTTCATGGAAGAGCCCTGCTCATCCAGCATTTCCTTGATCTCACGGATGCAGTCAGCTGTGCGCACAAAGGAGGCTGCGATGAAGTCAAAGCCGTGCTTGATTCCAAAACGGATATCCTCCTTGTCCTTGTCCGTGAGGGCAGGAAGCTTGATCTTTACATTTGGCACATTGACGCCCTTTCTCTCGCCCAGCTCGCCGCCGTTTACCACGGTACATACGATATCGGTGTCCTTTACTTCCTCTACCCGAAGCTCGATCAGGCCATCGTCGATCAGGATGCGGTTGCCGGAAACAACGTCCTCATTCAGCCCGCTGTAGTTGATATGACCAACATTTTCATCTCCTGTAACCTCTCTGGTGGTCAGCGTATATGTCTGTCCCTCCTTCAATGTTACCTTCTTCCCGTCCTTTAATACGCCTGTGCGGATCTCCGGTCCCTTTGTATCGAGAAGGGCTGCAACGGGAATATCCAGCTCCTTTCTCACCTCTTTTAACATCTCCAGGCGGCCCAGATGCTCGCTGTAATCGCCGTGGGAGAAATTAAATCTGGCTACATCCATTCCATTTTTTGCCAGCTCCGCCATCATGTTCTTGTCGCTTGTGTTGGGGCCCATGGTACAGATGATCTTTGTTCTCTTCATTTGATAAATCCTCCATTATTCGTTATGCGGTGTATTATCCTGTGTTTTCACATGCTGATGTGTATATAAATGATCCATGCAGTACTCATAGCTGCCTTCACATTTGGAGCAATAGCGGAATTCCATGCCTGGGCTGTCCTTGTCTGTCCGGCCGCATACGGCACAGCGGTGTCCCCTCTTCACCACAGCGGCAGGCCGCATTTTCTTCTGAAAATCCTTCTGGCGATGCTTCTGCTTGTAGCCCGTATCCCCCGCCAGCACCATCCACAGGAAAAAGATAGCCATATGGACAACGCACACAAAGATCTCCGCTTTGGTGAAAATGGAGCCGGTCACAAAGTCATACAGGTAAATGGCAGCCTCTGCCAGGGCGATCCACTTTGCCCTTAAAGGAAGGACCATCATGAGCATGACCTGGGACTCAGGAAACATCAGTGCAAACACAAAGAAAAAGGAATACACCAGATGAAGGGGTGTCAGCACCAGCGGGAATCCCGTAAAGAGATAAAACAGGATCGCCACAGCCGCATTTAAGAGAACGCCGGAGATAATATAGCAATTAAACCGGAAAGTCCCCCATATCTGCTCCACGATCGTGCCGAAGATGCGGATACAGTAAATGGCAAGCACATTAAACAGGATCAGCCCTATGGTGCTTCCCCCGGTAAATGCCGGCGGGAAGATAAGAAAGGTAAAGATCCTCCAGACCTGCCCATGCAGGATAGCGACGGGATTCAGCATAAAGTAACTCAGAAGCTCCGGTGCCAGAAGGTACAGCATGAGCCCCATAGCCTGAAGAGCACACACATAGTTGATAATGCCCTTAATGGCATAACGGTTCAGGAAACGTTTTATTTTTGTAAAAAAATTCATTCTCAACCCTCTTTACTATAAAAGTCCTGCCGCCGTGAGGCGGCATGTATTCAGGTATGCCCAATGCGCCCGCCAGACTTTCGCGGTGCGGTGGCGCGTCCGCCCGCCGGACGCATGCAGGCTTGCTATCAATTTGTCAGAACAAATCCTTCTTATTAAATATATAGGCCACCACCAGGGACAATGCCACTGCAAAACCAAGGACAATGAAAAATCCTTGCGGATGATCCGCAAAGGGCATGCCTATCGACTTCACATTCATCCCGTAGAAGCTGGCCACCATGGTGGGGATGGACATTACGATCGTAACCGTTGCCAGAAACTTCATCACAATATTCAGATTATTGGAGATCACAGAGGCAAAGGCGTCCATGGTGCTGCTCAGGATACCGCTGTAAATGCCCGCCATCTCAATAGCCTGCTTGTTCTCTACGATAACATCCTCCAGAAGGTCCGTATCCTCCGGGTACTTCTTGATCTTTTCAATGCGCAAAAGGCGCTCTAACACTGCCTCGTTTGAACGGAGGGAGGTGGTAAAATACACCAGTGATTTTTCAAGCTCTAAGAGAGCGATCAGATCCTCATTCTTTGGCGACTGGTGCAGCTGCTTTTCAATGACCTCGCTTTTCTTGTCAATAATGCGCAGATACTGAAGGTACTGGGCCGCATTCCTGTAAAGGATCTGAAGGATGAACCTGGTCTTCATAAAGGTGTAGAAATCCCTCACGCGCCCATCCATAAAGGATGCCAGCACAGGTGTCTCCTCCAGGCAGACAGTGATGAGCACATCGTTGGTGGTGATGATAGCCATAGGAATGGTGACAAACCAGTCCTTGCCGCTGCGCTCCTCGATCGAAGGGATATCCACCAGTATCAGTGTATAGTTCTCCTCCACCTCAATACGGGAACGCTCTTCCTCATCCAGAGGAGCCTTGATGTGATCCGGATCGATCTGGTAGGCGTCCGCCACATCCATGATCTCCGAAGCCGTGGGGTTGGTAAGTGCGATCCAACAGCCCGGCTGCATCTCTTCTTTTTCATGCATGGCACCGTCTTCGGTCTTAAAAATCCGTCTCATGCAAACTCTCCCCCATTTTGAATTTATACCTTCTCCATTATAGTGACTGGGGATGTTTTTGTCAAATGAATTAACTTTTCCAAAGGCCGGTCCTGACAGCCTTGGAAAAGATGCACAGTTCTTGTAAATTTTTCACGATTTTTTAACGCCTGTCCCCAATTGTAATTGCAAATGTTTTATGTTAAACTCTAGTATGCGTATTTTCGGCTTATGTCTTCCTATTGCAAAATATGTTGCATAAGTCACAGCTTTTTCCAAACAGCTGATTTAAGATACTGTAAAATGTCAACTGACTTGGCAGTCAGCCGCCTTCGGGTCAGGGAGTCCCCCTTCGTTTTTCCGGATACAGGCGGCTTTCCTGCTGTAGGTTACAAAGGAGGTCAGGGGATAACCCGCATATTTATGAATCAACTTGTTAATACACTTACGCTTGGGATCGACATTGGTTCCACAACCGTAAAAATTGCACTACTTGACAAGAGCTCACATATAGTATTCTCCGATTATGAGCGTCATTATGCCAATATACAGGAAACTCTGGCTGAGCTTCTGAAAAAAGCCCTGGAGAAAACAGGGCCAATATCCGTCATTCCCGTCATCACAGGCTCCGGCGGCCTTACCCTTTCTTCCCATTTAAGGGTTCCCTTTGTCCAGGAGGTCGTAGCTGTGGCATCTGCCCTCCAGGATTACGCTCCCAGGACAGATGTGGCTATTGAGCTTGGCGGAGAAGACGCAAAGATCATCTACTTTACCGGCGGCATTGACCAGAGGATGAACGGCATCTGTGCAGGAGGAACAGGCTCCTTTATCGACCAGATGGCCTCCCTTCTCCAGACAGATGCGGCAGGACTGAACAATTATGCCAAAGACTACAAGGCAATCTATCCCATTGCCGCCCGCTGCGGCGTGTTCGCCAAATCCGACATCCAGCCTCTGATCAATGAAGGGGCTACCAGAGAGGATCTGGCTGCTTCCATTTTCCAGGCAGTGGTGAACCAGACCATAAGCGGCCTGGCCTGCGGAAAGCCCATCCGGGGCAATGTGGCCTTCTTAGGAGGACCCCTGCATTTCCTTCCGGAGCTGCGAGGCGCCTTTATCCGCACCCTGCGCCTGACGCCGGAGCAGATCATTGCGCCGGAGCACTCCCACCTCTTTGCGGCTGTGGGAGCTGCCATGAATCCCCAGGAGGGCCAGGAGGCCGTCTCCCTGGAGGGTATGATCCGCTCCCTCTCCTCCGGGATCCAGATGGATTTTGAGGTAAAGAGAATGGAGCCTCTGTTTGCAGACCAGGCAGACTATGAAGAATTTACCAGACGCCACAGCGGTAACAGCGTAAAGTCCGGGGACCTCTCCACCTATGAGGGGCTCTGCTATCTGGGCATTGACGCCGGCTCCACCACCACAAAGGTGGCGCTGGTCGGCGAGGACGGCTCCCTGTTATACCGCTTCTATGACAACAACAACGGAAGCCCTCTGGTTACTGCTATCCGGGCCATCGGCAAGATCAAGGAGCAGCTTCCAGACACTGCCCGCATTGCATGGTCCTGCTCTACCGGCTACGGCGAAGCCCTGTTAAAGGCAGCCCTTATGCTGGATGAGGGCGAGGTGGAGACCATCTCCCACTACTATGCCGCCGCCTTCTTTGAGCCGGAGGTGGACTGCATCCTGGACATCGGCGGACAGGACATGAAATGCATCAAGATCAAGGATGGCACCGTGGACAGCGTGCAGTTAAACGAGGCCTGCTCCTCCGGCTGCGGCTCCTTTATCGAGACCTTTGCAAAGAGTTTAAACTACAGCGTGAAGGACTTCGCAAAGGAAGCCCTGTTCGCGAAAAATCCAACGGACCTGGGCACCCGCTGCACTGTCTTTATGAACTCCAATGTAAAACAGGCGCAGAAGGAGGGAGCCTCCGTGGCAGATATTTCTGCCGGCCTGGCCTACTCTGTCATCAAAAATGCATTATATAAGGTAATTAAGATCACAAGCCCATCTGATCTGGGCCGCCATGTGGTGGTGCAGGGAGGCACCTTCTACAACGATGCCGTGCTCAGGAGCTTTGAGAAGATCTCCGGCTGTGAGGCCGTGCGCCCTGACATTGCAGGCATCATGGGAGCCTTCGGCGCTGCCCTCATCGCAAGGGAGCGTTATCACATGGCAGGTGAGCAGGAAACCTCCATGCTGCCTTTAGATAAGATCATTTCCTTAAAATACACCACCTCCATGACCAGATGCAAGGGCTGCAACAACCACTGCGTCCTTACCATCAACCAGTTCGGAAGCGGACGCCGCTTTATCTCCGGAAACCGCTGTGAACGCGGACTGGGCCTGGAGAAGGCAAAGAAGGAAATACCAAATCTGTTTGACTATAAGTACCACCGGATGTTTGACTACGAGTCCCTGCCCTTAGATCAGGCTGACCGGGGCACCGTAGGCATCCCGCGGGTACTCAACATGTATGAAAACTTCCCCTTCTGGGCTGTTTTCTTTAAGAAGCTGCGCTACCATGTGGTGCTCTCTCCCCAGTCCACCAGGCAGATCTACGAGCTGGGTATTGAGTCCATTCCCAGCGAATCGGAGTGCTATCCGGCAAAGCTGGTCCACGGCCATGTGACCTGGCTGATCCGCCAGGGCGTGAAGTTTATCTTCTACCCCTGCATTCCCTATGAGCGCAACGAAAGCCCGGCAGCAGGCAACCATTACAACTGCCCCATGGTGACATCCTACGCAGAAAATATCAAGAACAATGTAGAGGCTCTGGAGGAGGAGCATGTGCATTTCATGAACCCCTTCATGGCATTTACCAACGAGACCGTCCTGACAGATGCCCTTGTAAAGGAATTTACAAAATCCCTCCAGATCCCTGCTGCTGAGGTGAAGATGGCTGCCCATGCCGCATGGCAGGAGCTGATCGCCTCCAGGGAGGATATGGAAAAGAAAGGGGAGGAGACCCTCCAGTGGATGAAGGATCACGGAAAGCGGGGCATTGTCCTGGCAGGACGTCCCTATCACGTGGACCCGGAGATCCACCATGGCATTCCGGAGCTCATTGCCTCCTACGGCTTTGCCGTCCTCACAGAGGATGCCGTATCCCATCTGGGCCAGGTGGAGCGTCCCCTTGTGGTGACAGACCAATGGATGTACCACTCCCGTCTGTATGCTGCTGCCAGCTTTGTAAAGACACAGGAGAATCTGGATCTGATCCAGTTAAACTCCTTTGGCTGCGGCCTGGATGCCGTTACCACGGATCAGGTAGCCGATATCCTGACGCACTCCGGCAAGATCTACACCGTGCTTAAGATCGATGAGGTCAATAACCTGGGCGCTGCCCGCATCCGCATCCGTTCCCTAATTGCCGCCCTGCGGGTAAGGGATCAGAAGCACTATGAGCGCAGGGTAGTATCAAGCGCTTACAACCGTGTGATGTTCACAAAGGAGATGAAAAAGGACTACACTCTGCTGTGTCCTCAGATGTCTCCCATCCACTTTGACCTGTTAGAGCCAGCCATCCGTGCCTTTGGGTACAAGATCGAGGTGCTGCAGAACCACAACCGCAATGCTGTGGACGTTGGCCTTCAGTATGTGAATAACGATGCCTGCTATCCGTCCCTGATCGTCATCGGTCAGATCATGGATGCCCTGCTGTCCGGAAAATACGACTTAGACCACACAGCCGTCCTCATGAGCCAGACAGGCGGCGGCTGCCGTGCATCCAATTACATTGGCTTTATCCGCCGTGCCCTGGAGAAGGCCGGCATGCCTCAGGTTCCCGTGATCTCAGTTAATGCCAATGGCATGGAGACCAACCCAGGCTTCCAGTTCACGGTTCCGCTGCTCACAAAGGCCATGCAGGCCATTGTATACGGCGATATCTTTATGCGGGTGCTCTATGCCACAAGGCCTTATGAGGCTGTGCCCGGCAGTGCCAACTCCCTCCACGAGAAATGGAAGAAACGCTGCATTGCCTCCCTGTCTAAGAAGAATGCGGCCATGATGGAGTTTAACCGCAATATCCGCGGTATTATCCGGGATTTTGACGCGCTGCCGAGACAGAATATCCAGAAGCCGAAGGTAGGTATTGTAGGAGAGATCCTGGTGAAGTTCTCACCCCTTGCAAATAACCATGTGGTGGACCTTCTGGAAACCGAGGGAGCCGAGGCCGTAATGCCCGACCTGATGGATTTCCTGCTGTACTGCTTCTACAACAGCAACTTCAAGGCAGACCATCTGGGCGCAAAGAAGTCAACGGCCCACCTGTGCAACGCAGGCATCGCCCTTTTAGAGTACTTCCGAAAAACTGCCAGAAAGGAGCTTGCTGCCAGCAGTCATTTTACACCGCCCTCAAACATCAACCAGTTAGCCGATATGGCAAAGGGCTTTGTCTCCCTGGGCAACCAGACAGGCGAGGGATGGTTCCTCACCGGAGAAATGCTGGAGCTCATCCACAGCGGCGTTGAGAACATCATCTGCACCCAGCCCTTCGGCTGCCTGCCCAACCACATTGTAGGAAAGGGCGTCATCAAGGAGCTTCGCAGAAATTATCCGAACTCCAACATCATCGCCGTGGACTACGACCCAGGCGCCAGCGAGGTAAACCAGTTAAACCGCATCAAGCTCATGCTCTCCACTGCCCAGAAGAACCTGAAGAAGGCTGAGGCAAAAGAAGAGAAAACCAAACGCCCGAAGGCGGTGCTGCGGGGTACGCTGCAGCATAGTGCTACATAAGGAAGAGCCCTGGCGGCAGGTTGCGTGATTCCAGTTCGAGGACTTTGCCCTCGAGCTCCCATTCCAGAAAACATAGTTTGTCTACAGTCTAAACGGTCCGGAGAATAGTATTCTCCGAACCGTCAGACTGTAGACAAAGTCCCGAGCGAGAGCTCGGACTTTTCTACATTTATCG
>NZ_JAJCIC010000062.1 GCF_020554865.1 Lacrimispora sp. 210928-DFI.3.58
CAGGTGCTAAAGAATTATTTGCAGTCAGTGTAACAAATGTTTGACAAACCTACACTCAAATTCTCAAACTCAAACAGCCGGGGCTTGCAAAGCGGCGGATTCTGTGGTATTATATATTGGCGTTTTAATTGTCCGCTGGGCGCTGAATATTGGGCCGTCGCCAAGCGGTAAGGCACAGGACTTTGACTCCTGCATTCGAGGGTTCGAATCCCGCCGGCCCAGCTATAGAGCGGACAGCACAAGGGGCATCTTCCTTTATGGAAGGTGCCCCTTGTGGCGTTGGTTTTCGATAAAACAAAAGAGCCTTGAAAATCAAGGCTCTTTTCACTGCGCCAGAGAAGATTCGAACTCCCGACACTACGGTCCGTAGCCGTATGCTCTATCCAGCTGAGCTACTGACGCATGCTGTTGTTTTGTGTTCCTCAACAACGCAAGAACTATTATAGCGAATTAAAAGAAGAATGTCAACAGTTTTTTGAAAAAAATTTGTGTTATTTTTTTGGAAACTTCGTAACAGTTCAGACGGCTGCCGGGAGGGCGACTGGAGCGACTTTGCAGGACATTAGAAGCTCTTAGACAGCTGGTTTTTACGTTCAGAGCAGCATCAATGATTGTTTGAGCGCAGCGAGTTGCGTTGATGCTGCTCTGGCTTTTAGGAAAAATCAGGTGTCTTAGTGCTTCTTATGTCCGAAACCGGAGCGCCAGCCGCCCTCCCGGCAGCCGTCTGAACTGTTACAAAACTTCCGCTACTTTCTGGAAAAAAATTGAAACAGCTGTGAAAATGTGATATCATGGAACGGGGGAAGAGGAATGAAAGATACAGATGCGATAAAGCGGGGATGGGTGTAGATGTCGGTACAGAGATTGTCTGTGAAGAATCTTCTTTTCGTAAGTTTTACATTGTTTTCCATGTTTTTTGGGGCGGGGAACCTGATTTTTCCGCCTTTTTTAGCTGCACAGGCAGGAAGTCTTACTTGGCGGGCCATGGGCGGCTTTTTTATAAGCGCAGTGGGGTTTCCTGTGATGGGCGTGGCAGCAGTGGCTCTGGCAGGAGGCCTTCATGAGCTGGCAGGGCGGGTAGGAAAGGGCTTTGCATCCGCATTTATTCTTGTGCTCTACCTTGCCATCGGTCCCTTTCTGGCGATTCCAAGGACTGCCAGCACTTCCTTTGAGATGACAGTGATACCGGCGCTGTCCTCCCTGGGGATCTCCCTTGGGGGACAGGGGGGAATGATACGGTTTTTTGCCCAGTTAGGCTATTCCACCTTGTTTTTTCTGCTGGCAGCAGTGCTTGCCCTCCGGCCGGAGAAGCTGACAGAGTGTTTGGGAAAGATCCTCTGTCCAACGCTCCTGATCCTGATCTCAGTGATCTTTACAGGCTGCATTTTCTGGCCCCTGGGGCCTTACGGTAAGCCGGGGCCTGCTTACATGGACGGCCCGGCTGTGCGCGGATTTTTAGAAGGATATCAGACGATGGATACCATTGCAGCCCTTGTGTTTGGGATCGTGATCGCTATGAATATCAGGGAAAAGGGCATACGCCAGGAGGCTGCAATTGTGCGGGAAACGGTGAAGGCAGGCATATTTGCAGGGCTTTTGATGATGCTTGTGTACAGCGCTCTGGCTTATATCGGCGCCCCTGTGGGACAGTCTGCAGGTGCCAATGCCAACGGAGCCAGGATCCTGACCTATGCTGCCGGGAGCCTCTTTGGATCGGCTGGAAGGGGAATATTGGGTATTACCTTCTTTGTGGCGTGTTTAAACACTTGTGTAGGGCTTTTAAGCAGCTGCAGCGAGTATTTTACCATCCGCTTCCCCCGGATCAGCTACAGGGCCTGGATCGTGTTGTTTGCGCTTATCAGCCTTTTTATCTCAAGTGCAGGTTTAGAACGCATATTAAAGGTTTCTGTTCCGGTGCTGAATGCCTTATATCCTGTGACGATCGTGCTGATCATCCTCTCGTTCTTAAAACGTTTTGTGGGAACAGGGCGGGGAGTTTATGGATGGACGGTGCTGTTTACCGGCATTTTGAGCATTGTCTACGCGCTGGATCAGGCAGGCATTTCCATCCCGCTTATTGAACAGGCCTTCTCCCTTCTGCCGGGCTATGGCGCAGGGCTGGGCTGGATCCTTCCGGCAGCCGCAGGCAGTATTGTGGGGAAATGCTTTGACAAATAGTAACTGTGAGGTTACTGAACAGTTACGGCAAATATAACATGACAGAAAGAGAGCATAAATGAAAATGACAGAAGCTGTATGGATGCTCCATGCAAAAAAAGCGGATTTTAACAGACTGGCGGAGCAGTTCCATATAAGCCCGGTGACAGCAAGGATCATAAGGAACCGGGATATTGAGGGGGAGGAGGCCTTCCGGAAATATCTGTCCGGGGGGCTTTCGGAGCTTTATGATCCACGCCTTTTGCCGGACATGGAGCCGGCTGTGAGAATACTGGGGGAAGCGGTCAAAAGGGGAAGCATTCTCCGAATTGTGGGAGACTATGATATTGACGGAGTCTGCTCCACCTGCCTTTTGTATCTGGCACTGCAGCGGATCGGGGCAAAGGTGGATTATGTGATACCGGAGCGCATCAAGGACGGCTACGGCATCAATGAACAGATCATAGAAGCTGCCTTTGCAGACAAGGTGGAGGTGATACTTACCTGTGATAACGGTATCGCTGCTATCCACCAGATCGCCAGGGCAAAGGAGCTGGGAATGACAGTGGTGGTAACAGACCATCACGACATCCAGACAGAGGAAGGGGGAAAGGAGCTTCTTCCTCCGGCAGACGCCATTGTGAATCCAAAGCGCCGTGACAGCCGCTATCCCTTCAGTGAGATCTGCGGGGCCATGGTAGCCTACAAGCTGATCCAGGTGCTCTATGAGGAGTGGAATGTCCCGAAAAAGGAATGGCTGGATATGCTGGAGCTGGCCGCCATCGCCACAGTGGGGGATGTGATGAAGCTAAAGGACGAGAACAGGATCGTGGTAAAGGAAGGGTTAAAACGTCTGGCATTTACAAAGAACCTGGGGCTGAAAAAGCTGATAGAGAAGAATGCTCTGGACCCCTCGGCCATCACGGCCTATCATATCGGCTTTGTGCTGGGGCCCTGTCTGAATGCCGGAGGACGGCTTCAGACAGCCAGGATGGCAGTGGCCCTGCTGTTAAGCAGGGAGGAGGAGGAAGCAGACCGCCTGGCAGATGAGCTGAAAGCCTTAAATGACCAGAGAAAAGACATGACCCAGGAGGGCGTGGAAATGGCTTCCGCCCTGGTGGAGGAATGCTACATGGGAAACAAGGTGCTGACAGTATTTTTGCCTGACTGTCATGAATCTCTGGCAGGCATCATTGCAGGGCGTATACGGGAGCGCTACCACAAGCCGACATTTATCCTGACCCGCTCGGAGGGCTGCGTCAAGGGCTCCGGGCGTTCCATTGAGGCCTATCACATGTTCCAGTCCTTAGTGGAGGTAAAGGATCTGCTGCTGAAATTCGGCGGCCATCCCATGGCAGCTGGATTTTCCCTGGAGGAGAAGGATGTGGAGGAGTTCCGCCGCCGTTTGAATGCCAATGCAGAGGAAAAGCTCACAGAAGAAGATTTCATCCCAAAGCTCTGGATCGATGTGGCCATGCCTTTTGAGTATATTACGGAGTCCTTTGTGAAGGAGCTGGAATACCTGGAGCCCTTTGGACAGGGAAACGAAAAGCCCCAGTTTGCCCAGAAAGCCATGGCCATCCGCAGCGCGAGAGTCATGGGCCGCAACCGCAATGTGGTACGGCTTAGCCTGGCAAATGAGCGTGGCTTTGCCATGGATGGGATCGTGTTTACGGAGGGCGATGAATTTATGGAGGAGATGAGGGGACACAGGCAGATGGATATCATTTATTATCCATCAGTCAATGAATACAATGGAAACAGGAACCTGCAGGTGGTGGTGAAGGCCTGGAAGTTCCGGTGATACCCTCAGGCACACAGCAGCGGCACCCGTGGGAAGGTGCAGGACAATAACAGGGAGATATTTGAAAGGAGAACAGAAATGGAAAATAGAATTCAGGTAATGAGAAAAAACGGTCAGATAAAGGCGGAGGCCTTTGGGGAGAGCCGGGCGGTTCTCGCTTGGGAAGGCCGGTATGAGGAGGGGGATCAGCTCCTTTTCAAGATGGAGAAGCCGGGAGCATTTTATGTGATCCGCCTGGACGACTGTTTGGATGAGGCCCTGGTATATATGACGGAGGAGAAGCTTGTCTATGACATTCCCTTTGGAGAGAAGCGTTTTTCCTACAATCCAAAAGCCTTTGAGGGAGAGCGCCACTATCTGACCCTGCGCAGGGCAGAGAGTTGGGAGCTGGGCTATCGGAACTTGGCGAAAAATACCATAGACCAGCACGGGGAGCACGGCTGCTATCCCCATGCCTGGGCTAATGTGGAGACGCGGGGGGAGGCTGTGTTTGCGGCACGCAATGCCATTGACGGCGTGGTGGCGAACCTCTCCCACGGGACATGGCCCTATGAGTCCTGGGGGATCAACAAAAGGGACGATGCGGAGCTGACGCTGGAATTTGGCCGTCCTGTTGATATTGACCGGATCGTACTGTATACTAGGGTAGATTTCCCCCATGACAACTGGTGGGAGCAGGTGACATTTACTTATTCTGACGGCGCCAGCCAGACGGTTGGGCTGAAAAAGAGCTGCGATCCCCACAGCATTCCCGCTGTGCATCGCGGAATTACCTGGATAAAGCTGGGAACACTGATCAAGGCGGAGGATCCCTCGCCCTTCCCCGCATTGACGCAGATCGAGGTGTATGGAAAGGAAGGCGGGGACAATATAGAGGGGCATTAAGGCATGATTCAGCCTGCCGCGGCTTGCATTTTTAATAGGTATCATGTATAATAACGCAAAAGAAAGCTATACAGACAGACACGCAGGAAAGGATGGGTAGGACAATGGTTAATCAGGTGATGGATTTTATAACCAGCTATGACAAAGAGGTGGGCGAGGCCATTCAGGCGGAGTGCGCACGCCAGAGACGCAATCTGGAGCTGATCGCTTCTGAGAATATCGTATCAGAGCCGGTTATGATGGCAATGGGCACTGTGCTCACCAACAAATATGCAGAAGGGTATTCCGGCAAGAGGTATTACGGCGGCTGCCAGTGCGTGGATGTGGTGGAGACACTTGCAATTGAGCGCGCAAAGAAGATTTTTGGATGCGACTACGCCAATGTACAGCCACACTCAGGAGCACAGGCAAATATGGCCGTATTTATCGCCATGTTAAAGCCGGGTGATACGGTTATGGGCATGAATCTGGACCATGGCGGTCATCTGACCCATGGAAGCCCAGTCAACTTCTCCGGACTGTATTTTAACATTGTTCCTTACGGAGTCAATGACGAGGGCTTTATTGACTATGACGAACTGGAGAGAAAGGCAAAGGAGGCCAAGCCGAAGCTGATCGTGGCAGGCGCCAGCGCATACGCAAGAACCATTGATTTTAAGCGCTTCCGTGAGATCGCGGACGAGGTTGGAGCATACCTGATGGTAGATATGGCCCACATCGCAGGCCTGGTGGCAGCCGGCGAGCATCCAAGTCCTATCCCATATGCAGACGTAGTCACCACCACTACCCACAAGACCTTAAGAGGCCCCAGAGGCGGCCTGATCCTTGCAAATAAAGAGGCAGCGGAAAAGTTCAACTTCAATAAGGCGATCTTCCCAGGGACACAGGGCGGCCCCTTAGAGCATGTGATCGCAGCAAAGGCTGTCTGCTTCGGAGAAGCATTAAAGCCAGAGTTTAAGGAGTACCAGCACCAGGTAGTGCTCAATGCAAAGGCACTGGCAAAGGCACTGGAGGAGCAGGGCTTTAAGATCCTGACAGGCGGCACAGATAACCACCTCATGCTGGTGGATCTGCGCGGCATGGACATTTCCGGCAAGGAGCTGCAGAACCGCTGCGATGAGGTATTCATCACCCTGAACAAGAACACTGTTCCAAACGATCCCAGAAGCCCGTTTGTGACCTCCGGCGTCCGCATCGGCACTCCGGCTATCACCACCAGAGGGCTGAAAGAAGAGGATATGCCGAAGATTGCAGAGTGCATCTGGCTGGCAGCTACGGACTTTGAGAACAAGGCAGATGATATCAGGGCTGAGGTGACAAAGCTCTGCGAGAAGTATCCGATCTATTAAAACTGGAATCCTTTATAAGATGCTGCACCTTGCAATGATGGGGTGCAGCATTCTTTTTCGATGGAAGGAGGAGGCACATATGGGGAAAGGGCCGGAAAACGGGAGCGGCAAAGTATTCAGCCTGTCTCATCAGGCTGCACAGGCCATTGTAGAGGAGATCGGCAGAGTGGTAAAGCAGAATATCAATCTGATGGATGAGCAGGGGGCAGTGATCGCCAGCACGGACTTGTCCAGGGTGGGCACTATTCACGAAGCCGCAGCCAGGATGGTGCAGGAGGGCATCACAGAGCTCTGCATTTCGGAAAGCCAGGCTACAGCCACTGCAAGGCAGGGTGTCAACCTTTCTATTTTTCACGAGGGAAAGGCCATAGGGGTCATTGGGATCACCGGGCCTTATGGGGAGGTAGCGGGCTATGGTCAGGTAGTAAAGAAAATGGTGGAGATCCTCATACGTGAAAATGTCCGGGAGGATGAGCGCCGGATGGGTGAGCGCGTTGAGGCCCGTTTTTTGGAGGATTGGGTGCTGGGGGACGGACTTATGCAGCCCCAGGTGCTGGCAGAACGGGGCTTCAGGCTGGGAATTGACATTTCTCTGCCAAGGCGCGTTATGGTAGTGAGTCCGGGACATCTGGAGGAGTACGGTGCTACGGCTCAGGGGCAGAAAGCGTTGGAGCAGGTGGAGCGGGAGACAGCCCTTGCAGCAGGGGAGGACTGCCTGATACTTAAGAATGCAGGCCGTCAGATCCTTCTTGTCCGGAAAGGGACGGATGACCAGCTGGAGGAGCTTGCCGGGCACATCTGCCGGCGGGTGGAGGAGAGGACAGGAGTGTCCATGGCCGTGGGCATAGATGGGAAAAGCTCTGACATCCATATGGCCTATGGTCAGGCGAACAAGGCCTGGCGTTCCGCCAGAATGGCAGCGAAAGAGGTGCAGACCTATGATGGGGTGACTCTGGAGCTGTTTACCGGGGATGTGGCAGAGGGAGTGAAGCTGGAATATATACGCAAGGTGTTCCAATGCTGCGGCTATGAGGAGCTGTGTCAGTGGATGGGGATCATAGAAGCCTATTTTGAGGCGGAGGGCTCTCTTCAGAGGGCGGCGGACAGCCTTCACATGCATAAGAATACCCTGACTTACAAATTAAAGAAGCTGAAGGAGCTCACAGGCCATGATGTGCGGATCGTGAACCAGGCCCCGGTATTGTACATGGCGCTGCTGTTTTTCCGCGATGTGAAGGCAGAGCTGGAGAATGATTGATATTGTTCGTCAGAACAATAAAAATGCATAAAATATGGTTTGTAAAACATTGAATTTCCATTTCAGCTCCGATAGAATAAAGGTATGAAAGCGAATGCTGTAAGGAGGGGAAACATGAAATTTTTATTTGCATCAGATTCATTTAAGGGAACACTGTCTTCAGAGCGCATCACCGCTCTTTTAAAGGAGTCGGCAGAGCGCATATTTCCGGGCTGTGAGACGGCCGGGGTGCCTGTGGCAGACGGGGGAGAGGGAACCCTTGACGCGGTGATCCTGGCTCTGAACGGAAAGCTGCAGAAGGTGATGGTCCATGGGCCTTTGATGGAGGAGAGGGAGTCCTTTTACGGGGAATTTGTGGAAAATGGGGCAAGCTCTGCCATCATTGAAATGGCAGCAGCCTCAGGCCTTCCCATGGTGCCTGCCCAAAAGCGCAATCCTCTTAACACCACTACCTATGGAACGGGAGAGCTGATAAAGGCGGCCTTAGACCGGGGCTGCCGCAGCATTTCGATCGCCATTGGAGGCAGTGCCACCAATGACGGCGGCATGGGCGCTATGAAGGCCTTAGGCGTGCGCTTCCTGGATGAGAGAGGCGAGGAGCTGGAAGGAAAGGGCGGGGATCTGATAAGGGTGGCAGATATTGACATTTCCGGTATCCACCCTGCTGTGGCAGAGACACGGTTTACCGTTATGTGTGATGTGAACAATCCTCTGACAGGACCCAGAGGAGCGACCTACACCTTTGGAAAGCAGAAGGGCGGCACGCCGGAGATCCTGGATGTGCTGGAAAAGGGCATGGTTCGCTATGCGGCCCTGATAAAGGAAAAGCTGGGAGTAGATGTGGACGGGATCCCAGGCTCAGGCGCAGCCGGAGGACTGGGAGCGGCCTTCTGCGTGTTCCTGAAGGCGGGCATGAAATCCGGCATTGATACGGTGCTGGATCTGATCCATTTTGATGAGCTGTTGGACGGGGTGGATCTGGTGATCACCGGAGAGGGAAGGATGGACTGGCAGTCAGCCTACGGAAAGGTCCCCAGCGGTATCGGAGCAAGATGCAAGGCAAAGAATATTCCTGTGGTAGCCATTGTGGGAGGTATGGGAGATAAGGCGGAGACCATCTTTGACTTCGGTATTGACAGTATTGTCACGACCATAAACGGGGCTATGCCCATTGAGGAGGCGCTGGACCGCTCCGAGGAGCTGTATTCCAGTGCAGCAGACAGAACCTTCCGCCTGCTGCGGGCTGGAATGAGGCTGCGTTAAAAGGGCCAAAGCCTACTGGGACTTTTCGTCAAATAATCCGGAGAGCGTTTTCATGGTCTCTGAAATAGGCAGATGCTGTGGGCAGATGGTCTCGCATTTGCGGCAGCCGATACAGTCGCCGGCCCTTCCATGGGTGTCCTTGTAGTTGCCGTAGTAGTAGCGGGAGTTGGATTTCTCACCAAACTGTTTAAACTGGTTGTAGAGGGCAAAATACTGGGGGATGGCGATGTTCTTCGGACATCCCTCCAGACAGTAGCCGCAGCCAGTGCAGGGAACGGCGATACTGGAGTTGATAATATCGGTCGCCTTGTGGATAATATCGGTTTCCTCCTGATTTAAGGGGATAAACTCCCTCATATAGGAGGTGTTGTCCAGAAGCTGGCTGTGATCGGACATGCCTGAGAGCACCATGATGACAGCCTCCTTGCTGGCGGCAAAGCGGATAGCCCAGGAGGCAGGGGAGCTGTCAGGGGCATAGGCCCTCATGAGCTGCTCGGCCTCCTGCGGTACATTTGCCAATGTGCCGCCCTTCACAGGCTCCATGACGATCACGTCCTTTTTGTGCTTCAGACAGACCTCATAGCACAGGCGGGACTGGATATTGGGGCTTTCCCAGTCAATGTAGTTTAGCTGGAGCTGGACAAATTCCAGTTCAGGGTGTTCGGTCAATATCTGATCCAAAAGCTCTGCGTCGGCATGGAAGGACATGCCGATCCGTCTGGCCTTTCCCTGGGCCTTTTTTTCTTTTATAAAGGAAAATGCATCAAGCTGTGCGGCTGTCTTATAATAGGTCCTTGTCATATTGTGGAGCAGATAGTAGTCAAAATACGTTACCCCGCATTTTTCCAGCTGCTCATTGAAATAGCGCTCCATATCCTCTGCCTGTTTTAAATGGCTTAATGGGAGCTTGTCAGCCAGAAGATAGCGGTCTCTTGGATAGCGCTCCACAAGGGCCTTGCGAAAGGCGGTCTCGCTCTGATACTTGTGGTACATGTAAGCTGTATCAAAGTAGGTAAAGCCCTGCTCTAAAAAGCTGTCTACCATGGAGAAAAGCTGGGGAAAATCAAAATCCCTGGGATCCTCTGGATTGTTAAGGGGAAGCCTCATGCCTCCAAAGCCTAATTTCTTCATAAAAACCTCTCTTTTTATTTTTAGCACTCCCGAAACCTCCCCTGTACCCATCTTTGCGGCTGATTTTCCTCCGGCTGCACACAAATCTGGGCACAAAGAGTTTCCGAGAGCACTCATTTTATGTGTGCTTGGAATCTTCTCTTCTTTCCTTCAATTCCGCTGTGTTCTGCCGGAAGCCTATTCGTATAACACAACGGCGGAGATTACCATATCTTCGCTTCCCGTATTCTCGATGCCATGGACGTCTCCGGGCTTCATGCTGCCTGCCTGGCCTGCATGGATGGGAGAGGATTCCCCGTTCAGGGTGAAAATGCCTTCGCCCTTTAAGACATAATAGATCTCCATATTACCCTTATGCTCATGACATCCAATGGAGCTTTCCGGGTGCAGCACAATCGTTAAAAGGGCTTTTGCCCGTCCCTCAAGCTCTGCATCCTCCATCACGATGTGAAGTTCTCCGGTACCTTTTCCACCCATACGGTTTTCAAAGGGAATGATGTTCTCTGTATAGATCATAGTAAAGCCTCCTTGCTGCATACTGCCCCGGATCAGATCTCTGGTTGTCCCGAAGCAGCTTATTTTTGTATTAATCATACAAAAGCCCCCTGAAAAAATCAACTGATTACTGCGATATTGTTGAATTATTGTTGAAAAAATGATATTCTAGGAATGACAGTACACTAGTATACAGGGGGATTTGACACATGGAAGAAAAGAGATACGGACATTTTAATGACGATGACATGCTGACAAACAAGGTCCTTTGGAAGGGCTGCGGCTACTCTGACGACGACCTGGACAGGCCGATCATCGGCATTGCCAATTCCTTTAATGACATGGTTCCGGGCCACACCAATCTGCGCCAGCTGGCAGAGCAGATCAAGCACGGGATCTACCGGGCAGGGGGAACTCCGGCGGAATTTGGCGTGATCGCCTGCTGCGACGGCGTGGCAACGGGACATATTGGCAACAACTATGCCCTGCCGTCCAGGGACAATATTGCAGATGCCATTGAGATCCAGGCCCAGGCCCACAAGCTGGACGGACTGGTACTCTTAGGCTCCTGCGACAAGATCGTACCGGGAATGCTCATGGCTGCGGCAAGACTGGATATACCGGCCATCTTTGTGGCTGGCGGCTGTATGGCAGGAGGAGCGCCATTTGCCCACAAGACGAAGTCTGATTCCACCACCATAACCGAGGCCATCGGCATGTACCAGACAGGCAAGGTGACTTATGAGGAACTCCAGAATCTTACCACGGTTGCCTGTCCTACCTGCGGCTCCTGCCAGTTCATGGGTACAGCCAATACCATGTGCTGCGAGGCAGAGGCCCTGGGCATGAGCCTGACAGGCTCCGCTCTGATCCCGGCTTTCTACAATGAGCGCCTGCGCTCCGCCTTTCAGAGCGGTGAGAAGATCGTGGAGCTGGTAAAGAGAGGCATTACAGCCCGTCAGATCATGACTTTAGATGCGATCCGCAATGGGATCCGCATCCTTATGGCAGCAGGCGGCTCTACCAATGCAGTCATCCATACCTGCGCCCTTGCCTATGAGCTGGGCATGGATCCTGCCATGATCATGGATGAATTTGAGAGGATCAGCGATGAGATCCCCCATATTGCAAAGATCAGCCCTGCAAGCGTTGTGTATGACAGCGAGGATCTGTACAAGGCAGGAGGTATCCCGGAGGTGATGAAGGTGATCAAGGACAGCCTGGCGCTGGATGTCATGACCGTAACCGGCAAGACCCTGGGGGAGAACCTGGAGGGCTACAAAAACCCATACGCCCCCAATCCTGAGATCATCCGTCCTCTGGACAATCCGCACAGCACCCTGGGCGGCCTGGCCATCATGAGGGGAAACCTGGCTCCTGACACAGGCGTTGCAAAGCCTGCGGCCATCGCGGAGGAGGCCAGAAGCTTTACGGGAACTGCTATCTGTTTTGATTCCGAGGAGGAGTGCACAGAGGCCATCCGTCAGAGAAAGATCAAGGCCGGCAATGTCGTCATCATCCGCTATGAGGGACCAAAAGGCGGTCCGGGCATGAGAGAAATGTACCAGCCCTTAAAGATGCTCTACGGCCAGGGCCTGAACAAGACCACTGCCGTGGTGACAGACGGACGCTTCTCAGGCACCAACAACGGCTGCTTCGTAGGCCATGTATCCCCGGAGGCAGCAGCAGGCGGCCCAATTGCTCTTGTAAAGGATGGAGATGAGATTACTATCGATGTGTACAAGAAGGAACTGACACTTCATGTAAGCGATGAGGAGCTTGCAAAGAGACGCGCAGAATGGAAATTCGAGCCAAAGCCCGCCATTGGATATCTGAGGAGGTATTCAAAGCTGGCAGCATCTGCGGATAAGGGCGGAGTGCTGATCTGCGAGTAAAGAAGATACAGAGTATGCTTGGCAAATAAAAACGGTTCGGAGAATACTATTCTCCGGACCGTCAGACTGTAGACAAAGTTGGTGCTAGTTGATTACGCCCAGCACCACTTTTCTTT
>NZ_JAJCIC010000063.1 GCF_020554865.1 Lacrimispora sp. 210928-DFI.3.58
GCTGCTGGTCTCACGCCAGGCGAAAGTTTGCAGAGATTGTAAAAACAGCAGCAAAGGGTAGTTTCCAATAAGACAGTATGAGAACATTACTGACATAGGGTAGCTGCCGTACAGGAGTGCGACAAGAAGAATTGGCGATACTTGGTTTTCACAACCAGGTATCGCCTTTTTCTATCTTTAACAGAATGTTTGAATCTTATTGGAGGTACATATGATGCAAGAACTAAACTACATTCGCTGTGGCGATTACTATATTCCCGATATTCGCTTAACGGAGGAAACCAGGCCTATTGGTCGTTGGGGGCGTATGCACAGAGATTATATCAAGGAGCATAATCCTATCCGTTTCAACGATCTGTGTCTTAGCGGTGAGCTGTGGACTTATCTGGCTGATTTAAACGAGCAGGCACAGAGCCGTCTTGAACTCATCATTGAGCAAATGAAAGCCGCTGAGGGCGTGACAGAGAGCATGAAGCAGCATGATCAGATGGCGTGGGTTGGAGCTATGAACAGCATCCGCAACCGAGCCGAGGAAATTGTTCTGCGTGAGATGATCTACGAGGAGGATGCAGTATGAGAATCCTTGAAGAATTTTGGTATGGTAATATCGAGCCAACAGAATATGACACATCCTCTTGCAAAGAATACAAGAAACTGTTGGAGCTGATTTGCAGGAACGAAGAAAAACTCAAAGCCACTATGACGGACGAGCAGAAAGAACTGTTTGAGTAATACACAGATTGTGTGCGAGAGCATCAAACCAATACAGAATGTTTGATTTTTCAGAATGGCTTTAAGTTAGGCGCACGAATGATGTTAGAAGTCATGGAAGAATAAATCTGCATTACACATAAAAACAGGTGCCTATGCGGCAACATAGGCACCTTTTCTTTAATGCGCTTTCGCTTTGTGGTTGGCCAGAGTCTTCCCAGCCTTGCTCTTCGCAGACTTAGAAGAACTTTTAGACGCCAAGGTCTTACCGGCTTTACCAACCTTACCACCATGATGTACAGCCATGATATTCACCTCCCTGAATTAACCCTTCGGCGGGCAAGGATCGTTCCCATGGCTGTCTGCGGACTGGATGCGCCCGTTCATACCATGAACAACGAATTCGGTGCCCTGATTTCGGCTGATTTGTCTTCCTGCGTTTACGGCCTGTTCCTTGGTTGCGAAATGGCCGCTGGAACGCTGAGCGCCGCTACGCTTCACATCCCAACCTCCGTTGGAATTGTGAACAACATGATGAGAAGAACGTGCCATATTAATTACCCCCTATGCGCTTTCGGACAGCAGGTTGCACAGCCATCCGCATCAAAATAAATTTTCTTTGCCTGAGTAACAGCTTTCACTTCGCTTGCAAAGTAGCCAACATACTGAGTGCTACGGATACCAAGCTGAGCGGCGTGTTCCTTGGTGTGGACTTCATGATGAAGGCCGGGATTTAAGGTCTGATTGTTGTTGATATAGTAATGTTTATACATAATTCTGCTCCTTTCGGCTTGACCGAGCAAGCCAGTCGTGATATTTTGGTAATGTACATATCTTGAATGAGCGGTTAATCTGTTGCAGCAGATTGCCGCTCTTTTTATTTGCGCATAAGGCATCACCTCCTTTGATGTTCGCATATTCGCCTGTTCGCTTTTTTCTAACGATCGGCTTGTATTTAAGGGAATCGGAAGATTCCCTTAAATTGAGATTTTTAGTTGGATAGGGGGTACATCAAATGTGATCATCTTCAGCGAGTTTAATCGATAGCGCATGGCCTGCTTAGACACGCTGAATGCATCCGCCATGTCACAGATAATGCTCTCTACCATGTAGTCGCACGGAAGCGGGTATTTTGAGCCTAAGTTGCTGCTTCGCTTTTTGAACTCATCTCGAACCACATTCTGCGGCATCAAGAACGCCGCTGCACACGCATTCGCCTGATACTCGATAAAATCCAGCGACGTTTTCAGACTTTTCTTCCCATTCAAGGCTACCTGCGTTGTGCTGTGAATATAGTCGGGCGTTTCACGGCGAAAACAGTTCTTGTGCAGAACTTGGTGAAATACTTCGTGCATCACGGTGAAGTTTTCACGCCCTCTATTATCCCCCTCAGTCAGAGTAGCATCAATGAGAATACTTCCCTTGGAAAGAAAAACCTTTGAGGGAAGCATACCCTCTCGATAGCAGGGTTCGGGCCACACCCACACATAGCCAGCATTGAAGGCGGTTGCGCCGAGAATAGACTGATCTGGAGTGATGTACTTCCAGTCGTAGTCAACACCCAGGCACTTTTCAATAACGGCATAGACGTCGATGGGCTTCGGCTTTTTTAAACGTTCAGGGTCAAATTGGGTCAGAAGCTTTTCGGCTTCGTTTTCCAACTGATGCGCAGAGTAGTTGTAATGGATCACGCTTATTTCTTACCTCACTCTTGTTCCTCCATCATCTCAATGACCTTCTGCCATACTTCACTGGAGGCATTATTGTCACGTGCCATACGAAGTGCAACACGGACATGCTCATTTCCCATGATGTACTCCGGCAGATCGGGAGATACTGTATTCTCCTTTTCGCCTGCGGCCAGATCAAACATGGTGTTGGTTTCTTCTTCGGACAGGCACAGAATACGGGCCAATTCATACAGCTTGTCTTTATCAGGGGGATAGCGATTCCCCTTTTCAATGTCGCTCATGTATGCCGGTACAATCCCTAATTCGGCAGCCAGTCCACGTAGTGTCAATCCACGGGATTTTCGCTTTTCAGCGATGAATTCTCCGAACTTGCCATTCATAGTCCTTTCCTCCTTGACGGGAATAAGCGTGTTCGCTGATTCCTAACACTATTATATGCAGTGATACAGAGAAAGTCAACCACATTTTTTTGAGAATTTTTTCAAAAGCCTGCTTCACCGCTTTCATTTTTTGATATCTTGTTATATAATTAAACCAGAAATCTAATTTTTAGATATTTGATTTATATAGGAAGGAAGATAAGCATGGCAGTATCCTATAAGAAGCTCTGGAAACTGTTGATTGACAGGGATATGACGAAAACGATGCTCCGTAAAGAAGCTGGAATTACAACCGCAGCACTTGCGAAACTTGGTAAGAATGAAAATGTCAACACTGAGGTGCTTGTGAAAATCTGCAACACTCTGAAGTGCGACATCTCCGATATTATGGAACTTACGGATGAAAGGGCAGGACAATAATGGAAAAAGCAAATTTTGGACAGATCGTTTCCTTTTTGTTTGGAATCGCAAATGACTGTCTCGTAGATACATATGATGTGGGTGATTACAGAAAGATTATTCTGCCTATGATGGTTATCCGCCGTTTTGACGCAGTTCTGGAACCCACCAAAGAGAAAGTTTTGAAAATGAAGGAGCAGTTGGATGCTGCCGGTATTACCGACCAGGACGAAGCTCTGTGCAGCGTAGCGGGAGAAGCTTTTTGCAACAGCTCCCCCTATACTTTGTCGGATCTGAAATCCCGCACCAACCAGCAACAGCTGAAATCCGACTTTATTCTCTATCTGAACGGTTTTTCTCAGAATGTACAGGATATTATCAAGCGCTTTGAATTCAGAAATCAGATTGACAAACTCTCTGAGCATGACATTCTGGGCCTGCTGATCAGCAAGTTTACGGATTCTTCCGTGAATCTGTCCAACCGTCCGATTTGCGATGCCAAGGGTAATGTAATTCAGCCTGCTCTGGACAACCACACCATGGGCACGGTGTTTGAAGAAGTTATCCGCAAATTCAACGAAGAAACCAACATTACCGATGCAGGACGTCACTTCACCCCTCGTGATATCGTGGAGCTGATTACCGATTTGGCATTCGTTCCTGTGAAAGATAAAATTCAAAGTACCACCTACCGTATCTATGATGGAGCCTGCGGCACCGGCGGTATGCTGACGGTTGCCGAAGGTAGAATGCAAGAAGTGGCTAAGGAATTCGGAAAGAATGTTTCGATCCATCTGTACGGGCAGGAGAATTCCGACGAAACCTATGCCATCGCTCGCAGTGACATGCTGGTTAAGGGCGAGGGTGTACAGGCAAACAATATCTTCTTCGGTTCCACCATCTCAAATGATGGTTTCTCTGGAGAAACCTTTGACTTTATGCTTTCCAATCCTCCTTTCGGTACACCTTGGAAAACGGACCTGAAGGCATGGGGCGATATTAAAAAGGATGAGATTACTGACACCCGTTTCCGTGTGAACTATAAGGGTGAAGACTTCTCTCTAATTCCCGATATTGGAGATCCGCAGATGCTGTTCCTTGCCAATAACATCAGCAAGATGAAGAAAAACACAGCTCTGGGCAGTCGTATTGTGGAGGTGCACAACGGGTCTTCTCTGTTTACCGGCAAAGCAGGTCAGGGACCTTCCAATCTGCGTCAGTATATTTTGGAGCAAGATTTGCTGGAAGCCATCGTCGCAGTTCCTGAAAAGATGTTCTACAACACCGGCATTGGTACTTATATCTGGATTCTTGCCAATAAAAAAGAGGGGCGCCGCAAAGGAAAGGTGCAGCTGATTGATGCTACTTCTTTCAAGAAGTCGCTTCGCAAGAATCTTGGTGAAAAGAACTGTGAAATCGACAAGAATATTAGAGATTATATTCTGGAACTGTACATGGCATTCGATCAGGCTGATGAGCGTTACAGCAAGGTTTTTGACAATTCTGAGTTCGGTTACTGGGAAGTTCCGGTCTACACGCCGCAGTATGATGAAAACGGTCAGCCAATTCTGGATAAGAAAGGTAAGCCGATAAAGCCTAACTCTGATAAGGAAATTGTACCATTTACTTATGAAGGTGGTATCGAAGCATTTATCAAAAACGAAGTACAGCCTTATGCACCTGATGTGTTCCTCAAGCCGGGTACAGAGAAAGTCGGATATGAGCTTTCTTTTACAAAGTATTTTTATCAGCCCGTGCAGTTACGCACTCTGGAAGAAATCACCATGGACATCCGTGCGATTGAACGTGAAACCGATGGCCTTCTGGATGAGATTTTAGGAGGCTTAGCATGAAAAGGTACGAAGAATATAAAGATATAGGCCTCCCGTGGTATCCACAAGGAGTCCCGTCACATTGGGATCTCATGCGTCACAAGAATGTTCTTGAAGAACATAAAGAACTTGTTGGAAAGAACGCTGATAATTACACGTTGCTTTCCTTAAGTGTTAATGGTGTAATAATAAGAGATTTATCTGAAGGAAAAGGAAAATTCTCAAAGGATTATGATAAATATGTAGTCGTAGATAAAGGGGATTTCGTTTTTTGCTTATTTGATGTGGATGAGACACCACGAACAGTAGGGCTGTCGCACAATCACGGAATGATTACAGGCGCATATGATGTATTTCATCCGCATGATATAAACAGTGAATATTTCTACTACTATTATCTTGCACTGGACAATACAAAGGCACTGAAACCGTTGTATTCTGGTCTCAGGAAGGTTATTCCTTATCCTTCCTTTATGGCAACAAAGTTTCCAGTTCCTCCTCGCAGTGAGCAGGATCAAATTGTCCGCTATCTTGATTGGCAGGTTTCCAAGATCAATCATTTGATTCATGGTTATCAGAAGCAGATTAAATTGTTAGATGAAAGAAAAACGACAGTAATAAATGAGGCAGTAACACATGGCGTTCATGCTGATGTTGAAATGCAACCTGTAGAAGCAAACTGGGTTAAAGAAATTCCTGCACATTGGGAGTTCAACAAAGTTAAGCAACATTTCGAAATCAAGAAGCGCATTGCTGGCAAGGAAGGTTATGATGTAATATCTATTACGCAGCAGGGCTTAAAAGTAAAAGACATTGCCTCTAATGAAGGCCAAATGGCTGCCAATTACTCGAAATACCAGTTTGTATATCCTGGCGATTATGCAATGAATCACATGGACTTGCTAACCGGTTTTATTGGGCTTTCTGACTTTTTTGGGGTTACAAGTCCAGACTATCGAGTATTTTCTGCAATTGATGTTGAAAGAACCGATTTGAAATACTTCTTATATGTATTCCAGTTGGGATACAAGCGTAAAATCTTCTACGGACTGGGACGTGGTGCAGCCAATAAAGGAAGATGGCGTATGCCTGCAATAAATTTTAAGAATTATGATATTCCTGTTCCTCCGATTGAAGAACAACGTGAAATTGTTGAATACATTGAGCAAGAGACAGAAAAGATTGACTTGCTCAAAAAAGAAGTTGAAAAACATATTGAGTATCTTAGAGAATACCGAACCAGATTGATTTCTGATGTTGTGACTGGACAGATTGATGTTCGTGATGTAGTTATCCCGGAATACACGCCAGATGAAGATACGGAAATCGACACCGATGATACCGGTGAAGATGTGGAGGAGGTGGCAGAGGATGCCGAGTAATACAAAGGAAAATGGTTTTGAAACCTTGATTGTGGATACTCTGGTAAATAGCAATGGCTATGAACAAGGTGTCACAACTGAGTACAACAAGCAATATGCCATTGATGAGGACAGACTGTTCCGTTTTCTGCTGTCTACTCAGAAGAAAGCAATGGATGAGCTGCACATTCTGGACAGTGATCTGGAAAAAGATCGTTTCTTCAAGCAGTTGGACAAAAAACTGAAAAGCGATGGTGTCATAGAGCTGCTCCGCAAAGGTATGCGCTATAAGCATCTGCGTCTGGATCTGTTCTATGTGCGTCCTTCTGCTCACAATCCGGAGGCTGCAGAATACTACAAAAAGAATATCTTCAGTGTGACCAGACAGTTGCAATATTCCAGCTTCAACCCTCGTTTGGCACTGGATGTATGTATTTTCATCAACGGCCTGCCGGTAATCACTATGGAGCTGAAGAACCAGCTGACCAAGCAAAATGTGTCTGATGCAATCGAGCAGTACAAAAATGATCGTACTCCAGATGAGGTACTGTTCAGCTTCAAACGATGCATCGTTCACTTCGCTGTTGACGATAATGAAGTAAGAATGTGCACGGAGCTGAAAGGCAAGAAATCCTGGTTCCTGCCGTTCAACAAAGGCTTCAATGATGGTGCAGGAAATCCTCCGAATCCCAATGGAATCAAAACGGATTATCTTTGGAAAGAGATTCTGACCAAGGATGAGTTATCTAACATTATTGAGAACTACGCACAGGTAATTACAGAAAAGGATGAAGACACGGGAGCCACAAAATACAAGCAGGTGTTCCCTCGTTATCATCAGCTTTCTGTGGTGAAATCCCTGCTTAGTGATGCAAAGCGTGATGGTGTGGGCGGACGCTATCTGATTCAGCACAGCGCAGGTTCCGGTAAGTCTAATTCCATCGCATGGCTGGCACATCAGCTCGTCACACTGAAAAGTGACAGCGGCAAAGAGATTTTTGACACGGTTATCGTTGTGACTGACCGTATCAATTTGGACAAGCAGATTAAGGACACCATCAAACAGTTTATGCAGGTATCCGCAACGGTTGGCTGGGCAAAGAGTTCCGGTGAACTGAAACAGCTGCTGAATGAGGGCAAGAAGATCATTATTACCATCGTTCATAAATTCCAGTTCATTCTGGACGATATTGGCGAAGTACATAAGGATAAAAACTTTGCCATTCTGATTGACGAAGCCCATTCCAGCCAGAACGGCAGTCTGTCTGCAAAGATGAACATGGTGCTCTCTGGTAGCGTCTATGACGATGAAGATGATCTGGAAGACAAGATCAATACAATCATCGAGGGGCGCAAGATGGTAAAGAACGCAAGCTATTTTGCGTTTACCGCAACGCCCAAGAATAAAACTTTGGAAATGTTCGGTAAGAAGATACGCTTGCCCGATGGAACAACAAAGCCGGAGCCTCACTATGTGTACACGATGAAGCAAGCCATTGAGGAAGGTTTCATCATGGATGTACTGCGTCATTTCACCCCGGTACAGAGTTATTATAAGTTGGCGAAAACCATTGAGGATGATCCGCAGTTCGATAAGAAACGAGCACAGCGATTGCTTCGTTACTATGTGGAATCCAATCAGTATGCTATCCACGAAAAGGCTAACATTATGGTTGAGCATTTCCATACAGAAGTGATTGCCAAAGGAAAAGTCGGTGGTAAGGCCAGAGCTATGGTTATCACCAGTTCCATTAAACGTGCTATCGAATATTACAAAGCGATTTCTAAGCTGTTGGAAGAACGCAAGAGCCCCTTTAAGGCAATCGTGGCATTTTCCGGTTCTGTCGAGTATGAGGGCAAACAGGTTACAGAAGCAGATCTGAATGGATTCCCGAGTGCCAAGATTGAGAAAATCTTTAAGGGCGATCCCTATCGCATTCTTATTGTCGCAAACAAATTCCAGACTGGTTTTGACGAACCTCTGCTACACACTATGTATGTAGACAAAGGATTGGCAGATATTAAGGCAGTCCAGACACTATCTCGTTTAAACAGAAGCCATCCTGACAAGAAAGATACATTTATTCTGGACTTTGTGAACAAGCCTGGAGTTATCAAAGAAGCCTTTGACAGGTATTATAAAACCACAATTCTGTCTGGCGAGACCGATGTAAATAAACTGAATGATTTGATTGATACCATGGAATCCATTCAGGTTTACAGCGAGTCGGATGTAGATACTTTCGTGGAACGTTATCTGGCAATCGAACCTCGTGAAAAACTTGATCCGATCCTGGATAGGTGTGTTGAGGTCTATAAGGATTTGATTATTGAAGACCAGATTGAGTTTAAGAGTAGTGCTAAAACTTTTGTGCGAACCTATAATTTTCTGTCTGCTATTCTACCGTATGGTAGTGTTCAGTGGGAAAAGCTCTCCATTTTCTTGAACCTTCTGGTGCCTAAGCTGCCCAAGCCGGACGGTGAGGATTATACCGAGGGCTTGCTTGAAGATGTAGATCTGGAGAGTTACCGTGCAGAAGCGCAGCAGACTATGAGGATTCAGCTTGAGAACGAAAACGGCGAAATCGATCCCATTCCGGTTAGCACCAGTGTAGGGGTTGATGTTCCGGAACTGGATACGCTCACAAACATCTTGAAGGAATTCCATGATATCTTCGGTAATATCGAGTGGACGGATGAAGACAAAATCAAGAAGCAGATCAACGATATAATCGAGAGTGTCCGCAGGGATGAGAAGTACAATAATGCAATGCAGTTCTCTGACAAGCAGAATGCCCGAGATGAAAGTGATCGTGCTGCTCACGAAGCAGTCATGAATAGTATGCAGAGCGGCCTGGAGTTGTTTAGAGAAGTTCAGAACAACCCGTCGTTTAGAAAGTGGCTATTTGATAGCGCATTTAATTCAACATATCAGGCAAACCATAATCAGACAAGTTTATAATACGTGATAATGAAACAGCTTACCACTTTGCTAAACGCAAAGAGGTAAGCTGTTCAACTTCTGACCAACTTGGACAGAAGTGTTTTATTATCGTGCGATGTCAATCATACTAATTGAATTATTCACGCTTTCGTTATATAATGATTGTTAATGTAAGGAGGGATCGCCATGGGTGTAACCTACAAGAAGTTATTTCATTTACTGATTGACAAGGGTATGACTAATGCAGAGCTGATGGAAAAAGCGGGCTTTAGTGCCAATATAATTACCCGAATCAAACGTGATAATTATATATCTCTCGATACTATCGAGAAAATTTGCAAGACTCTCAATTGTGGAGTCGATGACATTTTGGAATTCACCACAGAGAGCAAACAATGAGCAACATTGCGGTAAATTCTATGTACAAGCTTTAATTGACATTATATGAGGAAACATTATGAATTTATATAAACGAGATTATATAAAGATCCCTCCTACCAACCAGGAAATACAACTGTATGAAGATGTCTTGCGTGCCGAGAGAGAAAGTGTTGGAAACAGAAGATTTGGTAAAATAAATCATAGGCGATTGTATCCAGTAGCAGTTCGACACTACGAAAGTTTATTTCCTAACAATCATGTAGAGTTGTTTGATTTCCAGAAGGAAGGTAATATGGAACAACTAAATGAAGAATTTTGTGCCTTGATTCATGATGCAAACACAAACGAAAGAGACGTTCTTCGCTTCATTAATCACAGACCTGCTTATCATATTATTGCTGGTGTATTTAAGTATTATAATTTTGGCCACCACGATGCATATGTCTTCCCGGAATTTGCTTTAGGTAAGTACATTGCCGATTATTTGTTGATAGGAAAAAGCTCTGGCGGCTATGAGTTTGTATTTGTCGAGCTTGAACACCCTAATGGAAGAACAACCTTGAAATCTGGACACGAGGGAGAAGCCTTTAGAAAAGGTACTTATCAAATTTATGATTGGAAAGCAGAAATCGAAGCACACTTTTCTGCATCGTTTGTGACGATCACCAAGTACAGCAACAAATCCTCACTTCCGAAGGAATTTTCAGAATATGATTCAAGCCGCTTCCACTATGCTGTGGTCGCAGGCTTGCGTGAGGATTACAACGAAGCTACTTATCGTGATCGTCGAAACAAAGCAACCCAGCAAAACATTCTGACTTTGCATTATGATAATCTGTACGATAAAGCCTGCGAGTTAGAAACAGCTCAATCATTTTAAATAACAAGTGAACCGCTCATGTTAACGGTTAGGATGAACGTGCTTCTCCCATCGTTGACATGGGCACCTGTCTTTTGAAGAGAAAAGAACAAGGAGCAAGATATGAAACCAGTATTGATGGAAAATGCCTTTGAAGCGTGGGCGGCTGCCATACGCTTTTGTGATGATATAAAGGATGGAAAAGCAACACTCCAGTATCAGAAAAATTTTGTGTCGTCACTTCATAATGCTGTTGAACTTATTATGAAGCAAATGCTGTTGAATGATAATGATCACAGGGTTGCAGAAGTAAGAAAAGCAAAAAATGAAGCTGATGCAAAACTCTTACTCGATTATTTCAAGGCAACGGATTTAAATAGTTTTTTTGATACGTTGTCAAATGAAGACCTTTCAAAATTTAACACAATTCAATTTAACGAACTAATTTCATTACATAAGAAATTATTTGGCAGAAGCCTTGCGCAGGGAGAATCGTTAAAAACAGAACTTGAGCTGTTGCAAAAGCTGAGAAATAATGAAACCCACTTTTTGATTCGTCAAGGCAGCTTTTTGTCCGAAGAAGATTTTTGCGTGCTTCATAATTTCATGATTCGCTTTTATAAAATTATGGAGACATGGTGTCCTATTGACAAAGATGATTATGAATTATATATACTTCCTTATTGGGGAGATCCCATTGGAGCCGATAGCATTTACGGATTCAATCGTGAACCTTTACAGAGTTTTTCTTACGAAACTGCTGTAAGAAATTCAAAGTTAGCAAAGAAAATAGCAGAATTACTTAACGGTGACTATCTATATGGTGCTCCTGATTTTTCACCATATACCATTACAAAAGATTTGATTGAACAACACATGGAGTTATCTTCTCAGTTTGATGAAATATGGTCTATGGTGTATATGATGCAATGCTTAGAGATGATTTCTGTAGATGAAATTTTGGATGATGAACAAGGGCGAGTTTATTTTGCAATGAGTGTTCTGTTTTAATAGGTTGTTTGAGTAAAAGAGCATTGTTCTTACATATTTTGCATTTGCAACGTTGACAGAAATAGCCTGTATTTGTATAATATTGGTGTAACAGGTCGATCGTTGCATACAACTGAATATAGAAGTGTTCAAACATATTGAGAGATAGTCGGATTCATCCGACACGGTATCGGTACACCGGAAGTGCCGAACTGCTCCATCACGCCTGTGGTTCTGTTGGCGGGAGCTGTGTGAAGCAGAACCCGACTTTGATCTTCAGAGCCGATTACATAGAACATCATTTTGAAGCGAGAGCCACGCTCCCGCCGATTTCTGATGCTCTGTGTAATTGGCTCTTTTTGTTTGTCCAAATTGAGCCACAACGATAGTACATCCTTAAAATTGAATGACCGTCCGAATGAGATATGACTTTGCGATGGATAACGTATAATTAGTTTCGCAAATTCAATTTCATAAAAATAGACATGGTCTAT
>NZ_JAJCIC010000064.1 GCF_020554865.1 Lacrimispora sp. 210928-DFI.3.58
CTGCCAGCTGCTGAACGGCAGGAATTAAATTTGCGAAAAACTATTGACACTATCTTGCGATGACATGAGCGAAGCAACGCCGGGGTGAGACTCCCGGGTAGGAACGACATTCGGGTAAAACGGCAATACGCAAAGTACGGCAAAGTGCCAACTTGACATTTTGGCAAAAACACAAAAAACGAAAAGGCTGGGTAGCGTAGAGTAAGATTCTACCATGGGTCCAAATTTCGCCACCTGCTCATTTTGCCCTCATGGAATCTTGTTGGGGAGTGCCTTCCCCAAACCCTGCTCTGTTCCGCAAAGCGGAAGCGATACGGCTAATGCCGATTTTCAATTTTCAAAAAACGAAGGAGGAACCGAATGGCAAAAACCTACAACACACCGAAACGCAACCACATTGTAAAAACCCGTCTGGACGATGAAGAACACGCCGACTTTCTCCGCCGCCTGGAGATTTACGACATGAACCAATCGGAGTTTATCCGTGAAGCAATCTCCGGTGCGACCATCAAACCGACTATCGTGGCAACATTGGTTAGCGACGATCTGCTCGCTGCCGTTGGCAAGCTGACTGCCGAATACGGCAGGATCGGCAACAACCTCAATCAGATTGCTCGACATCTCAATGAATGGAGAAGTCCTTATCCTGCCATGGCAAAGGAATTGCAGGATGCCGTCGCAGAGCTTGCCACCCTGAAATATGAAGTGATGAAAAAGGTAGGTGATGCTGTTGGCAACGTTCAAGCATATAAGCTCTAAAAATGCTGACTACTCTGCCGCTGAAGCCTACCTCACTTTTGAGCATGACGAGTTCACCATGAAGCCCACCCTGGACGAAAACGGCAGGCTTATCCCAAGAAAGGATTACCGCATTTCTACGCTGAACTGCGGTGACGAAGATTTTGCGATTGCGTGTCTGAGAGCCAATCTCCGCTATGGCAAAAATCAAAAACGGGAAGATGTCAAAAGTCATCACTATATCATTTCTTTTGACCCGAAAGATGTGCCAGACCACGGATTGAACATAGATCTGGCACAGAGCCTTGGCGAGAAATTCTGCAAAGAACACTTTCCCGGTCATCAAGCAATCGTCTGCACACATCCCGACGGACACAACGGCAGCGGCAATGTTCATGTACACATCGTTATCAATTCTCTGCGTATTGAAGAAGTCCCGTTCATGCCGTATATGGACAGGCCGTGCGATACCCAACCGGGAATGAAGCACCGATGCACCAACGCAGCTATGGAATACTTTCGCTCCGAGGTCATGGAGATGTGCCACGATGCGGGTCTGTATCAGATTGATCTGCTGAATGGCAGTAAGACCCGTGTGACCGAGCATGAGTATTGGGCAAAGAAGAAGGGACAGCTTGCGCTGGATGAAGAAAACGCCGTTTTTGCCGAACAGGGATTACCCATCAAGCAGACCAAGTTTGAAACTGACAAAGACAAGCTCCGTGAAGAAATCCGAAAAGCGCTTTCTGATGCTGTCAGCTTTGAGGACTTCGCAGAAAAACTTCTTCGCCGTGGTATCACCGTCAAAGAGAGCCGAGGGCGATTGTCTTACCTCACTCCCGACCGTACCAAAGCAATCACAGCACGAAAGCTTGGCGACGATTTTGATAAAACGACTGTATTCGCTGCCTTTGTCAGAAATGCAAAACAGGTCAGAACGAAAACACCTCTCGTTCATTCCGCACCGACCATGCAGGACTTCATCAAACAGCAAAACTCTGTCAGCCGTACGGTGGATATGGAAGCGGCGAAAGCCAAGGGCAAAGGTTATGAGCATTGGGCAAAGATACACAACCTCAAAAACGCAAGCCGAGCCCATGTGCTGTATAAAGAAATGGGATTTGATTCTCCCGAAGCATTGGCTGCTGCTTGCGATACTGCCCGTGCCAAGGTGGATGACATTCGTACCAAAATGAAAACGGTGGAAGCATCCATTAAGGAAAAGAAAGAGTTCCGTGACTATGTGATGAACTACTTCAAGACCAAGTACCTCATCGAAGGTCTGAAAGCCTGCAAGAATGAAAAATCCCGTCAGAAATATCGTGACGAGCATGACAGCGACTTCATCATTCTGAACGCCGCCAAGCGATATTTTGATTCCAAGGGATTGAAGAAGCTGCCGAGCTACAAGGCATTGCAGACTGAGGTCGAACAGCTCATCAAAGAGAAAAACGAGCTTTACAATCAGTACCAGACAGCCAAAGAAGAAGCAACGAGGCTTGATACCATTCGCCACAATATCGAGCAGACCCTTGGTAGAAAAATTGAACACAAACAGGAGCAGGAGCGATAATCATTTCATTCGATTCGTTTCCTATCCCATCCATCAAGTTGTCAATTTGGCAACTTGATGCTACCAACCAAAGAAAGGATTTTTATATGAACAAACAGGAAAACAGAAATTACACAGTCAAAGAAAACGGTAGCATTGTTGTCCACAACTACTGTGCGGCAGCGCTGCCGCAGATCACCGTGACCATCCACTCCGGTCAGACTACTTACCGATTCAACGGAAATTACGATGGCACACGAAGTCTATCCGGTAAATTACTCGATCACATGGTAAAAGAAAACTAAAAATGCTCAAAAAATATTATAACGAAAGGGTGGATTTATTCACGAATGTGTGATATGATATATACAAGCAATCCTGTATTGGCAGACTGCCTGCCGATTAAGGAGGAACAAAACATGAATAGGCAGTCTGACAAAATTACTGCTATCTACTGTAGATTGAGTCGTGATGACGAACTCACAGGAGAGAGTAACAGCATTGTCAATCAAGAGTTAATATGTAAAGGGTGGTTTCTGCCACCTAATACATATGACTGCGGCTCATTTGTGGTAAATTGAAAAGCAGTTGTAAGAAAGGAGTCAAAAAGTCTTATAACCGCTGGAAATCAACGCAAAAGGAGCTGAACTTTATGAAATCTATCTTTGAAGAAATGGGCGGTACATACCGTCAAGTGGGCAATTATTTCATTCCCAATCTTGTCTCGCAGGATGATAGCAATTATCAGATTGGCAAATATGGGCGTATGCGCCGTAGCTATCTGAAAGAGTACCGTAAAATCCTCTACAACAACTATGTGCTGGAGGGAACGCTGTTCAAGCATTTAGCTGAAATCGATCAAGCCTGCAACGAGCGCATTGAAAACATCGTTTCCGCTATGGCAAAGCAGGAAGGCGTAACTGAAGCGCTCAAAGCGGCTGATCAAATAGAATGGGTGCGCCGTATGAACAGTATCCGTAACCGTGCGGAAGAAATCGTTCTGCACGAATTGGTATATGATCTGTAAACCTGATACAAAAGCCCCACACTTCTGACAATAAAATCGGAAGCGTGGGGTTTCCTGATTTATTTTGTTTGTTTGCTGTTTTCTTCGATATTTGCCACAAGGCGGTCGAAATCACTCTGATATGTTCTATCCTGCAAAACACGGAATTTTTCAAATTCACTTTCTGCAAACGCCTTTGCGATGGCAGCGGTCACTTTGCCTTTGTCATGTAAAATATCTTCTTCGTTGAACTGGAGGAACGCATCCAAACGATTAACCCAATCCTGCATATACATGATATTTCCCCGCCGTGCCTGTCTTTCGGCATAGTCCAGATACATTGTCACGATCTCATTCAGATTTATCATTTCTTCTTCGTTTAAGTAGTTTTTGGCGATTGAAACATCCGACTTGCGAATACGCCCCTGCGGAGCATTTTTCCAAGTTGTCAAGCCCATGTTTGGTTTTGTGCTATCGGCTCGTCCATAAACAATCTCAGCCGCCGTATGATGAGTGACAGCGTAATGAAGCTTATTCTGTACTGTGGCAAAAAACTCTTTTGTAACAGGACTGTTCACATCATAGTCAGCACTGCACTGGGAGTAAATGTCAGTGATTTTTTGATAAAAACGACGCTCGCTGGAGCGAATATCACGAATACGCTCCAACTGTTCCTCAAAATAGTCCTTACCAAAGAGGTTTTCTGGTTCTCGCAGTCGTGCATCGTCCATCACATAGCCTTTAATAATAAATTCTTTTAATACTCGATTTGCCCAAATGCGGAACATCGTAGCCTTTTTAGAATTAACACGGTATCCGACAGCAATAATGGCATCCAGATTGTAATAGCTTGTATTGTACCGCTTGCCGTCTGCCGCAGTTGTTTCCATTTTGGAAACAACTGCTTCTTCCTGCAATTCGCCGGATGCAAAAATATTTTTCAAATGTTTTGAAATAGCCGCCTTTTGCACTTCAAATAATTCTGCCATCTTTGCCTGCGTCAGCCACAAGTTTTCCTGATATAAAAGGATTTCAACCCGAACTTCACCATTATCAGTTTTATAAAACAGGATTTCCCTTGTTTCATAAGGAGTTAGCCCATATTCTTCGTTCATATCCATTCCATTCCCTTCCTATTCTTCACTTTTGTTTCTCGCTCTGCTTTTGTAAACATTATGCTTGTTCTTGCACTGCGGGCTGCAAAATACAGCACTTGGTCTGCTTGCGACAAAAGCTTTGGTACAATGCCTGCAAAGCTTAATCGGGTTTTCGCTGTCTGTCAGCATAAAACTGAACATCATCTGTACGCCCAGCAGCAGGGAATGAAAATCCCAAAAGATGGTCGGCTTATCCAAAAGAGCTATATGATAGGTTGGAGCGATGCCGCCAAAAGCTGCCATGCTCTGCTGCATCATCTGCCGGGTTTCATCGTTCAGTGTATCATAATCCTCATAATAAAGGAAACTGTTGATATAGGTAAACGCCCAGTCAATGAACTGCTGTTTCATCCATTCATATCGCTCCGCATATTCCCGCTGGAAGCTCATGTTGACAGCCATCGGCTTATCTGTCATGGTCAAAGCCAGTGCCATCATAACACGGCCATTCTGGATGTTCCACATGGACTCGATACCACGCTTGATCACATCCAGTTTGTCAAATGGAAAGAACAGTGCCAGATATTTTTCAGTGGACATAGTTTCTTCTTTGATGAAGTGATTTTTCGGCAGGTACACCGCCTCATATTCCATAAAGTTTGGTGTGGTAGGTAGCGCAGTCATCAGTCCAAACAAGCCGTATTTCACCGCAAATTGCTGGATAGCCTTCTGAATTTCGGCATCCGGATTTTTGCTCATACCCATGCGTCCTATGTTGATGGCATCCAATACAATTTTCTGATACTCTGCCAGTGGATCATAAATACTCGGCTGCGCCGTCTTCGTGGGTGTGAGATACAGAGTTCCGTCCTCTGTCGCCCTCCATTCATATTCACTATACCGCACCCAGTTAGAACTGGTACGGTCAAAAAGGTTCTTCATTTACAAAACCCTCCGTCATGTATTGTAACCTAAATAACTTCAATTTATATTATCAATTATACTATTTCTTTTTCCCTGAATCAATCTCCATTCCAGATTCTTCTAAAAAATCTTTCTCCAATAAGGTCATTGGCTGCTGCTTTTCTGCCTTATCCAAAAGTGCAGGAAGCAGCTTTTTTCGTATCTTTTTGAGCATTGTACCACGCACCTTGCGGATGTTCCGGTCGCTTTGATTCCGTATTTTAGCGATCCTTGTTGAGCTAAACAGCCGGACAGCGCAGAGAAAGAGCAGCTCCTTGTGTTCCTCATTCAATTCCCAGAGGATTTTGGATAGGTATTCTTCCGTTACAAGTTCATGGATGTCGTAAGGACAGTAGAAAATGGCGTCAATGAAATCTCCCTTTCGGAGTTGCTTTTCCAGTACATCGTTTAGCATATCCGGGAAAAAGAGTTCATTGGCAGATGCACCATAGTCAAGCGGAACATCGTCACCGCTGCGGCTGAGTTCATGATAGCGTTCCCTACGCTCCCGGTTGGCATCCAGCCTGTCCCACCATGCAATCACATTTTCAAAATCCCACTGTGTTCTGGCGGAATCCTCCAATCGTGCAAGGGCTTCTGCCCGCAGTTCTCGTTTGAGCTTCTTACGCTCCGGTTCTTCCTCGTCAGTACCATCCTCAAAGGGATGTTCCTCGGCGTCGGCTTCCAGTTCTTCGATGAGCTGTTCTTCTTTTGCGATCTGCCACATGGCTTGTTCGGATAATTCGGTTTCTTCGGTATCCGTATCACTGTCAGCAAGAACAACTTGGTTCTTCTGCTTCCTTCGCTTCTTTTCGGGAAGATCGTCAGCGGCTTCTTCCTCATCGTCCCAAAGGGCATTTTCATCTTCTTCGTCATCGACTATGTAATCGGAATCGTCCGTTTCATATTCATCTTCATAGTCAGTATCTTCTTCATAAAAGCCGTCATGTTCATATCGTTCGGGATCGTCGAACACCGCAGACACCTCCCTTCAAAAATATTTTTGAAAATTTCTTGGATTCTCCGCAAAAACAGTTCCGCTAAGTACCCTGTATTTCTCCTATAAGTGAGGGAGTAATCTATTTTGTCTATTATCAGATTACTTCCGACACTGAATAAAAGGAGGAAAACGCCTATGTCAAACAATTCTCGTGAGCTGACAGGCAGGGAGAAGCAGCGGATCAGAAAGCTGGTTATTTCTCTCTGCGCCAACTACGACAAAGAGTACGGCTGCCTGCCATTGGACTGTGACTGTCCAATGTTGGGGATCTGTTTTACCAACAGCGCACTATGCAGATATTTCCGCAAGTCTGTCCTGCCGGAAGATGCAGGGTTGGAAGCCGTATTCACGCAAACACCAACCACTCATTGCAAACAATGCGGCAAGCCGTTCCCAACTGACGGAAAACGGGTGTACTGCTCACAGCGCTGTGCCGAAGAAGCTCGCCGTAAGCAGACCGCAGCACGGGTGCGTAAGTATCGGGAAAAACAGCAACAGATGTAACGCTTTTGCCCTCGGAAAGCCTTGTGTCGCAAGGCTTTTTTGAGGGCATTTCTGCATTGGCAGGGTGTTAATACCTTTTGTCCGATTTTAACCATGCAAATGGTTACACCATGCCGGAACTAAACCTATTATACGAAAAAACAATGAATATTTCAACACGGAGGTAACTGCCTATGGCAAAAAACGAGAACAGTAATTTTTCTTATATGACTCGCCGCATTGGCGGCACCACCTATAAAGTTAAAGTAGTATTCAGCGATACAGAGAAAGAAACAATGGAGGATAAAATTTTACGGATGATTCGCAATGAAACGGTTACAACTGGTGGAACTTGTGGTATAATAGATTCACCACAAATGAGCCGACAGTCTGAAAGGAGCGCATCATGAGCGTAAAACAGACTGAAGGAAAAATCACAGCTTTATATGAAAGACTGTCCCGTGATGATGACCAGACTGGTGATAGCAACAGTATTGTCAATCAGAAACAATACCTCGAAAGCTATGCCCATCAGAAAGGTTATACGAACTGTCAGCACTATACCGATGACGGTTGGAGTGGAGGGAATTTTGAGCGTCCCGCCTGGAAACAGCTTATTGCCGACATTGAAGCGGGCAAAGTTGCTCATGTCATTGTAAAAGATATGAGCAGGGCGGGGCGTGACTATCTGCAAACAGGCTTTTACACGGAGGTATTCTTCCGTCAGCATCATGTTCACTTTGTGGCGATTGCCAACAGCGTGGACAGCGACGATCAGAACAGCAATGAGTTTGCCCCGTTCCTCAACATTATGAACGAGTGGTATCTTCGTGATTTGAGCCGCAAGCAGAAAACAGCGATCCGTGTGAAAGGCGAATCCGGCAAGCCTACCACCAACTGTGCCATTTATGGCTACAAGAAAATGCCGGGAGATAAGTACAGTTGGTATATCGACGAGGAAGCCGCTGCGGTTGTCCGCCGTATTTTCAGGCTGACCATCGAGGGAAACGGTCCTTATGACATCGCTCGTATCCTCTATGACGATAAGGTGGAAACTCCTGCGGTCTACGCCGCAAAGCAGGGGCGTGGCGTTTGGAAAAGCAAAGAGGAATTTCCCAACCCTTATAACTGGAGTGGTTATATCGTCGGGCAGATTCTCTCCAAGCCTGAATATATGGGGCATACGGTCAACTTCCGTTCTCACAAGCAGTCCTACAAGGACAAAAATCCGGTTATGAATCCGCAGGAGGACTGGCTGATCTTTGAGAACACCCACGAAGCGATTGTAGATAAGGAAATGTGGGAGCTTGCACAGAAACTGCGAAAGACACCGAGACGCCACGATACACTTGGCGAAGCCAATCCACTGACTGGACTTCTGTTCTGTGCTGACTGCGGAGCGAAAATGACCAATCACCGTTCCAAAGGCGGTACGGAGAACAATCCCTACCCCTCCGACTTTTATGACTGTTCCTCTTATACGCTGGCACATCAAAAACGCACCCATGCTTGCAGCGGTCACTATATTCGGACAAAAGCGGTCAGAGAGCTTGTTTTGGAAACCATCCGAACAGCCAGCACCTTTGCCATCGCCAATCAGGATGAGTTTATGAAAAAGGTGCGTTCTGCTTCTCAAATCAGACAGGCGGAAGTCGCAAAGGATACCAAACGCAAGTTGAACAAAGACCGTAGGCGTATTGCCGAGCTTGATACCATTATCAAAAAGCTCTACGAATCTTTTGCCATTGGGCGCATTACCGATGAGCGCTTTGATACTCTGCTTGCAGAATACGAAGCGGAGCAGAAGACTCTTGTCACATCTGTATCGGATGCAGAATCGCATCTGTCCTCTTTTGAGGAAGATACTGACCGTGCGGCGCAGTTCCTTTCACTGGCAAAGAAGTACACCGACTTTTCCGAACTGACTACTCCAATGATCAATGAGTTTATTGAAAAAATCATTGTCCACGCCCCGGAAAAGATTGACGGGGATCGGGTGCAGGAGGTTGAGATTTATCTGAAATTTATCGGACGGTTTGAACTGCCCGAACCAGAGCTGACACCGGAGGAGATCAAGCGGCAGGAACAGCTTCGCAGACACCGCATCAAGAGCCGGGAACGCTACCAAAAAATCAAGGCTGGTGAACACGCAGTTGGTCAGCCATTTAAGCTAATCTGTAAATGCTGCGGTGAAGAATTTGAATCCAAGCGGTCAAATACTCTGTTTTGCAGTCCGAAGTGCCGTACCAAATTTTACCGGCAGGAAGCAGCGGAAAACAGAAAGCGGGAATGTGTCTGCGAGAACTGCGGAAAAACTTTTACCGCTACACGGAAAGATGTAAAATACTGTTGTGATGATTGCAGGACGGAAGCAAACCGCAGGATGCAGAAAGAACGCAATGCTGCGAAGCAAATAAAAGAGAAAGAACCGGTATTGCTTGATGCCCCGCCTATTAAAGAAAATGGGCAAGAACAGAAAACCGCATAATAAATGACGCTGAAGGCGACTTGTGAGAATACAATCTCATGAGCCGCCTTCTTTGCGTTTTCAGCCGGATACGGCAGAAAGGAATAAAATTTATGACAGAAAATGAAAAGAAGCTTTTGCAGGCGAAGCATAGATTGGAAGAAGCACAGATGCGTGACCGGCAGAAAGAGCGAAAAGCACGGACACGGCGGCTGATTCAGGAAGGTGCGATTTTGGAGAAAGCATTACCGCAGACAACACAGATGGCTTTGAAACAGTTGGAGGATTTTTTATGCGAAGTATTCAAACCAATCCGATGATTTTTATGAGCGACCGGCTATCGGTCGCTTTTTCTTTTTCCCGAAGGGCGCACTTACTCACCACCTGCAAAGCAGGCGGTGGTATCCCTCCCGTTGGTCAGGCTCATGCGCTCCTCACGAACTGTATTCCAGACAGTTCTCCAGAGGGGGCAGGCAATGTCGCAAGCGAACATTCCCTGTGCAGTCGGCTCTATATTTTGCGCTATCAGCAAAACGATGGGGTGGCATATTGCCACCCCATCCCGCCGCCTGCCTGCGAAAACCTGCCACCGGCAGCTTTTACGCAGTTATGGGTATCTCCTTTCCGGCGACACCCATTTTCTCATTTCAAAAGAGAAACAGAAAGAAAGGACGGTGAAAACAAATGGCAATTTATCATCTGGAAGCAAAAGTAGTCAGCCGTGGTACAGGAAGAAGCGCTGTTGCAGCTTCCGCTTATCTGAGTTGTTCTAAAATCCTCAATGAATATGATGGGGTGCTACATGACTACACCCGCAAGAAAGGATTGGTCTGGCAGGAAGTATTCCTACCAGAGTTCGCCCCGTCAGAATGGAAAGAACGGGGCGTGCTTTGGAACGCCGTAGAAGAAAATGAAAAGACAAAAGACAGCCGACTTGCCCGTGAATTTGTGGTTGCCCTGCCGATTGAGTTGAGCGAAGCACAGTGGAAAAAGCTGCTATCCGATTTTATTTCTGACACCTTTGTAGCTGATGGGCTGTGTGCGGATGTGGCCATTCACGATCCTGACCCGCCCGGTCATAATCCCCATGCCCACATCATGCTGACCGTGCGCCCATTGGACGAAAACGGAAAGTGGCAATACAAGACTGAGAAAGAATATCTTTGCATAAAGAATGGTGAGGAACGGGGCTTTACCGCCGCCGAGTTCAAGGCGGCGCAGGCGGACGGATGGGAGAAACAATATCAGTACAAGGTAGGCAGGAAAAAAGTGTATATGACACCCTCCGAAGCTGAGAAGCATGGATATGAGCGTGTCAACAAATATCCCAAAAGCACCAAGTTCGGCAGGCAAAATCCTATCTCCGAGCGTTGGAACAGCGAAGAACAACTTGTTTTATGGAGAGCAGCGTGGGCTGATGTGACGAATCGCCATTTGGAGACTGCCGGACACGAAGAACGCATCGACCACCGCAGTCATGCAGATCGGGGCTTGACCGAGCAGCCCACCATTCACGAGGGTGTGGTTGCAAGAACATTGGAGAAAAAGGGCATTGTTTCTGACCGCTGTGAGTTGAATCGTCAGATTAAGGCAGACAACGCCCTTCTGCGGGAATTGAAAACGACAGTGAAAAAGCTGATGCAGGCAGTAAAGGATACGCTTCCCGCATTGGCCGAAGCAATGGAATCTTTGCGGGAAAAAATGATTATTTTCCGCTATCAGGTGCTTCACCTCCAATCGAGTAAAGGATATATCTCCAAAAATCTCAATGCACTGCGTCCTGAGTTGGAGCGATATGTTGGGCTTGTTTCACAGATCAAAGAAAAGAGTAAGGAACGGAAAACAATACTCACAGAAAAGAAATCTACTTCCATATTGCAGATACCAAAGCACCGGGAGCTTTCCCGCCGTATAGCGGAACTGACCGAGGAGTTGGAGGAACTGAAATCGGAAAAAGTGCTTCTTCTGCAAGCCTTGCAATACCCAGAGGACGCAGGCACAGATACCATCCGAAAAGATATTGCCGCAATGGAGGAATGGCTGAAAAGGCTGGAACAGCAGGAGCAGAAATATGCTGCAGAGCTTGGCCATGCGCTTGCAGAATACGCCGAACTGAAAGAACAGGCAGCGGAGTTTGATGCTGGCGAATTGATGAGCGAACGCCTTGCTATTCGCCCTGGCAAAGAACGCTCTGCCGCTGCCCGTGTTCAGTCTGCCTACGGCGAAAAATACCAGCTGCTGACGATGTATGACAGCAAACGGGATATAACCGAAATGCTCGGTGAAGAAGCTGAAACCCGCTCTGTGTGGGAACGATTGCAGCAGAAGCAGCAACGCCAGAAAACACAGCCACAGAAAAAAGCAAAACGACACGAACAGGAACGGTAAGCCACCGTTCCTCAGACTGTAGACAAAGTTGGTGCTAGTTGATTACGCCCAGCACCACTTTTCT
>NZ_JAJCIC010000065.1 GCF_020554865.1 Lacrimispora sp. 210928-DFI.3.58
CAGCCTTTGGGCTGGCATTATTTTGTCCGGAGGACTGGTTATTTACCATATACGAAGGGAAAGCGGAAACTGAAGTATGAGGGCGTTAACTACTATTGGTATATCAAAAAAGATTCCGATCATATTCCATGTATTCATGTTGTATCAGAAGACAAGTCTTTGCAACTGACTTTCGGTTTTGACAGAGAAATAGGAATAGAGACACAGTATGTAAAGAGGTTTCTGAAAACGTATTTGTAGGAAAAATAGAGAGAATGATCGTAAAGAGCCTTCTGGCAAAGATACGAAATAAATTTCAGGTATCGGAAGCAGAAGTGGAAGATCAGGATATCCACCAGTCTATTGTGATCGGCGTAGCGGCTATCGTGCCCCACAGCGCCCGGGCGCACCGGACCATAATTATGCAGCCACCTGTCCCTGCCACATTCTGCACAGCTTTGTACTGTCAAATAAAGGTTTATCATCGTTACCTCGGCGGTCGCGCTCACCGATATGATCATAATGTAACGCTTCGGCGGCAAGCTCCACCGTGGCGCTTGATACTTCAAATTTCTGCACTCGATTTTCCATGTTGTATTTTTTGAAATATTCTTTGACTTTTTCGATTGCCATATTAAATCCTCCTTATACCTGCTCCCAAAGTAACATATTGTTTTCAAACTTAGCGTTTAATTTTCCCGTGTCTTTCAGCCATGCAAGATAGGAGCGAACAGTACTGCCCACAAGAACATATTGCTCGAAATTCATAGTCAAATCATATTCTGTAAACAGCTGTTGCAAGAGGATTTCAAAACAAAGCGGCTTTGAACAGAGGTCAATGATTTTTTCTTCTATTTCATGTACTTTGTCAATGTTGTATTGCGCCAACTCGGAAATATCTGTCGTTGCTTCGGCATGAGCTGGAACAAACATTTTTGCAGATAGGGATTTTACCATTTCAAGTGTTTTTAGGTAAGCAGCAACATCATAGATGAATCCGATTTGGTATTTATCCAACGTTTCACGGCTTGACAAACAATCAGCAAGATAAATCACATTATCCGGCGTCCGAAAACCCACCATATCAAAGAAATGCCCTGGTAAGTTGATAACTTCAAATCCTTTGGGTAAAATATCTTTTGTCAAATATTCCGCATTGCTTTCCTGTGCCAACAAAAACTTGTGTCTGAGGTCTTTGCAAGGATAGCCGCCATATAAAAAGGACGGTTCTAAAATAGGATGTCTTGTAAAATCACAATCAATCCCCGGTGCATAAATTTTGCAATCCGTCTGTCCTTGCAAATACTTGTTGCCTCCGATATGGTCTGCATTGGAATGAGTATTAAAGATCGCTGTTAATTTCCAACGGTTAGCGTCCAGAATCTGTCGGACTTTTCGCCCTGCGTCCTTGTCATTTCCACTGTCAATCAAACAAACCTCTTTGTCATTCAGCTTTACAAGTCCAATCTTTGCGGGGCTTTGGATATAGTAGCTGATGTCTGAAATTTGTATCAATTCATACATGATATATATACCTCCATTAGTATCTCGGATAGAAAATGATATTATAAACAGTACATGGCACATCAAAGGGATTATTATAGCTATGCGGTATATCAGCTTTGAAGCGGATTGACTGATTTTTGGCAATCACAATTTCTTGGCCGTTTAAGACAAGTTGCAATGTGCCAGTCTGGACTAAAATATATTCCTCCACGCCGTCATTGTGTTTTTCTGAAATATGCTTACAACCTGCGTCAAATTCAATGTGGAATATCTCTACATTTCGTATAGGGTCATACGGAAACAACGGATAGGCTCGCATACGCCTATTGTCCTCGGAAATAGCTGCTTCCTGTGCAATATCAACAACAGTATATTCTGGCTGTTGTTCTTCTAAAAAAGAGGACAACGGAACTTTCAAACCCGTTGCAATTTTCCATAGAGTAGTGATAGTTGGAATAGATTGACCTCTCTCTATTTGCCCTAACATGGGCTTGCTTACTCCTGTTATTTTTGCAGTATCATCTAAAGTCAGGCTGCGATTCGTGCGAATCTCTTTTAATCGCTCCCCGATTGTATTTACTGGTGCAGTCATATAAGTCCCCTTGGAATGCTATAACATCTTTAGAAACTATTATAGCATACAGACGTAAATAAATCTATACTCCATTAGGACGACATGGCAATTTTCTTCCTTGCTTTACGGAATAGCAGGGCGGTTGCCTGTCAAATTCTTGTGTGTTACTTTATTGCACATGAGCATTTTTTGCCGGCCTTTTCATTTATTGTGCTTTCCATACCAGAGACACCGTCTCTTTATATTATCAAGAATATCCAGTATGCGGGCACTGGAAAGGCCGATTGTTTTTGAGATATCTGCAACACTTTTTCCGGCCATATATTCTGTAACAACGGTAAGGTCATGTTTTCCAGTGCATACTTCTGCAATATCAGGAACAGAAGCATAGGCTTTGAGTCGGTTTTCTTTCAATTCGTTGGAGGGACGCACTGGTATGGAGCGTGGAAGTTCCGTTTCATTTTTATCAATAACTTTTAAGATTTTAGAAAGAAGGGCCTGCTCCTTCCTTAGATTTTCCAGCCGGAAGCAGTTCACACGGGCACTTTCTTCCGTTTGGGATAATTTATCCTGTAATTCTGGAATCTCATTAAACCGTTCTCTGCATTTCTGAATAATCGACATTGTTGTCATGGCATCCCTCCTATTTAAAATCTGATAACCAGGATTTAGAATGGTGCGTCTAATTGAACTTCCAACATACTTATATTGAGATTAATCAACCATAACAGAATCCAGAAAGTCCTTCAACTGTTTCTTAGATATCATAACATCTTCCTGTGAGGTCAAAAATCGATTTCTTCATTTGATACCTCTTTTCAAACTTTCAGACGTCATATCCATATGGTTGATCATTTATTTCATCATATCAATTTTACTACAGAATCTATAAGAAAAAAAGCACAGAATAGAAGTGTGTTCGGGTAAATATCCCGGAACAAATTACCTGTATTTTTTACTTCCACACTATTGACAGGTGATGGAAACAGCATTATAATCCAAGAAAAAAGAACGAATGTTCGATAAAAGAAGGGAGGAAACAGTATGGCAATCTGGAACCCATGGCATGGCTGTCATAAGATAAGTACTGGATGTCTGAATTGTTATGTGTATCGGCGCGATGCAGAGTTTGGAAAGAATAGCAGCATTGTGACAAATACAGCAGCTTTTGACCTCCCGATAAAACGGAATCGACAGAAAGAATATAAATTACAGCCAGATGGCGAACCAGTCTATACCTGTATTAAATATAAAGAGGATGACTTTTTCCGTTTTAAATATGACCGCAGACATTACGGCTATGGACGGATTTTATTTGATATACGGGCCGTTTTGGAAGGTTAATTGCAGAAACGATTTGCGAAATCCTATTTTTTCAAAGGAATTAGCGGTTGTTTTGAAGCAGATGGGAATATAGCTTCCAGTTTCAGGAAGAAAAACGAATTATATGGGATGCAGTTATAACCGAAATTTATCATAATCTTTTGGGAAAATGAACATGTACAGTATGTAAAGAGGCTTCTGAAAAAGTATTTGGAGGACAAAGATGAGCGTAAAAGAAGAATTTGAAAATCGGTTTTATGAGGAAGTGGAAGAACTCCTGATCCTTACAAAAGAATCTGCCGGAGGCGCTGCCATAATCGGAGACATGTTAAGGCCGTCTTTGGAGTTTATCGCATCGGTGAATGGAAAGACCGGCGAACTTTCCCGGGAAAAGGGAAGACTTGAGTGGCTGATAAAAAATGTTCCCGGCCGGGCCGGCTGGGGGTATGATTTTCAGCAATTTGGGATATATCGCATCAAGGCCAGAAAAAGCATTCCGGTAAAACTGGAACCTTATATGAGTAAGACTGTGAATAACTGCTATATGGTTCTTGAAGTCCTGGAGAAAAACGCATCGGAGCCAAGGCTGGAAGAAATACGGAAACAGATTTCGAAGCCAGTAATCATAAAGGAAGAACCGTTGGGGGAATTTGAACTGGACAGACAGTTTTCTTCCTTTCAGGGAGATATGGAATGGCTGGGAGAAAGTTGTGGCGTATTCCTGGAAACGGATGAGGAGGACGGAGATACCGCCTGTAAGGCCCTGGCGATCCTGCGAGAATTACATAAGGATTTGAAGAACTGGGATGACAAATTCCGGCAGTATGCGGCAGAGAAACTGACGGATTTAGCCAATGAATGGCTTCAGGAGGAAGAGGATGGGGAAAAGGCAGACCCTATTACGAAGGAAAGTTTTGCCAAGAGACTGGAAATAAGCGAAGTTTCCATCACCCCGGACGGTGATATAACCTTGTATTATCATGATGATGACATGTTTTGGGGACATGCGGTGGAGGTTGATGCTAACATAAATGGGGAGATACTGGACGCGGAAATCGTGGGATAGAGGCATCGGATGACGCCATTTTCTGGCTGAATAAATTATTGGATATTGGAGAAAAAGCAGTAGAAAAAAGGGATTTGTCTTTAGTAGAAGAGTATGTTTGTATAGCTGAAATTTACAGACATATAGACATAAAGAATTATGAGGAATGTGCGAAAAATATTTTTCACGCAAAGCGGATAGAAGAAAATTTTCTATTTGTTACAGCATAATACAAATGTCATAGAATCGTAAGCGTAGATTAAAGCATGCTCAAAGAAAATCTGGTATGGTAAAGGAAAGGATGCAAGGAGGCCGGACAGGTGAGAAACTATATGAAAAGAAGCGCCATGATAATGATTTCGGTATTGGTTCTTTCCGGATGCAGCAGCCAGAAAGCAGTGCCTTCGCTGGAGGATGCCGGAAATATGGCAGAGGAACAGCTGAAGCAGGAATTATCGAAATTCAGCAGGAAGGAAATCAATGCAGCCTGGGGAGAGGGAACAGATCCATGTTCCGGGAGGTATGGTGAACTGTTTCAACTGGATGGGGAGAGAACGCTGCTCCTGTGCTATGAAGGCGATGGGCAGACTGTGGAGGATGTTATATTTGGTGAGAACTGCCAGACCTTTGAGGGCACAATAATGGAGATTCATGGTACCGGCGCCGTTGTGGAGGTGGACGAAGGATTCTCAATTCGCAGTTCCGGAGACAGGGTAAGCGTAACATTAGATGAAGCCGCAGCTTCCGCCCGGGCAGGAGACCGGGTGAGGGTTACATACAGCGGAGCCGTCATGGAAAGCGCTCCTTTGCAGTTGGGAAACCAGAAGAGCATACAGCTGCTTGAGAAGAAGACATCTGACCGGATTCCTATGGTAATGGTTGATGGAAATTTGTATCGGTCTGTCGGCGAAGTCAGCAATATCGATGGAAGATGTGGAGTTATGGATGGAGAAATTGCCTCCACTGTAGATGGTACAGAGGTCCCATCGGAAAATGGACAGTCAAACTTCGGCGCCGGATACGGATACCAGATCGTGGATGAAACGCATATTGATGTGTATATGCCCTTTGGAAATTCAGAGGAGTGGGTACGGTTTGAAATGCTGCGTTATCCGCTTGGATGTTCTAAAAAAGAACCATCAGTGGTTAAGACTTATGAGGTGACTGATCCGGAACTTGCTTTTGATTAAGTAATATAAAAGATATTACATTTGAACCCGATATAGACGAAGGTGTCAGTCCGGAATTTCATGATTGGGTAGACGTAGAATTATTGTAGCATTTCAAAATCAACAACTTCCAGATTGTCAGACTGAAAATATGAATTTATAGAGGTAAAGTAAAAAAATTTTTCAATAAACTGCAACGAAATCATTTTGTTTCTTACTTTATAGGTGAAAGGGTCTTTAAGATCCTTATCATTAAAAATATGGAGGAAAACAAAATGAAGAAATTAGTTTGTATTTGTATGGTAACACTGATGACACTTTCTGCTCTGGTGGGATGCCTGGCTGAGAGCACAGTAAGTTCTGACAATGCAGGCGGCATTTTAACGAACAAGGTGGTTGTAAATTTTGAGGGAACAGTTACCGCAATAAACGGGGATGAAGTCACGCTGGAAAATGGCAAAATCGTTGTCATTTCTTCTGATACAATTTTTGCGGGTGATCCGGATACCAATAATACGGTTAGCACAGAGATTGTTGTTGGTAACTTCATTCAGGGCTACACAGAAGATGATCCTGATTCCGAGCATGTATCCGCTGACAAAATTTATTGCAATGCAGCAGCACGGACAGGCGGCAAGCTGGTGATCAATTTCGAGGGGAAAGTGGCTGCAGTTGAGGATGATCGCGTTACATTAGAGAATGGTCAGGTAATCCTTATTTCTGATGATACTATTTATTCCATCGCGAGCGGTGTGGTGGAAAACATGATTCTGTCGGTGGGATATCATATTCAGGGATACACCGAGGATAACCCCACAGCTTCTGAAGTCACTGCATCCCGCATTCATGTTATCGCATATTAAGAACAGGGAAGACGGTGCAGAGATAAGCCTTTTGTCTCTGCACTGTCTGATTTAAGAGAGGCTCAAATATGACAGATCAAACAATTATTGATTTGTTTTGGCAGCGTTCAGAGGATGCTATACGAAACAAATCACAAAAATATGGAAAATATTTGACGAAAATCGCCATGAATATCCTCAATTATTATGAAGAATCCGAGGAATGCGTCAATGATACTTATTTTGCGGCATGGAAACAGATTCCCCCGGATCGTCCTCAAAGACTACTTCCATATTTAGGGCGTATCACCCGATGCCTGGCATTAAATCGTTATGATTATTTGACTGCTCAAAAACGAAATGCTGAATTTACACTGCAATTATCCGAACTGGAAGAATGTTTAACAGGGACAGATTCTGTAGAAACGCAATATGAGTCCGGTGAAGTGGCATCGGTCATCTCTGCATTTTTGAGAATGCAACCCTCTGATATTCGCAATATTTTTATTCGGCGCTATTGGTTTTCTGATAGTATCACAGAAATCGCCAGTCGTTTTCATCTGAGTGAAAGCAAAGTGAAATCTACACTTTTTCGGACAAGAAAACGACTAAAGAAACATCTTGAAAGTGAGGGATACCATGTATGAACCGAGAAACATTTTATCGTGAGATTGGTGATATAGATGATGACCTGATTCAAGCGGCGAATAATGCCCAGGGTCAAAAAAATAATGTACGAATGCTCTATCGTATTGCCGGGATAGCAGCCTGTTTTTGCGTAATTTGCGGCGGAATTTTGTTTGGATTACAGAAGGACACTCTTTATATTAACGATATCTCCATGCCAATGACTTCCAAAGTTGTTATTCCTACCGATGAAGACACAAAGATTGTTCCTATGACCTATCAGGAATTACTTGCTTATTACGGAATGGAACAACTGCCCGATGCTTTTGGAGAAGAATTGACAAGAGCAGAGCAATCTTATTTTGTTCTTTATCAGGATCAAGCGGGAGACGTTTTGTATGATACAAATAGTTTGTATTACAACAGCAGCGATAACAGCAAGACATTATCGATTACCTTTGCCAAAGCAGAGGAATTTTCCAATATATTCCGTGGAGATACAAAGCAGTCTAAAATTGACGGCGTTTCTATGGTACTTGCATCTACAGATCAAGCAGCATATTGGGCAAGTTTCAAATTAAATAATATATCAATCAGAATCACTTCTTATGGTTTGAACGAAGAAGATTTTATCGATATAATAAAAGAGCTTATCCGATTTATGAAATAGAAGATAAGTTCTTCCTGATACAGAAGAAACAAGAGTGATTTTGATAATCAGAGATCAACAGAAAATTAGAGGTTGTCAAGATAAAAGGAGTATAAAATGGAGCTGACAAATGAACAGCGCAAATATCTTGGTTTGGAACTGATCGAACCGAATTGGGAGCATGTTGAAATCCCCAATAATTGTGTAAAGCCTGAACGGTCAACAGGGAAAGATATTTTGTTTTTTGATGGTGATGTTCTCCGAAAAGTCATTTGGTTACACGATAACGGACATTTTCGTGAAAACTCATATGTACTCCGCACTCAGGATAACCGTACCAGGATTGCTCCGCTTACGGAAAAGGGCAAACCGAAGCTCTTAAATGGTGTTAATATTCAGCGCTGTACACCTTACGGTATGTATTTCGATTACAATGGACGAGTTTTAATAGCAAATTACACAACGCAGCAGACCTATTATTCTTCGGCTTTTGCAGGTGTTTCATGTGTGGAGCAAGGAGAACTTCAAGAGTTTCTTGACAAATGGGTTGCTGATACAACCGACAGGGATTTAGATGAAATTCAAACGTTCGCTCATGCGAAACGCCGTCGCTGTAAATATAAAGAGGGAGATTTTTTCCGTTTCAAATATGACCGCAGACATTATGGTTATGGACGGATTTTATTTGATGTACGAAAATTTGTGAAGGATGGAGGAAAATTCTGGGATATTCTCATGGGAAAGGCACTTTGCGTCTCCGTTTATCATATCATTACGGAACAACCCAACGTGAGTATTGAAGATTTGCAAAAACTCCAAAGCTGCCCGTCTGCATACATGATGGACAATCGGTTTTTTATGGGGAATATGAGATTATTGGAAATGCACCAGTGTCTGAAAATGCGGATTATCCGATTATGTACGGGCGTTCCATCAGTGCGCTTGACAGAAATAAAATTTGCTTTTGCCGTGGCAGAGATTATCGTGAAATTCCCCTTGAAGGGAATGAGCTTCTCACTATGGATTTCAAAAATAATGGAATAGGCTGGTCACTTAATGTCAATAAGACACTCGTTGAGGAATGTATCAAGGCAGGCACAAACGAGCCGTTTTGGAAGGTTGATCATAGAAAAGATTTGCGAAATCCCATTTTTTCAAAAGAATTAGCCGTTGTTTTGAAGCAGATGGGAATATTATGAAATTTTATGAAATACCTGCCTCCAGCCGCCCTGACTGTGTCATTGCTTTTATGACAATATCAAATTGGATGGGGATATCCATGAGGGATGGCGTCTGGACCTTTTATGAAGACACCAGCAGAAGAGAACTGCAGGTAACGCTGCAATATTTAGAGCAGACAGGCTGGAATGAGTGCAGAGAGATATTTGAATATGGTATCCATGATTACCAAAGCCCTGTCTATGCGGAAAATTATGATTATCCGGCAGAGTGGCTGTCAGAATCGGAAAGGATCGACGATTGGATTTTTAATCATGAGGCTCAGATTTATGAATAGGAAAGAAGTCTGCTGGTAAATTATAGAAAGGAAATCTGCCGTTTGTAGAATATGAGAGGTTTACATCTTGAGGCCGTTCTCTGTGATTCTGCTCTTTTGATGGAGTTATCCGTGAAAGAGACAGATTTGAAACAGTGGGTCAAAATAGCGAAGCAAATTGGAGCCAAGGGAATTTATATGGCTTTCGTGTGTCATGAAGAGTGGATAGAGCGTTTCAGGTGGATGCCGGTACTTTGTCTGAAATCTGGAGAAGAGTTTTTCCACGTATATTACCATGACGGCTGGATGTGCAGGGAATGTGGATATAATAATGGAGCCGTTGTTATGCCGATGTCAGAAGCGAAGTCAAAACTGCTGTTCTTCGGCTAGAGGAAGTCGCAAAGTGATAAAGAAAAATATCTAAGGCCGTCGAAGTTGAACCCCAAACGATGCGTTGCTTAAAAAGCATAAATTTAGTATAATCTGCTTATTGAGCATGCATAAAGTTGAAAGGAGTTCGCATATGGAGATTAGAGTTCTTCGCTATTTTCTGACCGTAGTTAGGGAAGAAAGCATTACAAAAGCCGCAGAGGTTTTGCATATCACACAGCCGACCCTTTCCCGCCAACTCGCACAAATGGAGGAAGAAATCGGTGCGAAACTGTTTGACAGAGGCACCCGTAAAATTAAATTAACCAACGAAGGCATTCTCCTTCGCCGCCGCGCAGAAGAAATTTTGCAGCTTGTTGATAAGACGGAAAAAGAGCTGGTTGAGCAGGAGGAACAGGTGGAAGGTAAGATTTCCATTGGCTGTGGAGAAATTGCTTCCGTGCAGTTACTTCCTGAATTGTTCAAAAATTTTCATCAGAAATATCCCCGTGTTACTTTTGATATTTTTACAGCAACTGCGGATTTGGTAAAAGAACAGATGGATAAGGGACTTCTTGATCTCGGTCTTCTCTTGGAACCAATAGATATGGAGAAATATGATTTTATCCGTATGGACATGAAAGAAAAATGGGTGGTTCTAATGCCGCCGAATGACCCGCTTGCAGAAAAAGAGTTCATTACAGCAAGTGATTTGTCCGAATTGCCCTTGATTCTTCCAAGACGTATGCAGGTGCAGAATGAACTGGCAAGTTGGTTTGGCGACTATTACAAAAATCTGAATATCCTGTTTACCAGCAACCTGAGTACTAACGGTGCAGTAATGGTAAATCAAGGTCTGGCATATTCGTTGGTAATTGAAGGTGCAGTACCTTTTTGGGATTCATCAAAGATAGCTTATCGGCCATTGTATCCGGAACTTTGGGCAACGAGCGTTTTGGCGTGGAAACGTGGACAGCCATTCAGCTTGGCAGCAACAAAATTCATTGAATTTTCAAAATGCTTTTTAGGCATGGGTTTGGCATAAAATCTAAGTATTTGTTATATTTCAAATGCGAAAGTAAAATGTAAGTGCAGGAAGGGAGCAGATCGCTCCATAGCTGCACTTACATTTTTTTTGGAGGGAGCGCTGATGTTTGATGAAACCGGATATTTATTCTCTTGCCAAAGCCGGACTTAGCAAAGAAGAAATCAACGAAATAGATAACGTATAATTAGTTTCGCAAATTCAATTTCATAAAAATAGACATGGTCTA